>NZ_JAVSKH010000001.1:0-620000 GCF_032025805.1 Stenotrophomonas maltophilia group sp. msm1
GGGTGGGCAGGACACGCCGTAAACCCATCCATGGGGGCTCGATGGCGCCATCCATGGCGCCAACGGTCCTGCCCACCCACACCGCCCCACCTCTGACAGATCTTCGCGACTGTTGGTAGGTGTCGACCTTGGTCGACACATCTGTCAGATATCGAAATCGATCTGGAGTCAGATCCGTTTTCCTCCGGAAAACGGATCTGACCCAAAGAGAATTTCCAACAGATCGCGGAAAACTGTCGAAGGCGGGGTGGGTCCGGTTGCGGGAGTGTCCGCGGCATGGATGCCGCGGCCAAGCCCCCAGGGATGGGTTTACGGCGTCTCCCGCAACCGGACCCACCCCGCCATCCCACGGATAGCCCGCTGTTGCTGTTGCTGTTGCTGTTGCTGTTGCTTCGGCTGCGGCCGTTGCCTCTGCGGGTGCAGGGCGCAGCCCTGCAGCCCCCCCCTGAGCATTCCACGCAGTGGTTTGAGCGCCGCGCACACGCCAGCCACGGCACGCTAGGCCAACAGAACCGCCCGTCATCCACCGAGACCCCTCATGACCCTGCGCCACCTTCCCCTTCGCTCCGCCCTGCTGCTGGCCCTCTCCTCCCTGCCGCTGGCCGCGCTGGCCGAAGCCACCTCGCCCGCCCCCACCCGACAGGTACCGGGCGTCTACCACCAGCGCGTCGGCGCCTTGCAGGTCACCGCCCTGTTCGACGGCGTGGTCGCGCTGGGTCGGCAGGAAGTGGTGGACGTGCCGCCGACGCTGGTCAGCCGCCTGCTGGAAGGCCGTTACGTGCCGGAAGACAAGAAGGGCCTGCAGACCGCGATCAATGCGTTCCTGATCCGCCAGGGCAACCACCTGACCCTGGTCGACACCGGCACCGCGCAGTGCTTCGGCCCCGGCCTGGGCCAGGTGCTGGGCAATCTGCGCGCCTCCGGCGTGGACCCGGCCGAGGTGGATGAGGTGCTGTTGACGCACGCCCATTCGGACCATCTGTGCGGCGTACTCGACGCGCAGGGTACGCCGGCCTACCCCAATGCCACGGTGTGGCTGTCCAGGGCCGATGCCGATTACTGGCTCAACCCGGCCAGCGAGGCCACCGCGCCGAAGGGTGTGCGCTTCGCCTTCCCGCTGGCGCGCAATGCGGTAGCCCCGTACCAGGCCAGCGGCCACCTGCGCACCTTCAACCCCGGCGATGCCCTGCCCGGCGGCGCGGTGGCGATGGACACCCATGGCCACACCCCCGGCCATGTCTCCTACCGGTTCGACAGCCAGGGCCAGTCGCTGCTGGTATGGGGTGATGTGCTGCACTTCCATGCGGTGCAGTTCGCGCACCCGGAAGCGGCATTCGAGGCCGATTCGGACCGCAATGCGGCCATCGCCAGCCGGCGGGCGCTGTTGCAGCAGGCCACCGCCAATGGTTGGTGGGTGGCCGGTGCGCACCTGCCGTTCCCCGGCCTGGGCCATGTGCGTGGCGAGGGCAAGGCCTATGCGTGGGTGCCGGCGGAGTATTCGCCGTTGAAATGACCCGTGTAGAGCCGAGCCCATGCTCGGCTACCGCGCTCAGCGTGCCGGGATTCCACAGCCGAGCGTAGGCTCGGCTCTACAGGAAGGCAGGGGATGCCTTACTCCAGCCCCAGCCAGCCGCCGATCACGCCGCGGGCTTCGTCCACGCCGGTACGGTCTTCGCCGGAGAACACCTGCACGCTGACGCTGTCACCGTAGGCCGATTGCAGCTCCTTGCGCACCTTCTGCAGGGACTGCATCTGCTGGCTGCGGCTGAGCTTGTCGGCCTTGGTCAGCAACGCGTGCGCCGGCAGGCCGCGCTGCACGGCGTAGGACAGCATCTGCCGGTCGTAGTCCTTCAGCGGATGGCGGATGTCCATCACCACCACCAGCCCCTTCAGGGCTTCGCGGGTGCGGAAGTACTTGTCGATGAAGGCCTGCCAGTGCGCCTGCAGGTCCAGCGGCACCTTGGCGTAGCCGTAACCTGGCAGGTCGACCAGATGCGCTTCCGGGGTGACCTGGAAGAACACCAGCTGCTGGGTGCGGCCAGGGGTCTTGGAGACACGGGCCAGCGCGTTCTGGCGGGTCAGCGCGTTGAGCGCACTGGACTTGCCGGCGTTGGAGCGGCCGGCGAAGGCCACTTCGGCGCCTTCGTCGGGCGGCAGCTGCCGCACGTTGTGGGCCGAAAGGTGGTAACGGGCGCGTTCGATGAGCAATGACATGTGCCTAGGATCGCATGTTGCGGCGCCGCGCGCCCGTGCCGGCGGCCGCTGCGGCCATTTTGCTGCACTGCTGCGTTGACCGTGTGCTGAAACGGCGTTGATAATCCGGGCGATGCCGGCGGCCGCCGCCCGGCCCGGTCCATACGGAGCTTCAGCATGCGCCACGCTCGCGTTCTTGCCGTATCCGCCCTTGCCACTGCTGTAGTCGTTGCCGCTGCTGCGTTCGCGCAGACCACGTTGACCCCGCTGCCCGACAACGGGCCGATCAATACCGCCTCGCTGGAGGTGGATTTCAGCAAGACCCACTGGGGCGATGCCAAGGCCGGCCAGGCCAAGGCCTCGGCCTGCGCGGCCTGTCATGGCGTCGACGGCAATTCCACGGTGGAGATGTATCCGTCCATTGCCGGCCAGAGCGAACGCTACGTGGCCCAGCAGATGGCGCTGATCGCCAATGGCCAGCGCAGTTCCGGCGCAGCAGTGGCGATGGTGCCGTTCGTGCAGAACCTCACCCCGCAGGACATGCGTGATATCGGCGCCTACTTCGCCACGCAGAAAGCCAACGCCGGCATCGCCGATGACACGGCGGTCACCGAGGGCCCCTACAAGGGCATGAAGTTCTACGAGATCGGCCAGCAGCTGTACCGCGGCGGCGATGCCAAGCGCGGCCTGCCGGCCTGCATGGCCTGCCATGGCCCCAGCGGTGCCGGCAATCCCGGCCCGGCCTATCCGCATCTCGGTGGCCAGCACGCCAGCTATGTCGCGCGCCGCCTGCAGGAGTACCAGGCCGGCCAGACCAACGAGACCGACAAGGCACACTTCCAGATCATGGCCACGGTCGCGCAGAAGCTGAGCGAGCAGGAGGTGCAGGCGCTGTCGAGCTACCTGCAGGGCCTGCACAACAAGGCCGACGACGTGGCCGCTGCAGCTACGCCGACGCAACCGGCTGCCGCCCCCTGACCACCACTGGTCGGCCTGGGCCGCCACGTCGGCCCACGGCTGCGGTATGTTCCTTCACGCCGGCGGCTGCGCCGGCGTTGCTTTTTTCAACGGAGATGCGTGTCGATGAGGTTGATTTCCCGCCTGCTGTTGTCCGTGCTGGTACTGCTGCCGCTGGCAGCCTGCGCCGCCACCCCCGCCAATGCCCCGCTGGTCGAGGGCAAAGACTACGAGCGCATCGCGCAGCCGGGCCCGTTCCAGCCGTTGGCCGGCAAGATCGAGGTGGTCGAGGTCTTCGGCTACACCTGCCCGCATTGCGCCCACTTTGAACCGCAACTGGAAGCCTGGGCGGCCAAGCTGCCGGCCGACGTGCGCTTCACCCCGGTACCGGCCGCCTTCGGTGGCGCCTGGGATGCATGGGCCCTGGCCTACTACGCCGCCGACGAAGTCGGCGTGGCCAAGCGCAGCCACGCGGCGGTCTTCAAGGCCCTGCACCAGGATGGCTCGCTGCCGATGCAGAACGTTTCGGCCGATGAGCTTGCCACCTTCTACAAGGCCTACGGGGTGACCCCGGACCGTTATCTGCAGGCCCTGCGCGGCGATGCCGTACAGAAGAAGGTCGATGCCGCCCGTGCGTTCGCCCAGCGCACCAGGATCCCGGGTACCCCGGCGCTGATCATCAATGGCCAGTATCTGGTGCGCGGCAACAGCTTCGACGACCAGCTGCGCATCGCCTCGGCCCTGATCGCCCAGGCCCGCGCCGCCCGCGGCCGCTGAACCAACACACACCATCGACACGGCGCTGTCGCCGCCGCATGTCATCATTTCCCCCTGGCTGGCGCCTGGCGCCGGCCCCCACCTTTCCAGATGCTGGAGACGTTCCCATGAAGATCCGTTACGCCCTCGCCCTCGCAGCGCTGCTGCCGATCCTGGCGGCCTGCAAGGCCGACGACGGCAGCACCAACACCACCGCGGCGCCGGCCGAACCGGCTGCAGCTCCGGCGGCCACCGAGCCGGCCGCTCCGGCCGCGGGCAGCGAAGGCACCGCTCCGGCGGCCGCCGAAGGCGAAAAGGCCCCGGCCGAAGCCGCCCCCGCCGCGGCGCCGGCCCCGACCACCGCCGCGCTGACCGGCCCGGCCCCGGTGGAAGGCGCCGATTACCAGGTGATCCCGAACGGCCAGCCGTTCCAGCCGGCTGCCGGCAAGATCGAAGTGACCGAGATCTTCGGCTACGTCTGCCCGGCCTGCGCCGCGTTCCAGCCGCTGGTCGGCCCGTGGAAGGCCGGCCTGCCCAGCGACGTGAACTTCGTCTACGTGCCGGCCATGTTCGGCGGCACCTGGGATGACTACGCCCGTGCCTTCTACGCCGCGCAGACCCTGGGCGTGCAGGAAAAGACCCACGAAGCGCTGTACGCCGCCATCCACTCGCAGAAGACCCTGAAGGGCGAGCGCGGCCGTGACTCGGTGGAAGACATCGCCAAGTTCTACGCCGCCTACGGCGTCGATCCGAAGCAGTTCGCCGCCACCATGGGCAGCTTCGCGGTGAATGCCAAGACCAACTCGGCCAAGCAGTTCGCCCAGCGCAGCCAGATCAGCGGCACCCCGTCGATCATCGTCAACGGCAAGTACCTGGTGAAGGGCAAGAGCTTCCCGGACATGCTGCGCATTGCCGACCACCTGATCGCCCGCGAACGCGGTGCGGCCCAGGCTCACTGATCCAAAGGACGTTGTTCCCGGCCGTGAATTCCCCCCGCACACGGACCCTGCGTTTGCTGACGGCCAACATCCAGGCCGGCTCAAGTACCCGCCGCTACAGCGACTATGTGACCCGCAGCTGGTCACATGCGCTGCCGGCGGGTCGCAAGCGCAGCAGCCTGGACGCGATCGCCACGCTGGCGCGCGACCATGACATCGTCGGCCTGCAGGAGGCCGACCCGGGCAGCCTGCGTTCGGGCTTCACCAACCAGACCCACTACCTGGCCCAACGCGCCGGCTTCAACTACTGGAGTCACCAGCCGAACCGGCGCATGGGCGGGGTCGCATCCAGCGCCAATGGCCTGCTGAGCAAGCTGGAACCGGTTGAAGTGCAGGATCACGCCCTGCCCGGCCGCATCGGCGGGCGCGGCGTGCTGCTGGCCAAGTTCGGCGACGGCGCCGATGGCCTGGCGGTGGCAGTGGCGCATCTGTCGCTGGGCGCGGGCTCGCGGATGTCGCAGCTGGGCTTCATCGCCGAGCTGTTGTCCGACCACCCCAACGCGGTGTTGATGGGTGACTTCAACTGCCTGGCCGAACGCCCGGAAATGCAGGTGCTGTACCAGAAGACCCGGCTGCAGCCCCCGGGCTGCATCGTGCCCACCTTCCCCAGCTGGCGCCCGGACCGCGCCATCGACCACATCCTGGTCAGCAGCGGCCTGCAGACCCGCACCGTGGAAGCCGTACCGGCCGCGTTCTCCGATCACCTCGCCCTGGCGATGCAGATCGACGTCCCGGCCGACGCCCTGCGCTGACTCGCCGTTACGGTAGGTGCGGACCGTTGGTCCGCACGCTCTCTGCCGCTACCCGGCCTGCACCACCGGCACCTTGAACCGCCGCGCGGTCATCGTGCTGCCCACCGAGGCCAACACCGTGCAGCCGATCGCCAGCCACTGCAGCCCGTGCAGGTGCTCGTGCAGCAGCAGCATCGCCCACAGCGCGGCCACCGCCGGCTCCATGCTGATCAGGATGCCAAAGGTCTCCTTCGGCAGGCGCTTGAGCGCCATCATTTCCAGCGACATCGGGATCGCGCTGGACACCAGCGCCACCAGCAGCCCGGCTGCCAGGATCTTCGGGTCGAGCAGCGCGGCACCGGCATGCACCACGCCCACCGGCACCACCACCAGCGAAGCCGCCAGCAGCCCCAGCGACACCGAATGCCCGGCGTGCAGGTGGCCGGCACGCTTGCCGAACACGATGTACAGGCCCCAGCACGCCGCAGCACCCATCGCATACAGCACGCCGGCCGGATCCAGCCCCGGGCCGCCGCCGATCGGCAGCAGCAACAGCAGCCCCACGGCCGCGCAGCCCACCCAGAGGAAATCGATGGGCCGACGTGATGACAGCATCGCCACCGTCAGCGGCCCGGTGAACTCGATGGCCACCGCGATGCCGAAGGGAATCGTGCGCAGGGCCATGTAGAACAGCAGGTTCATCAGCCCCAGGGTGAGCCCGTAGCGCAGGAGGGTGATCGCGTCCGCGCGGCCGGTCTTCCAGCGCCACGGCCGCCAGAACAGCAGCAGCAACAGCGCCGAGAAGCCCACGCGCAGCGCGCTGGTGCCCTGGGCGCCGATCAGCGGGAACAGGTGTTTTGCGTAGGAAGTGCCAATGGCCAGCGAGGTGACCGAGCCGAGCACCGCCAGCGCCGGCAACATCGGCGCAAATCGTGAGGTCTGCATGGGCAAAGTCTATTGCGCCCGCGCCGAGCACTTGGCTCAATTGACAGCCTGTTCGTGCAACTTCTGCTCGCCATGGCCATCGCCCCCGTGCTCGACAGCTTCGACCGCGCCATCCTCGACCTGCTGCAGCGGGACAACACCCTGCCGCAGCGCGAGATCGCCGAGACCGTGCACCTGTCCACCCCGGCCGTGCAACGCCGCATCAAACGCCTGCAGGACAGCGGTGTGATCTCGGCCAACGTGGCGGTAGTCGCCGCAGCCAAGGTCGGGCGACCGCTGACCATCATCGTCGAAGTGCGCGTGGTCAGCGAGCAACGTGATCACGTGGCGCCGTTCAAGCGCCGCGTGCAGGACGACCCGGCGGTGCAGCAGTGCTACTCGATCACCGGCGACGGCGATTTCCTGCTGCTGGTGTCGGCCGCGTCGATGGAGGAGTACGAGGCGATCACCGAGCGGTTGTTCGGCGGCGATGACAACATCGAGCGCTTCCGCACCTCGGTGGCACTGGGAACGTTGAAGCGCAGTTTCAAAGTGCCGCTGGCCCCGGTTCTGTAGCGCTGAGCCATGCTCGACTGCGCTTTGACCGCAAAGCAACAGCCGCCGAGCATGGCTCGGCGCTACAGTCGGAGACCATGAACACACCTCCCTCCCCCGCCCGTCGCCTGCGCCGCTGGCTGCTGCGCGGCCTGTGGCTGGTCATCGCGATCGTTGCTGCGATGGCGCTGTGGAACAGCCCATGGGCCGCTGCACCGAAACTGCTGTGGACACTCTCGCGGATGCCTCCGGCCACCGAGCTTCCGGTGCCGGTGGAAGGCGTGCGGCCCCGCCAGATCGCCGATACCTTCGGCGCGCCGCGCGGCCGTGACCGCTCCCACGCCGGCATCGACATCTTCGCCAGGCGCGGCACCCCGGTGCGCAGTGCCACCGCCGGCGTCGTCGTGGATGTCAGCGAGCGCGGCCTCGGTGGCCGCCAGGTCTGGGTGATCGGGCCCGGGCGTGAACGTTACTACTACGCCCATCTGGACGACTGGGCCGAGGGCCTGGCGCGCGGCCAGGTGGTCCAGGCCGGCGACCTGCTCGGGCATGTAGGCGACAGCGGCAATGCCCAGGGCACGCCGCCCCACCTGCACTGGGGCATCTACGGCGCCGATGGCGCGCGCGATCCGCTGCCGCTGCTGCGCTGAACCCAATGCGCTGCGTCGCGGCCCGCGTGAGTGCCTACCTCGTTCATGATTTGTAAATAGGAATAGTTCGTATTACCATTTCTTACGTTTCCGGTGGTGCCAGGACGGCCTGCCCGCCCGTTTCCCCCCCGTAGCGCCTCGCCTTCTGGATGCCGGCCGAGCGCGCGTGCTCGTCCAGGACCCCCATGACCTGTTCCGCCTTCCGTATCCCGCAGCCGCAGCGGCTGTCCGTTGCCGTACTCGTTGCACTCTGCGCCCTGGCCCCGGCCCCGGCCGCCTTCGCCGACACCGCCGCCGACCCGACCACATTGGACAAGGTGGTGGTCAAGGGCGAACGCGCCGAAGGCTATTCGGTGCGCCGCACCTCGGCCGGTACCCGCTTCGACCTGGCACCGCGCGAGATCCCGCAGTCGCTCAGCATCATCAGCCACCAGCGCATCGAAGATCAGAACCTGGACGACATCATCGACGTGCTGGCCAACACCACCGGCGTGACCAGTACCCAGTCCGACAGCGAGCGCACCGAGTTCTACGCACGTGGGTTCTACATCGACGCCTACCAGTTCGATGGCCTGCCCACGCAGATGGTGCAGAACTGGAGCTACGGTGATTCCGGCCTGGACCTTGCACTGTACGACCGCGTGGAAGTGGTGCGTGGCGCCACCGGCCTGCTCAGTGGTGCCGGCAATCCGTCCGCGTCGGTGAACCTGATCCGCAAGCATGCCGACAGTGCCGAGCTGGCCGGCAGCGTGTCGGTGAACGTCGGCAGCTGGGGCCGCACCCGCACCACCGTGGACGTAGGCAGCGCGCTCAACGCCAGTGGCACGGTGCGCGGCCGCGTAATCGGCAGCTACCTGGACACCGATGGCCAGATGGACCGCTACAACCAGCGCAAGACGCTGGGCTATGCCGTCATCGACGCCGACCTGACTCCGGACACCCAGTTGAGCGTGGGCTACGACTACCAGCAGAAACGCGCCAACGGCGCGACCTGGGGCGGTTTCCCGATGCTGTATTCGGATGGCTCGCGCACCGGCTACGACGAATCGTTCAACGCCAGCCCGGACTGGACCTACTGGGACACCACCAGCAAGCGCGCCTTCGCCACCCTGCAGCACGCCTTCAGCAATGGTTGGAAGTTCAAGGTTGGCGCCACGCACGATGAGACCAAGGCCGACGACAAACTGTTCTACCCGGCCTACAACGACTGGACCACGGGCGAATCGAACTTCGACAGGACCACCGGCGCGGGCATCTCGCCATCCGCAGGCTTCTACAACACTGAGCGCAAGGTCACCGGCGTTGATGGCTACATTGACGGCCCGTTCCAGCTGTTCGGCCGCGAGCACCAGCTGATGGCCGGCCTCAGCTACAACAGGCGCGAGTACGCCAACTACGGCGACTACCAGGTCGGTGGCCCGGGCCAGACCTGGGATCCGTTCGCCAGCTATCTGAACTGGACGGGCAAGATCGGTGAGCCGAACTGGAACCCGCTGGCCCTGGCCAGCGAGGGCACCATCACGCAGAAGGCCGGTTACGCGGCCGCGCGCCTGTCGCTGGCCGATCCGCTGAAGCTGATCATTGGCGCACGCTACACTGACTGGAAGAGCGAGGGTGAAGGCGCCGACCGCGCGCACAAGGTGACCACGCCGTACGCTGGCCTGGTCTTCGACATCAACGGGACGTACTCGACCTACGCCAGCTACACCGAAATTTTCCAGCCGCAGACGCTGAAGGACCGCAATGGCGGCTACCTCGATCCGGTCGATGGCAAGAGCTACGAAGTTGGCGTCAAGGGCGCGTGGTTCGACAACCGCCTGAACGCCTCGCTGGCCGTGTTCCGCATCGAACAGGACAACGTCGGCCAGGCGACCGGTGAGCCGGTGCTGGGCAGCCAGAACGAGTTCGCCTATCGCGCTGCACGCGGCACCGTCAGCCGCGGCTTCGAGTTCGAGGTGAACGGCGAACTCGCCCCGGGCTGGAATGCGACCTTCGGTGCGTCGCGCTACGTGGCCAAGGACATCAACGACGCCGACATCAACACCAACCTGCCGCAGACCGCACTGAAGCTGTTCACCAGCTACACCCCGCAGTCGCTGCAGGCACTGACCGTCGGTGGCGGTGCCAACTGGCAGAACCGCATCTACTACCCGGTGCCGGCCTACGGCCGCATCGAGCAGAGCGGCTACGCACTGGTCAGCGCCTTCGTGCGCTACCGCATCTCGTCGGAGTTCAGCGTGCAGGCCAACCTCAACAACCTGCTGGACAAGAAGTACCTGTCGCAGATCAACGGCTACGGTGCCTACGGCGATGGCCGCAACGGCTCGCTGACGTTCACCTGGGCGTTCTGATCAGACGCGGGGTACGACCGCGCCGCACCTGTAGAGCCGAGCCCATGCTCGGCTCAGAGAATCAGCCGAGCGCGGGCTCGGCGCTACATCCGCAAGGCAGCGCCGGAACTGTCCGGCGCTGCCACCCTCACATCAGAAGCGCAGGTCCGCGCGCAGGTACCAGTAACGGCCTCGCGGGATGTCGTAGGTCGAGGCGTCGTAGCCGTTCAACGAGCACGACAGGCAGATCGGCGGATCCTTGTCGAACACGTTGTTCAGGCCGGCGGTCAGCTGCAACCCCTTCATCCAGTCGATCTTGTAGCCCACCTGCATGTCGTGGAAGGTGGTGGCCGACAGCGTGTTGGTACCCGCAGCCTGGTTGCTGCACACCGGGAAGGCCGCGGCATCGCCACAGTTCTCGGTCAGCTCGGAGATGTGCCGCACCGTCCAGTTGGCGCTCCAGCGGTCCAGCGTCCAGCCGATGCTGGCGTTGCTGGTCCATTCGGGAATCGAACTGTCAGCCACTTCCACGCCGGGCTTCTGCGGCTGCTTCTGCCCGGCCGCGCCGGTGGCCTCGTAGCGGCCGACAAAGGTGTTCTTCCAGCCCAGCTTGAACTGGCCGATGGACGTCTGCGGCAGCGTCCAGAACAGATCCACGTCCCAGCCGTCGGTCTTGATTGACCCCAGGTTGGTCAGGCGGTTGTTGAAGCTGCTGACCGCACCGGTGCTTGCACGGGTAATGCCGTCACAGTAGATCGGGTCCAGCGTCTCCACGCACAGGTCCAGCTGGGTCTGCGCGTTGATTGCCTGGATCGCACCGTCGATGGCATGGCGGTAGAAGGTCACCTCCACATCGAAGCGCTCCGACCACGAGGCATTGTTGCCGAACCACGGGCTCCACACGAAGCCGGCACTGAAGCTGCGTGAACGTTCCGGGTCCAGCTCGCGGTTGCCGCCGGTGGTCACCGAGATCTGCGAGTTGGCCTGCTGGAAGCCGGCCGGCACGCCCAGCGCGGCACAGTTGGCGGCGCTGCCACGCGGCGGCGTGCCGCCCAGGCCCACCGAGCACGGATCGAACAGCTGCAGGTCGGCACGCGCCGCCGAGCCGTACAGTTCACCGATCGACGGCGCGCGGAAGCCCTCGGCGTAGGTGGTGCGCAGCACGAAATCATCGGTCACCTGCCAGCGCAGGCCGTACTTGGGCGTGAACTCGCCACCGAAGGTGGAGTAGTCCGAATAACGGCCGGCCAGGCTCAGGTCCAGCTTCTTGCCGAACGAGGAATCGGCGAAGATCGGCACGCTCAACTCCAGGTAAGCCTCGTTGACATCGTAGGAACCGGAGGTCGGCTGCGACGGCACGCCGTTGTAGTGACCAATCACCGTCAGCGGATCGGGCTGATAGGAGCCCTTGTACTTGCGGTACTCGAAACCGGTGGCGAAGGAGACCGGACCTGCCGGCAGCGAGAACAGCTCGCTGGACAGGTTGGCGGTGAACAGGCTCAGCTCGTTCTGACTGCGGTCGCGCACCACCGGCTGGATCCACTTCAGCATGTCCGGGGTGATCGAACCGACGCCACCAAAGATGTTCAGCGGCACGCAGCCTGGCGTGGCCGCGCACACCGCCGGATCGCCCAGCGCCATGTTCACCTTGTAGATGTCATAGCTGCCGTAGTTGGTCTGTTCGGCCTTGTTCTTGCTGTACATGCCGTTGACGTCCCAGTACCAGCTGCGGTCGGCGGCATGGAAGTCACCGACCAGGCCGGTGGCGAAGTAGGTGGTGTCCACTTTCTGCTTGAACACGCGCGCACCGCCCTCCACCGGGCGACGACCGATCAGGCTCATGTTGTCGCCGGAGACGAGATCGAAGCCGAACGGGTTGTACGGGTTGAGTCCGGACACGGTGATGTTGTCGGCCAGCGGATTGCCGGTGGCGCCATCGGGGCCGAAGAACAGCGGCTCGGGGCCGGCCTGGTTGGTCGACTCGCGACGGTTGCCCAGTGCCTTGACGTACCACTGCACGTTGTCGGTGATGTCGAAGCGGAACTGGCCGAACAGGCCTTTGCGCTCCGACGGTGTCAGCACCATGTTGTATTCGGCGAAGTTGAAGCGGTCGGCGGTAGCGAAGCAGTGGTAGTCATCCGTGCGGCTGCAGCCGGCACTGCCGTCGTAGCGCGGATTGCTCACGCCGGAATTGGGCACGATGTTCTGCACCGCACCGGTGTTCGGGTCGGTGAACATGAAACGGCCCTGCGGAATGCCGCCGCTGCCGAAGGCCAGACCGGTGCCGGGAATCGGGAAGCGCGACTGTTCGCGGTCCTTGGCAAACACCGGATCCTGCTTGGTCCAGCTGGCGCCCAGGAACAGGCTGAAGCGGTCGCCGCTCTTGCCCCAAGCCAGGTCCACGCCCTTCTGGGTGCCGTCGCCCTTGCTGTACTCGCCGTAGTTCAGCGTCACCTGGCCACCATCGAAATCGCGGCGGGTGATGATGTTGACCACGCCTGCAATGGCATCGGAGCCGTACAGTGACGACGCGCCATCTTCCAGCACCTCGATGCGCTCGACGATGGCCAACGGAATGGTATTGAGATCGGTGGCCGAGCCGACGCCGGAGGCGGACGACTCATTGACCCAGCGGATGCCATCGACCAGCACCAGCACGCGCTTGGCCCCCAGGTGGCGCAGGTCGCCCGGCCCGAGCCGGCACCCACGCCACTGCCATCGGGCGGGAAACCGAAGTTGCCGGACGAGTTGAACTTGGCGTTGAGCGCCGAACCGGAACCGGTGAGCTGCTGCAGCACTTCGCCGATCGAGGTCAGGCCGGTGCGTTCGATGTCACCGCGCGTCAATGTCTGGATCGGCACCTGGCCTTCGACTTCAGCGCGCTTGATGCGGGTGCCGGTCACTTCCACCGCATCGAGGTTGGTGGTGGATTGTGCAGCGGCACCCAGCGGTGCCAGGGCCATCACGCACAGCGCGACGGCAACCGCCAACGGGCGGTGGTGCAGGTAATTCATTCGCTCTCTCTCCAAAGGAATGTCGGGACATGAACTGCCGCGCTCCCCCCTGCATGGCGGCAGCGTCTCCTTTGTAAACAAGTGGTAAAAGGCCCGGCGTGACGGTCGACACTCTTTCACGTGGAATTGACGCAATTACAGGCGCTTTGCGTCAGATAGCTGCAGTTATGACCTTGCGATGGTGTTCACGGCACGCGGCCTTGATGCCGGCCGCGACATCGCGCGCCGGGAGTTGCCGCATTTATCGAACAGGTCTTTGCCGAACCGTTTCAGAAGTAGTCTGAAATTGCTTGATTCAGAAGGCCCCGCTGATCGGTCCGGTGCAGACTCGAACCTCCAGCCAATCGCAGGAGGATCGATCATGAAACCAGCAAAGTGGCGCGCCGGGCGTTACGATGGTGATGACGCTGCTTCTTTTCCTGGCAGGCGAATCGAGAGCGGGCGGCGTGATCGAGTGCAACGACTACCCCTCTCCCAGCAATGCGGCCTTGGCCTCGGGAGAGGGACTGACGGTTGTGGTGAATTTCGAGAGAGCCGAGTTGACTGCTTTCGACGTTGAACATGACCCTGAGAGCGGAAAGTGGCGAGCAAATCCGACCCCGGTTCCAGCGCAGATTGAAATGGCTTTTCTGCGGATCCTGGATGCGACGCTGTCAGCGGGGCAAGCGCCGCTCATGCAGCAATCACCGCATGAGCGGCAGTGAGACAACGCTCTATCGCACGAAGGCAATCCGCTCCATACCGGTCGCCTCGGCCGCGGCCAGAATCCTCGCCATGCCTTCGTACTCGGCCGCCGGATCGGTGGCGATGCGCAGCTCCGGCAGGTTGCCGGCATGTTCGCCCACCTGTGCCTGCAGGCGCGCCTGAAGCTCGCTGATCGTCATGGGCTGGCCATTCCAGCTGAGCTGGTTGGCAGCATCCAGGCGCAGCTCGATAGGCGGCGGCGGTTCGGGGCGATCGATCGTGCGATCGGTGGCCTGTGGTAACTGCACGGCAATCGGCCGGGCCACGATCGGCGCGGTCACGATGAAGATGATCAACAGCACCAGCATCACATCCACCAGTGGCGTGACATTGATGTCCGCCAGCGGACCGCTTCTTCCTGCGCTACTGAACGCCATGTGCCGCTCCCTGCAGCCGGGCCGTTCGCCCAAGGCCGACGTTACGACGCCTCCCGTCCCCTGCGGCAGTGGCCTGCGCGGGGTCATTCAGCTGTCGTTGCCGACGCTCGGCGTGCACGCAATGCGAAACTGAATTCAGCCATCGCCCGCTATGCTGGTCGCCATGACCCGACGCACTTCAACTGCCCTGTCCCTGCTGCCCTTGGCCACCACGCTGCTGATCGGCTGCGCCAACGCCCAGTCCCTCGACGCCCAGAACGCGCAGCTGAAGGCCGCGATCGCAGCCGCCGAACGCGGCCAGTTCGATCCCGGCCAGGCCGCTGCACTCAGCCGCCATCCGGCTTACGGATGGCTGGAGTACGCCAACCTGCGCCGTAACATCGACACCGTCGATACCGCGCAGGCACAGGCCTTCCTCAAGCGCTATGACGGCCAGGCCGTGGCCAACACGTTCCGCAGCGTGTGGCTGCCCTCGGTCGCACGCCGCCAGGACTGGCCCACCCTGCTCGCCAACTGGGTGCCCACCGACAACGCCGGCCTGCGCTGTGCGCAACTGACCGCGCGTCAGGTGACGGGCAAGGTCGATCCGCAGTGGATCAGCGAGGCGCAGGACCTGTGGCGCAAGAACGGCAAGTCGCTGCCGGACGGCTGTGATGCCGTTTTCGCCGTGCTGCAGGCGCAAGGTGGCCTGAGCGACGCCCTGCGCTGGGAACGGATCGATGCCGCCGCCGACGCGCAGCAGCCCGCCGTGATGCGCAGCGCTGCGCGTGGCCTGCCTGCCACCGACCTGGCGCTGGCGAACAATTACGCTGCCTTTGTCGACAAGCCCAATGCCAGCGCGTTGAACTGGCCGCGCAACGAACGCAGCCGGCGCATCGCCACCGATGGCCTGGCCAAGCTGGCCAAGGCCGACCCGGCCGCCACCGAACAGCAGCTGCCGCAGTACGCCCAGGCGCTGGGCCTGAGTGCCGCGCAGCAGGGCCAGGTGCTATACCAGATCGCACTGTGGACGGTGGCGTCCTACCTGCCCGATTCGGCGCGCCGCCTCAACGCGGTGCCGGAATCGGCGTATGACGAACGCCTGCACGAATGGCGCGTGCGCGAAGCGATGTCGCGCGGCGACTGGCCGGCGGCGCTGACCGCCATCCGCAAGATGGGCAGCAAGCAGCGCAGCGACCCGCGCTGGCGCTACTTCGAAGGCCGGATGCTGGAGAAGACCGGCCAGGCCCAGCAGGCGCAGCCGCTGTTCCGCGAAGCCGCACGCGCACCGACCTTCCACGGTTTCCTGGCCGCCGACAAGCTGCAGCAGGGCTACACGCTGTGCCCGTGGAAGCCGAATGACAGCGCGCAGGCACAGGCAGCGGTCGCGCGCGACCCGGCCATCCAGCGCGCGATGGCGCTGTACCAGATCGACCGCGCCAGCTGGGCCGTGGCCGAATGGAACAGCGCGCTGTCGCGCTTCGATGACACCCAGCGCCGCCTGGCGGTACGTGTCGCGCAGGACAACGGCTGGTTCGACCGCGCCGTGTTCGCGCTCGGCAAGCAGCCGCAGGAACAGCGCCTGTACGACCTGCGTTTCCCGCTGCACCACGACGCCACCATCCGCCGCGAGTCGGCACGCAATGCCATCGACCCGGCCTGGGTGGCTGCGGAGATCCGAGCCGAAAGCACCTTCACTCCGCGTGCGCGCTCGCCTGCCAACGCCATGGGCCTGATGCAGGTGCTGCCGGCCACCGGTGCCAGCGTGGCCAAGTCCATCGGCCTGACCGGCTACGGCGGCGCCGACAGCCTGTACGACCCGGACACCAACATCGCGATCGGCACCGCCTATCTGCGCCAGCTGATGAACAAGTACGATGGCCTGCCGTACGTGACCATCGCCGCCTACAACGCGGGGCCGACGCCGACAGCACGCTGGCAGAGCCAACGCCCGGGCTTCGATCCGGATCTGTGGATCGAGACCATCAGCTACAAGGAAACCCGCGAGTACGTGGCCCGCGTGCTGGCCTTCAGCGTGATCTACGACTGGCGCCTCAATGGTGATGCGCTGCCGCTGAGCGACCGCCTGATGGGCCGCCTGGTGGACAAGCGCAAGCGCTTCAGCTGCGCGGCCGACGCCGAGCAGGGCGGCGATTGATCGCACAGCGGTCGTGCCGGCGGCTGGCCTCGATCGGAATATGCACCGCCTGGGTGCTGCTTCGGGCTGGCGCGGCCTGCCGTGATGCCTCTGTATTGGTAGTGCCGGCCGTGCGATCATTCCCCCATGAAGATCTATCTTGTCGGCGGCGCCGTACGCGACCGCCTGCTGCAGCGCCCTGCCGGCGACCGCGACTGGGTGGTGGTCGGCGCCACGCCCGCGCAGATGGAAGCACAGGGCTACACCGCCGTCGGCCGTGATTTCCCGGTGTTCCTGCATCCGAAGACCGGTGAGGAATACGCGCTGGCGCGCACCGAGCGCAAATCCGGCCGCGGCTATCGCGGCTTCGTGGTCGATGCCGATCCGGCGGTGACGCTGGAAGAAGACCTGCAGCGCCGCGACTTCACCATCAACGCGATTGCCTGTGACGAAGATACCGGCACGCTGGTGGATCCCTATGGCGGTGTGCGTGACCTGGAACAGCGCGTGCTGCGCCATGTCGGGCCGGCCTTCGTTGAGGATCCGCTGCGCGTGCTGCGCGCGGCGCGCTTCATGGCCCGTTTTGCACCACTGGGCTTCAGCGTCGCCGAAGAGACCATGGCACTGATGCGCGAGGTCGCCGCCAGCGGTGAACTGGACGCGCTGGTGCCGGAACGCGTCTGGCAGGAACTGCGCAAGGCGCTGGTCAGTGAACGGCCCTCCGCCTTCCTGCGCACGCTGCACGATGCGCAGGCACTGGGCCCAATCCTGCCCGAACTGGAAGCACTGTACGGCGTACCGCAGCGTGCCGAATTCCACCCGGAAGTCGACACCGGCATCCACCAGGAAATGGTCAGCGACATGGCCGCGAAGCTCGCCCCCGGCGATGACCTGGTCGGCTTCGCGGCCCTCACCCACGATCTCGGCAAGGGCCTGACCCCGCCGGAGGAATGGCCGCGCCACATCATGCACGAGCAGCGCGGCATCAAGCCGTTGAAGGCACTGTGTGCGCGGTTGAAGATTCCCACCGAACACCAGCAGCTGGCCGAAGCGGTGTGCCGCGAGCACTTGAACGTGCACCGCATCGACGAACTGCGCGATGCCACCGTGCTGGAACTGCTGGGCCGCTGTGATGCGCTGCGCCGGCCGGAACGCGTGGCCCGCATCGCACTGTGCTGCGAGGCCGACAAGCGCGGCCGGCTCGGCTTCGAGGACGCCGACTACCCGCAGGGCGAAACACTCAAGCGCCTGCACCAGGCGGCGCTGTCAGTGCAGGCACGGGATCTGGATACGACACACCTGAAGGGGCCGGCCATCGGCGAAGCGCTGGCCAAGGCGCGGGTGAAAGCCATCGCCGCCGCCCGCTGAAGCACCTGGTGATGCCGGCTGCTGGCCGGCACCGATCGCCCGTCTATCGACGACGCTTACGCGAGAAGTGGTCGACAGCATGAGCACCCAACAAGATGGGTTGCATCAAGAGGAACAGCCATCCACCCAGCCGGAGTGTCTCCACCGGATTGAACCGGGTGATGAACGCAGCTACCAGTGCCAAACCCGCAACAAGGCCGACCTCATAGACCCACAGCGATCGGTTAGAACGCCTGCCCACGATGCTCCTCTCCATTGAACAGGACGCACTTGCAAGCCATCGCCGCCGTCCGGCACCACGGGTAGTGCCGGACGCTGGCCGGCAACCAGACACTCGCGGGATCAGTGCGCCATCCCACGGGTGATCGCCGCAGCCCGCTGCTTCAGCTGCGCCACCGCATCGGGAATCATCTCCATGCCCACGTCCAGGCCCGGGTTCAGCACCAGGCCGACGCCGTCGCCGATACCGGCCAGCAGCGCGTGCACCGCGATCGGCATGGCATGCGCAAACTGCGGCAGCTGCTCGTGCCACAGGCCCGCGCGCTCGGGGGCGGTGAACACCGCGAACATCGGCTCGCCGCTCTCGCTGGTCAGCACCAGCGGCGAGATGCTCTCGTCCCAGGCGCCATCTTCACCGATGGCCTTGTCCAGCAGCACGAACGCCGTCGAGGTCAGCAGGCCGTCGAGGAACTGCGACGCGGTCAGCGTGCCGTCCTGTGCCTGCAACAGGCGCACCTCGAGGTCGTTGAGGGGTTCGAACGGGGTGTCGTGGTCCATGGTCGGTTCCGGTACGTGATTGCAGGGCAGACTTTAGCAGGCCCGCTCCTCAACCGAGGAATCCATGCCGCCACAGCCAGCCCAACGCCGCCAGACCGGCCACCACCACCAGCATCAGCGGCAGGCCGAAGCGATGCCGCCACGGGATCGGCACCCCACCCAGCTGCTGGTCCATGGTGTCGGTGTCCAGCACCCAGCCGTGCCCGCACCGGGTGCAGGCCAGCTCATAACGGCGATGGTAGGTGAGGCCGAACAGCAGGTCGATGCGCGCCATTTTGTAGCGCAGCTGCGGGGCGAATTCGGTTTCCGTCTGGCAGCGCAGGCAGTGGTGGGCTTCGGTGGGGCCGACGATCAGCACCCGTTCCTGTTGGCCGATCAGGATCATGACCGGGTGCCCTGGCAGGCGGGCTGGGCCAGCAGCCAGGCTTGGGCGGCGGCCACGGTGGCGGCGTCACCCTCGACGCGCTGGTCGGGCTCGATCTTCAAGCCGTCGCCACGATCATTGCGGTCCCGCATCACGCTGGTGGTCAGCAGCAGGCGGCTGCCATCGGCGAGCGTGTGCACGACATTGCCAGTGGAGACACCCGCAGTGGGCTGACCGAAACTCCGCGTCTGCGGACGACCACGCCACGCCAGCGCCGAGGCCTCGCCCGAACTGCCGGTGCGCGGTCCGAACAGCACTGCCACCGGCGCGCCGGGCTGCCGCAGCACATACCCGGACTGGCCGAAGTCCAGCACCGACTTGCCTGCACGCTGCACGGCGGTCGCGGTCAACGTCCAGCGCTCCGGCCCCTGTGCGGTTTCGAACGCCCCCACATCTTCGTTGTTCACCACCGAGGTGCGCAGCAGCGGTGCCATGCCCAGCAGCATCGGCCACATGTTGCCACCGCTGTTGTCACGCAGGTCGACGATCCAGCCACAGCGCATGCCGTCGTCCTTGCTACGGATGACCTGCTGCCACCGCGCGGCGCGCTGGATGTTCTGGCGGAACGCTTCCTGTGGCGTCGCGCCGGGCGTGGAGGCATATCCCTCGATGACCAGCCAGCCGATGCGCGCATCCACCGCATCGGCGGCCTTGGCCCTTTCCACGGCGGCGGCGCCGACCTGCTGCGCGCGCGCAAGGGATTCGCTCTGGCGCTGGGTCGTCGTCCATACGCCATGATTGCCCGTGCTGACCGCAATGGCTTCGCGCAGTAACGCCAGCCGCTTCACGGGGTCGCCCTGCACCGATTGCAGTCGTGTGCGGGTTCCAGGCCAGTCCACCCGGTCGCGATACAGCGCCTGCCGTTCAAGCAGGTTGAGGATCTCGGCCTCCGCCTCCGGTGAGGGCACTTCGATTGCCTTGGGCGTATCGGCCATGGCGTTGGCAGCCACCAGCGCGATCACCAGCGCACCAATGCGACGCACTCCCTTGCGAACCTGCATGTGACGTTTCCTTGTCGTTGAGGCAGGCGCACAGCATAGCCCGCAGGTGATGGCTTTCGCCATGCGCGAACTGTCGTATCTGGCCCCGCCGCGGGTTGCAGCAAGACAGCGTGCACGCGATCAGTAAATTGCAACTTTGCCCATGTCATTGCCATGTAGAACGCGAGAAGGTTGCCTCCGTCGGCGCCTCCTGCGCTGGCCGGGATTGGCGTCCTGAATCAAACATCAAAGAGAACGGGTTGCCGTCGTTGCGGCAATCACGACAATGCACCGGCTCGCCTATGGCGGGCGGTGCGTGGGGATCCACGTGATCCGTCGGCTTTTTTTCTCTTTGATTTTGACCGGCACGCCAACCCGCACCGCCCGCCACCTTGCATGCCGCAGGTGGCCTTGCTCCGTGAGGTTGCCGCCATGAACAAACCCTTCCCCACCTATCCACGCCTGCAGGCACTGCTCGGCGCCGCGTTGCCCGGCCTGCAGCTCTCCAATGCCGTAGCCGAGGCATTGGAAGATGCGCTCGCCGAAGCCAACGAACAGGCGCCGCCGTCGGCGTTCTTCGCCCGGTTGCGCGGCATCGCACACAGCCACGGAGCCGACGGCCAGGCGTGGCGCGAGCGGCAACTCAGCGAGGCACGCGGTCGGGAACTGGCCGAGGCGACGCGCTGCCTTGCCGCATTGTCCGCCTGCGGCGGCGTGTTGCTGGCTGCACAGTCGGCGCGCGAGACGGACGATGCGCAGGCGCAGTGTCCGCCGCAGGTGGAGGAAGGGTTGCTGCATGCGGTGGTGGTGTTGGCCGATCATGCCGGGGCGCTGGTGGAACCGGATGCGTGCGCACCGCTGCTATAGAGCTGCGCCTATGCCCGGCTGCGCAGAGGTCATGGCGTGGGTGGGATTCGTGGCGACCAAGGTCGGCACCTACCCAAGGTTGCGGTTGTCACCAGTCCGCGCGCAGGCCGATGTTGCCTTCGATGATGCGGCGCTTCTCATTGCGGTCACCGCCCAGCTCGCGCGTGTAGTCGGCCACCGCGTACGCGCTGATGGTGCGGTTGAAGCGCCCTACCACGCCGACACCGGCTTCGAGCGCGCGTGAGCGCTGCGAATTGATGATCGTGTCGTCGTCGAAGCGGATGCGGTCCTCGCCGGAACGACCATGCCAGTAATTCAGCTTGAAATACGGCTGCCAGCCGTTGTCGGCCAGCTGGTAGTCGCCGGCCAGACGCAGGCCGATGCGGCCGGTCCAGGCGTTGTCGTTGTCGAAGCGCACGCTCGATACCTCATCGCGGCGGTCGTCCAGCGAGGTGCGCTGCCAGATCACCTGTACCTGTGGCTCCAACCACCACGCCGACTGCCCAAACCGCAGCAGCGGCTTGCCCGCCTCCACCGACACGCTGGTGCCATCGCCCTTAATGCCGAAGCCGAGCCCACGCGAGGAACGCACGCGGCCGTCGTAGCGGCTCTGCATCGCCACAGCATCGATGTAGCCGCCACTGCTGCCGGTGAAGGTCCAGTACAGGCCCACGTGCTTGTCGTCCAGGCGGTTCTGGCCCACCTGCACGTTCTCCCAGCCCAGTGCCAGACCCGTGGTCTTGCCCTGCGCGCGGGTGCGGCCGACGAACACGCCGATCTGGTTGCGGTGGTTGTCGGAGGCCGCAGCCCACACGTCGAGGCCGGCCTGCAGGCCCATCACATCGCCATCGAAGCCGGGCTGCACATCCCCCTTCCAGTGGATCTCGCTGCTCTGCCCCACCAACCGGCCCCAGGCGGTGCGGAATGCGCCCTGGTTGTACAGCAGGCGCTGCTCGCCCTGGCGCTCGTGGAAGGTACCCAGGCTGGCCAGCGAGGTCTCGCGCAGCAGCGGCGGCACCACGGCATAGGTGGCAGTCTCCACGCGGTACAGCGGCACCACTGCGCCCTCGGCGGGGCGTGCACCCGGCGTCGGCGGGGCACCGGTTCCGGGCAGCGCACCGCCGGCCACCGGCACGTCCGGCACGGCCGGATCGCTGGGCGGCGCCACCGGCGCCGGTTCCGGTGGCGGCGGTGGCGGCGCGGTCTCGCCCGCGGTCAGATCCGGATCGGTGGCGCCTTCGGGCGGCGGCGGCGGTGCCGGGGTGATCGGCGGCGGTGGTGCCACCGGCGGCGTCAATGGTGGTGGTACGGCAGTACCGCCGCCATTGGGTGCCGGCGTCGGGCCGGTCACCAGCGTCGAGCGCAGGTACCAGTTCTCGCTGGTGCCAGCGCTGACACCGCCCTTGAACAGGAAGTACTCGTAGGCACCGGCGGCGACCGGTGCGAACAGCGAGAACGCGCCCGGCGCGGTGCGGCCGCCATTCAAGGCCTGCACCACCAGGATGCCATCGGCCAGCGTGGCGGCGCCGCTGCCGCCGGCATTGAGCACGCCGATGCCGGTGGTCCCGGTGGCAGTACCGCCGTCGATCACCAGACGGTCGCTGGTGGAGTTGTCCGCGCCCAGCACGGTACGCAGGTACAGGCCACCACCGTCTCCGCGGTAGTTGCCACGCACGGTGAACACGTCGCCCGCGCCGGTACCGGTCAGGTCGATGCGCCCGGCATTGACCATCTCGACCAGTGCACCACTTTTGAATGGGCGGATGGCATGCCCCCCACTGCCCGCATACACGGCACTGGTGTCATCCACGGTGAGCGTGCCGGTGCCGGTTGCGCTGTCGCCCAGCACCAGGTCGCCATCGAAGCTCAGCTCGGTGCTGTTGGTCAGGCTGATCGTCTCCCAGTTCTGGAAGCGGCCCACGCCCGTGGTCTTGACGTTGCTGAGGTTGAGCTGGTCGATGCCACTGCCGCCGTCGAACAGCGGCACCGCACCGAGGTTGCCCTGGTTGAGGTTGCTGAGGTTGGCCACGTCGTTGTCCGGGCCCATGTCGATCGCGCCGTAGACGATGCCGCCGCCATTCCAGTTGAAGGTGTCATCGCCGGTACTGAGCAGTACCTGCCCGCGCACGGTGCCGTCGGTAATGGTCACGCTGTCGTTGCCGCCGCTGACGCTTATGTTGCCGCCGATGTAGGCGGTACCCGAGATGATGATGGTATCGGTGTCGAAACCGGTCACCACATTGCCATCCACGGTGCCGCCGGACTGGTCCCACAGGTTCTTGTCCAGCTTCATGTTGACGCGGCCGATGCGGCCACCGGTCATCCACGCCTGGTCGCCATCCTCGAACGCGCCGATGATGCGGCCACCGCTCATGCGGAAGGTATCGATGTTGTCGCCCTGCTGCAGCGCGCCGACCGTGCCGCCACTCATGACGAAATCATCGCGGCCACTGCCCTGCGCTACCAGGCCGGTGACGGTGCCGCCGGTGACGGTCATCTGGTCATCGCCGTTGCCCTGGTCGACGCTGTCGATGGTGCCATTGCCCAGCAGCAGCACATCGTTGCCATCCCCTTGCAGGACGCCGCCGCTGATGCTGCCGGCCTGCATGTCCAGGCGGTCGTTGCCCGCACCGAACTGCACACCCGTGCGGCCGCTGATCGTACCGCGGTTGACCAGCACGCTGTCGCCCGCACCGACGAACTGCAGGGCGGTGTTGTTGCCGGTGCTGATGCTGCCCGCATTTTCGACACGGCTGCCGCCACCGAGCTGGACCGCCACACCGCCCACCGAACTGATCGTGCCCAGGTTGGACAACAGGTGCCCACCGGCACCAACAAGCGAAATCGCGCTGCTGCCACCGCTCTGCTGCAGTTGTGCCGTGTTGGCGATATTGATGGTGATGCCGGCCGCGCCATTGGCCGTGATGGGAACAGTCTGCGGGTTCGGCGCATTGGCATCGCAGGTGACCGTCTGGCCGGCGACGGGGGCGGCGCTGCCACAGCCGGCCCAGGCGACGCTGGCACTCAACAGCATGACGGACGGGACAGCCAGGGCCTGCAGCACGGAAACGGTGAGGCGGCGCGGACGGAAAGCGCGCGGAACGGCACGGGACATACAGCACTCCTGGACAAGGGATCAGGAACTGCGGATATGCGGTACTGCGCAGGCAGTCTGCCGTGTGGTGAACGGTTTCGATAGGTGAAATTGCGTGGCGGCCATCACAGTTCAGTTGCGAACTTGATCGGCCATCACGCCACCTCCACGTGGCTGAAATTATTCATCTTTGCAGCGGTCACAGGCCGCGCGGAGAGCATCCACGCATGGCGTGGATGAGGTGCCATCAGATCTTCAGATAGATCTTCCGCCGGTCCAGCCACCATGCCACGCCCCACCACAGCGCGACAAACACCAGCGCCTGCAGCATGGACGCCAGCTCCAGCGCCTGCGGCATTGCGGTGGCCAGCTGCTGCCAGACCCACTCCCAAACCCCGGTATCCATCAGCACCACCGACATCACCGATGCGCCCAGATACGCCGTGATCGCATTGACGCCGAAGCGCCGGCCCAGCGCCGGCCAGCCCTTCTGGTCGATCAACAGGTGGCCCAGCCACAGCGCCAGCGCGGCAAGGCCGCCGGTCCACAGCACGTAGCTGGGCGTCCACAGCTGTTTGTTCAACGGCAGCACCACCGCCAGCAGCAGGCCCAATACCGCAGTCGCCACACCCAGCCCAGCCAGCGCCGCGGCACGTCCGCTGCGCAGCAGGCCTCCGGCCAACAGCCCGAGCACGGTACTGGCCAGCGCGCCCAGCGTGCTCAGCAATCCTTCCGGGTCATGGCCCAGCCCGGCATCGGCGTGCCATTGATAGATCCACGGCGCGAACAACGCGGTATCCAGGCGGCTGGCCGGGTTGGTCCATGGCGCCAGGTCACCGATGCCCAGCAGCAACACGGTGTACCCCACCAGCAGCGCGATCAGAGCGCCCACCTGCACGCGCGGCCGCGCGTAGACCGCCAGCACGCCCACCAACGCCGCACACACCGCGATGCGTTGCAGCACGCCCCAGATGCGGAAGTGGTGTGTATCCAGCGCCCACCAGATCAGCAGATGCAGCAGCGCACCGGCCACCAGGATGCGCAGCGCACGCTCCAGCACACCGCGCGCCAGTGCAGGACGCGCAGCGGCATCCAGCGCGCGCGGTGCCACGCTGAAGGCCATCGACACGCCCACCAGGAACAGGAAGAACGGAAACACCAGATCGGTGGGCGTGCAGCCATGCCATTCCGAATGACGCAGCGGCGCGAACACTGCACTCCAGTCGCCTGGATTGTTGACCAGCAGCATCGCCGCCACGGTGATGCCGCGCAGGGCATCGATCGAGCCCAGCCGGCGTGGCGGCGTACTGTTCATCAGGCGGCCTCGTACTGTCCGGCAATCCAGGTGCCACGTACCTGCAGGGCGTCATCCAGCAGCACCAGGTCGGCCTGGTAGCCCTCGGCGATGTGGCCCAGGCGATCATCGACGTTGAGGAACTGCGCCGGGTAGGTCGAGGCCATGCGCGCGGCTTCGGCCAGCGGCTGGCCGAGCAGCTGCACGGTGTTGCGCACCGCCGTGGCCATGTCCAGCGCCGAGCCCGCCAGCGAACCGGCGGCATTGCGCACCACGCCGTCGATGGCGGTGATGGTTTCGCCGTACAGCACGTAGCTGGGATCGTCGGCACCGACCGGCGGCATCGCATCGGTCACCAGCAGCAGGCGACCGCGCGGCTTGGCCGCCAGCGCCACCCGCAGGCTGGCCGGATGCACATGCACGCCATCGACGATGATGCCGATCCAGCTGTCGCGGTCTTCCAGCGCAGCGCCCACCGCGCCCGGCTCGCGGCCCTGCAGCGGCGACATCGCGTTGTACAGATGGGTGAAGCCACGCACCCCAGCATCCAGGCCGGCGCGGATCTCCTCGTAGGTGCCTGCAGTGTGGCCAGCGGCAACGATCACGCCACGCTCGACCAGCGCGCGGATCGTCTCCAGCGGCACGCGTTCCGGCGCCAGCGTCAGCAGGGTCACGCCGTTGTCGAGCGATGCCGCCAGCGCGATCTCGTCTTCATCCGGCACGCGGAACTTGCTGGCATCGTGGGTGCCCTTGCGCGCCGGCGCGATGTACGGGCCTTCCAGGTGGATGCCGATCACGCCGGGCACGCCCTGAGCGATTGCTTCGCGCATCGCAGCGATTGCTTCGCGCATCACGTCCACATCGTCGCTGATCAGCGTCGGCAGCATCGCGGTGGTGCCGAAGCGCCGGTGCGCACGCGCGATGGTGCGCAGCGAGGCGACATCGGGCGTGTTGTTGAACAGCGCGCCGCCGCCGCCATTGACCTGCACATCGATGAAGCCGGGCAGCAGCCAGCCGCCGTCCAGATCGATCTGCTCGGCCGCCTGGCCCAGCTGCGGTGCAGCGTCAGGCAGCAGCGCGCTGATGCGACCGTCCTCGATCACCACCGCCAGATCGTCGCGGAACTCCTCGCCAGCCAGGATGCGGGCGTTGCGCAGGACCGTGGCCATCACACCGTCTCCGTAACCTTGTTCAGATGCGGCGGCAGATCCGGGTTGAAACCACGGCGCAGCGCCAGCGCGTTGATCGCGCGATAGAAGCTCTGCACGGTCAACAACGGTGCGCACAACGGATGCGGCGCTGCAGCCACCGGCAGGTTGCCGCCGGCCCCGGCCAGCCACACCTGCGCGCCCCGGGCAGAAAATTCCTCGACCACCGCGCGGGTGCCGGCGCCGGTTTCATCGGGCTGCGCGAAGGCCAGCACGGGGAATCCACGGTCAACCAGCGCCATCGGGCCGTGCTTGACCTCGGCCGAGCTGTAGGCTTCGGCATGCAGGCTGCAGGTTTCCTTGAACTTCAGCGCCGCTTCCTGGGCCGCGCCCAGGCCCAGGCCACGGCCGAGCACGAACAGGTTGGTGGCCTCGACCAGGCCTTCGGTCACCGCGCTCCAGTCGCACTGCCACGCCTCACGCAGCGCGTCGGGCAGCAGGTCCAGCGCCGCACGCAGGCTGCTGTCCTGCTTCCAGTACGCGGCCAGCTGCAGCAGCGCGGCCAGCGACGCCAGGTAGCTCTTGGTCGCCGCCACGCTCTTTTCGGCACCCGCGTGCAGCGGAATGACCGTGTCGGCCAGCTGCGCCAGCGGTGAATCCTCGACGTTGACCAGCGCGATCACGCGCGCACCGGCCGCCTTGGCGGCCTCGGCGTTGCGCAGCAGGTCCGGGCTCTTGCCCGACTGCGAGATGACGATGAACAGTGCGCCGCGCAGCTGCAATGGTGCGGCGTAGACCGACCCCACCGATGGCGAGGCCGACGCGACCACCAGGCCCAGCTGGGTTTCCAGCAGATACTTGCCATAGGTGGCGGCGTGGTCGGAGCTGCCGCGTGCACAGGTGACCACGAACGGCGGCGGTGCAGCACGCAGGCTGGCGGCCAGGGTTTCCAGGGTGGCGTGGTTGCGCGAGAACTGGCGCGCGACCACGTCGGCCGCTTCAGCGGCCTCGGCGAACATCAGGGTGGACGTGGGGTCTGACAGCGACATGGCAGGCTCAGGCAGGATCGGAAGGAAGGGGGCGTGCGCCGGCGGGGCGCATCGGCGCGGTCGAACCACGCACTACCAGCTGCGGCACGAAGCCCTGGTTGTGCAGCGGCGCCGGCGCGTCGTCGTAGGCATCGCTGCGCAGCTGCGCGATCAGCAGGCGCGCGGCGTGGCGGGCGATGTCTTCGGTGGCCTGCTTGGCGGTGGTCAGCGGCGGCCACGACTGGCGCGAGAACGGGCTGTCCTCGAAGCCGGCAATGGACAGGTCGTAGGGCACGTTCATGCCGGCCGACTTGGCGGCGGCCAGCACGCCGGCAGCGATTTCGTCGTTGGAACCGAAGATGGCGGTGGGCGGCTCGCGCAGCGCCAGCAGGCGGCGCGCGCCGCGGAAACCATCGTCGAAGGTGTAGTCGCCCTGCACCACCAGATGCTTGTCCACGGTCATGCCGTAGTCCTTCAGCGCGGCTTCGTAACCGGCATAGCGTTCGCCCGAGGAGCGGTGAGAGATGCCGCCCCAGAGGAAGCCGATGCGCTGGTGGCCCAGCTGGATCAGGTGCTCGGTGATTTCGTAGGCCGCCTCGCGGTCGTCGACGAACACGCAGGCACCGTCGGCGGGGTCTTCGGTGGCGGCGATGATCCGCACCAGCTTGATGCCGCGCGCAGTCAGCGCCTGGATCAGGTCGCGGCGCTCGGACATCGGCGCGGTCAGCACCAGCCCGGCCAGCCGCGAACGCTGCACCCAGTCGGCCAGCTCATCGGCCAATAGCGGCGAGCTGGAATCGCAGGGGTGGATCTGGAGGCCGAAACCGGTCTCGCGGCAGGCCGCCAGCACACCGTTCTGCACGCCGATGATGTGGTACGGGTTGGGGTTGTCATACACCAGCCCGATCACGAAGGTGGTGCCGCTGCGCAGGTTGCGCGCGGACGGATCGGGCTCGTAGTCCAGCTCGGCGATGGCACGCAGCACCCGCGCCCGGGTGGCCTGCATCACCGAGGGCTCGTTGTTGATCACCCGCGACACCGTCTTCAGCGAGACCTTGGCCTTCTCGGCAACGTCCTTGATGGTCGCTCTGCGCATCGGTTTTTCCTGGGGTTGGCTGCCGTCCATCATCGCCGATCAGCCCCGGTCCTGCGGCAGGCCCACGCGGTGGCCCACCACCGAATAGAACAGGATGTACAGGTAGCAGGGCACCATCAGCAGCACGAAGGTGAGCTGGAAATCGATGTGCTGCTTCAGCAGGGCGAACAGCTGCGGAATGATCGCGCCACCGGCAATACCCATCACCAGCAGGGCCGAACCGGTTTCGGTGAAGCGCCCCAGGCCGCGGATGGCCAGCGGGAAGATGGCCGGCCACATCATCGCGTTGGCAAAGCCCAGCAGGGCCACGAAGGCCACCGACACATAGCCGTGCGTTGCCCACGCGCCCAGGCAGAACACCACGCCCAGCACCGCCGACAGGGTCAGGTAGCGCGACTGCGACACCACCCGCGGAATGACCAGCAGGCCGACCACGTAACCGACCAGCATCGCGCCCAGGGTGAAGGCGGTGAACATCTTGGTCTCGTCCAGCGGCAGGTTGAAGCCATGGCCGTAGGTGCCGATGGCATCACCGGCCATCACTTCCACGCCCACGTACACGAACAGGCACAGCACGCCCAGCCACAGGTGCGGGAACTGGAAGATGCTGCGGCGCTCGACCGCACCGGCCGCCACCGGCGTGGCGTTGGCTTCGGACGATTTGATTTCCGGCAGCGGCGAGAACAGGATCGCCACCGCCAGCACCACCAGCAGCGCCGCCATGGCCAGGTACGGGGCGTGGATCTTGGCGGCGAACTGGTTCAGCAGCACGGCCTTGGTCGCGGCATCGGCCGCCTGCACCTGCACGTCCAGATCGCCAATGCCATGCAGCACCACCGTGCCGATCAGGATCGGCGCCAGGATGCCGGCGATCTTGTTGCAGATGCCCATCAGCGCGATGCGACGCGCTGCGGTCTCGATCGGGCCGAGGATGGAGATGTAGGGATTGATCGCCGTCTGCAGCAGGGCCAGCCCGCTGCCGATCACGAACAGCCCGCCCAGCGCGCCGGGGTACCAGCGCTGCGTCGCGAATTCACCGAAGAGTGCCGCGCCGCCGGCCATCACCAGCAGGCTCAGGCTCAGACCCTTCTTCATGCCGGTGCGGCGCAGGATCCACGACGAGGGCAGCGCCAGGAAGAAGTAGGACAGGTAGAACACCATCAGCACCAGGAAGGCGCCGACCTCGCTGAGCTCGAAGGCGAGCTTGACGAAGGTGATCAACGGGCCGTTGAGCCAGGTGAAGAAGCCGATCAGGAAGAACAACACGCCGACGATGGCGATGGAGGTGGCCACGTTCGGGCGCGCGCTTGCAGCGGGGACGGCGGACATCAGGAGGGCTCCTGCGGCGACGGCCGCAGAACGCGGCGTCGGAGAGTGGCTGGGAACAACGTTGTCACATTCTTTCGATGGACAGCTGCGGTTTGTCAACTTCCACGCGCAGCCCTGTGAACCTCGTGCTGCACTGCGCAACCTGATCGCAACGCATCGTGCTGAATGCGCCGGAGGCCTTGGCCCATGTGCGGCAACGGTTCCAACGTGAAACCCGCACTCACGCCATGTAAACGTTTACTGCATGTCGCATTCGTTGCGATGCAGCAACGAAAGTGTCACGAACTCGTTGACATCGTTGTCAGCGGGGTTACAGACTCCGCCCCAATCGCCGCCCCCGATCCCGGGGCCGGCCCCACCTGCAGCAGGAGCCCGCGTGACCGCCAGCCACCCCGCCCCGGCCCATGTCCTGTCCCGAGTCGCGCCCTCGTTCCTGGCCGCCGACGTCGGTGGCACCCATGTGCGCGTGGCCCGGGTCCAGGCCAGCGGTGACGCCGCCCACCCGGTGCAGGTGTTGGAGTACCGCAAGTACCGCAATGCCGACCATGCCGGCCTCAGCGCGATCCTGTCCGACTTCCTCGGCGAAGGCCCGCGGCCCACGCACTGCGTGGTCGCCAGCGCCGGCTACGCCCGCGAGGACGGCACCGTGATCACCGCCAACCTGCCGTGGCCGCTGTCGGCGCGCCAGGTGGAAGCCGACGTCGGCCTGCAGCGGGTCTACATCGTCAACGACTTCGAAGCAGTGGCCTACGCCGCCGCGCAGGTGGACGCCAGTGGCGTGCTGCACCTGTGCGGGCCGGAAAGCGCCGCACGCGGTCCGACCCTGGTGGTCGGCCCCGGTACCGGTCTGGGCGCCGCGCTGTGGATCCCCACCGCGCACGGCCCGGTTGTTCTGCCCACCGAGGCCGGCCAGCCGACCCTGGCGGCCAGCACCGAACTGGAAATGGCCATCGTCCGCCACATGCAGCGCGACCGCGCGCACGTGTCGATCGAGCATGCGATCTCCGGCCCCGGCCTGATGAACCTGTACCGAGCCGTGTGTGCACTGCAGGGGCAGGCGCCGACCCTGGCAAGCCCCGACGCAGTCACCGCCGCCGCCATGGCCGATACCGATGCGCATGCGCGCCAGGCGCTGGACGTGTTCTGTGGCCTGCTCGGCAGCACCATCGGCGACATGGCGCTGTTCTACGGCGCCCACGGTGGCGTCTACCTGGCCGGCGGCATCCTGCCGCAGATCCGCGAATACCTGCACGCCAGCACCTTCGTCGAACGCTACCTGCAGAAGGGGCCGATGGGCGAAGCGCTGGCACGCATTCCGGTGAAGGTCGTCGAACACGGCCAGCTGGGCGTGGTCGGCGCTGCCAGCTGGTACCTGCAGCAATCGGCCGCCTGACACCGCAACAGGCTTCAACGCAATCGCAGCACGCAGTACGTGGCACGCCAACGCACGGGACTTCGCCGCCGCCCCGCGCATGTCATCGCAACCGTAACCGAACACCGCCGCCGGCACCCAATCGAGTGATGAGGAGAGACATCATGAACACCCGCAAGACCCTGCTTTCGGCCGCCATCGTCAGCTGCATCGCCTTCAGTGCGCACGCGCAGCAGGCGGCCCCGACCGCCACCGATCTGGACACCGTGACCGTTACCGGCATCCGTGGCTCGATGGAAAAGTCGCTGGACACCAAGCGCGAAGCCAATGCGCGCGTGGAAGTGGTCACTGCCGAAGACGTGGGCAAGCTGCCCGCGCATAACGTGGCCGACACCCTGCAGCGCCTGCCGGGCGTGAACATCAGCTCGTCCAGCGCCGATGAAGGCGGTTTCGACGAAGCCGACCGTGTCAGCCTGCGCGGCACCAGCCCGAGCCTGACCCAGACCCTGATCAACGGCCACAGCGTCGGCTCGGCCGACTGGTTCGTGCTCAGCCAAGGTAGCAATGTCGGCCGCAGCGTCAGCTACACCCTGCTGCCGTCGGAACTGGTGCGCTCGGTGGGGGTGAACAAGTCCTCGCAGGCCAAGCTGCAGGACGGCGGCACCACCGGCACCGTCAACATCCTCACCCGCAAGCCGCTGGAATTTTCCAAGCAGATCACCGCTGAAGCCTCGATCGGCGCGGTGCGCTCGGACCAGGCCAAGTCGACCGACCCGCAGCTGTCGGGCCTGTTCAACTACAAGAACGACGACGGCACCTTCGGCGTGATGGTGCAGGGGTTCAGCCAGAAGCGTGAACTGCGTCGTGAAGCGCAGGAAATCCCGTCGGGCTTCTTCAAGATCGACCCGAACGGCACCGTAGCCAAGTCCAACCCGGACCTGGCCGGTGTCTATGCGCCCGCCCTGCTCGGCTCGACCCTGTTCGAGCAGACCCGCGAGCGCAAGGGTGGCCTGATCTCACTGCAGTTCAAGCCGGCCGACAATCTGACGCTGGGCCTGGAAGGCTTCAGTTCCAAGATGGAAGCCAACAACTACAACCGCAACTTCATGTTGTGGGGTAGCAAGATCATGGGCGACGACAAGGACGACGCCGGCGTGATCACCCGCCCGGGCCAGGCCCCGCTGCCAGGCTATGTGGTCAAGGATGGCGTGCTGACCAACGCCAACTTCGCAGGCGTCGCCGGTACGCCGTACGCGGTGTACGACATGATCTACCGCGAGGCCACCGCCAAGAGCAACTACATCACCCTCGATGCCGACTGGCAGATCAACGACAGCCTCAACGCCAAGTTCCAGGCCGGCAGCACCAAGGGCACCGGCACCACGCCGCGCCAGTTCATCGCGGAAGTGACCGTGGCTGACGGCGGCGGCGCCAACTGGACCACCCACGGCAACGGTTCGCCGGTGGACTGGAACGTCGGCGGCGACATCAGCCCGAACGGCGTGACCAGCTTCGGCACCTGGGGCAACCAGGAAGTCACTGCCGAAGACAAGGAAAAGTGGTTCACGGCGGACTTCAATCAGTACTTCAACGATGGCGGCGTGCTGAACTCGCTCGACTTCGGCGTGCGCTATGCCGACCACAAGCGCGAGGCGCTGTCGCCGGAAGGGGCAACGCCGGGCGCGATCTGGGACGCACTGAAGGGCGCCCCCACCGGCAGCTTCCCGGGTGGCTTCGCCGGCGGCATCGGCGGCAATTTCCCGCGCAACATCTGGTACTACACCCCCGGTGCGCTGAAGGACGCAGTGCTCAACAACTCCACCTGGCTGGCCGGCAATGACGGCCCGACCGGTCGCCACAACTATGGCGCCGAGTGGAAGGTGGCCGAAAAGAACTTCGCCGGCTATGTCCAGGCCAACTTCAGCGGCGACCGTTGGAGCGGCAACGTCGGCCTGCGCTACGTCAACATCAAGCAGGACATCGACACCTACCAGGCGGTCAGCGATATCGCCAACGCCGACGTCAGCAGCCTGTTCGGCAAATGGAAGGCGCTGTCGTTCGAAAACAAGCACGACCGCATCCTGCCCAGCGCGAACCTGAAGTTCGATCTGGCCGATGACCTGGTGTTCCGCTTCGCCGCGTCGCAGACCCAGACCCTGCCGGACTTCTCGGCACTGGGCGCATCGTCCTGGGGTTCGGACCTGACCAAGGTCGGCGGTGGCGGCAATCCGAAGCTGAAGCCGGTGCTGTCGACCAACTTCGACGCCAACCTGGAGTGGTACTTCATGCCGCGCGGCCTGGTGTCGCTGGGCGCGTACTCGATGAACCTGAAGGACTACGTGGCCTTCGGCACCCAGACCCAGATGCTGTACAGCGAGCTGAGCAACCAGCTGGAGGCCTACCAGGTCGCCGTGCCGGTCAACGCCGACGGCAAGGTCTACGGCATGGAGTTCGCCTACGAACAGCCGCTGGGTGAGAACTTCGGCCTGAACGCCAACTACACCTACGCCGACGGCAGCACCTCCCACACCTGGGAAGACGGCAGCAACAACCTGCTGGGTACCTCGAAGAACACCTACAACGTGGGTGCCTACTTCGAGAATGATACCTTCGGTGCGCGCGTCAGCTACACCTACCGGTCCTCGTTCCTGATCGGTCTGAAGGGCGCGAGCCCGTACTACCAGGATGATTTCGGCACACTGTCGCTGTCGCTCAGCTACAAGGCGACCGACTGGATGAGCGTGAGCTTCGATGCGCTGAACCTCAACAACCCGACCCTGAAGTACTACCAGAGCGCCTCGATCCCGAGCGCGTTCTATGAGAACGGTCGCCAGTACTACCTCAACTTCCGCTTCAAGTACTGATCCAGCGGCGGCAACATCGCCGAGTCGTGCACGCACGCCGGGCCTGGTCATTCCGGGCCCGGCGTTTTTCATGTATAGCGTTCATCGCACCGTTCCAAGGAGTCGTTCCGATGGTCAAGCCTTCCCGCGCCCGGATGCGCAGCGCGCTGCTGGGCAGCCTGATTGCCCTGCTGCCGGCACTGCCGGCGCTGGCCGCCGATCCCACGCCGGCCGCCGAAGCACCCGGCCCGCAGCTACGCACCGGCAGCCTGATGCTGATTCCCGCGCCAGCCACCGTGCAGCGCGGCCAGGGCAGCGGCATCACCGTACGCGCCGATACCGCGCTGCACGCCGAAGGCGAAGCCGCGCAGCGCGTCGCCACCCAGTTCACCGACCTGCTGGCGCGCAGTGGCGGTCCGCGCCTTACGCCGGCCAAGGGCAAGACGGCAGCCGCCCCGGGCGGCATCCGCTTCCAGATCGTGCCCACCTTCCGTGACAGCGGCGAGAGCTACACGCTGGAAAGCACCGCGCAGGGCGTGGTGATCCAGGCCGGCAACGAAACCGGCCTGTTCTACGGCGCAACCACGCTTGCCCAGCTGGCCACGGGCGGAAGCAACGGCGTGCTTCCCGCAGTGCAGATCCAGGACGCGCCGCGCTTCAGCTGGCGCGGTTTCATGCTCGACTCGGCACGGCATTTCCAGAGCCTGGACGAGATCAAGCGCGTGCTCGATGCGATGGCCGCGCACAAGCTCAATACCTTCCACTGGCACCTGACCGATGACCAGGGCTGGCGCATGGAGATCAAGCGCTACCCCAAGCTGACCGAGGTGGGAAGCTGCCGCCTGCCGGCGGGTGATGGCGGCGTCGATCCGGCCAATGGCCAGGAGCATCCGTACTGCGGCTTCTACACGCAGGAGCAGATCCGCGAAGTGATCGCCTATGCCGCCAAGCTGCATATCCAGGTGATTCCGGAAATCGATGTACCGGGCCACGCGACGGCTGCGATTGCCGCGTATCCGGAGCTGGGCACCATCGATACGCCGCTGAAGCCGATCAGCGAATGGGGCGTGTTCCCGAACCTGTTCAACGTGGAAGACAGCACCGTCACCTTCCTCGAGAACGTGCTGGAAGAAGTGATCGAACTGTTCCCTGCGAAGTACGTGCACGTGGGCGGCGACGAGGCAGTCAAGGACCAGTGGGAAGCCTCGAAGCAGGTGCAGCAGCGCATGCGTGCACTGGGCATCAAGGATGAAATGGCCATGCAGAGCCACATCATCAAGCGACTGGAGACCTTCCTGGAGAAGCACGACCGGCGCCTGATCGGGTGGGACGAAATCCTCGAAGGCGGCCTGCCACCGCAGGCCACGGTGATGTCGTGGCAGGGCACCGAAGGTGGCCTGGCCGCGGCCAGTGCTGGTCATGACGTGGTCATGTCGCCGGTGGGCTACCTCTATCTGGATTACCTGCAGACGGCCTCGCCGAACGAACCGCCGGGCCGCCCGGCCCAGGTCAACCTCGGCAAGCTGTACAACTACGAGCCGGTGCCGGCCGAGCTGGCGGCCGACAAGCGCCAGCACATTCTCGGTCTGCAGGCCAACATGTTCACCGAGCACACGCGCACCTACGCACGCCTGCAGCACAACCTGTTCCCGCGCCTGGCGGCAGTGGCCGAGACCGGCTGGAGCACGACGGAACATCGCGACTTCCGCGATTTCCTCGCGCGCCTGCCCGCGCAGCTGCAGCGCTACCGCGCTTGGGGCCTTGCCTACGCGCAGACCCCGTTCGAAGTGGGCGTGGACTACACCAACAACCGCGCCGCCAACACGGTGACCGTGTCGCTGGCCAATCCGCTGGGCTATGAAGTGCGCTACAGCACCGATGGCCAGCCGGTGACGGCGCAGTCGCCGCTGTACCAGCAGCCGCTGACCGCGCAGCTGCCCGCTACCGTGCAGGCCGCCGCGTTCTACCAGGGCCAGATGCTGGCGGCGAAGCCGACGATCGCGGCGTTCAGCGCACAATCGCTGCTCAGCCGCCGCAGCGATGAGCTGCTCAGCTGCGTGGGCAAGAAGGGGCTGGTGCTGCGCCTGGAGGACGATGGCCCGCGCGAAGGAAACCGCGCGGTGTTCAACGTGGATATCTTCCAGCCCTGCTGGCGCTGGCCGCAGGCGCAGCTGGACGGCGTCGGCAGCGTGGAAGTCCGTGCCGGGCGCATCCCCTATTACTTCCAGCTGGCCCACGACGAGCCGAAGCGTCGCTTCGAAAAAGCGAGGCGCGCGCATGGCGAGATGCAGGTGCGTCGCGGAGATTGCAGCGGCAAGGTGCTGGCCGAAGTACCGCTGCCGGCCACGCCCGATGCCGATGGCTTCGTGACGCTGCGTGCGGCGCTGCCGAAGGGCACCGCTGGCAACGGCGATCTGTGCATCAACTTCACCGGCGACACGCGCCCGGCGATGTGGGTGCTGGATGAGGTCACGCTCAGGTAGGTGCCAACCTTGGTTGGCGCTTTGCGGCCGGATCCACGCATGGCGTGGATCTACTGTAGAGCCGAGCCCATGCTCGGCTTTCCGGTTGAAAGGCAGCCGAGCATGGGCTCGGCTCTACAGGAACCTCACCCTCGCCAGCGCAGCAGCAGGTCGCGCAGCGGGGTCAGGGCCGTGACCATGCCGACCAGCACGCCCACCGTGTTGGCGATGGCGTCCATCGGGTCGGCCATGCGGTTGCTGGTCAGTGCGCCCTGGGCGAACTCGATGCCGATGCCCATCAACACCAGGGCCACGCCCACCCACAGCAGCGGCCTGCCGCGGCGGAACAGCTGCACGGCGCTGCCGGCCAGGATGAAGTAGGCGACGAAGTGCTCGCCCTTGTCGCTGTTTTCCGGCAACGGAATCGGCGGTGGCGGGATCAGGCAGACCACAATCACCAGCAGCACGGCCAGACCCCACAGCCCGGCCCACAACCGCGGCCGCCGCAGCGGCTTGATCGCCGGCAACACCTCGCTCACAGGCGCCAGCTCAGGTCACCCAGTTCGAAGGCCGGTTCGAAATCGACGCCACGCTGCAGGCCGATGGCCTGGAAGCGCTCGCCCATCTCGGTCGGCAGGGTCAGCTTCTTCACCTGGTCGCGCAACTGGATGCGGCCGACCTCGTCGGTGCGTTCCTCGGCCAGCAGCAGCACCTGGTCCAGGCCATTACCGAGCAGGAAGCTGGCCTGGCTGCAGTAGCCGGCCAGCTCGAAACCGCCGTGCATGCCGGCCTCGGCCATCGCGGTGAAATCCACCGACGCGGTGATGTCCTGCAGGCCCGGCCAGCGGTGCACGTCGTTGTGCACGTGATGGCGGTAGAACGCACGCACGGTGCCCTCGTCGCGGTCGTGCTGGTAGAACTCGCTGCGACTGTAGCCGTAGTCGACGAACAGCATCGCACCACGCTGCATGCCACCAGCCACCGCCTGCAGCCAGTACGGCAGCTGCGGCAACACTTCGGAACGGTAGCCCTCGGCGAAAGGCTTTTCCAGGTAGCGCTCGATATGGCGCACCGCACCGTTGAGCAGGATATCGGCCGGCTGCGCACCACGGATGAAGTTGCCTTCGGCATCCAGCTCGACGGTTTCCTCATAGACCTCGCCATCGCGGATCAGGAAGCGCGGGGTCGGCAGCGCGTCGATCACCTCGTTGGCGAACACCACGCCTTCCCAGTCCTCGTCGAACGGGCGGTCGACCCAGTCCACGCGCGCGGCCAGCTCGGCCGGCAGGTTCTGCTGCAGACGCTGCTGCTGGCGCTCGCGCAGATCGGCACTGGGTTCGAGGATGGCGTAGCGCGACGGCAGCGCATCCAGCTCGGCCAGGCGCAGCAGCACTGCCTCGGCGAAGGCGCCGGTGCCGCCGCCCAGCTCCAGCATCCGCGCCTGCGCGCCGAGCTGGGCGAACACCGGTGCAAGCGCATTGGCCACGCTGCCGGCAAACAGGCTGCCGAGCTCCGGCGCGGTGGTGAAGTCACCGCTGCCACCGAACTTGCTGGCGCCGGCGCTGTAATAGCCCCAGCCCGGGGTGTACAGGCACAGCTCCATGAAGCGCGAGAAGGGCATGGCCCCGCCCTGGGCAAGGATCTCGGCGCGCAGGGCGGCCGCTAGCTGGTCGCTGTGGGCCAGGGCATCGGCTTCGGGCAGGGGGAAGGTGGGCTGCATGGCGTGTTCGAATGCGGTGACAATGTGCACAGGATAGCTGAGCCTTGGAGGACCCTCGATGAGCGATACCCACCCCGTGGTCCTGATCACCGGCAGCGCGCGCCGGATCGGCGCGGCCATCGCCCGCCAGTTCCACGCCTGTGGCTGGTCGGTGGTACTGCATGCCAACACCTCCAGCGCCGAACTGCAGCAGGCCGCGTTCGATTTCGACAATGTGCGGCCGGGCAGCGTGCTGGCCCTGCAGGCCGACCTGCGTGACGCCGACGCCCTGCCCGACCTGGTGGAACAGGCCGTTACCCACTTCGGCCGCCTGGACGCGCTGGTCAACAACGCCTCCAACTTCTTCCCCACCCCGCTCGGCCAGGTCACCGCCGAGGCGATGGACGCACTGTATGCAGTCAATGCACGTGCGCCGCTGCTGCTGTCACAAGCGGCGGCGCCCTACCTGCGCCGCCAGCAGGGCTGCATCGTCAACCTGACCGACCTGCACGGCACCGATCCGATGCGCGACCACATCGCCTACACCATGGCCAAGGCCGCGCTGGAGATGGCCACCCGCGCACTGGCACTGGAGCTGGCGCCGAAGGTGCGGGTCAACGCGGTGGCGCCGGGTGCGATCCTCTGGCCGGAACAGGGCAAGGACGATTTCGCCCGCGAGGCGCTGCTGGCGCGCACGCCGCTGGCGCGGATCGGCACGGTCGAGGAGATCGCCGAAGCGGTCTACTGGCTGGTGGCCGAAGCCAGCTTCGTCACCGGCCACACCCTGCGCGTGGATGGTGGGCGCACCGTCAGCTGAGAGGTTGCCGGCCAGCGGCACTACAGGTAGTGCCGGCCGCTGGCCGGCAACCCCATCATTCCAGGTCCACCACCTCGAACGCCTCGCCAAACTGCGCGTGCGCCCGCCACAGCGTGGCCAGGTCCTGCCCGCTGACCGGGTCGATGAAGCCCGGCGCGATGTCCGCCAGCGGCTTCAGCACGAAGGCATGCTTCAGTTCCGGGCGCGGAATGCGCAGGTGGCCGGGGCCTTCCACCACCAGGTCGCCGTAGAACACCACGTCGATGTCCAGGGTCCGGTCGGAGAAGCGCGGCCCGCTGCGATCGCGGCCGTGCGCGTCTTCCAGCGCATGCAGCCAGTCGTCCAGTTCCTGCAGCGGCAGATCGGTCTCGATCGCCACCGCATTGTTGAGGAAGGCCGGGCCATCGAAGCCGACCGCGGCAGTACGGTAGGCCGGCGAGACCTGCAGCGCGCCGAAGCGCTCGCGCAGGGCCGTCACCGCGGCGTGGAGGTAGCGGCGGGGCTGGACGTTGCTGCCCAGGCTCAGGAGCACGGTGGTCATGCGGTTCAGGTGGCAGCGATGGGGGCGTGGACATGCCGTCGTCACGGCGGCCTGCCTACAATCCGGGACGCACATGATAGGGCACCGACATGACCTATTGCGTTGGAATCGAGGTGGACGAGGGCCTGGTCTTCGCTGCCGACACCCGGACCAATGCCTCGCTGGACGATGTGCGCGTGCATCGCAAGCTGCACGTGTTCGAATATCCCGGCCAGGCAGCCTACGTGCTGATGGCGGCTGGCAACCTGGCCACCACCCAGCTGCTGGTGTCGCGCCTGGGCCGCGACGCCGCAGAGCGGCGCGTGCCCAACCTGCGCGACATGACCCACCTGTTCGAAGCCGCCGCGTATGTGGGTCAGCTGCTGGTGGACAGCCAGGTGCACAGCAGCCATAGCGAACACGGCCATGACGGGGTCAACACCCAGGCCACGCTGATCTTCGGCGGCCAGATCGCCGGCGAGCGGCCCGGGCTGTACATGATCTACCCGCTCGGCAACGCCATTGCCGCCTCGCCGGAGACGCCCTACCTGCAGATCGGTGAATCCAAGTACGGCAAGCCGATCCTGGATCGCATCCTCAGCCCGGCCACGCGGCTGGAGGACGCCGCGCGCACGGCCATCGTCTCGCTGGACTCCACCATCCGGTCCAACCTGTCGGTGGGCCTGCCGATCGACCTGGCGCTGCTGCGCGACGGTGAACTGCGTATCGGTCGGCAACTGCGGCTGGGCGCGGATTCAGCGCTGTATGCCGATATCCACCAGAACTGGTCACGGCGCCTGGAACAGGCGGTGGACGCCCTGCCGCGGTTCCCCTGGGAAACCGACGAACGGTAGTGCCGGCCGCTGGCCGGCGACCGCGTTGATACCAGCACACAGGGACGCCGGCCAGCGGCCGGCGCTACCGGGGCATCAGCCCAGCGCTTCTGCCACGGCGCGGAATACCTGCTGCATCTGCAGCGGCTTGTGCAGTACATGCACCTCCACTCCGGCCGGGAAGGCGTCGGCCGAGACCGGCACCGCAGGGTCTTCCAGCACCAGCGCCGGGCCGCGGTAACCGAGCGCAGCCATCTCGCCCAGCAGCTGGCTGGCCGGCAGCAGCTTGGAGCCGGCATCGGCAATCACCAGCGCCGGCATTGCCTCCTGCTGCATCCAGCGCAGCGCCGCCGGGCCATCGGAGGCCAACTGCAGCTGGTAGCCCTGGCTGGACAGCGCGTTGCCGAGCAGCGACAGGCGCGTGGCTTCCCCATCGACCACCAGGATCGACTGGCCGCTGCCCAAGGCCACCAGCTGTTCGATCGGCTCGCTGCCGTCGATGATCTCGTGCATCGGCAGGCGCAGTTCGAAGCAGGTGCCCTGTCCCGGCTGGCTGCTGACATGGATGCTGCCACCAGCGCCCTCAACAATGCGCTTGCAGGAGATCAGGCCCAGGCCAGTGCCATCTGCCTTGGTGGTGAAGAATGGATTGAACAGGTGCGACAGCGTGTCCGCATCCATGCCAATGCCTTCATCGGCAACGCAGATACGCATCCAGTCCACGCCATCGCGCTGGCCGGCATGGCTGGCGGTCAGGCTCAGTCGGCCGCCGTTGGGCATCGCCTGGATCGCATTGAGTGCCAGGTTCAGCATGACCTGCTGCAGTTCGGTGTAGTTCGCATCCACTACCAGGCCTTCGTCCTGCACCTGCAGTTCCAGGCGCACGGCATCGGGCACGTTGCTGCGCAACAGCAGGGCCACCGCATCGAACAGGCCCTTGATCTCGATACGCTCGCTCGGCTTGCGCGAACCGCGCACGAACGACAGCATCGATTCGGCCATCTCGTGGCCGCGGCGGCCACACTCGGCGATGACGTCGGCCAGGTGGTGCAACTGCGGATCGTCGGTACGGGCCTTCAACAGGTCCGGCATGATCAGCAGCGGCTGCAGGATGTTGCGCAGGTCATGGCTGAGGCCGGCGGCGAGCAGCGACAGGCTTTCCAGGCGCTGCGCGCGCATCAGTTCGGTCTCCACCCGTGCGCGCTCTACGGCGCTGCGGGCATCGCGGATCGCACGCGCCACCGCCGACGGCAGGCGCGCCGGCTGGTGCTTGATGATGTAATCGTTGGCGCCTTTCTGCAGCGCCGCCACCGCGTTCTCCTCACCCATGGTGCCGGAGACGAAGATGAAAGGGACTTCCGGCGCCGTCTCGCGCACGATGCGCAGCGCATCATCACCGGAAAACCCCGGCATGCTCAGGTCGGACAGCACGATGTCCGGCTGGAACGCGGCCAGTGCCTGGCGCAGCTCCGCCTCGCTCTCGACGCGCTCGAAACGAGCGTCCAGGCCCGCATCGAGCATCTGTTCGGACATCAGCTCGGCATCTTCCGGTGAGTCCTCCACCAGCAGGATGCGCAGCGCCCCCAGGGCAGGACCGGTCAGGGGCATGGGCTCACTCGAGTTCCGGTGCCTGGTTGATCAACGCCCAGAACTTGCCCAGGGTCTGCACCGCACCGAAGAACTGGTCCACGTCCACCGGCTTGACCACGTAGGCATTGACCCCCATGTCCCAGCTGCGGGCCAAATCACTTTCCTCGCGCGAGGACGACAGGATCACCACCGGCAGGCGCTTGAGTTCTTCGTGCTCGCGGATCTGCCGCAGCACTTCCAGGCCGTCCATGCGCGGCATCTTGATGTCCAGCAGCAGCACCGCCGGCAGGCCTTCCTCGCGGTTGGCGAAGGCGCCGCGGCGCAGCAGGTAGTCCATCACTTCCACGCCATCCTCGACGTGCACGATGGGATTGGCCAGACGCGCCTCTTCCAGGGCGTCGATCGCCATTTCGGCATCGGCGGGGCTGTCTTCGGCGAGAAGAATGGTGCGCAGAGTCGTCATGCAGAGGGACCTTGTTTGTCCGCGTCGGTCGCGGGGGGCAGGTAGAAGTGGAAGGTGGCGCCGACGTCCGGTTCGGCCTCGGCCCAGATACGGCCGCCATGGCGGGTGAGCACGCGACGGACGCTGGCCAGGCCGATACCGGTTCCGGGGTAGTCGCTGGCCTTGTGCAGGCGCTGGAACACACCGAACAGCTTTCCGGCATAGGCCATGTCAAAGCCTGCACCATTGTCGCTGACCGTGAACTGATGGCCGCCGTCGGGCTGGGGCTGGTAATCCACGCGGATCTTCGCCGGTTCGCGGTTGCCCGAGTACTTCACCGCGTTGCCAAGCAGGTTCAGCCAGACCTGGCGGATCATGTTCTCGTCACCCACCACGATCGGCAGCGGCGCGATGTTCCACTCCACCTGGTGCACGTGGCCGCTGGCCTCAGCCTCGGCCTGCAGATTGGAATCGAGCATGGCGCGGGTATCGGCCACCAGCGACTGCATGTCCACCGCCTGGTGCCGCATTGCCGCCCGGCCCAGCCGCGAATAGACCAGCAGGTCGTCGATCAGCGCAGCCATGCGCCGCGCCGAACTGGAGATCACTTCCAGGTAATGGCGGCTCTTGTCATCGGCCGCATCGCCGAGATGGCGCGACAGCTTGTCGGAGAATCCAGCCACGTGGCGCAGCGGCGCCCGCAGATCGTGCGAGACCGAGTAACTGAAGGCTTCCAGTTCCCTGTTGACCTCGGACACCTGTGCAACCTTGCCTTCCAGCTGGCGGTTCAGTTCCTCCACACGCAGCTGCACCGCACGCTGCACGGTGACGTCGCTGACCGTGAGCAACACCACTTCGTCATCGGTGTCCGGCAGCGGCATGCGCCGCGCGTTGAGCAGCATGTAGCGCACCAAGCCATCGGCGGTGCGCTGTTCATGCTCGAAGTCCCAGAGTTCCCGGCCGCGCAGCAGCACATCGGACAGTCGCTGGCGCATCACCGGGTCTTGCCACGCACCGTTGCCGACGTTATCCAGCACCAGGCCCTCGGCGCGCTCATCCTGCAGACCATACAGCTCGGCGAAAGCAGGATTGTGCAGCTGCACGCGCAGATCGCGGTCGAGCAGCACGATCGGCTCGCGCACCGTCTGCAGCACCGACGCTGCACGCGCGGCCGAACGCAATGACTGCCGCTCGGCGTGCAGGCGGCGGCCGATCTGCCGCTGCAGCAGCCACAGCACTAGGCCGAGCAACGCCAGCTGGACTACCAGCGAACTCCACGACACCAACTCGGTCTGCTTGCGCTGGCGGGCGGCCTGCTCGGCGCGCTGTGCCAGCAGCTTCTGCTCGCTGGCCTGCAGTTCCTCCACCAGCCCGCGGATCGGATAACGCGTGCTCAGGTCCTGCACCAGCTCGCGCTGGTCACTGTTGGGCTCTGACTTTGCCAGTTCGCGGGCAAGCGCCATGCGCCCTTCCAGCATCGACTCGATGCGGCCGATGCGGATCAGCTGCTCAGGATTGTCGCGGGTCATCCGGCCCAGTTCAGCCAGGCGACCGGGAAGTTCATTGGCTTTGGCCATGCGCTCGCGCAGGCCAGGCGCGTCCACGCCCTTGGACAGGGTCAGCGCGGCCGATTCGACATCGCGTACATCGGCCTGCAGCTGCTGCAAGGCCACGCCGACAGCCTGGGTATGATTGACCCAGGCCATCGCATCTTCGCTGTCCTGCTGCAGGTGGCGCAGTGTCAACCACGGCACCACGATGATCGCTGCGGCGGCCAGCGCCAGGGCGGGCATCCGCCAGCGGTCCCAGATGTCATCACTGAAAACCAGCGCCATAGTTCCTCATCAACACGGCCGCAAAGCATGGGCCGTACCCGGCCCCAGTGCGGCGGAACCGGCAATATAGCGCAGGCGGGTCAAAACTCTGGAGTTTCCAGCGCCGCTGGCTGAACGGCTGGTACTTCGGCGCTGTACGGCCGAGCCCACGGTCGGCTGGAACCCAACGGCAGCCGAGCACGGCTCGGCGTCACGCGGGAGTGGGCGCCCCATACCGGGGCGCCCACTCCGCCAGGTCAGCGCTTGGCAGCAGTGCTGACCTTCAGTGCAGCGGCATCGACGCGGGTCACGCCCTTGATGCCCTTGGCAGTGGCAACCGCCTTGTCCTTCTCGGCCTGGGAGGCCACCGCGCCGCTCAGGCTGACAACGCCGTTCACGGTTTCCACCTTGATCTCCGTGCCCGGAACGTTGCTGCTGGCCAGCAGGTCGGCCTTCACCTTGGTGGTGATCCAGGTATCGGTCACAGGCTCATTGGAGTCATGGCGATCAGCATGCGTGGCCGGATGGCTGCTGGTCGGCGGGCTCTTGGCAGCGGGATCCTTGGCAAATGCAGCCGAGGAGGACAGCGCCAGGCCCAGCGTCAAGGCAGAAGCAATCAGTGTGCGGGAGGTATTGCTCATCGTGTCGTACTCCTTCGGGATGTGCTGCCAGTCTGGACAAGCCGCCGTAGAGCAGGCGTGGCGCTGCGGTCATGCCGCCGTGAATCGGACTGTTTCCTGGGGCAACGGTTCAGTTTGGCCTGCCACCACCCGTCGTATACCCTGCCCTTCCCACAGCCGGAGCTCTGCCATGCGCCCCGACCTGCAACTGGCCCTGATCGGCTACGGCCTCGCCGGCCGCGTCTTCCATGCGCCGCTGATCCAGCACACACCCGGGTTGGCGCTGCACAGCATCGTCAGTTCGCAGCGCGACACATTGCTGCGTGCGTTCAGCGACGTGCACGTGCGTGCGATGCCGCAGGACGTGTTCGACGATCCGGCCGTGGACGCGGTGGTGATTGCCACACCGAACGCGCAGCACGGGCCGCTTGCAATCGCGGCGCTGGCCGCGGGCAAGCACGTGCTGGTCGACAAGCCGTTTGCGCTGGATGTCGCTGAAGCCGAAGCGGTACTGGCTGCGGCACGCAGCGCCGGCCGCATCGCCACCGTGTTCCAGAACCGGCGCTTCGATGCGGATTTCCTCACCCTGCAGGCGCTGCTGGCCGAAGGCGCACTGGGCGACGTGGCCGAGTGCCATGCGCATTTCGACCGTTACCGGCCGCAGGTGCGCGATCGCTGGCGCGAGCAGGACGGGCCCGGTAGTGGCCTGTGGTACGACCTGGGTCCGCATCTGCTGGACCAGATGCTGGTGCTGTTCGGCTGGCCCGAGGCGATCGATGCGGATCTTGCCGTGCTGCGCCAAAGCGGCAGCGGCATCGATTACTTCCACGCCGTGCTGCACTACCCGCGGCATCGCGCGATCCTCCATTCCGGTTCATTGGTCGCGGCACAGACCCCGCACTTCAGCGTGCATGGCAGCAAGGCAAGCTGGATCAAGCACGGCCTGGACGTGCAGGAGGCGCAGCTGCGCCGCGGTGTAGCACCCGGTGCGCCAGGCTGGGGTATCGATCCGCGGCATGGTGAGCTGGTGCGCTGCGATGCCGAAGACAACGTGCAGCGCACGACGGTGGACAACCTGCCTGGCGACTACCGGCGGCTGTATGCGCAGTTCGCCGCGGCGATGCACGGCGACGGAGAAGCCACGGTCAGCCCGGTGCAGGCATTGCAGTTGATGCGGCTGCTGCAGGCCGGCATGGACAGTGCGCGCGAAGGGCGGCGAATCGCGTTGGGGTGATCGGCAGGGCTGCGCCCTGCACCCGCAGAAGCGGTAGTGCCGGCCGCTGGCCGGCAACCTCAACAGCAAAAGCCGGCTATCCGTGGGATGGCGGGGTGGGTCGGGTTGCGGGGGACGCCGTAAACCCTTCCCTGAAGTGACCCCCGGGAGTTGGACGCCAGATCCAACCCCGAGGGATACATGAACAGATACGACGCTCGTTTCAAACTGCAGGTCGCCAAAGAGGCCTGCAAGACCTCCACATCAGTCAAAGCCGTTGCTCGTCGCCACAGCCTGGAGGCCTCCACGGTCAGGCGCTGGGTGGCGACCTATCGGCTGCATGGTTGGCGCGGATTTCATCGCCAGGCCCGGTTCTATGACCTCCCGTTCAAGTTGGCTGTCCTGGAAAAAATGAGCCAGGACGGCATGTCCGGGCGGGAGGCCACCACCTACTTCCAGATCGGTGATGCCGGCGCGGTGGGGCGATGGCGGCGCCTGTATGCTCAAGGCGGTGCCCAAGCGTTGGCACCGCCTCCGCCGCTGCCCCGAAAGCCGATGAAAAAGACCCGTTCGTCCAAGCCACCTGAGGAAATGAGCCGCGATGAGCTGCTCAAGGAAGTCGCCTATCTGCGTGCGGAGACCGACTACCTAAAAAAACTCGATGCCTTGATCCGGGAAGAGCAGGCGGCGCAAGACGCAAAGCGCAAGCCATCCAAGGATTGAGGCAGGTTCATACGCTGTCGCTTCTGCTCGAAGCGGCGGAGCTGTCACGCAGTACGTTCTATTACCAGAACCATGTCCTGGCCCATCCGGATCAGGACGAGGCAGCCCTGTGCGAGCGCATCCGTGCAATCTACGATCAAAGCCAAGGGCGCTATGGCTATCGCACGGTGACGCTGGAATTGGCCAATCAGGGTCATCGGACCAATCACAAGCGGGTACAGCGCCTGATGGGGGAGATGGGCCTGAAATCACGGGTACGGGTGAAGCGCTACCGGTCCTTCAAGGGGGCCGCCAATGTTGTGGTTGGCAATGACCTCAATCGCCAATTCCACGCCGAGCGCCCCAACCAGAAGTGGGTGACCGACGTGACCGAGTTCAAGGTACAAGGCATGAAGCTGTATCTGTCGCCGATCATGGACCTCTACAACGGCGAAATCGTGGCTTATCAGATCAAGCGCCAGCCCGTGTTCGATCTGGTAGGTCAGATGCTGGAGGAGGCCATCAAGAAGCTTTCGCCGGATGAGCGACCGATGATCCACTCCGACCAGGGCTGGCAGTACCAGCATGAAAACTACCGGCACATACTGGAGAAGCACTCTTTGAAACAAAGCATGTCCCGGCGTGGCAACTGCCTGGACAATGCAGCGATGGAGAGCTTCTTTGGGACGCTGAAGTCGGAGTTCTTTTACCTGAACAGCTTTGACAGCATCGAGAGTCTGGAGGCGGGGCTGGTGGAATACATCCAGTACTACAACCAAGAGCGAATCAAATTGAAATTGAAGGGCCTGAGCCCGGTACAGTACCGGGAGCAGGCCCAACAGGCCCAATCGGCCGCCTGACCCCTGTCCAAGTCTCGGGGGTCACTTCATCCTGGGGGCTTGGCCGCGGCATCCATGCCGCAGACACCCCCGCAACCGCCCCCACCTGGCCTTCGGCACTTTCCCGCGATCTGCCAGTAGATCCACGCCATGCGTGGATGACGTGCAAACAATCGGAAAATGCTTTTGCAGAGTCGAGCCATGCTCGACTGCCCCTGGCGCCATGGGGGTCAGCGCCCTTTCCTGCGGAAAGGGGTCCGACCCCGATTGCTTACGACTTCTTGATGGCGTGCCCACCGAACTCGTTGCGCATCGCCGACAGCAGGCGGTCGGTGAACGAGTTGGATTCGCGCGAACGCAGGCGTTCCAGCAGCGACAAGGTGATCACCGGGGCCGGCACGTCCAGCGCGATGGCTTCGGCGACGGTCCAGCGGCCTTCACCGGAATCCTCCACATACGGCGCGATGCCATCCAGCGACGGATTGCGCTTGAGTGCTTCGGTACTCAGGTCCAGCAGCCACGAACGCACCACGCTGCCGTGCCGCCAGACTTCGGCCACCTGGGCAAGGTCCAGCTCCATCTCCTGCTTGCGCTCCATCAGCGCGAAGCCTTCGGCGTAAGCCTGCATCATTCCGTACTCGATACCGTTGTGCACCATCTTGGTGAAGTGGCCAGCGCCGGATGGGCCGACACGCGCCCAGCCGCGGTCCTCGGCCGGTGCCAGCGTACGCAGCAGCGGCGCGATCTGCTCCACCACCGGCGCTTCGCCACCGACCATCAGGCTGTAGCCTTCCTGCAGGCCCCACACGCCTCCGCTGGTGCCGCAGTCGACGTAGCCCAGGCCGTCCTCGGCCAGCGCCTTGGCGCGGCGGATCGAGTCCTGGTAGTTGGAGTTGCCGCCGTCGATGACGATGTCACCCTCGGCCAGGTGCGGGGTCAGCTGGCCCAGCGTCTGGTCGACGGTTTCGCCGGCCGGTACCATCAGCCACACCACGCGCGGCACCGGCAGCGCGGCCACCGCGGCGGCCAGCGAATCAACCACCTCCAGGCCGGCCTCGGCGGCGCGCTGGCGGGCGCCTTCGCCCGGGTCGTAGCCGACCACGCGGTGGCCGCCGCGATGCAGGCGCTGGGCCATGTTGGCGCCCATGCGGCCGAGGCCGATCATTGCAATATCCATTGTTTCACCTTCAGTTGGGGTCTAGGGTCAGGCTGCCTGGCCTGCCGGTAGCCGCGCAGTGGCGCAGCTGCGCCTCGCGCCAACGCCGGTAGAGCGTGGTATGCAGATTGTGCACCGCCAGGTCGATCAAAAAGGGGGTTCGCGGGTTGCGGTCAAGCAGGCGGGCGATGTGGTAGCCGATGGGACGTATACCGCGCGGATGCACATAGATCACGAACTGCTGGTAGAACGGATCGTCCAGCAGGCGGTCCATGCGTGCCAGCGTGGCGTGGTAGCGCGGCGCAAGCGCCGCGCGCACCTCAGGGTCGCGCTCGAACAGCAGGCGTTCGAAGTAGCGCTGGCCGGTGCGCGGGATGTCCTGCGCGAGTTTCCATAGTTCGACGTTGCGCTGGTCGTACCAGGCCAGGCCGCCATGCGTGGCCAGCGCCCGCGCAGCGTCCTCGCCCACCTCGACCACCACGAAGTTCTCGGCCTGGTTGCTCAGGTCGTCCAGCGTGGCCTTGTCGTATGCATGCTCGATGAAACCAGGCACACCGACGAACGCCTGGCGCCCCATCGCCGAGGTACGCACTGCCTTGCCATCGGCGAAGAAATCGCCGGCATGCGCGCCAAGCAGGATGCTGTCGGTCCCATGCAGGGCGAGAAAGGTGCCGATCGACAGATCATCCGCAGAGAACTCGGTATCGAAGGCAGCATCGCCATACAGCTCGCGCTGGGTGGCCAGCTGCGCGACCTGGCGGCCGACACCGCATTCGGCACGCACGGCACCGTTGTAGAACGCCTGCAGCGCCTTGCTGTTGCCCGCGCTGGGAACGAAACCGCGGCCAAGACTGTGCGTACGCTGCCAGCCTTGAGCGCGCGGGCCCTGCAGGCCGAAACCGATCCAGCCCATCTGCAGGCCGGAGAAGCGGAAGCGGGTGTTGGCCTGCAAGGCCGAGGCGGCGCGTTGCGTGGCCGCCCCCAGCTGGAACGCATAGGCGCAGATCGTGGCCGGATCGTCCAGCAACTGCTGCAGCAGCGCCTGGCGTGCAGCAGCGGACATGTGCGCCGGCCAGCGCACGTGCAGATCGCCTGCTGCCTGCGCCTCGGCCAGCGACGCACGGGTGCACACCGCGCCACCATGCACCTGCGGCTCCTTCAGCGCGGCCTCGTCGAAGCGCCAGCCCAGCCGCAGCAGCAGCCCCTGGGCGCAGTCGCCGGCTGTGGCCGCCACGCCCATCACAGGCGCGAGCAACAGGGCCGCGCCCATCAGCCAGCCGTGCACGTTCACCCTTGGTCCGTGCGGACCGGCGCGGGCTCAGGAACTGCTGCGGGTGGTGGCGGCGGTGGCGTGCCCGCAGCCTGTGGCAGGTACTGCTGCAGGCGCTGGAAGAAACGGCGATAGAAATCGGCGTCGGTAACCGTGCTGCTCGCCACTTTCACCAGCGAATCGTCATTGCTGCCGAACGGCAGTGATACCGAGCCCAGTGCACCGACGCCGACACTGGCGGACGTCGGGCTCTTCTTCAACGCATAACGGTCCTGCACGGCGCTTACGAACACCAACGCCTGATCGCCCCGGGGCGCACAGGAGATGCGCAGCACCAGCTGCTCATGGTCGTCTTCGCGCGGCTGGAAGTTCTTGTTGCCTTCCACCTGTGCGTCATCGGCACGGGCGATGGCGTACCCCTGGCTGAGCAGGGTGCGCCGCGCCGCTTCACAGGCATCGCCGGGGCGGCCATCGACGGTACGCGAGAACGTGTCGCCGGAATCGAAGGATTCGCGCAGCAGCGTGCTGTCGGCGGCACGGCCACCACAGGCCGACAGGATCAGGGCGCTGCCAAGCGCCACAACAGCACTGGAAACGAGGGAGGACCGCATGGGTGCTCCTGCGAGGACGGTACCGGCAAGGGTAGCCCCGTTGCTGTGTGCGGCAGGTCGAAAGCACCCGCGTCAGGCGGCCCCGTTTGCAGCCGGTTCATGCACGAAAAAAGCAGAAGGCCGGCAATGCCGGCCCTCGGGTATCACATACCGTGTCCGGCTCAGTCCGCCCAGCGACCGGCGCCGGTCGACTGCGGCAGCACCTGTGCCGACAGCGGGCGGTCGTTGGCCAGCAGGTTCACCGCATCGGCCAGGATGGACGCCGACTCGCGCAGCAGCGGGTCCGGGCGCTTCTCGGCCGCCTTCTCGCGCGCGGCGTCCTTGACGATGTCGCGCTCGTTGCCCGTCAGGCCGTCATCGCTGCTGTCATCGGCCAGCGGGTCCAGGGCCAGGCCCAGCTCCTTGCGCTGCAGCTGGCGTTCCTTGCGCTGGGCATCCTGGCGCTCACGCTCGGCGCGGCGCGTGGCCTCGTTGAGCGAGATGTACTTCTTGGCCGCCTCGGTGCGGAACTGTTCCACGTCCTCGTTCCACCACTGGAACTCCTTGTCGGTGGCGATGCGTGCGTCGTGGCGGGTTTCCAGCTTCGGCAGCAGCGGCGCGAAGTTGCCGTACTGGGTGTGCGGCACGGCGGCGATGCGGGTCCACGGCAGGGCGTTGTCGTAGGTGCTCTCGCCGAACTCGGTGGCGTCGACACTGGCCGGGAAGGCCAGGTCGGGCACCACGCCCTTGTGCTGGGTGCTGCTGCCGCTGATGCGGAAGAACTGGGCGATGGTCAGCTTGACCTGGCCAAAGCGCTGGGTCTCGCCGCTCGGCCAACGGTCGAGGTCGACGATGTTCTGAACGGTGCCCTTGCCGAAGCTGGTTTCACCGATCACCAGGCCACGACCGTAGTCCTGGATGGCACCAGCAAAAATTTCCGAGGCCGAGGCCGAACCGCGGTTGATCAGCACCGCCAGCGGGCCATCCCATGCCACGCCCTGGTTGCGGTCGCTGTTGACGGTGACGCGGCCACCAGACTCGCGCACCTGCACCACCGGGCCCTGCTCGATGAACAGGCCGGTCAGTTCGATGGCTTCATCCAGCGAACCGCCGCCGTTGTTGCGCAGGTCCAGCACCACGCCGTCCAGCTTGTCGTTCTTGAAGCCGGCCAGCAGCTTGGCCACGTCGCGGGTGGCCGAGGCGTAGTCGGCCGCATTGCGGCGACGGCCTTCGAAGTCCTGGTAGAAGGTCGGCAGCTTGATCACGCCGATCCTGCGTGCCGGCTCGCCATTGGCGGCCGGGATGGTCATGGTCTCTCCCTTCGCGGCCTGTTCGGCCAGGCGCACCTTCTGGCGGGTCAGCACCAGGGTGTGGTGCTTGCCGTCGGCACCCTCGGCGGCCGGAATGAATTCCAGCTTCACCTGGGTATCCTTGGCACCGCGGATCTTGGCCACGACGTCGTCGATGCGCCAGCCGATCACGTCCTCGACCAGGCCGGACTTGCCCTGGCCGACGCCGACGATGCGGTCACCCGGCTTCAGCGTGCCATCCACTGCAGCCGGGCCACCGGCGATGATCTCGCGGATCACCACCATGTCGTCCTGCCGCTGCAGCTGCGCACCGATGCCTTCCAGCGAAAGCGACATCGCCTGGTTGAAGTTCTCGGCGGTGCGCGGGGTGAAGTAGTCGGTGTGCGGATCGACAGCGCTGGTGTAGGCGTTCATGAAGAACTGGAAGACATCCTCGCCCTTCAGCTCGTTGACCGACTTTTCAAGCGTGGCATAGCGCTTGTCCAGCGTCTTGCGGATGTCATCGGGCTTCTTGCCGGCCAGCTTAAGGCGCAGCCAGTCATTCTTCACCGACTTGCGCCACAGCTCATCCAGCTCGGCGCTGCTGGCGGCCCACGGCACCTTCTTGCGGTCGTACTCGAAGCGCTCGTCGGTGGTGAAGTCCGGTTCCTGCTTGAGCAGCTTGCGCGCGTAGGCCACGCGCTCGCCGACGCGCTGCTTGTAGACCGCAAAGACCTGGAATGCCGGCTCCAGCTCGCCGCCGCGAATGGCCGAGGAAATGTTGGCTTCGAACGGCGCAAAGCGCGCCACGTCGGCCTGCGTGAAGTACTGCTTGCCGCCGTCAAGCGTCTCCAGGTAGCGCTTGAACACGTCCTTGGACGTGGCCTCGTCCAGCGCGCGCGGGCGGTAGGCGTAGCGGCTGTCGGACAGCAGGCCGTACACCAGCTTGGAGGTGGTCACCTGATCGGCGGTTACCGCAGCGGGCAATGCCGGCGAGTCGGCCTTGGCCGCCAGCGCCAGCGGCGCCACCAGCGCCAGGGCCATCAGGAATGCGGGGGCTTTGAATTTCATTGACGTGCTCGAAGGCGCCTTGCCAAGGGGGAGACTGCGGGGTGTTAAGACACCACGACAGTGCCGAAAGTTGCCGGGTTTGTCACCCGGCCGCGCTCGGTGGAAAACCAGCCTAGCCGGGCCGGTGTAGCAAATTGTGAATGCATGTAGAGCCGAGCCCATGCTCGGCTGGCCGGCAGCAAGCAGCCGAGCATGGGCTCGGCTCTACGGCAGGCAGAGGTGTGCGGACCAAGGGTCCGCACCCACAGGAGAAGTAGCTCCCACCCACCGGCAGGGTGTCAGGAAATGCCGGCGCCCTTGGCCTGGACGTCGGCGTGGTACGACGAGCGCACCATCGGGCCGGAGGCCACGTGGCTGAATCCCAGCTCGTAGCCGTAGTCCTCCAGCGCCTTGTAGTCCTCGGGAGTCCAGTACTTCAGTACCGGGTGGTGATGCGCGGTCGGCTGCAGGTACTGGCCGATGGTGATCATGTCCACATCGTGCGCGCGCAGGTCGCGCATGGTGGCCTTGATCTGTTCGAAGTCTTCGCCCAGACCCAGCATGATGCCGCTCTTGGTCGGCACGCCCGGGTGCTGCGCCTTGAAGTTCTTCAGCAGGTTCAGCGACCACTGGTAGTCCGCACCCGGGCGCACATTGCGGTACAGGTCCGGTACGGTTTCGATGTTGTGGTTGAACACATCCGGCGGGTTCTGCGCCAGGATCTCCAGCGCGCGCTCCATGCGGCCCTTGCCACGGAAGTCCGGCGTCAGCACTTCGATGCGGGTACCCGGCGACTTTTCGCGGATGGCGGTGATGCAGTCGACGAAGTGCTGGGCACCGCCGTCACGCAGGTCATCGCGGTCGACGCTGGTCACCACCACGTACTTCAGGCCCATGTCGGCCACGGTCTGGCCGAGGCTGGCCGGTTCGTTGGCATCCGGCGGCTTCGGGCGGCCATGGGCCACGTCGCAGAACGAGCAGCGGCGGGTGCAGACCTCGCCGAGGATCATGAAGGTGGCGGTGCCATGGCCGAAGCATTCGTGGATGTTCGGGCAGCTGGCTTCCTCGCATACGGTCACCAGGCGGTTTTCGCGCAGCTTGGCCTTCAGGTTCTGCACGGCATTTCCCGAGGGAATGCGCACGCGGATCCATGACGGCTTGCGCAGCACCGGCGCGTCGGCGAACTGCACCGGCGAGCGGTTGATCTTGTCACCGCCCAGCTGCTTGACCCCGGCCTGCAACGGCGCGGCGGATGGGGAGTCGCCCTGCACGATCTGCAGGGGAATGGAACGGGCGGTGGTTTCAGTCATGGCAGTTCCGGGAGCGGTCAGGCGGCCGCAGAAAGATCGGGCAGTTCGTGCGTGGGCTGGAGCAGCAGGCCGAACTGGCGGGCCAGGTGCTCCAGCAGTACCGGCTTGACGGCCTCCATGCCGGAGGGCCCGCCCAAGTCTACTACCGAGGTCACCTGCAACCCCTGATAGCCACAGGGATTGATGCGGTGGAAGGGTTCCAGGTCCATGGCCACGTTGAAGGCCAGCCCATGGAAGGTGCAGCCGCGCCGCACACGGATGCCGAGCGCAGCGATCTTGGCACCACCGACGTAGACGCCCGGGGCGCCCTCGCGGCGTTCGGCACCGATGTTCCACTCGGCCAGCGTATCGATGAGGGCCTGCTCGATGCGGCACACGTAGTCGCGGACCCCGATCCCCAGCCGCGGCAGGCGCAGCAGCGGATAGACCACGATCTGGCCGGGACCGTGGTAGGTCACCTGGCCACCTCGGTCCACGTGCAGCACCGGGATCTCACCCGGTGCCAGCACGTGCTCGTCCTTGCCGGCCTGGCCCAGGGTGAACACCGGGTCGTGCTCGACCACCCACAGCTCGTCGGCATCGTTGTCGCTGCGCTGGTCGGTGAAGCGCTGCATGGCGCGCCATACCGGCTCGTAGGCTTGGCGGCCGAGGTCACGGACCACCGCCGGACGCGGCGCACGGTGTTCCGGGGCGGCTTCGGCCGGGCAGCTGTCGGCTACAGCGTCCACTTCACTTCCGGGTGGTCGCGCAGCGCCTGGTGCGCCAGGTCGTACTGCTCGCGGCTTTCGGCCTTGAACACGATGCGGACGGAGACGTACTTGCCGTTGGAGGAGTGCTTCCAGCTGATGCGTTCGTTGACCACATCGATGCCGGCAGCCAGCAGCAGGCGGGGGAGCTCATGTTCCAGGCCGCGGTTGGCCGGGCCCATGGCGCTGAGCTCGAACTGGCCGGGGAACTGGAAGCCGTGGTCGGGGTTGTCGGACTTGATTTCCATGGAGCCATTATCGGGCCGCAGGGCAACAAACCCAAGAGTATTCATCAACGTCAAACGGCGCACTGGTGAGTCGCTGCGTTGCAGCTGAACAGACGTTCAGCATTGGTCATTGCCCCAAAGCCCGCTACAGGAGGGTTCAGGATTGTCCTCACGAGACAATGTCGTTTTCGGAACAGACAAGTGATTCGAACGCGCTCGTTCCGTCACGTCCCCGCGAGTACCGTGTCGCGGCATACAACGACAGACAGAACAAAGCCCTCCCAATGAGTCCCCCTTCCCACCGCCGCCTTGCGGCCCTCGGCCTGTACGGCCTGCTGGCTGCTGCCCTCCCGCTTGCCGCCCAGGCGGCCGAACAATGTGGCCCGGACGCGATGCGCGACCATCCGCCGCAGGTCAATTTCCGCGTCGACAACGACCTGTTCGGCGGCCGCCACCAGGATCAGGGCTATACCAACGGTGCGCTGTTGACCCTGGTCTCCCCCAATCTGGTCGATTACACCGACGACCCCTGCCTGCCGCGCATGGCGCGCTGGGTGAACCGGTACCTGGAAGGGCTGCATCCGGGCAGGTTCGAACAGCAGAACATGATCTTCAGCATCGGCCAGGGGATTTTCACCCCAACCGATTTCAGCCGCAGGGACCTGATCGAGGACGACCGCCCTTACGCCGGCGTGCTGATCGCAAACTTCGGTTTCAATGCGCGCAGCGGCGACCGCCTGCAGACCACCCAGCTGACACTGGGCGTGGTCGGCCCGTGGGCGCAGGGCAAGCAGGTGCAGAATGCCGTGCATGAAGTGTTGGGCGACGAGAAATTCAAGGGTTGGGACAACCAGCTGCACAACGAACCACTGTTCATGCTGACCCATGAGCGCATGCGCCGCTGGCCGGGCGATGCCAGCGTCAATGCCGACGGTTGGGGTTGGGACGCGATCAGCCACTACGGCGGGTCGATCGGCAACCTGGAAACCAAGGCCAATTTGGGCGGTGAAGTGCGCTTCGGCTGGAAGCTGCCGGATGACTTCGGCAGCACGCCGTTGCGCCCGGCAGGTGAGAACACGGCGCCGACCCGCGGCGGCCGCCCAAGCGGGTGGTCCTGGCACCTGTTCGCGACCTCCGACGCTGCCTGGGTGATCCGCGACATCACGCTGGATGGCAACACCTTCCGCAACAGCCACAGCGTGGACAAGCGCCATGTGGTGGCCTACGGCGGGTACGGCGTGGCGGTGATGTACGGCCGCTGGAAGTTCGCTGCCGCGCGGTACCACAGCACGCGCGAATTCAACGGCCAGCGCCAATCGCCGGTGTTCGGCAGCTTCACCATCAGCCGCTCGCTGTAGGCGAGGGGCTGAGGGTGAAGCGGGTAGGTGCCGACCGTTGGTCGGCACACCGGTTACTGCATCGCTCGCTGCAAGTGAGGCGCTGCCGGTAGTGCCGGCCGCTGGCCGGCTCTCGCATTTCCGGATTGATTCATGGGGAGCCGGCCAGCGGCCGGCACTCCCCCCATCCGCATCCGACATCCCGGAACGAAAAGGCCGGCATACGCCGGCCTTTTCATTCACCACGCCGGGGCGTGGATCATTCCGATTCCCACCACATCCAGAAGCTGTCCCACAGGCGCTTGAAGAAGCCGGCCTGTTCGACGGCAGCCACGGCAACCAGCGGCGCTTCGGCGACGACCTTGCCGTCCAGCGTGACCTTCACGGTGCCGATCTGCTGGCCGGCAGTGAACGGTGCCTCCAGGGTCTTGGGCACGTCGATGCTCGGCTTCAGGTCGTTGTAGCGGCCGCGCGGCACGCTGACCAGCATCGGCTGCGCCACGCCCAGCTGCACCTTGTCGGCCGTGCCCTTCCAGACCTTGTGCTCGGCCACAGGCTTGCCCGGCTCGTACAGGCGGTGGGTCTCGAAGAAGCGGAAACCCCAGTTCAGCAGGGCCAGGCTGTCATCAGCGCGCTGCTTTTCCGACGCACCACCCAATACCACGGCGATCAGGCGCTGGTCGCCGCGCTGCGCCGAACTCATCAGGCAGTAACCGGCTTCGGAGGTGTGGCCGGTCTTGATGCCGTCGACGCTGCCATCTCGCCACAGCAGCAGGTTGCGGTTCGGCTGCTTGATGTTGCCGACCTGGAATTCCTTGATCTTGTTGTACGCGTAGGTTTCCGGGTAATCACGCACCATCGCGCGGCCCAGCAGTGCCAGGTCATAGGCGGTGCTGTGGTGGCCTTCGGCGGTCAGGCCGTGGGCGTTGACGAAGTGCGAGTTCTTCATGCCGATCTTGGCGGCGTAGCTGTTCATCAGCGACGCGAAGGCTTCTTCGCTGCCGGCCACATGCTCGGCCAGGGCGATCGCGGCGTCATTGCCGGACTGGATCACCATGCCCTTTTCCATGTCTTCCAGGCGTGCGGTCTGATTGACCGGGAAGCCGCTGTAGCTGCCATCGGTGCCGGCGCCGCCTTCGCGCCATGCGTGCTCGCTCATCATCACCTGGTCATCCGCACGGACCTTGCCGTTCTTGACCTCGGCGGCAACCACGTAGGACGTCATCACCTTGGTGATGCTGGCCGGGGCCAGCTGCTCGTGGATGTTTTCGCCAGCCAGCACCTGGCCGGTGGCGTAGTCCATCAGCACCCAGGCCTTGGATACGCTCGGCACCGGCGCCGGGGGGGTGGCAACGGTGGCCGGGGCAGCGGCGGCGGCAGGCGCAGGCGTGGCCGGGGTCGGCAGCGGCGTCTGGGCGGAAGCCAGGCCCACCACCAGGGTGGCGGCCAGGGCGGTGGCGGCGGAACGGAAATTCATTGGACAGCAGGCTCCAGGGGACGGCCAGGAATGGAGGGTGGAACGAAGCGGCCATTGTAAGGCCGGGCGAGCCTGGGCCGGCAGCACCAGCCCAGGCGGGTCAATCCTTGACGATCTGCGGCGAACCCAGGCCCAGACCGGCGATGCGGCCGACAAGTTCCGCGGCACTGGCATGGTCGCTGGCGGGAACGCGCAGCCGGAACAGGGTGCGGCCACCGGCGGCGATGTCGCTGATGGTCGCGCCGACAATGCCGGCCGCGTTGAGCTGGCCCATCGCGCGGTTGGCATTGTCGCGGCTGGAGAAGCTGGCGACCTGCACCATCACCGCGCCGACCACCTGCTGCGACAGGCTTGGGGCTGCTGCGGTGGCGGGCACCGTACGCACTGCGGCCGGCGCGACCGTGCGCGGCGCGGCGCTGGCGACTGCAACCGGCGCCATTGTGGGGCTGCGCACCGGCGGTGCGCTCGGCGGCAGGCTGCTGACCGCCACGTCCGGCACCGCGCTGGCCACGCCCTGTGTGGTGGCCGGCTGGCCACGCGCAGGCGTGGCGTCGGCCGGAAGGCGCTTGACCAGGCGATCAATGTCGCTGTCGGCGGTGGCACGCGCAGCCGTTACCGGGCGCGTACTGGCCGCCGCGACAGCCGTTTCGGCGGCACGGCGCTCGCGGCGCGACGGCTTCTGCGCCAGCAGGTTGCCCTCGCCCGGCTGCAACGCGCGCACCTCCACATTGCCGGTACCGCGCTGGGTGATGCCCAGCCGCACTGCGGCGGCATAACTGAGGTCGACCACACGGCCATCATGGAACGGGCCACGGTCGTTGACGCGCACGATCACCGACTCGCCGTTGTCCAGGTTGGTCACACGGGCGAAGCTGGGCAGCGGCAGCGTCTTGTGCGCGGCGGTGAACTGGTACATGTCGTAGACCTCGCGGTTGGAGGTCAGGCGGCCGTGGAACTTGGCGCCGTAGTACGACGCGGTACCGCGCTCGACATAGTTGCGGGTGTCGTCGAGCACCTTGTACGACTTGCCCAGCACCACGTACGGCGACTTGTTGCCGATGGCCGAACGCTCTTCGGCGGTCACTTCCGGCTCGGGAATGCAGGCGACGTTGGGAATGTAGTCCGGGGTGCTGTCGCGCACGCCGGGCTTGTACAGCCCCCCGGCGGTGTAGTTGCCGCGCGTGTTCGGGTCTTCCTTGGCCGCGGCATAGGGCGAGCCCTCCGGGCAATGCGCCGGGCGCGAGCCCCGACCCTGCACCACCGTGCCGCTGGGCTTGCCACCGTGGCCGGCCGTGGCCGGCTTCTTCGGCGCACTGCTGCAGGCAGCCAGCGCGAGGACGATCAAGCTCGGGACCAGCCATCTGATGTTCATGCCGGGGGCAGCTCCTGTCCGGCGATGGCCTGCGACAACTGGAACACGGCCATCGCGTACATCTTCGAGAGGTTGTAGCGGGTGATCGCGTAGTAGTTCTGGAAGCCCAGCCAGTACTGCTTGCCGGTGCTGCCCTCAAGCGTGATCGGCGTTGCGGTGGCGCCCGGCTGCACCGCAGCGCTGGGCTGGTAGCCGCGCTGGGCCAGGTCGGCCAGCGACCAGGTCGGCATCCATTCGGTCGGGTTGAACTCCTCGCGACCCGGCGCCAGCGTGGCCGGTACGGCCACCTGGCCACCACGGACCCAGCCGCCCTTCTTCACGAAGTAATTGGCGATGGACGAGAACACATCGTCGTAGCTGGTGAACAGGTCGCGACGGCCATCGCCATTACCGTCCACGGCGTAATCGAGATAGCTGGACGGCATGAACTGGCCCATGCCCATCGCACCGGCATAGCTGCCCTTGAGCGTGGTGATGTCCAGCTTTTCCTCACGGCCCAGCTCGAACAGCTTGGCCAGCTCATCGCGGAAGAACAGCTCGCGGCGCACTTCGCGTTCCAGCTTGGCCGGGTCGCCACTGCGCGGGTAGTAGAACGCCAGCGTGTACAGCGCATCGAGCACGCGGTGGTTGCCGGCATTTTTCCCGTAACTGGTCTCCACGCCGATGATCGCCACGATCACCTCGGCCGGCACGCCGGTGCGCTGCTGCACGCGATCCAGTTCGGCACGATGCTGGGCCAGGAACGCGCGGCCGCCATCGATGCGTGCCTTGCTGATGAACATCGGCCGGTATTCGTTCCACGGTTTGACCCGTTCGGCCGGACGCGACATGGCGGCGATGATCGGCTGGCGCACCTGCGCCTGGTCGAGCACGCTGCTGATCTGCTCCGGCCTCAGGCCATAGCGCTTGGCGGTATCGGCAATGAAGCGGGCCCGTGCAACCTCGAACGGCACCGGGGTGAGATCGACCGGCGGTGCGGTGGCGGCAGCGGCTTCAGGCGCGGCCTCGGCCGGACCATGGGCCTTGGCGGACGGCTGGCGCGGCGTGCTGCTGGCCTGCGGCGAAGACGGTGGGGACTTCGGCTGGGTCGCGCAGTCGACCAGGCCGAGGGTGAGCATGCAGGCCAGAGTGCGTCGAATCATCGTCGCAGGTTAGCAGGTCATGGATGAATTAAAACCCCTAACACCATGAATCACAACGATTTGCGCCCGTTCAGCGGGAAATGTGAAGACGTCGTGATCGGGCTTCCCCATTCAGATAGAGGTGGCCGGTTGCGTCCCCATCCCCGCAGACGCAACCGGCGACCGGATCCGGTCGATACCTGCGCGGCTGCCGCTCCCCAGTGGCAGTGCCCCGCGCTCCCTGTATCCGTTGGATCAGTACTGCTCCCGCCCGACGCCCCCTCGCGCTGCATCGATTGACGGCGCGCCGTGCCGAACGGGCCGCCATTGTGCAGGCCGATTACGACAAGTCTATTGATCAAGATCAACGCGGCGTAAAAGTGTGAACCAGATAACGTTTTTTGCGGACTTTGGTCAGCGAGTGTGCTGTCCTGCATCGTTGTGAGAACGCTTCCACAGCGAGCGTTGCGCAGAGTCAGGAAGTTTCCAGCCAACGGCGCAGCCCCTCGTGGGTGGTGTCTGGGGTGGTCGCGGAAAGCAGAAGCCGCGGGTGGGCCGGTCAGGTTGGGTACGCGGGGGACGCCGTGAATCCGTCCCTGGAGGCTTGGCAGCCGCTTCCATGCGGCTGACACCCCCGCGTACCCAACCCGACCGGCCTCTGACAGATTTCGGAGGTCTGCCACCCACGGAGAAGAAAAAGAAGATCAAAAGATCGCGACGCTGCGCTTGCTCGTGACCCGAGCATGGATCGGCTCTACACAAGGCAATGAAGCGACCCGCCAGGCCGACCTGTCCGTGGCCGGGTAGATGGGCTGCGCAGGGGCGTGAGCCGCATGGATGCGGCGACCGAGCTTACATGGATGTACTTGCAGCGTCCCCTGCGCGGCCCATCTACCCGGCCCCACCCATGAACTGCTTTGCGCGGTCATCCACAAGGGGCTGCGCCGTTGGCTGGAAACCCTATCCCCCGTGCACGGGTCGGTGCCCGCGCACCGCCATCACCAGCCCGATACCCGCCAGCAGCGACACCGCCGAGGTACCGCCATAACTGATCAACGGCATCGGAATGCCCACCACCGGCAGCAGGCCGGAAATCATCCCGCCGTTCACCAGTACGTACACGAAGAACGCCAAGCCCAGGCTGCCGGCCAGCAACCGTGCGTGCGTATCGCGGGCGTGCACCGCGATCCACAGGCAGCGGCCGACCACGAACAGGTACAGCGCGAACAGCGTCGCCACGCCGATCCAGCCGAACTCTTCGGCCAGTACCGAAAACGCGAAGTCGGTGGTGTATTCGGGCAGGAAATCCAGCGTGGCCTGGGTGCCCTGCCCCCAGCCACGACCCTGCCAGCCACCGGAACCAATCGCGATGCGTGACTGCAGGATGTTCCAGCCGGTGCCGAGCGGGTCTGCCGCCGGATCGAGGAAGGTCAGCACGCGATCCTTCTGGTACTGACGCAACAGACCGAACCATGCCAGGGGTGCGGCCACCGCAAGCCCTGTTGCCCCGGTCGCCACCCATCCCCAGTGCAGGCCCGCCAGCAACAAGGCGAACACGCCGCTGGCGGTGACCAGCGTTGCGGTACCGAGGTTGGGCTGCATCAGGATCAGTACTGCAGGCATGCCGATCAGCACCGCAGCCGTCAGTACCGTGCGTGGCGACGGCGGCAGCGGTTGGCGATGCAGGTACCAAGCCATCATCAGCGGCAGGCTGAGCTTGAGCAGTTCGGACGGTTGCAGGTAGAACACGCCGAGGTTGAGCCAGCGCTGCCCGTATTTGCCGGTGCCGACCACGTAGACCGCCATCAGCGGCAGCATCGACAACGCATACAACGCTGGTGTCCACGCCCGCAGGCGCAGCAGCGAAACACGCGACAGCAGCCACATCGCCACCAGGCCACCGGCAAAGCGCGCCGCCTGCCCGGCCACGGGGCCGGACACGCTGTGCAGCACCGCCAGGCCGACGCCCATCAGGATCAACAACGCAACCAGCAACGGCAGATCGATCGTGCGCACCGCCTCACGGCAGCCGCCAAGCAGTCGTTTCCATTCCACACGGCCACGGTAGCAATGCGTGCTTGCGTGAAGCTGTCAGCGCGGCGCCGCATTTGTAGAGTCGAGCCATGCTCGACTACCTTTCGTACAGCAGAAGCAGCCGAGCATGGCTCGGCTCTACAAGAATCAGGAGCAGGAAGCGCGGCGGCTAGCCGTAGCCGCCGTGCACCGGGTTGTGGCTGCGCACCGCCATCACCAGGCCGAAGCCGGCCAGCAGTGACACCGCCGAGGTACCGCCGTAACTGATCAGCGGCATCGGCACGCCCACCACCGGCAGCAGGCCGGAAATCATCCCGCCGTTGACCAGTACGTAGACGAAGAACGCCAGTCCGGTGGCCCCGGCAAGCAGGCGCGAATAGGAATCGCGCGATTGGCTGGCAATCCACAGGCAACGCCCGATCACCAGCAGGTACAGCGCCAGCACGGTGGCCACGCCGATCCAGCCGAATTCCTCGCTCAGCACCGAGAACGCGAAGTCGGTGGTCTGCTCGGGAATGAAGTTCAGGTGCGACTGCGAGCCCTCGCCCCAGCCCTTGCCATCGAAGCCCCCGGAACCGATCGCGATCTTCGACTGGATGATGTTCCAGCCGGCGCCAAGCGCGTCCATTTCCGGGTCCAGGAACATCATGATGCGGTCCTTCTGGTACGGCCGCAGCAGCCAGAACCAGGCCACCGGCGCGACCGCGGCCACGCCGCCTACGCCCAGCCCGACCCACCACCACGGCAGGCCTGCCAGCAGCAGCACGAACACGCCACTGGCGGCGATCAGCACACCGGTGCCGAAGTCCGGCTGCAGCATCACCAGGCCGGTCGGTACGCCGATGATGACCAAGGCCACGAGCACGGTATTGAAGCGCGGTGGCAGCGGCATCCTGTGCAGGTACCAGGCCACCATCATCGGCAGGCTCACCTTCAGCAGCTCGGCCGGCTGCAGGTAGAAGAACTTCAGGTCCAGCCACTGCCGGCCATACTTGCCGGTGCCGAGCACGAACACCGCCAGCAACGGAATCATCGAGATTGCATAGATCATCGGCGTGGCCGAGCGGATGCGCAGGATAGGCACGCGCGAGATGCCCCACAGCGCCGCCATGCCCACCGCGAAGCGCGCGCCCTGGGCCATCACCAGGCTGTCGCCTCCGGCACTCTTCAGGGTCGCCAGGCCGATCACCATCAGCGCGCCGAGGGCCAGGCACAGCACCCAGTCCAGCGTACTGAAGAAGCGGCGCAGCATGTCGCCGGCCCAACGCAGGAACACTCTCATCGTGCGGGCTCCGCAGGGGTCGGCCGTGGCGTGGCCGGCAACGCGGCGGCCTGCGCATCCGGCTGCGGCGCGGGTGCAGGCGCCGGTGCAGGCACGCCGATCAGCACCGGATGTTCTCCCACCTGTGCAGCGGCAAGGTCGCCGGCCTGGCGCGCGCTCGCGTCTTCGTTGTCGAACGCGGTGGCGCCGATGGCAGTGGTGCCGCGCTCGCTGTCCAGCGGCTGCATGCCTTCGGGCATCTTGCCCAGCAGGTAGGCATCGAACACCTTGCGGGCGATCGGCGCCGCGGCTGAACCACCGTAGCCACCGCCTTCCACCGCCACCGCAATCGCGATCACCGGGTTTTCGACCGGCGCGAAGCCAACGAACAGCGCGCGGTGGCGCAGGTGCATCGGCAGGCTCTTCGGGTTCACTGCAGCAGTGCCCTTGCGGCTGATGACCTGTGCGGTACCGGTCTTGCCGGCCATCACATACGGCGCACCCACCGCCACGCGCCAGCCGCTGCCGCCGGGCCGCATGGTCGCCATCATGCCCTCGCGCACGGCCTGCACGTTGTTGGGGTTGGGGCTGATCGGCTTGCTTTCGCCGGCCGGCATTGCCGTCCAGTCGCTGTCGAATCCTTCGCGCTGCTGGATCACCAGGTGCGGGGTGCGCAGCTGGCCGTCGGCCAGCGCGCTGACGCCGCGCGCCAGCTGCAGCGGGGTGACCTTCCAGTCGCCCTGGCCGATGCTGATGTTGACCGTGTCGCCCGGGAACCAGGCTTCCTTGCGGGTCTTCCGCTTGTAGGCCGGCGACGGCAGGATGCCGCCGATTTCGCCGGTGAGGTCGATGCCGGTCGGCTGGCCGAAGCCGTAGTACTCCATGTAATGGTCGAAGCGCTCGATGCCCAGGTCCAGCGCCAGCTTGTAGTAATAGGTATTGACCGATTCGGCGATCGACTTGCGCAGGTCGGTCCAGCCGTGGCCGCCGCGATGCGCATCACCCCAGCCACGTGAAGTGCCGGGCAGGTAGAACATGCCGGTGGACAGCACCTTGTCTTCCGGGCGGCGCACGCCCGAATCCAGGCCGGCCAGGCCGATCAGGGGTTTCAGCGTGGAACCGGGGGCGACGCCACCGAGCACCAGGCGGTTGAACTGCGGCCGCGACGGGTTTTCGTTCAATGCCTTGAAGTCGGCATGGGAAATGCCGTTGACGAACAGGTTGGGGTCGTAGGACGGCAGGCTGACCATCGCCAGCACTTCGCCGGTACGCGGGTCCATCGCCACCGCCGAGCCTTCCTGGTCGCCGAAGGCAGCCACCATCGCGCGCTGCAGGTCGGCGTCGATCGACAGCCGCAGGTCCGCACCGGACTGCGCGGCCACCCGGCCGATGGTGCGGATCGCGCGGCCCTGCACGTTGGTCTCGACCTGTTCATAGCCGACCCGGCCACGCAGCTGCTGCTCGTAATAGCGCTCCAGGCCGGATTTGCCGATGTGGGTCAGCGCGGCATTACCTTCGCCGAGGATTTCCAGATCCTTGTCATCGACGCGACCGACGTAGCCGATGATGTGCGCGAACAGATCGCCATACGGGTAGCGCCGGGTCAGGTAGGGTTCCAGCTCGACCCCCGGGAAACGCCAGCGGTCGACGGCAAAGCGCGCCATCTCCTCGTCGCTCATGCGCAGCTTCAGCGTGACCGGCAGGAACTTGCGGCGCGCCTTGCGCGACTTGTTGAACGCTTCCAGCTCTTCCGGGCTGATGTTGATGATCTTCGCCAGCCCTTCCAGGGTGGCGTCCATGTCCTTGACCTTGTCCGGGGTCACGTCCAGGCGGAACGCCGGCACGTTCTCGGCCAGCAGGCGGCCATTGCGGTCGTAGATCATGCCGCGCCCGGGCACCACCGGCCGCGGCTTGATGCGGTTGGCTTCCGAGCGCGTGGCATAGACGTCGTGGTCCAGCACCTGCAGCTTGAAGTACCAGCCGCCCAGCCCCAGCAGGCAGACCAGCACGCCCAGGAAACCGAGCGCCGCGCGACGGCGGAACTGCTCGGCTTCGGCGTGTGGATTCTTGACCTGGCGGCGCGGAATCATGGCTCAGCGCCCGCGCTTGCCGAAGCGCACCGCGTCCAGCAGCACGAACACCAGCGGCCACAGGCCCATGCCCAGCAGCGGGGCCCACCAGTACGACCACGGCAGGGTCGGTTCGCCCACCAGGATGTGCACCAGTGCGCTGACGATGCGGTCGTTGAACAGCAGGCCGCCGATGGCCAGCATCTGCTGCGACATCGGGAAGAAGCGGATGCGCGCGCGGAAGCGCTGCAGGATGAAAGCCAGCATCACCAGCCGCAGTGCCTGCTCGCCGAGGACGCCGCCGTACAGCAGGTCGGCGATGACGCCGCTGGCGAAGGCGATGCCCAGGCCGACGCGCTCGGGCGCTTCGATGACCCAGTACGCCAGCACCAGCGCCAGCCAGTACGGGCGCAGCGGCTGCAGCAGCGCCGGCAACGGCAGCAGGCCCAGCAGCAGCGCCACCACCAGGCTGGCCGGCAGCACCCATGGCTTGTCGCGCAGGCGGCTCATCGCTGCGCCTCCGGCGTGGTCGGTTGCCGGCCAGCGGCCGGCACTACCGGGGCGCTGACCGGAGCTGGCGTCGTTGCCGCTGGCGCGGTTCCCACGGGCACGGTGGCGCCGGTGGCCGGGCCACCCGGGGCGGTTTCTTCCAGCTGCAGGCGCAGCTCCGGCGGAATGCGGATCGCCGCGCCCGGGCGCAGCAGCAGCACGTCGCGGCCGCGGTCGAGCTGCGCCGCCGGCTTCAGTTCGCCTACCAGGAACGCATGGGTGTCGTCCGGTCGCAGGCCGGTAATGGTGCCGACCGGGAAGCCGGCCGGGAAACGACCGCCAAGACCGGAGGTGACGATCTCATCGCCCACTTCCACCCCGGCGCTGAGCGGAATATCGCGCAGTTCCAGCGTGTCGCCGCGGCCATAGACGATCAGGCGAACGCCGTTGCGGGCCACGGTAACCGGCACGGCATGGTCAGGGTCGGTCAGCAGCAGCACGGTAGAGGTGCCGCCGGTGACGCTGATCACCTGGCCCATCAGGCCGCCGGCGTCGATCACCGCCTGGCCGACATGCACGCCCTCGCGGCTGCCGGCATCGAGTACCAGGCGCTGTTTGACCGGGTCCAGGTCGATGTCCAGGATCGGCGCCAGCTGCACGTCCAGGCCACTGCGCTCGGCCACGTTCAGCAGTTCGCGCAGCTGGGCATTGTCCAGTGCGGCGGTCTGCAGGCGGGTCAGGCGCGCGTTGGCCAGCAGCAGCTGGTTGCGCAGTTCGCGGTTCTCGGCGACCAGCTGGCTGTGGCTGGCGGCAGAATCCTTGACCTGGTTGCCGAGCTTGCCGGGCAGGCCGGCCAGTGCCCAGACCGGCTGCACCAGGCTGTTGGCCTGCTCGCGCAGGCGCGCCAGCCAGCCGGCCTGGTCATCGAGCACGATCAGCGTGATGGCCAACGCGAGATAGGCCAGCAACCGCAGGGGGCTGGCGGCATCACCGGATCGGGAGGCGACGGGAGGACCGGCGTAGGGCGGCACGGCAACGATTCAACTGGCAGAAGGCGGAAGGGAAACACGCGGGCGCCCCGCCGGTGCCGGCCCGCCATCACGGCGGGCCGCACCCCGGAAGGGCGCGGCGGGCAGGAACGGCCGGGACGGCTTATTCCGGCGCAAAGAACTCGTTGCCGTGCATGTCCACCAGCTCCAGCGCACGACCGCCGCCGCGGGCCACGCAGGTCAGCGGATCGTCGGCCACCTGCACGTGCAGGCCGGTTTCCTCGGAGATCAGGCGGTCCAGGTCGCGCAGCAGGGCGCCGCCACCGGTCAGCACGATGCCGCGCTCGGCGACGTCGGCGCACAGTTCCGGCGGGGTCTGCTCCAGCGCCAGCTTCACCGCGCTGACGATGCCCGACAGCGGTTCGTGCAGGGCCTCGAGCACCTCGTTGGAGCTGATCTTGATCATCTTCGGCACGCCCTCGGCGAGGTTGCGGCCGGAGATTTCCATCTCGATCACTTCCGCCTGCGGGTAGGCGCAGCCCAGCTCGACCTTGATGCGCTCGGCGGTGGCTTCACCGATCAGCATGCCGTGGTTGCGGCGCACGTAGTTGGTGATGGACTCGTCGAAGCGGTCGCCGCCGATGCGGACCGAGGCCGAATAGACGATGCCGTTGAGCGAGATCACCGCCACTTCGGTGGTGCCGCCGCCGATGTCGATGACCATCGAGCCACGGGCTTCGGTGACCGGCATGCCGGCGCCGATCGCGGCGGCCATCGGCTCTTCGATCAGGAACACGTCACGGGCACCGGCTTCCTCGGCCGATTCCTTGATCGCGCGGCGCTCGACCTGGGTCGAACCGGCCGGCACGCAGACCAGCACGCGCGGGCTCGGGCGCAGCACGCGCGACTTGTGCACCTTCTTGATGAAGTGCTTGAGCATCGCCTCGGTGTAGGTGAAGTCGGCGATGACGCCGTCCTTCATCGGGCGGATGGTGGTGATGTGGCCCGGGGTACGGCCCAGCATCTGCTTGGCTTCGGCGCCCACGGCTGCCACCGAGCGGGTGCCACCGATGGCACGGTCCTGGCGCACGGCCACGACCGATGGCTCGTTCAGTACGATCCCCTGCCCGCGCACGTAGATGAGGGTGTTGGCCGTGCCCAGGTCGATGGACAGGTCGTTGGAGAACATGCCACGGAGTTTCTTGAACATCTGAGGAAGGAGTCCTGAGGGGTGTCGTGCCCGCCGCGGGATGGCGAAAAAATGGGCAGAAATCGAGGCCGACAAGCCTAGCAACCCGCCTGCCGCCGAGCAAGGAAAAAACTAGCTGAACCCGCGTCTTCACAGGCTTTCGGCCTGATCAGGTCTCACCCGGTTCTGGCCCTGAGCGGCACCAGCGGGTAACCTTTGCGCCGTCGGGCGCCCAAGGGCGCCGTTTGCTTGCCCGCTGAACCGGGCCGGCCCACCCCAAAATTCACCGCATAGGCTTACATCGATGTCCGCTCTGATCTGTGGTTCTCTTGCCTTCGACACCATCATGGTGTTCCCGGACCAGTTCAAGAATCACATCCTGCCGGACAAGGTGCACATCCTGAACGTGTCGTTCCTGGTCCCACGCATGCGCCGCGAGTTCGGCGGCTGCGCCGGCAACATCGCCTACAACCTGCACCTGCTGGGTGGCCAGCCGATCCCGATGGGCACGGTGGGATCGGACTTCGGCCCGTACCGCGAGTACTTCGAAGGCCTGGGCATCGACCTGTCGCGCGTGCGCGTGATCGATGAGCTGTTCACCCCGCAGGCGTTCATCACCACCGATCACGACAACAACCAGATCACCGCCTTCCACCCGGGCGCGATGATGCGTTCCTACGAGAACCACGTGCGTGGCGTGCCGGGCGTGACCCTGGGCCTGGTCGGCCCGGACGGCCGCGAAGGCATGATCCAGAACGCGCAGGAATTCCACGAGGACGGCATCCCGTTCATCTTCGACCCGGGCCAGGCCATGCCGCTGTTCAACGGCCCGGAGCTGCGCGCGTTCATCGATCAGGCCGACTACGTGGTGGTCAACGACTACGAGTCGAACCTGCTGCAGGAGCGCACCGGCTGGGACGAAAAGGAGATCGTCAGCCGGGTCAAGGCCTACATCACCACCCGTGGCCCGAAGGGTGCGGTCATCCACACCCCGGAAAAGAGCTACGACATCCCGCCGGCGCACGAGCGCCGCGTGGTCGACCCGACCGGCTGTGGCGACGCCTTCCGCGCCGGCCTGATCTACGGCATCCAGAAGGGCTACGACTGGCTGACCATCGGCCGCATGGGCAACCTGATGGGCGCGCTGAAGGTCGAACACCCGGGCACGCAGAACCAGCGCTTCACTTTCGATGAGTTCAACGAGCAGTTCAAGCAGCAATTTGGCTACGCGCTTAGCGCGTAACCAAATTGCTCGCGCATTCCACCTTATCCCCGCGCCTTCGGCGCGCCCCTTGAACAACAAGGGGGCTTTCCACCCGATGCGCTGCTGGGAATGCTGTTGGTAGGTGTCGACCTTGGTCGACACACTGTTTGATTCCTGTAGAGCCGAGCCATGCTCGGCTTGCGCGCGCCAGCGCGATCTGACCGGACAGCAGCCGAGCGTGGGCTCGGCTCTACATCATCAGGCGCCCTGCCAGGCAGCCAACAAGGCGCGGCAATCGGCGAAATGCCAGTCGGCACGGCCCGGCCACGGATTTTCCGGCAGATTGACCAGCACGGTGTGCGTGCCTGCGGCACGGCCGCACTCCAGGTCGTAGGCGTGGTCACCGACCATCACTGCCTCCGCAGCCCCGATCCCCCAACGCCGCAGATGCTGCTGCAGGCCATCCGGTGAGGGTTTGGGCACCGCTTCATCGCGGCCGATGATGTCGGCATCGTCGAACAACGCCCCGACCCCGATCGCGTCCAAAGTCAGCTTCGCCAGCGCATGATCATTGCGGGTCAGGATGCCGAGCCGGCAGCCTGCCGCCGACAACGCGCGCAGCAGCTTCAGCGCACCCGGTGCCGGCAGTGCGTCCTCGGCCAGCGCGCGCTCATGATCCAGCAGCCACGCGCGCTTGGCCTGCGCCGGTGCGTCCGGCAAGGCCGCAATATGGTCAAGGATGTCTTCCTCGGCCGCGATCTCCAGCGCGCGGCGGATCGCGGCGAAATCATGCACGGCGACGGTCAGCGTGCCATCCATGTCGAACACCCAGTGCCGGATCGCGGACAACGCGTGCACGGCGCTGCCCGCCGCAACGATCACTGCCACCACTGCGGCATGCGGCTGGCGTCGACGCCACCGGTTTCGAACACAGCGGTGCGGGTGCCACCGGCCTTGACCGGGAACTCGATGCTGATCGATTTGCCCTTGCGCGCCAGCTTCCACAGCGCCTTCTGGTCGGTGATGAACAGGGCAATGGCTTCATCGGTCTTCGGACGCCACGCCGCCATGGAAATCGGCTTGCCGTCGTCCACGGTTACTTTCACCGTGCACTGCGGGCAACGGAAATCGCCGGCCTGCAGCACCAGATACGCATGCCGCTTCCACTCCGGATGATCGCGGAACACCAGCTGCACCGGCTTGGCGCCGCTGCCATCCACGTCCACCCGTTCCTTGCTGTAGATCTGCGCCGAAACCTGGTTGCCCTTGCTGCCCACCGGGATCTGGTTGTACTGCCACAGCGCCTGCATGCGGCGCAGGTCGCGCGCGGCATCGCCCTTGGCCTTGACCTCGTCGAAGCCTGCGGCGATGCGCTCGGCGGCCGCGGTGTCCTTGTACTGGTCCAGCAGCGAGGCGCCGTGCAGGCGCGCGCGCTCCCAGTCCTGCGCGGCCACGGCCATGTCGTACTGCTTGGCCACGTCTTCGGCCTTGGCCTCCTTCTGCGCCTGCACGGCGGCTGCGGCGGCTTCCTGCGCCTTGCGTTCTTCCTCGGGGTTGCTGCAGGCGGCCAGCGCCAGCGTGCAGGCGGTGAGCAGGATCAGTCGTTTCATGGCGGAGGTCCTTTGCGAGTGCATCCCGATTCTATCGGCAGCGAAAAGCGGATACACCAACGGCGGGTTTCCCCGCCGTTGGTGGTGAAGCAGTGACCGGTTGCCGGCCAGCGGCCGGCACTACCGCTTACTTGGCTTCAGCCTTGGCCAGCATGTCCTGGACCGAGGCGGTGGTGATCGGGTGGTAGCCCGGCTTGGCCTTTTCGAAGGCCTGCTTGGCCAGCTCCAGCCCCTTCGGGGTCTTCACCAGTTCGGCGTAGATCGGCAGGATCAGCTTGCGACGGCCGACGCGCTCGATGAATGCCGCCGCGCCTTCATTGGCCTGCTCGTAGCCGCTGCGGATCGCCAGCGGGTACCAGCGCATGGCGATTTCGCCATTCGGGGTGCCGGTGAAGTGGAAGGCCTTGTCCAGCGTGGCCAGCTTGTCCAGCGGCTGGGTCGCGCCCAGGCCGTCGATGAAGCGCACCCATTCCTGGGTGCTCCAGTCGGCGATGACCTGGCTGCTGGGCACGGTGCCGGCGCTGGCAAAGGCGATGCGTGCGGTATCGACGCTGCTGAAGTTGCGCGACTGCGCCTTGGCCGCGAACGCCGGGATACCCGGCTCGTCCAGCCATGCCTTCAGTTCGGCCTCGGTCACTGCCGACGGATTCTTCGGCAGCAGGTTCTTCTTCATGTAGTCGACGAACTGGTCGGTGTTCGCGCTCTGGAAAGCATGGTCATCGAACCAGCCGCGCAGGAACGGATCGAAGGTCTCGCGGCCGAAGCGCTGCTCCAGGAACTCCAGGAACCATGCACCCTTGACGTAGGCGACCTGGCTGAGCGCTTCGTCGGGGTCGCGCTCGTTCAGCGGCGGCAGCGCCAGCGCCTGGTCGGCCGGGCTCATGTCCTTCACTTCGGCCAGCAGGTCGGTCTGGTCGATCTGCTTCTCCATCTCGGCCATCTCCTTGCCGTACAGGGCTTCGGTGATGCGGCCCTGGACGTAGGTAGTGAAGCCTTCATTGAGCCAGATGTCCTTCCAGCTGGCGTTGGTCACCAGGTTGCCCGACCAGCTGTGCGCCAGTTCATGGGCGACCAGCGAGACCAGCGACTTGTCGCCGACGATCACGGTCGGGGTGGCGAAGGTCAGGCGCGGGTTCTCCATGCCGCCGAACGGGAACGACGGCGGCAGCACCAGCATGTCGTAGCGGCCCCAGCGGTATTCGCCGTACAGCTTCTCGGCGGCACCGATCATCTTCTCGGTGTCCTCGAATTCCTTGGCGGCCTTGTTGACCATGGTCGGCTCGGCCCAGACGCCGGAGCGGCCGGAGATCGGCTCGAACACCAGGTCGCCGGCCGCGATGGCCAGCAGGTAGGACGGAATCGGCTGCGGCATCTTGAAGGTGTAGTCACCGTCACGCGCGGCCTTCGGATCGTTGTCGGCGCTCATCAGCACCATCACGTCCGGGCGCGAGACCACGTGCGCGCTGTAGGTGAAACGCACGCTCGGGGTGTCCTGCAGCGGCACCCACGAACGGGCGTGGATGGCCTGCGACTGGCTGAACATGAAGGGCAGCTTCTTGCCCTCGGTCATCGACGGCGCCAGCCACTGCAGGCCCGAGGCGGTCGGTGCGGTGTGGTAGGTCACTTCCACCTTGGCCGGCTGCTCCGCAGCCTCGATGGTCAGCTTGCTGCCGAACACCTTGTCGGCCGGGGCCAGTTCGAACTTCAGCGGGCTGCGCGCGCCGTCGGCGGCAACGGCCTCGACCTTGGACACGGTCAGCTCGCGGGTGTCGAGCACCAGTTGCCTGGCGTCCTTCTGTTTCCATTCCAGGGTGTAGGTGGCGGTACCGCCGATCTGCTTCTGGTCGAAGTCCAGCTTCAGATCCAGCGCGATGTCCTTGATGACGACCTTGTCCGGCTCGGCGTACGAGCTTTCGTCGTGGCTGCGGTTCTCGGCGTTCACGGGGGCGGCAGGGGCCTTTGCGGCAGTCGGGGCGGCGGCGGGCGCGGCCGCCTCCTGGGAGCAGCCGGCGGCCAGGGCCACGGCCAGCGGAAGGAGCATCAGCGGATTACGCATGAATCGGGACCGTTACGGGGATCAAACCCCAATGGTAACTCCCTCCGGCCGCGCAGGCGTTGCGCGGTGCGGGGTAATGGCGGCCCACAGCACCGGTAGTGCCGGCCGCTGGCCGGCATCCGCACGGACGATGACCGGGCACGGGGATGCCGGCCAGCGGCCGGCACTACCCGGACACCGGGCTTACAGCTTGTAGCCGGAGTGGATCGAGACGATGCCGCCGGTCAGGTTCTTGTAGTGGCAGCGCTCGAAGCCGGCCTGCGCCATCATCGCCTTCAGTTCGTCCTGCGGCGGGTGCTTGCGGATGCTCTCGGCCAGGTACTGGTAGCTGTCCGAGTCATTGGCGAACAGCTTGCCCAGCTTCGGCAGGATCTTGAACGAGTGGAAGTCGTAGATCGGCTTGAACCAGTCCGCGGTGACTTCGGAGAACTCCAGCACGCGGGCCTGGCCGCCCACCTTCAGCACGCGGTGCATCTCGCGCAGGCCAGCGTCCTTGTCGGTCACGTTGCGCAGGCCGAAGGCGATGGTGACCAGGTCGAAGCTGTTGTCCGGGAACGGCAGGGCCTCGGCGTTGCACTGCACGTAGTCCAGGCCCAGCACCAGGCCGCGGTTGGTCAGGCGGTCACGGCCGACCGACAGCATGCCGGCGTTGATGTCGCCCAGCACCACCGAGCCCTCGGCGCCGACGCGCTCCTTCAGCAGGGCGGCGATGTCGCCGGTGCCGCCCGCCAGATCGAGCACGCGGTCGCCCGGCTTCACCTGCGCGGTGGCCACGTAGTAGCGCTTCCACGCCCGGTGCACGCCCAGGCTCATCAGGTCGTTCATCAGGTCGTAGTTGCGCGCGACCGAGGTGAACACCTGGCCGACCAGCTTCTGCTTGTCCTTGGCGGCGACGTCGCGGAACCCGAAATGGGTGGTACCGGCTTTGTAGGGGGATTCGCTCATGGCCCCGATTATCGCACCGCCGGGGGCCAGCGGCACCCCCTGCCCGTATCATGGCGGGCCACGACTTACCGGAGCCCCGCATGATCACCACGCCCGACTACCAGGCCCTGCTGCAGACCGCCATCGCCGAAGCCCGCCAGGGCCTGGCCGAGGGCGGCGTGCCGATCGGCGCGGCCCTGTACCACAACGACGGCCGCCTGCTTGGCTGCGGCCACAACCGCCGCGTGCAGGAAGGCGACCCGTCGGTGCACGGCGAGACCGATGCGTTCCGCAAGGCCGGCCGCCAGCGCCGTTACCAGGACACGATCATGGTCACCACCCTGGCACCGTGCTGGTACTGCTCTGGCCTGGTGCGCCAGTTCAACATCGGCACCGTGGTGGTGGGCGAATCGCGCACCTTCCAGGGCGGCATCGACTGGTTGCGGGAAAACGGCGTCAACGTGATCGACCTCGACAACCAGGAATGCGTCGACCTGCTCGGCGATTTCATCAGCCGCCATCCGGACATCTGGAACGAAGACATCGGTGAATGAGCCACACACCGTCATCCGTTGAACCCGTTTGATGAACGCTTCAGTGCCGCCACCTCTTAGTGCGGACAGCGTTTGCGGCCATTGCCGTGACCGCGCGCACAGTCAGCTGGACTGCGTGCACACACTGCGGTAACACCCCACCCGGCTGACACGCCTAGGGTGGGGTTACCGGGGCTCGTTTCCCCGGCGGAGCCAGCCATGTGCGCGCACGCCGTACGACCTACGCCCGACCCGATCCTCGAATCCATCCGCGAACGCCTGCAGCAGCACTTCGCGCTGCACCGGCGCAGTGCGTCGTTCTGGAGTGCCTACCAGGGCCTGCAGCTGGAACTGGTGCGCGGCCAGCCACGCGATCACGAGCGACTGTGCAACGCGATGGCCACCATGGCCGAGCAGATGGGGGCGGTCGAGCACGCGCAACTGATCAGCAATCGCCACACCGGCTCCACATCCCGCTGACGCGGCATGCACCGGCAGATACGCCACACTCCGATGAACCCCCACTCCCTTTCCACTCAACCGAACTGGATTGTCATGCACGCTGAAGTCCCCACCATTCCTCCGGTCATCAACGTAGACGCCGAGCTTGACCACTGGCGCCGCCAGCATGCCGAGGGCGCACTGCCGCACAACTCGTTCGGCTCCTACGTGCCGTGGATCAAGTTCGCCTGTGATTCGCTGATCACCCAGCCGCGCGCCAGCGAGGCCGAACGTGACGAAATGTTCCAGACCCAGTACGCCCTGCAGATCATGCCGCGGCTGAGCGAAGCACAGGCCCGCGAGTTCGTCGACCTCTGCTGGCAGCACGTCTATCAGAGCAGCCCGGTGCGCAGCCTGCAGGCGCCACGACTGCAACGCATGCGCGCCTGACGGCCGCTGCACGGCGCCTCCACGCGCCACTGCCGATCATCCTCGTCACCTGAGTGGGACGACGACGATGAAAGCACGAAACCTGTTCAATACGATCGCCAAGAAGGCCGCGGCCGCCACGGGCTCGCCGTGGACCTTCCTGGCTGCAGTGGCGATCGTGGTGATCTGGGGCATCAGTGGCCCGGTGTTCGGCTTCAACGACACCTGGCAGCTGGTGATCAACACCGGCACCACCATCATCACCTTCCTGATGGTGTTCCTGATCCAGCACACGCAGAACGCGGACACCGCCGCGATGCAGATCAAGCTGGACGAGCTGATCCGGGCAACCGCCGAGGCCAACAACGAGCTGCTCGATCTGGAAGAACTGGACGAGGCACGCCTGGAAGAGATCCGCGCCGAGTACGAGCAGATGGCGCGCGAAGCCGGCGATGCGCTCGCGCGGGTGCGCGCCTGCCATGCAGCGCGGCGCGACGATGAAGCGGTGTAGCAGGTCCTGAAATGACAATGCCGGCCAGCGGCCGGCACTACCATCGATCATCAAGGTAGAGCCGGCCGCTGGCCGGCTGTCCTTCAGCTGCGCTCGTGCCAGCCACCGCCAAGCACCTTGTACAGCGTGATGCGGTTGGCCTGCTGCGCCAGCTGCGCCTGCAGCTGGGTCTGTTGTGCGTTGTAGGCGGTACGTCGCGCATCCAGCAGGGTCACGAAGCTGTCCAGGCCCGCGTCGTAGCGCGCCTGCGACAGGCGGTTGGCCTGTTCGGCCGCTTCCACCAGGCGCTGCTGTGAACTCACCTGCTCGTCCAGGCTGACATTCAACGCCAGCGCATCGGCGGTTTCGCGGAAGCCCACCTGGATCGACTTCTCGTACTGCGCCAGAGCGATATCACGATCGACGTTGGCGATGGCCAGGTTGGCGCGCAGCTTGCCGCCCTGGAAGATCGGCAGCGTGATCTTCGGCAGGAAGCTCCACACGCGCGTACCGCTGTCGAACAGGTTGGACAGTTCGCTCGAACCACTGCCGACGCTGCCGGTCAGCGAGATGCTCGGGAAGAACGCCGCGCGTGCCGCACCGATATTGGCGTTGGCCGCCAGCAGCTGGTGTTCGGCGGCCATGATGTCCGGGCGCTGCAGCAGCACGTCGCTGGGCAGGCCGGCCGGCGGCGGTGCCAATGCAAGCAGCTGCGGCTCGATGCTGTCCGGCAGCAGCGCCGGATCCAGCTGGCCACCGGCCAGCAGCGCCAGCGCGTTACGGTCCTGGGCCAGCTGGCCACGCAGGCGTGCTGCGTCCGTACGCGCGGTCTCGACCAGCGTGCGGGTCTGGGTCAGTTCCAGTGCCGAACTGCCGCCACGCTCGTGGCGGGCCTCGGCCAGGCGCAACGAATCTTCGTAGGTCTTCAGCGTGGCCTCGGCGATCTTCAGCTGCTGCGCATCGGCACCATACGTCAGCCACGCAGTTGCGGTCTCGGCAATCAGGCTCAGCTGCGCGTTGCGGCGGTTGGCGGCCACCGCGAAGTACTGTTGCAGTGCCGCTTCACTGAGGTTGCGCACGCGGCCGAACAGGTCCAGCTCGAACTCGGCCACGCCAACGCCGGCGGTGAACTGCTCGCTGACACCGGCATCGGTACCGCGACGGTCCATCTGGCCGGTGACGGCCACGCCAGGCACGCGATCAGCGCGCTGCACGCGGTACTGGCCGCGCGCGCGTTCAACGTTGAGCACGGCCACGCGCAGGTCGCGATTGTTCTGCAGCGACTGCTCGATCACCTGCTGCAGGCGCGCATCGGTGAAGAAGTCGCGCCAGCCGACGGCGGCGGCATCGGCCACCTCGCCCTGCGCGGCCTCGGCCGGCCACTGCGCCGGGATCGCCGGGGCGACAGCGGTGTTCTTCGGCACCAGGGTGGAGCAACCTGCCAGCGCGAGCGCGGCGGCCAGGGATACAGCAAGAGAAGAGAATTTCATGGCGACACCTTGGGGGTCACGGTGGTAGCGGGGGGGGGGGGGGGGGGGGGGGGGGGGGGGGGGGGGGGCGCCCGCCGGGGGGGGGGGGGGCGCCCGGGGGGGGGGGGGGGGGGGGGGGGGACAGGGGGTGGGGGGGGCTACCGGATTTCATCACTCGGCGGTCTTGCGCTTGAACACGCGCTGCACCACCACGAAGAACAGCGGCACGAAGAACACGCCGAGCACGGTGCCGACGATCATGCCGCCGAGCACGCCGGTGCCGATCGCCTGCTTGGCACCGGAGCCGGCGCCGGTGGAGATCGCCAGCGGTACCACGCCCATGCCGAAGGCGAGCGAGGTCATCACGATCGGGCGCAGGCGGTCGCGCACGGCGTGCATGATCGACTCGATCAGGCTGGCGCCCTTTTCCAGGTTTTCCTTGGCGAACTCGACGATCAGGATCGCGTTCTTGCTGGTCAGGCCCACCGTGGTCAGCATCGCCACCTGGAAATAGATGTCGCGCTCCAGGCCCTTGAAGGTGTTGGCCAGCACCGCGCCGAGAATACCCAGCGGGGCCGCCAGCAGCACCGCGGTCGGTACGCTCCAGCTTTCATACATCGCGGCCAGGCACAGGAACACGATCATCAGCGACAGCGTGTACAGCAGTGGCGTCTGCGAGCCGGCCTGGCGTTCCTGGTAGGACATCGCCGTCCACTCAATGCCGAAGCCCGCCGGAAGCTGCTTGGCCAGCTGCTCGATCTCGGCCATGGCATCGCCGGAGGCGACACCCGGGGCCGGTTCGCCCTGGATCTCCATCGCCGACACGCCGTTGTAGCGCTCCAGGCGCGGCGAACCGTAATCCCAGTGCTTGGTGGCGAATGCACTGAACGGCACCATCTCGCCCTTGTCGTTCTTCACGGACCAGAGGTCGAAGTCCTCCGGGACCATGCGGAACGGCTGGTCGGCCTGCACGAACACGCGCTTGACGCGGCCACGATCGACGAAGTCATCGATGTACGAGCTGCCCCACGCAGCGGCCAGCGTGCCGTTGATCTGGTCGATCGACAGCCCCAGCGAGGTCGCCTTGGCCGCGTCGATGTCGATGCGGAACTGCGGCGTGTCCTCCTGGCCGTTCGGGCGCACGTTGGCCAGCTTCTTGCTGCCGGCGGCCAGGCCGAGCAGCTGGTTGCGTGCGGCCACCAGTGCCTCGTGGCCCTGGCCGCTGTTGTCCTTCAGGAAGAAGGTATAGCCCGAGGCAGTACCCAGTTCCGGAATGGCCGGCGGCGGGAAGGCAAAGATGAAGGCATCCTTGATCTGGCCCAGGGCCGCCATCGCACGACCGGTGATCGGCATCACGCCATTGTCGGCGTCACGCTCGCTCCAGTCCTTCAGCTTGACGAACGCCATGCCGGCGTTCTGGCCCATGCCGGCGAAGCTGAAGCCCTGCACGGAGAACACCGAATCCACCGCATCCTTCTCGTTCTGCAGGAAGTGGTTCTCCAATGCCGCGATCGATTCCAGCGTGCGCTCCTGCGTGGCGCCGACCGGGGCCTGCACCAGCGCCATCAGCACGCCCTGGTCTTCGTTGGGCAGGAACGAGCTGGGCAGGCGCACGAACAGCACGCCCATCAGCACGAACAGCGCCGCCACGATGCCCATGAAGCGCCACGGACGATGGATGATGCCGCGCACACCACGCTGGTAACTTTCGCTGGTGCGGTCGAAGCCACGATTGAAACCGTTGAAGAAGCGACCGGCCAGGCCGCGGTGGGCAACATGATGCTCGCCCTTCTTCAGCGGCTTGAGCATGGTCGCGCACAGTGCCGGCGTCAGCACGATCGCCACCAGCACCGACAACGCCATTGCAGAGACAATCGTGGCCGAGAACTGCCGGTAGATCACGCCGGTGGATCCGCTCATGAAGGCCATCGGCACGAACACCGCCGACAGCACCAGGCCGATACCCACCAGCGCACCGGTGATCTGGCCCATCGACTTGCGGGTCGCTTCAAGCGGCGACAGTCCTTCCTCGGACATGATGCGCTCGACGTTCTCCACCACCACGATGGCATCGTCCACCAGCAGACCGATCGCCAGCACCATCGCGAACATGGTCAGCATGTTCACCGAGAAGCCCAGCATCGCCAGCACGCCGAAGGTACCCAACAGCACCACCGGCACGGCGATGGTCGGGATCAGGGTGGCGCGGAAGTTCTGCAGGAACAGGTACATCACCACGAACACCAGCACGATCGCTTCGAGCAGGGTCTGCACCACGCCCTTGATCGACACGCGCACGAACGGGGTGGTGTCGTACGGGATCTCGGCCTTCAGCCCGGCCGGGAAGAAGCTCTTCATGTCTTCCAGCGCAGCGTGCACGCCGGCCGCAGTATCCAGCGCGTTGGCGCCGGTGGCCAGGGTGACCGCCAGGCCGCTGGCCGGCTGGCCGTTGTAGCGGGTGACGAAGTCGTAGGACTCGGCACCCAGTTCGACGCGGGCGACATCACCCAGGCGCAGCTCGGCACCGTCCTGCGCGCCGCGCACGATGATGTTGCGGAACTGTTCCGGGGTCTGCAGGCGCGACTGTGCGTTGATGGTGGCGTTGAGCTGCTGGCCCTTCACCGACGGCGCACCGCCGAGCTGGCCGATCGCGACCTGGGCATTCTGTGCCTTGATCGCCGCAGTCACTTCCGCGACGGACAGGCCATAGGTATGCAGCTTGTTCGGGTCCAGCCAGATGCGCATGGCGTACTTGCCACCGAATACCTGGATGTTGCCCACGCCTGGCACGCGGCTCAGGCGATCGACGACATTGGAACCGACGTAGTCGGCGATGTCGTTGGCGTCCATGCTGCCGTTCTCGGACACGAACGCGATGACGTTCAGGAAGCCCGAGCTGGACTTGGCCACGTTGATGCCCTGCCGCTGCACTTCCTGCGGCAGCAGCGGCATGGCCAGCTGCAGCTTGTTCTGCACCTGCACCTGGGCGATGTCCGGGTTGGTGCCGCTCTCGAAGGTCAGGGTGATGGTGGCCTGGCCGTTGGACGAGCTGTTGGAGGAGAAGTAGATCAGGCCATCGAGGCCCTTCATGTTCTGCTCGATGATCTGCGTCACCGAGTCCTCGACCACCTTGGCCGATGCCCCCGGGTAGGTGGCGCTGATTTCCACCGCCGGCGGTGCGACGTTGGGGTACATCGAGACCGGCAGCTTGAACAGGGCCAGGCCGCCGGCGAGCATGATGATGATGGCGATCACCCACGCAAAGATGGGTCGATCGATGAAAAAGCGTGCCATGGAGTTCTCCGCTTACTTCGCGTCGCCGGCCGGGGCGGCAGGCTGGGCGGCTGCCGCCGGCTTGGCCGGAGCAGCGCCCTTCTCGGTGGCCTTGACCGGCATGCCGGGGCCGATCTTCTGCAGGCCTTCGACGATGACCTTGTCACCGGCCTTCAGGCCGTCCTCGACCAGCCACTTGTCGCCGACCGTGCGGCTGACCTTGACCGGGCGCGCTTCGACCTTGTTGTCCTTGCCGACCACCATCGCCGTGGTGTCGCCCTTCGGATCGCGGGCGATGCCCTGCATCGGCACCAGCACCGCATCGCTGCGCACGCCGCCGCCGATCACCGCACGCACGTACATGCCCGGCATCAGCAGGCCGTCCGGGTTGTCCACCTTCACGCGCAAGCCGAAGCTGCCGGTGGTCGGATCGACGCTGACTTCGGAGAACTCCAGCGTGCCCTTGTGCTCGAAGGTGCTGCCGTCTTCCATCAGGATGCTGACCGGCAGGGTCTGGTTGTCCTGCAGGCGGCCGGCAGCCAGTTCGCGGCGCAGCTGCAGCAGTTCGGCGGAGGACTGGGTCAGGTCGACATAGATCGGATCCAGCTGCTGCACGGTCGCCAGTGCATTGGCCTGGCCGGCGCTGACCAGCGCACCTTGGGTAACGCTGGACTTGCCGATGCGGCCGCTGATCGGCGCGGTGATGCGGGCATAGCCGAGGGTGACGTTGGCCGCGTCCAGCGAGGCCCTGGCGGCACCGACATCGGCCTCGGCCTGCTTCTGCGCGGCGACGGCGTTTTCCAGGTCCTGCTGGCTGACCGCGTCGACCTTGGCCAGCTCGGTGATGCGCTTGGCGCTCAGGCGCGCGGCGTTGGCCGTGGCTTCGGCGCGGGCCAGCTGGGCGCGGGCGCTGTTGGCCTGGGCGCGGTAGCTGGCGTCCTCGATCTGGTACAGCGGCTCGCCGGCCTTGACCATGCCGCCTTCGGTGAACAGGCGCTTGGCAACGATGCCGTTGACCTGCGGGCGCACTTCGGCGACCAGGAAGGCGTTGGTACGGCCCGGCAGTTCGCGGGTCAGGCCCACGGTTTCGGACTTCAGCGTGACCACGGTGACGTCACCCGGGCCTTGCTCGGGGGCCTGGGGTTGGCCGCCGCAGGCAGCCACGGCTGCGGCGATGGCCAGCGACAGTGCAAAGGGTCGGATTCGGCTCAGCAACATGACGGAAAGGCTCTTAGGGGAAGGAATCTCAAATCGCGCTGATACAGGCCGAAAGCGCCAGCAGGCAACGCGCACCAGCGGGGAGTGGGAGCCGGACCGGCCTGCCACGCACACGACGGGAATGATGGGAGCGAAATATACATACATGCTTGTTTGTTTGTAAACCGGTACAATTCAGCCACGTTTCACCCGCACTCGTACCTACCCATGGCCCGCAAGACCAAAGAGGACACCCAGGCAACCCGGGAAGGCATCCTTGACGCCGCCGAAGCCTGCTTCCATGAACACGGCGTGGCCCGTACCACGCTGGAGATGATCGGCGCCCGCGCCGGCTATACCCGCGGCGCGGTGTACTGGCACTTCAAGAACAAGAGCGAGGTGCTGGCCGCGATCGTCGAGCGGGTGCACCTGCCCTTCATGCAGGAACTGGAGCGCACCTCCACCGACCAGCGCGACACCCCGGTGCACGACCTGCGCGCGGTGATGATCCACTCGTTCATCGAGCTGTCCGAGGACGAACGCCTGCGCAAGACCATGGAGATCATGCTGCGCAGCGATGCGTCGGCCGACACCAGGGTCCTGACCGAAATGCAGCAGGCCGGCTTCCGCGATGCGCTGGACCGGATGGAGCGCGCCCTGCGCCGCGTCAAGGACCTGGGCCAGCTGCGCGAGGGCGCCGACCCGAAGATCGCCGCACGCATGCTGCACGCCACCGTGCTGGGCGTGCTGCACGGCGCGATGGTCGAACCGGAACTGATGGACCTCAAGCGCGATGGCATGCTCGCGCTGGACATGACCCTGGCCGCCTACGTGAAGGATGGTGTGTTCGTTCCCGGCACCGTCCCCGAGCCGCTGCCCGAGGCGTGAACGAGGCTGCTCCCATCACTGCGGCACCCCCTGCAAGGGCAGATCGATGATCCTGGACAACGTGGTGTGGGGCTTCATCGGGTGTGGCAGCGTCACCGAGAAGAAGAGCGGGCCGGCCCTGGCCAACACGCCAGGCTCACGGGTAGTGGCGGTCATGCGCCGCAATGCCGCATTGGCCGAAGACTATGCACGCCGCCACGCGATTCCGCGCTGGTACGCGGACGCCGATGCACTCATCGCCGATCCGGAGGTGAACGCGGTCTACGTTGCAACACCGCCCTCCACGCACATGCACTACGCATTGCAGGCGATTGCTGCAGGCAAGCCGGTCTACATCGAAAAGCCGATGGCCATGAACCACGACGAGTGCCAGCGCATCATCGCGGCCAGCGCCCGCAGCGGCGTGCCCGTGTTCGTGGCCTACTACCGCCGTGCCCTGCCCCGCTTCGCACAGGTGAAGCAGCTGCTGGACAGCGGCGCGATCGGTACGCCGCGCAGCGTGCGCGCCACCCTGCATCGGCCACATTCGGCGGCTGCCGCATCGCCGGACTTCTGGCGAACCAACTCCGCCATCGCCGGCGGCGGGCTGTTCGTCGACCTGGGCTCACACACGCTGGACCTGCTCGACCATCTGCTGGGGCCCCTGAGCGACGTGCGCGGCCTGGCCAGTTCGTTGACCGGCGCCTACGCCGCCGAAGACAGCGTCTCGATGTGCTTCCGCACCGGGGTGGGGGCGCACGGCATCGCGCAATGGAGCTTCTGCGCGTTCCGCCGACAGGACGAGGTCGAGATCACCGGCGACCTGGGGCAGCTGCGCTTTGCCACCTTCGAGGACGTTCCGGTGGTGCTGGAGACCGAAGCGGGCGTGCAGGCATTCGATATCCCGAACCCGCCATCGGTCCAGCAGCCGTTGATCGCCTCCGTCGTGGACGAACTGCGCGGCCACGGGCACTCGCCCTCGAACGGCATCAGCGCCGCCCGCACCAGTGCAGTGATCGACCAGGTACTGCAGGCCTACCGCGCCCGGCAATCGCGCTGAGCGCTAACGCAAAAGGCCGCCCTGCGGCGGCCTTTTCTGTTGCAGCGGATGGAGTCAGGGCCCTCGCCACGGCGAAGGATCCGACCTCGATGCGCATTACAGGATGTAGCGGCTCAGGTCCGGGTCCTGCACCAGCTCGCCCAGGTGTGCATCGACATAAGCACTGTCGATGGCCAGGGTTTCGCCGTCGCGGTCCGGTGCCTCGTAGCTGAGCGAATCCAGCAGGCGCTCCAGCACCGTATGCAGGCGGCGCGCGCCGATGTTTTCCTGGCGCTCGTTCACCTGGAACGCGATCTCGGCCAGGCGCTCGATGGCATCGGCAGTGAAACTGACCTTGACGCCTTCGGTGGCCAGCAGTGCTTCGTACTGCTTGGTCAGCGCCGCCTTCGGTTCGGTCAGGATGCGCACGAAGTCGCCCTTGCTCAACGCGCCCAGCTCAACGCGGATCGGGAAACGGCCCTGCAGCTCCGGAATCAGGTCGCTGGGCTTGGCCAAGTGGAACGCGCCCGACGCGATGAACAGGATGTGGTCGGTCTTGATCGTGCCGTACTTGGTGGACACGTTGGAGCCTTCCACCAGCGGCAGCAGGTCGCGCTGCACGCCTTCGCGGGAGACATCGCCACCGCCCACGTTGTCGCCGCGCTTGGCAACCTTGTCGATCTCGTCGATGAAGACGATGCCGTGCTGCTCGCAGGCCTCGATTGCCGCAGTGCGGATATCGTCCTCGTTGACCAGCTTGCCGGCCTCTTCCTCGATCAGCAGCGGACGCGCGGCCTTGATGGTCAGCGTGCGCTTGTGCGCCTTCGCGCCGCCACCCAGGTTGGCGAACATCGACTTCAGCTGCTGGCCCATTTCCTCCATGCCCGGCGGGGTCATGATGTCCATGCTGACATTGGCCGCCAGGTCGAGCTCGATCTCACGCTCGTCCAGCTCACCGTTGCGCAGCATCTTGCGGAACTTGATGCGGGTCTCGTTGTCCTGCGCCGACGGTTCGTTGCGGGCGACTTCAGGATCGAAACCGATGCCGCCGCTACGACGCGGCAGCAGCGCATCGAGGATGCGGTCTTCGGCGCGTTCTTCGGCCTGGGTACGCACGCGCACCTTGGCCTGTTCGCGATAGAGCTTGACCGCGGTGTCGGCCAGGTCGCGGATGATCTGCTCGACGTCCTTGCCGACGTAGCCCACTTCGGTGAAGCGCGTGGCTTCGACCTTCACGAACGGCGCGTTGGCCAACGTAGCCAGGCGGCGCGCGATCTCGGTCTTGCCGACGCCGGTCGGGCCGATCATCAGGATGTTCTTGGGCATCACTTCATTGCGAAGCTCCGGCGCCAGCTGCATGCGGCGCCAGCGGTTGCGCAGGGCGATGGCCACGGCACGCTTGGCGTCGTGCTGGCCCACGATATGCCGGTCCAGTTCCTGCACGATCTCGCGCGGGGTCATGGTGGCGGAGGAAACTTCGATCTTCGACATGGATGTGCTCACGAATTCGTTGTCTACGATGCCGGAACCGAACGGCCCCGGACGGTAGCGCCGGGCCATGCCCGGCGAATCTGGAATGTCTGTGACGGGTTCCCCGTCACAGCTCCTCGACCACCACGTTGCGGTTGGTGTAGATGCAGATGTCGCCGGCGATGCCGATCGCTTCACTGGCAATCGTGCGCGCATCCAGTTCGGTATGTGCCATCAGCGCGCGCGCGGCCGAAAGTGCATACGAGCCACCGGAGCCGATGGCGATGATGCCGTCCTCCGGTTCGATCACATCGCCGGTGCCGCTGATGATCAGCGAGGTTTCCTTGTCAGCCACGGCCAACAGGGCTTCAAGCTTTCCGAGGCGGCGCTCGGTGCGCCAATCCTTGGCCAGCTCGACCGCAGCGCGCTGCAGCTGGCCGTGCTTTTCCAGCTTGGCCTCGAACAGCTCGAACAGGGTGAAGGCATCGGCGGCGGCACCGGCGAAACCGGCCAGCACCTGGCCGTCGCGGCCAAGGCGGCGCACCTTGCGTGCATTGCCCTTCATCACGGTGTGGCCCAGCGTGACCTGGCCGTCGCCGGCAATGGCCACGTGCTCGCCGCGACGGACGCAGACGATGGTGGTGGCGTGGAAAACGTTGGGGTTCTGACTGGGGTCCATGATGCCTCCGGGGTGACAGAACCAGAGGTGGGGACTGCGCTGCGCCCTTCAAGCCACCCGCGACCGGCCACCGCAGGGGCAACGTTCAGCTTTCTCCGCTGCCCTCGCTGCTGCGTCGGCGCTTCGCGCGCGGGTGCGCGGCGTCGTAGACCTTGGCCAGGTGCTGGAAATCGAGGTGGGTGTAGATCTGCGTGGTAGCGATGTCGGCGTGGCCGAGCAGTTCCTGCACGCCGCGCAGGTCACCGGACGACTCCAGGATGTGGCTGGCAAAACTGTGCCGCAGCATGTGCGGGTGCACCTGCTTGAACAGGCCCTGGCGCTGCGCCAGCTGGCGGATGCGGATCTGTACCGCACGCGGGCTGATCGGCCCGTTGCGGCCGGGGAATACCGGCGAAGACGGGCCGCCACCACTTTCCGCGCGCCACGCCTGCAGCGCTTCGCGTGCGGGCCTGCCGAACGGCACCCGGCGCTGGCGGTTGCCCTTGCCCAGCACGTTGACCAGGCCGCTGGCGAAATCCAGGTCGCGCCAGGTCAGTGCGCAGACTTCGCTCAGGCGCAGGCCCGAGGAGTAGAACAGCTCCAGCAGCGCGCGATCACGTCGGCCGAGTTCACCTTCCGGTTCACGCTCGACCAGCTGTACGGCTTCGTCGGCATCGAGCACCTGCGGCAACCGGCGCGGTGCGCGCGGTGCCTTCAGCGTCGCTGCAGGGCTGACCTCGATGCGGCCGTGCTTGAGCAGCCAGGCATAGAAGCTGCGGCAGGCCGACAGGCGGCGCTGCAGGCTCTTGGCCGACAGGCCGCGGCGATGCTCGTCGGCCACGAACTGGCGCAACGCATCGGCATCGAGTGCCTCCACGGCTACGCCACGCGGCTCGGCCCACGCCGACAGTGCGTCCAGGTCGCGGCGGTAGGCGTCGAGTGTGTGCGCCGACATCCGCCGCTCCACCTGCAGATGCTGCAGGAACGCCTGTACCGCGCTCATCGCCGTCGTGCCCTGCTCAGCTCGGGAAGCGCTTCAGGCCAGTGGCCAGGGCGTCGCCCATCATGCGCAGGAACAACGTGCCCATGCCCGGGTAGAAACGGTTCGGATCATGGCTGCCGACCGCGATCAGGCCAACCCCCGGCAGCGGCAGCAGCGCGGTGGTCTGCACCTCCTCGCTGCGCGCGCCGTACAGCACGGCGTTCTTCTCCGGCTGCAGGCGGCCGCAGATCGGCTCGCCGTCCTTCAGGCAATCGCGGAACGGGCCCAGTTGCGGATCATCGGCGGCGATCACCTGCAGCCAGTCGGCCTGTTCCAGCCCGGCCACCGGCGCATGCACCACCAGCCGCACCAGGTCGCCGGCGAAGTCTTCCTGCAACGAAGCGGCCATCGCACGCAGAGTGTCGGCCGCATTGTCCTGCTTCATCAGTGCCAGGGTCAGCTGATGCGTGCGCACCGCCAGCCGCTCGTTGACCTGGGCGGTCGCGCCCAGGTCGGCCAACCGTCGCGCCAGCTCGCGGTTCTTCTCGCGCAGCACTTCCAGCTGGTAGCTGGCCAGCGATGCGGTCGGGCCGTCATCGCGCGGCACCACCAGGGTCAGGGCCAGGTCCGGGAACTGCTTGAGGAAGCCGGGATGACGCCGCAACCAGGCAGCGACTTCGTGGGCCCCGAGCTTGTCGACGGTTTCGCTCATGCCATCCACTCCCCTTCGAAGACGAATGCGGTCGGGCCGGCCATCACCACAGGCTGGCCATCGCCCGGCCACTGGATGCGCAGGTCACCACCGGGCAGGCTGATGCGGGCATCGCGCTGCAGGCGGCCGCGCTGCATCAGGGTCACCGCAGCGGCGCAGGCGCCACTGCCACAGGCCAGGGTTTCGCCGACGCCGCGCTCGAACACGCGCAGGCGGGCGTGCGCCGGGCCCATCACCTGGGCGAAGCCCACGTTCACCGAGCGCGGGAACGAGGCATGCTGCCGCAGCAGCGCACCGACGCGCTCGACCGGCGCAGCATCGATCAGGCCGACTTCGATCACCGCATGCGGGTTGCCCATCGACACTGCGGCGAAGCGCACGCTTTCGCCCTGCAGCGGCAGCAGGTATTCCTCGCGCGGATGGGCGAAGCCCATCAGCGGCACGTTGGCCGGCTCGAAGGCAGGCACGCCCATGGTTACGGCGAACTGTCCGTCACCGAGCACCTTCACTTCATGGCTGGCCAGCGGGCTGTCGATGACGAACGCATCGCCCTGCGCACTCCCTTGGCGCACCAGCCAGGCCGCGATGCAGCGTGCGCCATTGCCGCACTGCTCGGAATTGGAACCGTCGGCATTCCAGATGCGGTACGAGGCCACCGAGCCTTCCACACGCGGCGCTTCGATGGTCAGGATCTGGTCGCAGCCGACGCCGGTGTGGCGGTCGGCAAGGCGCGCGGCCAGTTCGGGCGTAGGCGGCGCGGTGCCGTCACGCAGGTCGATCACTACAAAATCATTGCCCGCGCCGTGCATCTTGCTGAAGCGCAGCGCCGTGGAACTGGCCTTACTCATCCCCGCTGCCCGCCTTCTTCGCTGGCGCGGTTGCCGGCTGAGTGGTCGTTGCAGCCGGGTCGACGGTCGTGGCGGGGGCAACGGCGCCCTGGGCCTCCGCCGGGGTCGCCTCGGTGGCGGGCTCGGCAGCGGGTTCGACGGTTTCTTCCACCGGCACCGGCTTCTGCGGCAGTACCAGCGGGCCCTTGTTGCCGCAGGCGGCGAGGAGCAGCAGCGAGGCCGCTGCCAGCGGAATCAGGATGGCGTTTCGATGGGGGATCTTCATGCCCCGAGTATAGCCATTGGCGGCTGAGCGGTTGGTGCAGGGCGGCACGCCACGCATCCGCCGGGCATGGCCCGGCGCTACCGTAACCGGGCGCCGCAGGTAGCGCCGGGCCATGCCCGGCGGGCAATCATTGCTTTGGCGGCAGCGGCCGCGTCCACAGCCAGATCGCCACCACGGTCATGCTGCCGATCGAGAACCACTTCACCCAGGCAATCGGTACGCACCACAGCATGATGGCGGCGCATACCGCCATGGTGATCGTGGCCATCCACTTGCCGTAGCGGCTGACCGCCCCGTGTGCCTGCCAGTTGGCGATGGCCGGGCCGAAGCGTGGATGCTGCAGCAGCCAGTTGTGCAGGCGCTCGGAGCCACGCGAGGCGGCCCAGGCCGAAATCAGGATGAATACGGTGGTCGGCAGGCCCGGCACGAAGATGCCGACGATGCCGGTGCCGAGGCTGACATAGGCCAGCAGCCACCACGCCCAGCGGAAACGCACCACGCGCGGAGGCGTGGCGGCATCGCGAGGGGCGGAAGGATCTGGCGCGCTCATGGCCGCAAGGATACCGGTTCAGGGTGCCAGGCAGCGCCCGGCACCCTGTCGCGATCACGGCTGGGCGATGCCCAGCTGCTGCAGCACGAACGCGTACGACTCGGACAGCTCGCGGTAGCGCTGGAAGCGCCCCGACTTGCCGCCGTGGCCGGCTTCCATGTTGGTGCGGAACAGGATCGGGTAGTGGCCGGTGTTGTCGTCACGCAGCTTGGCCACCCACTTGGCCGGCTCCCAGTACTGCACCTGCGAATCCCACAGGCCGGTACCCACGAACAGCGCCGGGTACGCCTGCCGCTTCACGTTGTCGTAGGGCGAGTAGGACAGCATGTAGTCGTAATACTGCTTCTGTTCCGGGTTGCCCCACTCGTCGTACTCATTGGTGGTCAGCGGAATGGTCGGGTCGAGCATGGTGGTGACCACGTCGACGAACGGGACCTGCGCCACCATCACCCGGTAATCCTGCGGGGCCTGGTTGGCCACCGCGCCCATCAGCAGGCCACCGGCGCTGCCACCGGACGCAGCGACGCGATCCTTCGCCGCCCAGCCCTGTGCGACCAGGCCGCGGGTGACGTCGATGAAGTCGTTGAAGGTGTTCTGCTTGTGCAGCAGCTTGCCGTTCTCGTACCAGTCGCGGCCCATTTCCTGGCCGCCGCGGATGTGGGCGATGGCATAGACCACGCCGCGGTCGAGCAGGCTCACCGCGGTCTGGTTGAAGTACGGATCCATCGACATGCCATAGCTGCCATAGGCGTACTGGAACAGCGCGCCCTTGCCGTCCTTCTGGTAGCCCTTGCGGTAGACCAGCGACACCGGCACCTTCACGCCATCACGTGCGGTGATCCAGACGCGGTCGGTTTCGTACTTCGACGCGTCATAGCCGATCACCGGCTGCACCTTCAGCTGGCGGCGTTCGCCGGTGGCGGTGTTCAGCTCGAACACCGTGGTCGGGGTGGTCATCGAGGTGTATACGTAGCGCAGCCAGGGCGTATCGGCCTCGGTGTTGTCGCCCAGGCCCATCGAGTACGCTGGCTCATCAGCCTTCACGTAGTCGCTGCGGCCATCCTTGAACAGCAGGCGGATGCGTTCCAGGCCCTCGGAGCGTTCGGCGATGGCGGTGTAGCCATCGAACAGTTCGAAGCCTTCGATGAACACCGCATCGTCGTGCGCGATCCAGTCCTTCCATTGCGCACGCGAAGTGGCATCGGTCGGCGCAGTGACCAGCTTGAAGTTCTTCGCGCCGTCGTTGGTGCGGATCACCCAGCGGCCGTCGTAGTGGTCGGCATCGTACTCGACGTCACGCTGGCGAGGGGCCAGCACGGTGAACGTGGTCGGGTCGCCGGCCGGTGCGTAGCGCTCTTCCGAGGACACGGTGCTGTGCACGCCGATGGTGATGAAGCGATCATCGCGGGTGCGGCCGATGCCCATGTAGAAGCTGTCGTCCTTCTCTTCGTAGACGACGGTGTCGGCGCTGGCTGGAGTGCCCAGCACGTGCTTCTTCACGCGCACGGTCAGCAGCGTTTCCGGATCGTTCTCGACATACAGCACGGTGCGGTTGTCGTCGGCCCAGACCAGGTCGCCGGAGCTGCCGGTGATCACATCGGGCAGCACCTTGCCGGTGGCCAGATCCTTGAAGCGGATCGTGTACTGGCGGCGGCCCACATCATCCTCGGCCCAGGCCAGCAGCTGGTTGTCCTGGCTCACTTCCATCGAGCCGACGCTGAAATAGCCCTTGCCGGCGGCCATGGCGTTGACGTCCAGCAGGATCTCCTCGGCGGCCTCCATGCTGCCCTTGCGGCGCGCGTGGATCGGATAGTCCTGGCCGGTCTCGAAGCGGCTGTAGTACCAATAGCCGCGCTCACGCGCCGGCACGCTGGAATCATCCTGCTTGATGCGGCCGACGATCTCCTTGTACAGGGTGTCTTCGAGCGGCTTGAGCGGCGCCAGCACCTGGTCCGCGTAGGCATTCTCGGCCTGCAGGTAGGCCAGCATGTCCTTGTTCTCGCGCTTGTCGTCGCGCAGCCAGTAATAGTCATCGTTGCGGGTCGCGCCGAACGGCGCCTTGACCACATGCGGATGCTTGGCGGCATCCGGCGGAACAGGCGGAGTGGCGGCGGTGGCAGTAGTGGTCATCAGGCTGGCGAGCAACAGGCAGAGAGTGGATTTCATGTAGTGGGGTTCCTTGAACTGCAATGCAATGGCGTCCTTGTGCCCGAGTCTGGGTTGCAGGAGGGCTGCGGGCAACCCTGCGGATCGTCATGGGGAGTGCCGGCCGCTGGCCAGCAACCTCACGAACCCGGAGACGGTCGGAATGCCGGCCGGCGGCCGGCACTACCACAACGCATGACCCAGACGCGCGGCGTACCATGGGCACATGAGCACCCTGCCCCACACGCCGGGCTACAGCCGGCGCAGCCATGAAATCGCTCCATTCCACGTGATGTCCCTGCTGGCCCGCGCACAGGCGCTGGAGCAGGCCGGCCACGATGTGATCCACCTGGAAATCGGCGAACCGGACTTCACCACCGCCGAACCTGTCGTGCGCGCCGGCCAGGCCGCATTGGCCGCCGGTCATACCCGCTACACCGCCGCACGTGGCCTGCCGGCTCTGCGTGAGGCCATCAGCGGCTTCTATCGCAGCCATTACGGGCTGGATATCGACCCTGAACGCATCCTGGTCACACCGGGTGGGTCCGGTGCGCTGCTGCTGGCCAGCAGCCTGCTGGTCGATCCCGGCCGCCACTGGCTGCTGGCGGACCCCGGCTATCCGTGCAACCGCCACTTCCTGCGCCTGGTGGAAGGCGGTGCGCAACTGGTACCGGTCGGGCCGGAGACCGCCTACCAGCTGACCCCGTCACTGGTGGAACGGCACTGGAATGCCGACAGCGTCGGCGCGCTGGTCGCCTCACCGGCCAACCCGACCGGCACCGTGCTTTCCGCCGACGATCTGGCCGCACTGTCGCAGGCCCTGCACGCGCGGGGCGGCCACCTGGTGGTGGACGAGATCTACCACGGCCTCACCTATGGCCTGGATGCGCCCAGCGTGCTGCAGGTGGATGACAGCGCGTTCGTGCTGAACAGCTTCTCCAAGTATTTCGGCATGACCGGCTGGCGGCTGGGCTGGCTGGTGGCACCGCCGGCCGCGGTACCGGACCTGGAGAAGCTGGCGCAGAACCTGTACATCAGCGCCTCGAGCATCGCCCAGCATGCCGCCCTCGCCTGTTTCAGCGAGGAATCGATGGCGATCTTCGAACAGCGCCGCGAAGCGTTCCGCCAGCGTCGCGACTTCCTGCTGCCCGCACTGCGTGAGCTGGGCTTCCGTATCGAGGTCGAGCCGCAGGGCGCGTTCTACCTGTACGCAGACGTCAGCGCGTTCACCGACGATGCGCAGGCGTTCTGCGCCCACTTCCTGGAAACCGAGCATGTGGCATTCACGCCCGGGCTGGATTTCGGCTTCCATCGTGCCAACCAGCACGTGCGCCTGGCCTATACCCAGGAAGTGCCGCGATTGCAGGAGGCGGTGGAGCGGATCGCGCGTGGGTTGAAGAGCTGGGGCACCTGATCGCCCTGCGCGAACAGCATCCACGCATGGCGTGGATCTACTGGCTCCACGCCACGTGGATACGCGGACCCAACGAAAAACGCCGCCCGAAGGCGGCGTTTTTCATTCCGTCACTTACCGCCGAGGCGTTCCCACAGGAAGCTGTAGGCCAGCGCCGACATGTGTGCGGCCTGCGCGTTGTTGGCTGCACCGCCGTGGCCACCTTCGATGTTCTCGTAGTAGGTCACGTCCTTGCCGGCGTCGATCATCTTCGCCGCCATCTTGCGGGCATGGCCCGGATGCACGCGGTCATCGCGGGTGGAGGTGGTGAACAGCACCGGCGGGTACTTCTTCTTCGCATCGAACAGGTGGTACGGCGAGAAGGTCTTGATGAACTCCCAGTCGCTGGTATCCGGGTTGCCGTACTCGGCCATCCACGATGCGCCTGCCAGCAGGTGGTTGTAGCGCTTCATGTCCAGCAGCGGCACCTGCACCACCACCGCACCGAACAGCTCCGGGTACTGGGTCAGCATGTTGCCGGTCAGCAGGCCACCATTGCTGCCGCCCTGCACGCCCAGGTGCCTGGCGCTGGTGATCTTGCGCTTGACCAGATCGCGCGCCACCGCGGCCATGTCTTCATAGGCCTTGTGGCGGTTCTGCTTCAGTGCCGCCTGGTGCCAGCGCGGCCCATACTCGCCACCGCCACGGATGTTGGCGACCACGTACACGCCGCCCTTTTCCAGCCAGGCGCGGCCCATGCCACCGGAATAGCTCGGGGTCAGCGAGATCTCGAAGCCACCGTAGCCGTACAGCAGGGTCGGATTGGAACCGTCCAGCTTCATCGCCCGATCGTGCACAACGAAGTACGGCACGCGGGTGCCATCCTTGCTGGTGGCGAAGTGCTGCTCGATCACCTTGCCCTTGGCATCGAAGAAGGCCGGCATGGTCTTCAGCGTTTCCGGGGCCTGGCCGATCTCGGCCAGCGCCAGCGTGGTCGGGGTCAGATAGTCGGTGGCCGTCAGCCACACCGCGTCGCTGTCATTGCTGTCGACCGCAGCCACGCCCAGCGTGCCGAAAGCCGGTGCACCAACGAAGCGGCTGGTCTGCCAGCCATTGGCGCCCGGCGTCAGCACCGACAGGCGGTTCTTGACGTCGTCCAGCACGTTCAGCACCAGATGGTTCCTGGTCCAGGTGGCGCTGGCCAGCGAGGTGGTCGCGGTCGGGGTGAACAGCACGTCGAACTCGCGCTTGCCGGCCAGGAAGTCATCCAGCTTGGTGGCCAGCAACGAACCGGACGCATAGGTCTTGCCCCCGACAGTCCACGGATCACGCAGCTCCAGGGTCAGCCATTGCTTGTGCAGGCCCTTCTCGGCCGAATTCGGCGCGTCGATCTTGGTCAGCGTGCCATCGTCACCGCGCAGGTAGATCTCGTTGTTGTAGAAGGCGAGCGTGCGGCTGACCAGGTTGCGTTCGAAGCCCGGAGTGTCATCGTGCGTCGCCGCGATGTACATGTCTTCCGGCTTGCCTTCGTACACCGTCGTGGCCGAGGCCATCGGAGTGCCACGCTTCCACAGCTTGGCCACGCGCGGGTAGCCGGAGGTGGTCATCGAGCCGGCACCGAAGTCGGTGTAGACGAACACGGTATCGCGGTCGATCCAGTTGAGGCCGCCCTTCGACTCCGGACGGAAGAAGCCATCCTTGATCCAGGTCTTGTTGGCCAGGTCGAATTCGCGGGTGACGTCGGCATCGGCGCCGCCGCGCGACAACGCGATCAGGCAACGGCTGTAGTCCGGGCGCAGGCAATCGGCGCCGTGCCAGACCCAGTTCTCACCCTCGGCCTTGTTCAGTGCATCCAGGTCGAGCACGGTTTCCCACTGCGGCGAGGCCTTGCGGTATTCGGCCAGGGTGGTGCGTCGCCACAGGCCACGCTCGTGCTGCTGGTCCTTCCAGAAGTTGTAGTAGTAGTCGCCGATCTTCTGCACGGCGGGAATCTTGGCATCGGAGTCGAGCACCTCGCGGATGCTGGCTTCCATCTGCTTGAATGCCGGGGTCTGCGCAAGGCGCGCCTCGGACTTGGCGTTCTGTTCCTTGACCCAGGCCAGCGGCTTGTCGCCGGTTACGTCTTCGAGCCAGGCGTAACGGTCGGTGTCTTCAGCGGCCACGGCGGTCCCCACCGAGGCAGCGGTCATCATGCCAGCCAACAGGCAGGCGGAAGCGAATCGTGACATTGCAGCTCCAGGCAGTCATAAGCCTTGGAACGCTAGCATGGATCACCGCTGTCGCCCCCGTGTCGAAGGTCAGGCCGCGGCGGTGGCGCCGCGACGGCGGCGGGCCGCACCGCCACCGCGTCGGTCCGCCTGTCCACCGGTGTGACGCGCCCGCCGCAGCCACGACAGGCGAGGCAACGGGAAGCGCAGCAGCGCCCACCAGGCCACCAGCGGCATGCCCACCAGCCACATCGGCAACCAGCCCAGCCACGCGCTGCTACCACGCGCGGCCGGCCAGACCAGGACCAGTGCCACACCGGCCAGGGCCAACTGCCGCACGCTGCGCAGCAGGCGCGGGTCGGCACGTTCAAGGCTGACGCGTTCAGCTGCAGGGCGACGGACGGAACGTGCGTTCATGGGGCTTCTCCGGTAGACAGTGCAACACAGCTTGGTCAATGCCCTTCTCAAAGGCTGCGACACCATTGACGGATCGCGCACGCTCAGTCGACCATGCTCACGCAAAGCCCTCCTGAGCCCGCTCCCGCATGACTTCGATCCGCCCGCTCTGCGCCATGCTCTTGGCCCTGTCCCTGGCGGGCCCCGCCGTGGCCGCCAGCGAGCCGCCATCGCCCCGTGCCAGCGCCCCACGCGTCGCCGACCCGGATGCGCCGATCGACCTGAAGCGCTTCATGGGTACCTGGTACGTGATTGGCCGCGTGCCGAACTTCGTCGAGCGCGGCCATGTGGCCAGCGTCAACGAGTACGAACTGCGCGACGCGCACAAGGTCGGCATCACCTACCGCTATCGTGATGGCTTCGGCGAACCCCTGCAGGAGATCCGCGCACGCGCCAGTGTCGACCCGGACAGCGGCAATCACGGCTGGCGCACCTGGTTCTATCGCGTGGTGCCCACCCATTCACGGGTGCTGGAAGTAGCACCGGATTATTCCTGGGCACTGATCGGCTACCCGGGCCGCGAGATGGCCTGGATCTTCTCGCGCACACCGGACATGGACAAGGGCCTCTACAAGGAACTGGCCGAGCGCCTGCGTGACGAATACGGGGTGAACACCGACAAGCTCAAGCGTGTGCCACAGCGCCCGGAGCAGGTCGGCAAGCTGGGTTACGAAGTACCCAACGTGCGTTGAGAGAGCGCCGGGCGCAGATGTAGTGCCGGCCGCTGGCCGGCAGCTCCGGCACACCTGGAGCAGCGCATCGTTGCCGGCCAGCGGCCGGCACTATCTGAGGCGGGCTACTTGCGGGTGTAGTGCGCGACCAGGCGGTCGCCGAGCATCTGCAGCAGCTGCACCAGGATCAGCAGCACCACCACGGTAACCAGGGCCACGTCGGTGCGGTTGCGCTGGTAGCCTTCGCGCAGCGCCAGGTCGCCCAGGCCGCCGGAACCGATCGCGCCGCCCATGGCAGTGAAGCCAACCAGAGCAACGGTAGTGACCGTGGCGGCGGCAATCAGGCCCGGCCGCGCCTCGGGAAGCAGCACCCGGGTGACCAGTTGCCAGGTGGTGGCACCCATCGACTGCGCGGCCTCGACCACGCCGCGGTCCACTTCGCGCAGCGCGGTTTCCACCAGGCGCGCGTAGAACGGCGCCGCACCGATGACCAGCGCCGGCAACGTGCCGAGCACGCCGATCGACTGGCCCATCAACCACAGCGACACCGGGATCAACACCACCATCAGGATGATGAAGGGTACCGAACGCAGCAGGTTCACCACGATCGCCAGCGCGCCATAGACCAGTGGCCGGCGTTTCATCTGCGGCGCGCCGAACACGTACAGCAGCACGCCCATCGGCAGGCCGATGGCCAGGGTAAGCGGCAGCGAGCCGGCCATCATCAGCAGCGTCTCGAGGGTGGCCTTGCCGATATCCACCCACTTGTCCGCATCCAGGTGGCGGAAGAAGCCGCCGGCAGTAGCGATGATCATCGACGCAGTTCCTCAACGTGCACGCCGGCGGCCACGAATGCGGCCTGCGCGGCGGACTGGTCACCGCCCACCAGGGCGACGACCAGCTGGCCATACGGGGTGTCCTTGATCCGGTCGATACGGCCGGACAGGATGTTGTAGTCGACCCCGGTCTGCCGCGCCACGCTGCCGAGCAGGGGTTCATAGGTGTCGCCACCGAGGAACGTCAGCCGCACGATGCGGCCACCGACGGCATCGAAATCGCGATGCAGCGCACCTTCGTCCATGTGCTCCGATTCGCTGACGAAACGGCGCGTGGTCGGATGCTGTGGATGCAGGAACACCCGGGTGACCGGCCCGGTCTCGACCATCTGGCCGGCGTCGAGCACGGCGACGCGGTCGCAGACGCGGCGGATCACGTCCATCTCGTGGGTGATCAGCACGATGGTCAGGCCCAGCTCGCGATTGATCTTCGACAGCAGCGACAGCACCGATGCCGTGGTCTGCGGATCGAGCGCACTGGTGGCCTCGTCGCACAACAGGATCTGCGGACGCGTTGCAAGTGCGCGGGCAATGCCGACGCGCTGCTTCTGGCCACCGGACAGCTGCGCCGGATACTTCTGCGCATGCGCTTCCAGGCCAACGGTCTGCAGCAGCTCGACCACGCGTGCGTCGATCTCCGCCTTCGGCGTGCCGGCCAGCTCCAGCGGGAAGGCGACGTTGCCGGCCACCGTGCGCGAAGACAGCAGGTTGAAGTGCTGGAAGATCATGCCGATGCGCCGGCGCAGCGCGCGCAGGCCGTCCGCGTCCAGTGCGGTGACATCCTCGCCACCGATCAGCAGACGCCCACCACTGGGTTCTTCCAGGCGGTTGATCATGCGGATCAGCGTCGACTTGCCGGCGCCGGAATGGCCGATGATGCCGAATACCTCACCGGCCTCGATGGTCAGGTCCAGCGGCTGCAGCGCGCTCACTGCGCGGCCGGCAACGGCATAGGATTTGTGCAGGCGCTGGAACTCGATCACGGGCGTGGCTCACCGGCTGGGTGACGGAAGGGGGCGTGCAGCCTACCAGCGCAGGCGGTCGCGCGCCCGCGCCATGGGCCAGAATGTTATTCCTTTTGGTTCTAAGCCGCTGCCCACGGTAGCGCCGGCCGCTGGCCGGCACCTGCAGCGGTCCCTCCGGCGCGAGGGGTTGCCGGCCGCCGGCCGGCCCTACCCCGGCTCAGGGGTGGTCCAACGGCTTCGGCGGCTCCTGCCGGTTCACCCGCTCGCGATGCAGCAGGTACAGGCCGGACGCAACGATGATCGCCGCCCCCACCCAGGTATAGCCATCGGGCAGCTGGCCCCAGAACGCCAGGTCCCAGCCGATCACCCAGACCAGCCCGCTGTACTCCAGCGGCGCGATCATCGAGGCCTCGCCCAGCTGGAAGGCCCTGGTCAGGGCGATCTGGCCCAGCGCTCCGGCCAGGCCCATGCCGCCGATCAGCGGCGCATGTGCCAGTTGCAGTGGCACCCAGCCGGGTAGGGCCAGCAGGCCGGCACCGATGGCCATGATCACCAGGAACCAGACCACCATCGACTGCGAGGTATCGGTGCGGGTCAGCAGGCTGACCGTGATCGCGGCTACGGCATAGGCGGTGGCCGCGGCCAGCACCATCAGCCCAGGCACCGAAATGAAGCCGTCCACGCCCGGCCGCAGCACGACCAGCACGCCGACCAGGCCGATGCCGATGGCTACCCAGCGCCGCGGCCCGACCCGTTCGCCCAGCAGCGGCACCGACAGCGCAGCGATCAGCAGCGGGGCGACGAAATAGATGGTGTAGGCAGTGGACAGCGGCAGGTCGCGCAGGGCGAACACGAAGCAGCCGATCATCGCCATGCCCAGCGCACCACGCAGCAGGTGCAGCCCCCAGCGGCGCGGCACCAGTGAACGCGGCCCGGCGCTGGCCAGCACCCAGACCAGCACGAACGGCAACGAGGCCGCGCCGCGCAGGAAGGTCACTTCCAGGGTGGGGTAGCTGGCCGACAGCTGCTTCATGCCGGCGTCCATCAGCGAGAAGCAGGCGACCGCAGCGACCATCCAGGCCACTGCGCGCGAAGGGGAGCGTTGCACGTTCATGGCCCATTATCGCCCGGTCGTCGCTTTCTGTAGAGCCGAGCCCACGCTCGGCTGCTCTTCACAAAGCAGCCGAACGTGGGCTCGGCGCTACAAAGGGCGGGCATAGGGCCCTCGCGATAGAATGGCTGCCACTGAATCCTGCGGAGCATCGCCATGCCTTCCTTCGACGTCGTGTCCGAAGTCGACACCCACGAACTGACCAACGCCATCGACCAGGCCAACCGCGAACTGGCCACCCGCTTCGATTTCAAGGGCGTGGATGCCAAGTTCGAGCGCGATGGCGATGTGATCAACCAGTTCGCGCCGACCGAGTTCCAGCTCAAGCAGATGAACGACATCCTGCGTGCACGCCTGGCCGCGCGCGGCATCGATGTGCTCAGCCTCGAATTCGGCGACATCGAGACCAACCTGGCCCAGGCCCGGCAGAAAATCACCGTCAAGCAGGGCATCGAGCAGAAGGTCGCCAAGAAGATCGCCGCTGCGCTGAAGGAGGCCAAGCTGAAGGTTGAAAGCCAGATCAATGGCGACAAGCTGCGCGTGCAGGGCAAGAAGCGCGATGACCTGCAGGACGCCATCGCCGTGCTCAAGGCCGGCAAGTTCGAGCTGCCGCTGCAGTTCAACAATTTCCGCGATTGATCTGGCCGCCGGGCATGGCCCGGCGCCGGCACCTGCGGTACGACGGCGCGTTGCAAGCGACGCGCCTACAATGTCCGCCCCGCCAGCCGACGTGCCCGCCATGACCGACGCCCAACTGCCCACCGAGGACCCGATCGCCGCCACCCGCCTGTGGCTGGAACGCATCGTCATCGGCCTGAACCTGTGCCCGTTCGCCAAGGCGGTGTATGTGAAGGACCAGGTCCGCATCGTGCTCAGCGATGCGACCACGACGGAAGCCCTGGTTGAGCAGCTGGCCGAGGAACTGGTCCTGCTGCGCGATACGCCGGCCGAGCAGATCGATACCACGCTGATCGTGCATCCGCAGGTGCTGACCGATTTCCTCGACTACAACGACTTCCTCGACAACGCCGATGCGGCGATCGAGGCGCTGGACCTGCAGGGCATCCTGCAGGTGGCCAGCTTCCATCCGGACTACCAGTTCGAAGGCGTGGCGCCGGGCGATGCCAGCAACTATACCAACCGTGCGCCCTTCCCCACCCTGCACCTGCTGCGCGAAGACAGCGTGGCGCGCGCGGTGGACGCGTTCCCTGATCCGGACGTGATCGTCGAGCGCAACATCCAGACCTTGGACCGTATCGGCGTGGACGGCTGGCATCGCCGCCTGCGTGGCGAAGACCTGTCGTGAGCACGGTGCCGCCGATTGCCGCTTGGCCGGCCGCGCCGCTGTCGGGCAAGGTGGTGCTGGTCACCGGCGGCGCCAACGGCATCGGCCGTGGCATCGCCCAGTGCGTGCTCGGTGCAGGTGGCCGCGTGTTGATCGGCGACCTGGACGTGGAAGCCGGCCAGGCCTGCCTGCGCGAGTGGCAACGCGGTGAGGACGCCGCATTCCAGCACCTGGACATTACCGACGAAGCCAGTGTGCGCGACTTCATTGCCACGGCCCTGCAGCGTTTTGGTCGCATCGACGGGCTGGTCAACAACGCGGGCATCGCCGGTGCGCACGGCTCGCGGCTGCAGGACATGGACTGGGATGAATGGCAGCGCCGCCTGTCGTCGCTGCACGGCGCTTTCCTGTGCAGCAAGCACGCGTTGCCGGCGCTGACAGCCAGCGCCGCCGGCGCCATCATCAACATCGCCTCGACCCGCGCCTGGCAATCCGAAGCGCACAGCGAGGCCTATGCGGCGGCCAAGGGTGGCCTGGTGGCCTTCACCCATGCGCTGGCGATCAGCGCCGGCCCGGCGGTGCGGGTGAACAGCATCAGCCCGGGCTGGATCGGCACCAGCGAGTGGCAGGCACCCTCACGGCGACACGAGCCGGAGTACTCGGCCATCGACCACGCACAGCATCCGGTCGGCCGGGTCGGCCACCCCGAGGACATCGGCGCGCTCGCGGTATACCTGCTGTCGTCGCTGTCCGGCTTCAGCACCGGCCAGGATTTCATCGTCGACGGCGGCATGACCCGGAAGATGATCTACGCCGAATGACCCGCCACCGGTAGTGCCGGCCGCTGGCCGGCATTCCGGTAGATCCACGCCATGCGTGGATGGCGGTGAAGTGCCAACCAAGGTTGGCACCCACCACCATGGATTACGCCATGCCCGAGTGGCGAAGCAGCGCATCGATCTGCGGAGCACGGCCGCGGAAGGCCTTGAAGTTGTCCGCCGCCGGGCGGCTGCCACCGCGCGACAGGATCTCATCACGGAAGCGTGCACCGGTTTCAGCCAGTGCCTGCGGCGCCTCCTCGAACGCGGCATAGGCGTCGGCGCTGAGTACCTCGGCCCACTTGTAGCTGTAGTAACCCGCGGCGTAACCGCCCGCAAAGATGTGGCTGAACTGGTGCGGGAAGCGGTTCCAGGCCGGCGGGTGGTTCACCGCCACTTCCGCGCGCACGCGGTCCAACAGTGCCAGCACGCTGTCCTGCGCTGGTTCGAACTGGCTGTGCAGCAGCATGTCGAACAGGCCGAACTCCAGCTGGCGGACGGTGGCCATGCCGCTGTGGAAGTTGCGCGCGGCCAGCATGCGCTCGTACAGCGCGCGCGGCAGCGGCTCGCCGCTGTCCACGTGCGCGGTCATCGCCTGCAGGTGGTCCCATTCCCAGCAGAAGTTCTCCATGAACTGGCTGGGCAGCTCAACCGCATCCCATTCCACGCCGTTGATGCCGGCCACGCCCAGTTCGCCGATGCGGGTCAGCAGCTGGTGCAGTCCGTGGCCCATCTCATGGAACAGCGTGGTCACTTCGTTGTGGCTGAAGGTGGCCGGTTTGCCGTTGGCACCCCGGCCGAAGTTGCACACCAGGTAGACCAGCGGCGTCTGCACGCTGCCGTCGGCGCGCACGCGACGGTTGCGGCAATCATCCATCCACGCCCCGCCTCGCTTGCCCTCGCGTGCGTACAGGTCCAGGTAGAACTGGCCGACCAGCGCGCCCTGCGCATCGACCAGGCGGAAGAAGCGCACGTCTTCGTGCCAGACCGGCGCGCTGTCCTCCTGCACATGCAGGCCATACAGCTGCTCGATCACCGAGAACAGGCCGTCCAGCACCTTCGGCTCGGTGAAATACTGCTTCACCTCCTGCTCGGAATAGCTGTAACGCGCCTGCTTCAGGCGATCGGCGGCGAACGCCAGGTCCCAGGCCTGCAGCTGCTCGATACCCAGTTGCTCGCGCGCGAACTGCTCCAGCTCGGCACGGTCCTTGGCCGCGAACGGTTTGGCGCGCGAGGCCAGGTCACGCAGGAAACCGAGCACTTCGGCCGGGTCCTGCGCCATCTTGGTCGCCACCGAGTAATGGCCGTACGAATCGAAGCCGAGCAACGCAGCCAGTTCGGCGCGCAGGGCCAGGATGCGGTCGATGTTGCCGCTGTTGTCCAGTGCGTCATCGCCGAATTCGGACGCACGCTGGGCGCTGGCGCGGTACAGGATCTCGCGCAGGTCGCGGTCCTCGCCCCAGGTCTGCACTGGCAGGTAGCACGGCATCTGCAGGGTCAGTTTCCAGCCAGCCTTGCCGTCCTTTCGTGCTGCGGCATGCGCGGTGGCCTTCACGTCTTCCGGCAGGCCCTTCAGCCGCGCTTCGTCTTCGATGATCAGCGACCAGGCATCGGTAGCGTCGAGCACGTTCTGCGAGAATTTCGCCGACAGCGCCGACAGTTCTTCCTTGATCGCAGCAAAACGCTGCTGGGCCTCGGGCGCCAGCTCGGCGCCGCCCAGGCGGAAGTCGCGCAGGGTGTTGTCCAGCACCTTGCGCTGGGCTTCATCGAAATGCGCCGCCTCCGGGCTGGCGGCCAGCGCCTGGTACTGCCGATACAGCGCCAGGTTCTGCCCCAGCGCACTGGCGAAGCGGGTCACCCGCGGCAGGTTGCTGTTGTAGGCCTCGCGCAGTTCCGGGGTGTTGACCACGCCCTGCAGGTGGCCGACCAGGCCCCAGGCGCGCCACAGTCGCTCGGTCGCGTCGTCCAACGGGGTGACGAAGGTCTCCCAACGCACCGGCTGCACCTGCTCGGCCGCGCTGACGGCGGCTTCGGCCTCGGCCAGCAGCACATCCAGCGCCGGCGCGACGTGCTCGGGGCGGATCGCCTCGAAGCGCGGCAGGCCGGAAAAATCGAGCAGGGGGTTGGCAACGGTCACGGCAGATCTCCAGGATACGGGCCCGGCACCCGGGCAGCCCTCCAGATATGGCGCTGCCGGGCGCGGCTGACAAGGGGGCACGGCATTCACATCGGCCTTACGCGCGCCCCCCGAAGCTCTGGATGCGGGGGAGTCCGCAGCGGCACGTACCGAACGAGGCCCCACATGGAAGGTCTGGCTGCAGTTGCATCCGCCTCACCGGCGCGGTCGCTGGCACTGTCTGCCAGCGCGGCCGAACTGGCCTGGATCGCCGCGCTGTGCGATGCCGGCGACGACGCCCCGCGCCACCTGCAGCAGTTGCAGGCGGTGCTGCAGCAGGGCGGCACGTTCAATGAAAGCCAGGAGTGGTACCCGTTCGAAGTGGTCGAGCGCGGCGCCAGCCAGCTGCAGCTGGGCCATGAGCGCGAGTTCGTGATCTGCGTGCTGCTGTGGTTGCAGGCATTGGCCCAGGGCCGCGCCAGCATCCTGGATCCCACCCTGCACCTGGATGACCGCGCGATGGACATCGAGGCCTTGCCCGATGCACTGCGCGACGCGGTGCTCGACGCCTTCACCGCAGCGGGTTACTGAGACACCGTCGCGGACGCCGACATGGCCCGGCGACAACGTCGGCCGTCCTACAACGCTTCCAGGCTGCACCACGGCAATTCGGGCAGTCCCTGCCCGGCCACCGCAGCGGCCAGCTGTGCGTCGGCGCCGTCGACATCAATGCCCTGGCGCGCGTACCACGCCGGATCGTAGTAGCTCTGCGCATAACGCTCGCCGCTGTCGCACAGGATGCTGACGATGCTGCCCTGGTGGCCCGCCTCGCGCATCCACTGCGCCGCCTGGAGCACGCCGATGAAGTTGGTGCCGGTGGAGCCACCGACGCGTCGGCCGAGCTGGCGGCTGACATGGCGCATCGCAGCCAGGCTCAGCGCGTCGGGTACCTTGACCATCGCATCGACGCTGGTCGGGATGAAGCTCGGCTCCACCCTTGGCCGGCCGATGCCTTCCACGCGCGAACCACCACTGCAGGTCAGGTCGCGCCAGTCCTGTTCACCGGCCACGGCGGCCCGGTAGCCGTCGAAGAACACCGACACTTCCGGGTCCGCGCACAGGATGCGGGTGTCGTGGCGGCGGTAGCTGACATAGCGGCCCAGGGTGGCGGCGGTGCCGCCGGTGCCGGGGCTGCACACGATCCATTCCGGAACCGGGCTGGGCTCTTCGGCCATCTGCTTGAAGATGGACTCGGCGATGTTGTTGTTGGCACGCCAGTCGGTCGCGCGCTCAGCGTAGGTGAACTGGTCCATGAAGTGGCCACCGGTTTCACGGGCCAGCTTTTCCGAATCACAGTTGAGGTCGCAGGCGCGTTCGACCAGGTGGCAGCGGCCGCCTTGGAACTCGATCGCGGCGATCTTTTCAGGCGAGGTGGTGGCCGGGATCACTGCAATGAACGGCAGGCCGAGCAGGCGCGCGAAATAGGCTTCGGACACCGCCGTCGAGCCGCTGGACGCTTCGATCACCGGTCGCCCTTCGCGCAGCCAGCCATTGGCCAGCGCATACAGGAACAGCGAGCGCGCCAGCCGGTGCTTGAGGCTGCCGGTGGGATGGCTCGACTCATCCTTCAGGTACACATCGATGCCCTCGAACCCGGGCAGCGCCAGCGGGATCAGGTGGGTATCGGCGGAGCGGTTGAAATCGGCTTCAATCTTGCGGATGGCGGCGGCCACCCATTCACGCTGCGACATGGCGGGCAATCGTTGTCAGGACGGAACAGTGCGATCCGGCCATTGTACGTCGCGGTACCGTCAGGTGCTGGCCGGTAGAATGCCCCCATCCGGCCGGCAACGGCCCTGTCTGAAGGACCTCCCCCATGACCATTCCCGCCCTGCGCGATGTCCCCGGCGTCGCCGCCCAGGCCCCGGCCGAAACCACCGGCTTCGTGTTCAACCACACCATGCTGCGTGTGAAGGACATCACCGCCTCGCTGGACTTCTACACCCGCGTGCTCGGCTACCAGCTGATCGACAAGCGCGACTTCCCGGAGGCCCAGTTCAGCCTGTACTTCCTGGCCTACCTCCCGGCCGGCGTGGTGGTACCGGAAGACGACAGCCAGCGCCGCGTGTGGATGGCCGGCCTGCCGGGCGTGCTGGAACTGACCCACAACCACGGCACCGAAACCCAGGACCGCGCGGTCTACCACGACGGCAACAGCGACCCGCGCGGCTTCGGCCACATCTGCGTGTCGGTGCCGGACATCGAGGCGGCCTGCCAGCGCTTCGAGGACCTCGGGGTAACCTTCCAGAAGCGGCTGACCGACGGTCGCATGAAGAACCTGGCCTTCATCAAGGACCCGGACGGCTACTGGGTCGAGATCATCGCCAACGTCTGACCCGGAAAGGGGCACAATTCCGGTAGCGCCGGGCCATGCCCGGCGGCCTTGAGCAGGCCGCGCTGCGCGCTCGCCGGGCACGGCCCGGCGCTACCGACTCCGTCCCCTTTTTGAAGAGGTTCGTATGGAAACGATGGAACTGCACCGTGGCCGCCTGATCGACCACATCCAGCTGGTGGTGCGCGACCTGGCCGCCAGCCGCCGCTTCTACCAGGCAGTGTTCGATACGATCGGCATCCCACTCGGCGGCGAAGGGCCGGACTTCTTCTGGGCCGACGAGCTGTTCATTTCCAGCGCCAGCAGCCGTGCCGCCGCCGGCCAGCTGACCGGCCGCCATCATCTAGCCTTCCAGGCCCGCGACAGCGCCACGGTCGATGCCTTCCACACCGCTGCCATCGCCGCCGGTGGCACAGACAACGGCGCACCGGGCGAGCGCCCCTACCACCCGGGCTACTACGGCGCCTTCGTGCTCGACCCCGATGGCAACAACATCGAAGTGGTCTACCACGGCCCGGCGAACTACAGTGCCGACTCGGTGAAGGTGACGTTCTGACTTCACCGACGCCGTGAACGAAGAAGCCGGGCAATGCCCGGCTTCTCTGTTTCCAGCGCTGCAGCCCTCAGTGGGCGGCCATGTAGATGTCCTGCAGCACGGCCTTTTCCAGTTCCAGCTCGCCCAGCAGGTTCTTCACGATATCGCCCAGGCTGAGGATGCCGACCAGCTGGTTGCCGTCGGTCACCATCAGGTGACGGCGACGCGAGTATGTCATCAGCGACATGGCCTGCTTCAGCGTGGCGTCCGGCGTAATGCCCTCCAGGCCCGTGGACGGCAGGCTGGAAATCACCCGGCGGCCGGCCTGCGGGCCATCGTCGGCCAGGGTGCGCACGATGTCCTTCTCGGAGATGATGCCGACCGGGGCATCGTCCTTCATCACCACCAGCGCAGCGATCCTGTTCGCGCTCATCTTGTGGGCGGCGGCACCGATGGTGTCTTCGGCATCGATGGTGATGACAGCTTCTTTCTTGGATTGCAGGAGTTCGCGGACGTTCATTCTTGTTTCCTGGTGCAGGTCACTGAAGTCAAAAAAGTGTGCTCTTCCGATACGCCCCCTCCCCGGGAACAGACCTTTCAGCGCACGTCTGGCGCACCCGTCTGCCGCATGGGAGGCATCGGCAGACGACGTGCTGCAACGCGAACGAGGTGGGGGTTCAACCGCTCAACCCGGACCTCGGTCAAATCGATTCTACGACTGCGACCATCGGTCACTACCGGCATCGATAGGACAGTTCGTCGTGGGAACCAGCTGACGATCCAGAGAATGGCACCGCGGCTGAAACCGCCGCTGAATACAAGCGCAGTTGCGCATTAAAGATTGATTGCCCGCTGCCGACAGCGGACAGAACACCCGGCGGCAATCCCACTTCGCACTGTCCGGCCAAACGAAAGGGCCCACGCGGGGCCCCTTCGCTTGCAGCATCCAACCGGAGCGATGGGTATTACTCCACCGTCACGCTCTTGGCCAGGTTGCGCGGCTTGTCCACGTCGGTGCCGCGTGCCAGCGCAGTGTGGTAGGCCAGCAGCTGCACCGGGATGGTGTGCACGATCGGGCTGAGCACGCCGGCGTGGCGCGGGGTGCGAATCACGTGCACGCCTTCGGACGCGTTGAAGTTGCTGTCCTGGTCGGCGAACACGAACAGCTCGCCGCCACGCGCGCGCACTTCCTGCATGTTCGACTTCACCTTTTCCAGCAGGCTGTCGTTGGGGGCGATCACCACCACCGGCATGTCCTCGTCCACCAGCGCCAGCGGACCATGCTTCAGCTCACCTGCCGGGTAGGCCTCGGCGTGGATGTAGGAAATCTCCTTGAGCTTGAGCGCGCCCTCCAGCGCGATCGGGTAATGCAGGCCACGGCCCAGGAACAACGCGCTGCTCTTGCGTGCGAACCGCTCGGCCCAGGCAGCGATCTGCGGCTCCATGTTCAGTGCGTGCTGCACGCTGCCCGGCAGGAAGCGCAGCTGCTCCAGATAATCCGCTTCCTGTGCGGCGTCGATGCGGCCATGCAGCTTGCCCAGCACCACGGTCAGCTGGAACAGCGCGGCCAGCTGGGTGGTGAAGGCCTTGGTCGAGGCCACGCCGATCTCGGCGCCGGCGCGGGTATAGCAGACCAGTTCGCTGGCGCGCGGGATCGCGCTTTCCGGCACGTTGCAGATCGACAGCGTGTGCTTGTGGCCAAGCGCCTTGGCGTACTTCAGTGCCTCCATCGTATCCAGCGTTTCGCCGGACTGGGAAATGGTCACGACCAGATGCTTCGGGTTCGCATAAGCGGCGCGGTAGCGGTACTCGCTGGCAATCTCCACGCTGCACGGCAGGCCGGCGATGGCCTCGATCCAGTAGCGCGCGGTCAGGCCTGCGTAGTAGCTGGTGCCGCAGGCAATGATCTGCACGCCCTCGATGCCCGACAGCACCGCCTCGGCGTTCTTGCCGAACAGCTCGGCCGGGAAGCCACCGGCGTCGATCGCCGCTTCGATGGTGTCGCCCAGCGCACGCGGCTGTTCGTGGATTTCCTTCTGCATGAAGTGGCGGTACGGACCCAGCTCCAGCGAGGCCAGCGACACATCGGACAGATGCACGTCGCGCTCGACCGGCTGGTCATGCTCGTCGAAGATGCGCACGCCATCGCGACGGATCTCGGCGGTGTCGCCCTCTTCCAGGAAGATCACCTTGCGGGTGGCCGAGATCACCGCCGAGACGTCGGAGGCGACGAAATTCTCGCCCTCGCCCAGGCCGATCAGCAGCGGGCAGCCCATGCGCGCGCAGACGAAGCGCTCCGGCTCGGCGCGGCTGACCACGGCCAGCGCATAGGCACCGGTCAGCTCTTTCACCGTGTGCTGCAGCGCCACCAGCAGGTCATCGCCGTCCTTCAGGTGGTGGTGGATGAGGTGGGCGATGACTTCGGTATCGGTCTGCGACTCGAAGGTGTAGCCCAGCGCACGCAGCTTCTCGCGCTGCTCCTCATGGTTCTCGATGATGCCGTTGTGCACCAGCGCCACGCCATGGCTGATATGCGGATGCGCGTTGGCCTCGGTGACACCACCGTGGGTGGCCCAGCGGGTGTGGCCGATGCCCAGCACCGCATTGAAGCCCTCTGCCTCGGCCGCGGTGGCCATTTCCGACACACGACCGGTACGACGCACGCGGCGTACATCGCGGCGCTCACCCTGGTCGACTACCGCAATACCCGAGGAATCGTAACCACGGTATTCAAGACGCTTCAGCCCCTCGATCAGTACCGGCACCACGTCGCGATCAGCGATCGCACCCACGATTCCACACATGTCACGCGTTTCCTTGAAGACGATCGGCGCATTCTAGCCCGCGCGTCCGGCGTCGCCCTCCTGTCCGCTTAATGAAAGTGTCCGGAAAGGTGTCCGCGGACACCCGGACACTTCGCCTCCTCATCCAACCTGTTGAACCAAAAGGAAATAAAGTTGGCACGCAACCTGCTTGGTACTGGTTACCACCGTCAGGCACGCATCCGATGATCCGCGACACCTCCGCACAGGACCAGATCGTTTCCACCGCCCCGGCCGGCACCTCCCGCGCGGCCTGGCACCGCTATCGCTGGCCGGCGCTGGGTGCCATCGCGCTGCTGGCCGGCATCGGCTGGGCGGTACATGCCTGGTCCAATGCCAGCCGCTCCTTCGACAGCAGCCGCGTGCGCATCGCCGAAGTGAAGCGCGGCGACCTGGTGCGCGACATCGCCGCCGACGGCCGCGTGATCGCCGCCAACAGCCCGATCCTGTATGCCATCTCGGCCGGTACCGTGGACCTGAAGGTGGTCGCCGGTGACGTGGTCAAGAAGGGCCAGGAGCTGGCGATCATCGACAGCCCGGAACTGCGCAGCAAGCTGGCCCAGGAACAGGCAACGCTGGCCGGGCTGGAAGCCGAGGCCAGCCGCGCCGCGCTGGACGCGACCCTGGCCCGCGCCAAGTCCCGCAAGGAAACCGACCAGGCCACCATCGAGCGTCAGGCCGCCGACCGTGACCTGCAGCGCTACCAGCGCGGTTACGACGGCGGCGCGGTACCGCAGATCGACCTGGCCAAGGCCAAGGATTCGCTGAAGAAAGCCGACATCGCCCTGGCCAACGCCACCACCGATGCGCGCCTGCAGAGCCAGGGCGCCGACCTGGATGCCCGCAACAAGCGCCTGCTGGCCGACCGCCAGAAAGCGGTGGTGGCCGAAGTGCAGCGCCAGGTCGATGCGCTGACGCTGCGCGCGCCCTTCGATGGCCAGATTGGCCAGGTGCAGGCCGTGCAGTCCACCAACCTGGCCGCCAACGCGCCGGTGCTGGGCGTAGTCGACCTGTCCAAGTTCGAGGTCGAGATCAAGGTGCCGGAGAGCTTCGCCCGCGACCTGGCGATCGGCATGCCGGCCCAGCTGACCGGTGGCAACGGCCAGCCGTTCCCGGGCGAGATCAGCGCAGTATCGCCGGAAGTGGTCAACGGCGAGGTCAACGCCCGCGTGCGCTTTGCCAGCGCGCAGCCGGAAGGCCTGCGCCAGAGCCAGCGGATGTCGGTGCGCGTGCTGCTCGATACCCGCAAGGACGTGCTGAAGGTCGAGCGCGGCCCGTTCGTCGAACAGGGCAACGGCATGGCCTACGTGATGGATGGCCGCACCGCCGTGCGCCGTCCGGTGGAACTGGGCGTCAGCAGCCTGGGCGAAGTGGAAATCAAGTCCGGTGTGCAGCCAGGCGACCGCATCGTGGTCTCCGGCAGCGACCTGTTCAAGGACGCCGAACGCGTCTCCGTCAACTGACACCTGATACCTGAATCCTGGAGAGAGGACACCCCATGTACATGCTCGAAATGCGTTCGGTCGCCAAGGTCTTCCGTACCGAACAGGTGGAGACCCACGCTCTGCGCTCGCTGGAACTGCAGGTCAAGGAAGGCGAGTTCGTCGCCGTCACCGGCCCGTCCGGTTCCGGCAAGACCACGTTCCTCAACATCGCCGGCCTGCTGGAAACCTTCACCAGCGGTACCTACCTGCTGGACGGCCAGGATGTGAGCACGCTGGGCGACGACGCACGCAGCCGCCTGCGCAACCAGAAGATCGGCTTCATCTTCCAGGGCTTCAACCTGATTCCCGATCTGAATCTGTTCGACAACGTCGACGTACCGTTGCGCTATCGGAAGATGAGCGCCAACGAGCGCCGCGAGCGCATCGAGAAGGCGCTGACCCAGGTCGGCCTGGGTTCGCGCATGAAGCACTACCCGAATGAGCTGTCCGGCGGCCAGCAGCAGCGCGCGGCCATCGCACGCGCCCTGGCCGGCAGCCCGCGCCTGCTGCTGGCCGACGAACCGACCGGCAACCTGGATACGCAGATGGCGCGCGGCGTGATGGAACTGCTGGAGGAGATCAACGCCGCCGGCACCACCATCGTGATGGTCACCCATGATCCGGAACTGGCCGCGCGTGCGCAGCGCAACGTGCACATCGTCGATGGCCAGGTCACCGACCTGGTGCGCGAACCGGTGCTGGCCACCCCGCCGCGCCACATCGTCGCCGTCAACGAGTGAGGGGCCGGCCATGTTCGCCTACTACGCCCGACTGGCGGTGCGCAGCTTCCGCCGCAACAAGGTCCTGACCGCGCTGATGGTGGTGGCCATCGCCCTCGGCATCGGTGCCTCGATGACCACCCTGACCGTGTTCCATGTGCTGTCCGGTGACCCGATTCCCGGCAAGAGCGACCGGCTGTTCTACGTGCAGCTCGATGCCGCGACCGGCGCCTATGTCGCCGGGGAGGAACCGGAAACCCAGCTGACCCGCTTCGACGGTGAAGCGCTGCTGCGCGAAGCCAAGGGCGAGCGCCAGGCGCTGATGAGCGGCGGCGGCGGCACCATCGAACCGGACAACAGCACCCTCAAGCCCTTCAGCATCGACACCCGCTGGACCTCGGCCGATTTCTTCCCGATGTTCGAGGTGCCGATGCAGTACGGCCGCCCCTGGACGCGCGAGGACGATGAAGGCCGCGCACGCGTGGTGGTCATCTCCAAGGCGCTCAACGACAAGCTGTACCAGGGCGCCAACAGCGTGGGCCGCGACCTGCGCATGGAAGGCCAGAGTTACCGCATCGTCGGCGTGATGAAGGAATGGAGCCCGGAGCCGCACTTCTACGACCTGACCACCGGCAGCTACGGCAAGAACGAAGACCTGCTGCTGCCGATCTCCACCTCGTTCGACCTGAAGCTGGGCAGCAACGGCAACATGAACTGCTTCGGCGAGAATCCCGATGGCAACAGCTACTCGCTCAACGCACCCTGCGCGTGGCTGCAGTACTGGGTGGAGATGGACCCGGCCAAGGCCGCCGACTACCGCCGCTACCTGGAGAACTATTCGAGCCAGCAGCGCCAGGCCGGCCGCTTCAAGCACCCGCCGAACGTGCGCCTGCGCACCGTGATGGAATGGCTGGACTTCAACGGCGCGGTGCCCAGCGACGTGCGCCTGCAGCTGTGGCTGGCACTGGGTTTCCTGGGTGTCTGCCTGGTCAACACGGTGGGCCTGCTGCTGGCCAAGTTCCTGCGCCGCAGTGGAGAGATCGGCGTGCGCCGCGCACTCGGTGCCAGCCGTGGCCAGATCTTCCTGCAGTGCCTGGTGGAAGCCGGCGCGGTCGGCGTGGTCGGGGGCGTGCTGGGCATCGGCCTGGCCCTGCTCGGCCTGTTCGCGGTGCGCCAGCAATCGGTGGAGTACGCAAAGCTGGCCCACTTGGACGGCAACATGCTGCTGCTCGCGCTGGGCCTGACCCTGTTCGCCAGCCTTGCCGCCGGTTTCCTGCCTGCCTGGCGCGCCATGCAGGTCACTCCGGCCATCCAGCTCAAGTCGCAGTAAGCAATCGAACGAGGACTCCCATGGACATCCGCCCCATCCTCAGCACGCTGCGCCGGCACAAGACTGCCGCTGCCCTGATCGTGCTGGAAGTCGCACTGACCTGCGCCATCGTCTGCAACGCGCTGTTCCTGGTCAGCCAGCGCGTGGAGAAGATCAGCATGCCCAGCGGCATCGCCGAGAACGAACTGGTGATGCTCCGCGTCAGCGGCATCGGCAAGCAGACCGATGCCATGGCCCGCACCCGTGAGGACCTGGCGTCATTGCGTGCGCTTCCCGGCGTCAGCAACGTCACCATCATCAACCAGGTGCCTTTCCGCAACGGCTCGTCCAGCAGCAGCATCTCGCGGGAGATCGACCAGGAACGGCCGACCACCAACGCTTCGATGTACACCCTGTCCGAGAACGGGCTGGCCACGATGGGCATCAACCTGATCGCCGGCCGCGATTTCCTGCCCGGCGAGTACCAGAACTTCGAAGACGCCAGCAAGGGGGGCGCCAAGGAAAACGCCATCCCGGTCATCCTCACCCAGGCCACCGCCGCCAAGATGGAACCCAACGGCAGCGCGCTGGGCAAGACCTACTACATGGGCAAGCAGCCGCTGCACGTGGTCGGCATCGTCGACACGCTGAGCACGCCCAACGGCTGGAATGACAACTGGACGAACTCCATGCTGCTGCCCATGCGGCGCACCTTCGACGAGGGTGGCACCTATGTGCTGCGCACTTCGCCGGAACGCCGCCAGGAGGTGCTTGATGCGGGGGCTGCTGTACTGGAGCGCAACGACCCCAACCGGCTGATGCGCGACAAGCTGACCTATGAAGACCAGCGCAAGGACTTCTTCAAGAACGACCGCGCGATGGTTGGCCTGCTGATCACCGTCAGCGTCTCGCTGCTGGTGGTCACCGCACTGGGCATCATCGGCCTGGCCAGCTTCTGGGTGCAGCAGCGCAGCAAGCAGATCGGCATTCGCCGCGCACTCGGTGCCACCCGCGGGCAGATCCTGCGCTACTTCCAGACCGAGAACTTCCTGCTGGCCTCGCTGGGCATCGTGCTGGGCATGCTGGCGGCCTACGCGATCAATCTGGCACTGATGAACCTGTACGAGCTGCCACGCATGCCCCTGTACTACCTGCCGCTGGGCGCGCTGCTGCTGTGGGTGCTGGGCCAGGTCGCGGTGTTCGGGCCGGCCCGGCGCGCGGCAGCGGTCCCGCCCGCAGTTGCCACGCGGGGCGCGTGAGATGCGTGCCTGCCGGATGCTGTTGATGGCACTGCTGCCACTGCCGGCGCTGGCCGGCGGTGGCAGCTCGCAGACGCTGGAATGGCGCCAGGATGATGCCCGCTTGGCGCTGCGCTCGACCGAGGGCCAGGTACGGGTGGAAGCCGCGCGTCCGGAAGCCCGCTTCGGCGTGCGCAGCGGCGACCGCATCCTGCGCCTGGACGATACGGCTGTGCGGCGCATCGAGCATCTTGCCGATGCGCTGCGGCATTCCAGTGCCCCGACTGCGTACCTGTTGCTGCGCCGCGACAAACGCGAGCTCACCGTCCCGGTGGACGCCACCTCGTGGCGGCTGGCGCTGGTCGCTCCGCCACCGCCGCCACCGCCGCCACCAGCGCGGCGCTGAAACCAGCCCGCCCTCGTCGCCGCGGCTTTGGCTATGCTTGATGGGTGGCGCCGGGCTCTCCCGGCGTATGGATACGAACACGGCTCCATCGGCGCCGCCCATCCCTTTCTGCAGAACTGCTTGATGCCTTCGATCCTGATCATCGACGACAACGCCAGCGTGGGCACCGCGCTGGACGTGCTGTTCTCCCTGCATGACATCGACACCCTGCAGGCGCAGAGCCCGGCCGAAGGGCTGGCCCTGCTCGAGTCGCAGCCGGTTGATCTGGTGATCCAGGACATGAATTTCAGCGAGGACACCACCTCCGGCGAGGAGGGCGAAGCGCTGTTCGCACAGATCCGCGCGCGCCACCCGGACCTGCCGGTGATCCTGCTCACCGCCTGGACCCACCTGAGCAGCGCGGTGGACCTGGTCAAGGCCGGTGCCGCCGACTACCTGGCCAAGCCCTGGGACGACCGCAAGCTGCTGACCACGGTGAACAACCTGCTCGAGCTGTCCGAGGCACGCCGCGAGCTGGACCGGCGGCGCGCGCGTGAGCTGCGGCAGCGCAACGCGCTGGAAGAGAAGTACAAGCTGTGTGGCGCGGTCTTTGCAGATCCGGCCAGCGAGCGCGTCATCGCGCTCGCCTGCCAGGTCGCGCGCTCCGAACTGCCGGTGCTGATCACCGGTCCCAACGGCGCTGGCAAGGAGAAGATCGCGCAGATCATCCAGGCCAACTCGCTGGTGGCCAAGGGCCCGTTCATCACGGTCAACTGCGGCGCCCTGCCCTCGGAACTGATCGAGGCCGAACTGTTCGGTGCCGAGGCCGGCGCATATACCGGCGCCAACAAGGCACGCGAGGGCAAGTTCGAAGCCGCCGACGGCGGAACGCTGTTCCTGGATGAGATCGGCAACCTGTCGCTGGGCGGCCAGATGAAGCTCCTGCGTGTGCTGGAAACAGGGCGCTTCGAGCGTCTTGGCTCCAATCGCGAGCGCCAGGTCAAAGTCCGCGTGGTCAGTGCGACCAATGCCGACCTGCCGGCGATGATCCGCGACGGCACCTTCCGCGAAGACCTGTACTACCGCCTCAATACGGTGGAACTGGTACTGCCACCATTGGCCGAACGCCCGGGCGACATCGTGCCGCTGGCCGAGCGCTTCCTGACCGCCGGCAAGCCGCTGTCCAGCGCCGCCACCGCGGCCCTGCAACGGCATCCCTGGCCCGGCAACGTGCGCGAACTGCGCAACGTGATCCAGCGCGCCGAGCTGCTGGCGACCGGCAACCGCATCGAAGTGGCCGACCTGAACCTGCCGCGTGCCGCACCAGCTTCGCGACCGGCACACAGTGCCGGCAATGATCCTGACCGTGCGCGCATCGAGGATGTGCTCGCGCGCAACCACGGCGTCATCGCCCAGGCCGCCGCCGAACTCGGCCTGAGCCGCCAGGCGCTGTACCGGCGCATGGACCGGCACGGCATCCCACGCGAATGAAGCGGCGTTCGTTCACCTTCCGCCTGTTCCTGCGCCTGCTGCCGGTGCTGGCGCTGGCCGCCGCGTTGCCGTGGCTGCTGGCGTACTGGATGGACCATGGCTGGGTTGTGACCACCGTGTCGGCACTGATCCTGCTGTCGCTGATGTGGTGGACGCTGCGCCGTGCCACCGCCCCCGTGCGGTCACTGATGCGGGCCCTGGCGGGCACCACCAGCAGCTATCGCGACGGCGAATACAACTTCGGCGTGCACTGGCCCGGCAATGACGAGCTCGGCGACCTGGTGCAGGCACACCGCGAACTGGGTGATGTACTGCGTGCACAGCGGCAGGGCCTGGTGCAACGCGAGCTGCTGCTGGACACAATGGTGCAGAACACGCCGGTGGCGATGCTGCTGATCGCCTCCGGCGGCGATGGCATCGCCCGCGTGGTGTTCTCCAACTTGGCCGCGCGCAAGTTGCTGCATGGCGGCTGGAAGCTGGAAGGACAGCGCCTGGAGGACGTGCTGGAACAGGTGCCGGTGGAACTGCGCGATGCCATCGCCCGCGGCGGCGACAGCCTGTTCGCGGTGCATGCGGAAGGCGAAGACAGCGACGAGGATGACGAACAGGTCTATCACCTCTCACGTCGTTCTTTCCACCTCAATGGCCGTCCGCACGACCTGTTGCTGGTACGCCTGCTCACCGCCGAGCTGCGCCGCCAGGAAGTGCAGACGTGGAAGAAGGTGATCCGGGTGATCAGCCATGAGCTGAACAACTCGCTGGCACCGATCGCTTCGCTGGCACACTCCGGCGGCGTGCTGGTGCAGCGCGAGCGCTTCGATCGGCTGCCGGAGATCTTCACCACCATCGAAGACCGGGCGCGCCATCTGGAAGGTTTCATTCGCGGCTATGCGCGTTTTGCCAAGCTGCCGCAGCCGCAGTTGCAGACCGTGCACTGGGCCCCCTTCCTGTCCAGCCTGCGCCAGCAGATTCCGTTCACCATGGAGCGCGAGCCGGACGAGGAACTGAGCAGCCGCATCGACATCGCGCAGTTCGGGCAGGCGTTGTTGAACCTGTTGAAGAACGCGCATGAGGCCGGCGCCGAAGCCGATCCGCCCAATGATGACGTGCAGGTGCAGCTGACGCGGTTGCCGCAATGGCTGCGCCTGGATGTGCTGGACCGTGGCAAGGGCATGAACGAGCAGGTGCTGCAGAACGCGCTGATGCCGTTCTATTCGACCAAGCGCAACGGTACCGGGTTGGGACTGGCACTGACCCGCGAGATCGTGGAGGCGCACGGTGGGCGGGTGTCGCTGCAGAACCGCGGTGATGGCGGGCTGTGCGTGTCGATCCTGTTGCCGGTGGGGTGAGTTGCCGACTTGGCTCGGTCTGCCAGTAGATCCACGCCATGCGTGGATGTACCGACCAGGGTCGGCACCTACCAGACCCGCCGCATCGCCACCCGCAGGTGCATCGGAAACCCGAGCGCAGCCTCTTCCGCCATCACCGACTGCAGCCCGGCATCCCACTCCGCCTCCGGCACTTCAACGAATCCTTCGCTGGCATAGAAAGGCGCATTCCACGGTACGTCGATCAACGTTGTCAGCACCGCTGAGGCGTAGCCGTCGGCCCTGGCCTGTGCCAACGCATGGCGCAACAACGCGCGGCCATGGCCTTGCCGCCCGTGTGCAGGATCCACATCCATCTGCAGCACATGGAACTCACCTGCCAATTCTCCCGCCAGCACGTAGCCGGCAATGCCGCCGCCGGCCGCATCCACCACCCACAACTGCCCGCGCTCAAGGCCGTACTGCAGTGTCGCCAGGTCCAGGCCGTGGCCGGTGAACACCCGATAGGCTTCGTGGTCCTTGAGCAGTTCGCCAGCGCGCTGTTCAATGCCCGGCAGCAGGCCGAGCTCGTCGGCGTGCGGAATGCGTGCCTCAGGCCTTCTTGAGCGGGCGCTTCCAGCCATCGATGGTTTCCTGCCGTGCACGTGCCAGTGTCAACTTGCCATCAGGCGCGTTGCGGGTAATGACCGAGCCGGCGGCGATGGTCGCGCCTTCGCCGATCAGTACCGGCGCGACCAGCGAACTGTTGGAGCCAATGAATGCGTTGTCGCCGATGGTGGTGGTCGACTTGTTTACGCCGTCATAGTTGCAGGTGATGGTTCCTGCACCGATGTTGACCTTGCTGCCGATCACCGCGTCGCCCAGATAGGTGAGGTGGTTGGCCTTGCTGCCCACACCGAGGGTGACCTTCTTGGTCTCGACGAAGTTGCCGACGTGCACGCCATCGGCCAGCACGGTGCCCGGGCGCAGCCGTGCGAACGGGCCAATCTGCGCAGCGCCTTCGGTGACCACGCCGTCCAGATCACAGTGCGCACGCACTTCGGTGCCTGGCCCCAGGTTGACGTCCTTCAGCCTGTTGAACGGGCCTACGGTGACGCCGTCACCGAGCACGATGTTGCCTTCAAGGACAACGTCGACATCGATCAGCACATCGCTGCCCACGGTGACGGTGCCACGGATATCCAGGCGTGCCGGGTCGCGCACGCGCGCGCCCTGTGCGCACAGTGCACGCACCGCACGGCGCTGCCAAGCGCGTTCCAGCTGCGACAGCTGCCACGGATCATTCGCGCCCTCAGCCTCCTGTGCATCGGCGACCAGGGCCATCTCGGCCGGGGTGTACTCATGCGCGGCGAACGCGAACACATCGGTAAGGTAGTACTCGCCCTGCGCATTGCTGTTGGACAGCTGCGACAGCCAGCGGCGCAGCGCGGTCGACTCGGCGGCGATGATGCCGGTATTGATCGTGCGCACGCGCAGCTGGTCGTCAGTGGCGTCCTTCTGCTCGACGATGGAGCCGACCTTGCCCTCCGCATCGCGCAGCACGCGGCCGTAACCGGTCGGGTCATCGAGCTCGGCCACCAGCACCGCCAGGCGCCCCGGCTCCGACAGCAGGTGGCGCAGGGTCTGCGCACGGATCAGCGGCACATCGCCGTACAGCACCAGCACCTGCGCCGCATCGGGCACCTGCGGCATCGCCTGCGCCACGGCGTGGCCGGTGCCGAGCTGCTGCGCCTGTTCGGCCCACTGCAGGTCGGGCTGGTCGGCGAAATACTGCCGCACCGCCTCGCCACCATGGCCATGGACCACGTGGATCGCCGTAGGCTGCAACTCGCGGGCCACATCGATCACATGCGCCAGCATCGGCTGGCCGGCGATCGGCTGCAGCACTTTCGGCAGCACCGACTTCATGCGCTTGCCCGCGCCAGCGGCGAGGATGATGACGTGCAGGGGGTGGGTCATGGAAAAGGCGGTCCGTGGTTCGTTGCAGATGATTCTAGAGCGTGGGCCGTTAACATGGGCACCCCGCCTCCTTCACCACGCTGATGGGCCTCGTCCGCCAGGGAAGCACCTATCTCGTCATCGGGCTCGTGCAGCTGCTGGTCGATTGGCTGGTGTTCGTGGCCGCCAGCGCGCTGGGCATGCCGGTCGCGCCGGCCAATATCACCGGCCGCTTGGCCGGCATGCTGCTGGGCTTCTGGCTCAACGGCCGCTACACCTTTGCCGAGGCCGGCACCCGCAAGCTGGGATGGAAGCGCTTTGCACGCTTCTTCGGGCTGTGGCTGCTGCTGACCGCAGCGAGCACGCTGCTGGTCAGCCTGGTCGACCAGGCGCTGGGCCTGCAGTACACGTGGCTGGCCAAGCCGCTGGTGGAAGGCGGGCTGGCCTGCGTGTCGTTCCTGTTGATGCGCTACGTGGTGTATCGCTGAGACGGGGCGGGATCCGGGATGCCGGATCGGGATCGGGATCGGGATCGGGATCGGCATCGGCATCGGCATCGGCATCGGCATCGGTAGAGTCGACTGTCAGTCGACTGCTCTTCCATCAGGCCGCGAAAATCCCGCGCTGCGCGCGGTAGTCGATTAACAGTCGACTCTACCCAGTCGGCGCTGCCCCGCCAGCACAAACAAAAACGCCGGCACAGGGCCGGCGTTCTCGTGGGTGCAGCGCGAACCTCAGTGCTTGAGATTCTTGCGCAGGCGTTCCAGTGCCTGCAGCTGGACGACGGCCTCGGCCAGCTTCTGCTGGGCTTCAGCTACTTCCATCGCTTCGCCGCGGTTGGCCAGGATGCGTTCGGCTTCTTCCTTGGCCTTGCGAACCGAGGCTTCGTCGATGTCCTGCGCGCGGATCGCGGTGTCGGCCAGCACGGTCACCACCTGCGGCTGCACTTCCAGGATGCCGCCGGAAATGGCGAAATCCAGCTGCTCGCCATTCGGCGTGGTCACCACCACCTTGCCCGGCTTCAGGCGGGTGATCAGCGGCGCGTGCTTGGGCGCGATGCCCAGTTCGCCCAGCTCACCGGTGGCCACGACCAGGGTCGCTTCGCCACGGAAGATTTCCTGCTCGGCGCTGACGATGTCGCAACGGATCGTGCTCATGCAAATCTCTTCGCTGTTCGCGGCGGCGCAATGCCACCGTGGGGGTCCACCGGCGCAGGCGGTTGCCCGGCGCCGGCGTCAGGTCGGGCAGGATCGCTCCCGCCCGTCCCGGATCAGGCCTTCTCGGCCATCTTCTTGGCCTTCTCGACCGCTTCTTCGATGCCGCCGACCATGTAGAACGCCTGCTCCGGCAGGTGGTCGTACTCGCCATCGACGATGGCCTTGAAGCCACGGATGGTGTCCTTCAGCGGCACGTACTTGCCCGGCGAACCGGTGAACACTTCGGCCACGTGGAACGGCTGGCTGAAGAAGCGCTCGATCTTACGGGCGCGCGACACGGCCTGCTTGTCCTCTTCGGACAGTTCGTCCATGCCCAGGATCGCGATGATGTCCTTCAGTTCCTTGTACTTCTGCAGGGTCTGCTGGACGCGCTGGGCGGTGTCGTAGTGCTCGTGGCCGATGACCAGCGGGTCCATCTGGCGGCTGGTGGAGTCCAGCGGATCGACGGCCGGGTAGATACCCAGCGAGGCGATCGAACGCGACAGGGTGACGGTCGAGTCCAGGTGGGCGAAGGTGGTCGCCGGCGACGGGTCGGTCAGGTCGTCCGCGGGAACGTAGACGGCCTGGATCGAGGTGATCGAGCCGTTCTTGGTCGAGGTGATGCGCTCCTGCAGGACGCCCATTTCCTCGGCCAGGGTCGGCTGGTAACCCACCGCGGACGGCATACGGCCCAGCAGTGCCGACACTTCGGTACCGGCCAGGGTGTAGCGGTAGATGTTGTCGACGAACAGTAGGACGTCCTTGCCCTTGCCGTTTTCGTCCTTCTCGTCGCGGAAGTACTCGGCCATGGTCAGGCCGGTCAGCGCGACGCGCAGACGGTTGCCCGGCGGCTCGTTCATCTGGCCGTACACCATCGCCACCTTGTCCAGGACGTTGGAGTCCTTCATTTCGTGGTAGAAGTCGTTGCCCTCACGGGTACGCTCACCCACGCCGGCGAACACGGACAGGCCGCTGTGCGCCTTGGCGATGTTGTTGATCAGCTCCATCATGTTGACGGTCTTGCCGACGCCGGCGCCGCCGAACAGGCCGACCTTGCCGCCCTTGGCGAACGGGCACATCAGGTCGATGACCTTGATGCCGGTTTCCAGCAGCTCGGTGGCCGGGGACTGGTCTTCATACGACGGCGCAGCGCGGTGGATTTCCCAGTTGTCGCTGGCAGCGACCGGGCCGGCTTCGTCGATCGGACGGCCCAGCACGTCCATGATGCGGCCCAAGGTGCCGGCGCCGACCGGCACCGAGATGCCACGGCCGGTGTTGACGGCAACCAGGTTGCGCTTCAGGCCGTCGGTGGAACCGAGGGCGATGGTACGCACCACGCCGTCACCCAGCTGCTGCTGGACTTCGAGGGTGATCTCGGTGTTTTCCACCTTCAGTGCGTCGTACACCTTCGGCACCGATTCACGCGGGAATTCGACGTCGACGACCGCGCCGATGATCTGAACGATCTTGCCCTGACTCATTGCTGCATCCTCTAATGTGTGCTTTGAACGAACGCGGTCAGACTGCTGCCGCGCCGCCGACGATTTCGGAGATTTCCTGGGTGATCGCTGCCTGGCGCGCCTTGTTGTAGACGAGCTGCAGGGTGCCGATCAGCTTGTTGGCGTTGTCGCTCGCCGCCTTCATCGCAACCATGCGTGCGGCATGCTCGGAGGCGACGTTTTCCAGCAGTGCCTGGTACACCAGCGACTCGATGTAACGCGTCATCACGTGCTCCAGCACGGTCGCGGCATCGGGTTCGTACAGGTAATCCCAGTCGTGGTGAGCGACCTGCTTCTCAGCCGGCGGCAGCGGCAGCAGCTGATCGAAGCTGGCCTTCTGCACCATGGTGTTCACGAAGCGGTTGTACACCAGGTACACGCGGTCGATCTTGCCTTCGGTGAAGGCGTCGAGCATGACCTTGATCACACCGATCAGCGATTCCAGCTTCGGCACGTCGCCGATGTGGGTCACGCTGCCGACCATGTTGACCTTCACGCGGCGGAAGAAGGTCGAAGCCTTCTGGCCGATGGTCACCAGGTCCACTTCGGCACCCTTGTCCTGCCATGCCTTGGCTTCGCCCAGCATCTTGCGGAACAGGTTGTTGTTCAGGCCGCCGGCCAGGCCGCGATCGGAGGAGATCACGATGAAACCGACCCGCTTGACCTGCTCGCGCTCGACCAGGAACGGATGCTGGTAGTCGGTGCTGGCCTGGGCCAGATGACCGATCACCTGCTTCATCGCCTGCGCGTACGGACGCGAGGTCTTCATCCGATCCTGCGCCTTGCGGATCTTGGAGGCCGAGACCATTTCCAGGGCGCGCGTCACCTTGCGGGTGTTCTGCACGCTCTTGATCTTGGTTTTGATTTCGCGTCCGCTTGCCATCTCTTGTTTCCCGTGGCGCGGGGCTGATGCCCCGCGTTGTTCAACCGTTTGTCATCTGGTCCAGCGGAGCCGGAGGCTCCGCTGTACAGGACCGCGATTACCAGCTGCCGGTGGTCTTGAACTCGGCGATGCCCTTCTTGAAGGCACCTTCGATGTCGTTGTCCCAACCGCCGGTGGCGTTGACCTTGCTGATCAGCTCGCCCTGGGTATTGGCGAAGTGGGCGTGCAGGCCTTCTTCGAACGCCAGCAGCTTGTTGACCGGCACGTCATCGAGGTAGCCCTCGTTGACGGCGTAGATCGACAGCGCCTGGTTGGCGATCGACATCGGCGCGTACTGCTTCTGCTTCATCAGCTCGGTGACGCGCTGGCCACGCTCCAGCTGCTTGCGGGTCGCTTCGTCCAGGTCCGAGGCGAACTGCGCGAACGCAGCCAGCTCACGGTACTGGGCCAGCGAGATACGGATACCGCCCGACAGCTTCTTGATGATCTTGGTCTGGGCCGAGCCACCGACGCGCGACACCGAGATACCGGCGTTCACGGCCGGGCGGATGCCGGCGTTGAACAGGTCGGTTTCCAGGAAGATCTGGCCGTCGGTGATCGAGATCACGTTGGTCGGAACGAAGGCGGACACGTCGCCTGCCTGGGTTTCGATGATCGGCAGCGCGGTCAGCGAGCCGGTCTTGCCGGTGACCTTGCCTTCGGTGAACTTCTCGACGTATTCCTCGGACACGCGGGCAGCGCGTTCCAGCAGGCGCGAGTGCAGGTAGAACACGTCACCCGGGTAGGCTTCGCGGCCCGGCGGGCGCTTCAGCAGCAGGGAGATCTGGCGGTAGGCGACGGCCTGCTTGGACAGATCGTCGTACACGATCAGCGCGTCTTCACCGCGGTCCATGAAGTACTCACCCATGGTGCAGCCCGAGTAGGCGCTGATGTACTGCATGGCAGCCGATTCGGAAGCGGTCGCGGCCACCACGATGGTGTGGGCCAGCGCGCCGTTCTCTTCCAGCTTGCGCACGATGTTGGCGATGGTCGACGCCTTCTGGCCGATCGCAACGTACACGCACTTGATGCCGGTGCCCTTCTGGTTGATCACCGCATCGATCGCCATGGCGGTCTTGCCGGTCTGGCGGTCACCGATGATCAGCTCGCGCTGGCCACGGCCGATCGGGATCATCGAGTCGACCGACTTGTAACCGGTCTGCACCGGCTGGTCGACCGACTTGCGCCAGATCACGCCCGGAGCAACGCGCTCCACCGGAGCGGTCAGGTCGGTGCCCAGCGGGCCCTTGCCGTCGATCGGCTCGCCCAGCGCGTTCACGACGCGGCCCAGCAGTTCCGGACCGACCGGCACTTCCAGGATGCGACCGGTGGTCTTGGCGACGTCGCCTTCGCGCAGGTGCTCGTAGTCACCCAGGACCACGGCGCCGACCGAGTCGCGCTCCAGGTTCAGGGCCAGTGCGAAGGTGTTGTTCGGCAGTTCGATCATTTCGCCCTGCATCACGTCGGCCAGACCGAAGATGCGCACGATGCCGTCGGACACGCTGGTCACGGTGCCTTCGTTGCGCGATTCCGCGGCCAGCTTGACCTTCTCGATGCGGTTCTTGATCAGTTCGCTGATTTCGGAGGGGTTGAGCGTGGTTGCCATCGTCAAGTCCTAGTGCCGGCAGCGGGGCCGGACGTTAAATGAATTCAGTTAGCGAGCGCGGTCTGCAGACGGGCCAGCTTGCCCTTCAGCGAACCATCGATGACCACGTCGCCGGCGTCGATCACGGCGCCGCCGATCAGCGAGGCATCGACCGCGGTGGTCACGTCGACCTCGCGGTTGAAGCGCTTGCGCAGCGCGACCTTGATCGCATCCAGCTCAGCGGCCGACAGTTCGGCGGCCGAGGTGACGGTGGCCTTGACCACGTGCTCGGCTTCGGCGCGCAGGGCGTCGAACATGCCGGCGATTTCCGGCAGCAGCGGCAGACGGTGCGACTCGGCCAGGACGGCCAGGAAGCGCGAGTAGGTCTCGCCGTGCGACACCGGCGCCAGCAGGGCGACGGCGTCGTCACGACCCAGCTCCGGGTTGGCGAGCAGGGCCGCCACGCGCGGGTCGGCGGCGACGTGGGCGGAGAACGCCAGGGCGTCCGACCACGGCGCGAACGCGCCTTCGTCGCGCGCGGTCGCGAACGCGGCGCGGGCGTACGGGCGGGCAAGCGTGAGGGCCTGGCTCATCCTTAGATCTCCGAGGCCAGCTCGTCGAGCAGCGCCTTGTGGGCGTTGGCGTCGATTTCGCGCTTGAGCAGCTTTTCGGCACCGGTCACGGCCAGCGCGGACACCTGCTTGCGCAGATCTTCACGGGCACGGTTGGCGGCGGCGTCGATTTCAGCCTGGGCCAGTTCCTTCTGACGGGTGGCTTCGGTGATCGCTTCGTTACGGGCAGCATCAACGATCTGGTTGGCACGCGCGTGGGCCTGATCGATGATCTCGTTGGCCTTGGTGCGGGCTTCCTTCAGCGCTTCGTTGACCTTCTCCTGCGCCTGGGCCAGATCTTTCTGGCTGCGGTCGGCAGCAGCGAGGCCCTCAGCAATCTTCTGCTGGCGCTCCTCGATCGCGTTCATCAGCGGCGGCCAGATCTTGGTCGCGATGATCCAGATCAGACCAGCGAAGGCCAGCGCCTGCGCAAGAAGGGTGAAATTGATATTCATGGTTAGCTCGATCGCTGGTTTCGGGGTGGACGCGCCGCCGTAGCGGCACATCCGGCCTTCATCCGAAACCGGGTGCATCAGCACCCGGTCGTCTCAAACCGCTGTATCAGCCGGCCAGAGCCTTGGTGACGGCGCCAGCGAAGGCAGCCGACAGCGGGTTGGCGAAGGCCAGCAGCAGGCCAACGGCGACCGAGATGATGAACGCGGCGTCGATCAGGCCGGCGGTGATGAACATGCGGACCTGCAGGACCGGGATCAGTTCCGGCTGGCGGGCGGCCGACTCCAGGAACTTACCAGCCATGATGGCCAGACCCAGACCGGCGCCCAGCGCGGCCAGGCCGATCATGATGCCGACGGCAAGGGCGGTGGAGCTCTGAATCTGCGCGAAGTTGGTCAGGACGGCGAAGTACATGGTTATCTCCAGGAACTTAAGTTGCTAAGGGTGATGAAACGGATGAAGGTTGAAACGCGTTGAAGCTTGAAACTCAGTGAGCGTCTTCCGACAGGCTCAGGTACACGATCGACAGCATCATGAAGATGAAGGCCTGCAGCGGGATCACCAGCAGGTGGAACAGCATCCAGCCGAGGCCGAACACACCACCGGCAATGGCACCGAAGAAACCGGCACCACCCAGCACCCAGATCAGCAGGAACACGATTTCGCCGCCGAACATGTTGCCGAACAGTCGCATCGCCAGCGAGATCGGCTTGCTCAGCCACTCGACGATGTTGAGGATCAGGTTGAACGGCATCATCCACTTGCCGAACGGCGCCGTCAGGAATTCCTTGATGAAGCCGCCCAGGCCCTTGGACTTGAGCGCGAAGAACAGCATCAGGAAGAACACGCTGATGGCCATGCCCAGGGTGGCGTTGACGTCAGCGGTCGGGACCGGCTTCCAGTAGTGCACGCCCGCCCATTCCAGCGGCTTGGCGATGAAATCGGCCGGGATCATCTTCAGCAGATTCATCAGCAGAATCCAGAAGAAGATCGTGATGGCGATCGGCGTGACCAGCTTGCTCTTGCCGTGGTAGGTGTCCTTGGCCTGGCGGTCGACGAGCTCCAGGCAGATCTCGACGAAGGCCTGCCACTTGCCCGGCACGCCGGCGGTGGCCTTGCGGGTCCCCAGCCAGAACGCGACCACGATCACCAGGCCCATCAGGACGGCGGTGAGGAAGGTATCGACGTGGATATGCCAGAACATACCCTCACCCTTGCCGACCGGCGCGGTCAGGTTGTGCAGGTGATGCTGGATGTAGCTGGTAGGGGTTAGAGCCTCGCCCGCCATGTGTCCGGAACCTTCAGTTAATTGAATTCTGTCAACGCCTGGCCATGGCCAGGACCTGGAACATCAAGCCGACGGCGATACCGGCCAACAGCGCCAACGCAGGCAGCTTGAAGACCAGGAACCCCACCAGCAGGACGCCGAAAACCACGACCCACTTGGCCACGATCGCAATGATCAGGCGAGCCATCGCCGATCCTGCGGCCACCGCACCTCCGCCCAGCGCCATCCGTGCTGCAACCCAGCCACCGGCCGAAATGGCCACACCAGACGCCAGCGCGCCGAGGGCATATTTCGGACCCACCAGCAGGAAGGCCAGGGCCAGGACAGCGACCGCGGCCAGCGGGTAGACCGCGGCGCGCAGCATCAGTCGCCGACCCGCGTCAACGGAGTTCAGCACAGGACGTCCCGCGTGGTTGCATGTGGAGGGTTGAGGCGGCTACAGCAGGGGGGGGGCCTCATCGAGCCGCCAGATTATAGCAATGGGACAATTTGCGAGACAACCGCTGCCTGTTCATCCCGGGAAGGCGCAAGTTGCGGTAACGGTTACATTTTTGCGTACCACCGGGGGGACAATGACGTCCGCACGATGTTGCACCGCAGTATTGAACTTTGGTCGCAGTCGACGGAACTTTCACCGGATGCGCCGGTCCGATTACTCGACCTGCCTGCAGCATCCTCGTCGGCTCCACCCCGCAGGTCCCACGATGGCCCCGAAGCCCGTCTCCGGGGCCATCTTTTTGCATCGTCGTGACAGCGCTGAACCGTGCACACGCCGTGGACCATACGTTCACGGATGGTGGACGGGCCTGTCCCGCACAGTGGTCTTCACTCTGATGAACCACTGCAAGGACTCTTCGATGCGCCCCGTACCCACCCTGCTCGCCCTCTCCCTGCTCGCTGCCGGCGCCTCGTTCGCCAATGCCGCCCACGCCGCCGAAGGCGACGACCGTTTTGCCCTGCGCCTGGGTGCGATGAACATCGACTCGGACAACACGCTCCGCGGCAACACCAACGTGGCCGGCCAGGACATCGGTTTCTCCGAGGACTTCAAGCTGGGTGGCAAGGAGTGGGAACCGCGCATTGACGGCATGTTCCGCATCAGCAACCGCCAGCGCCTGCTGTTCAACTACTTCAAGTACGACAAGGACCGCCGCGAGACCCTCGGCCAGGACATCTCCTTCGGTGACGTCAGCGTGCCGTCCGGCAGCTTCGTCAAGGGCGAACTGAAGTACCAGGTGGCCAGCCTGGTCTATGACTACTCGGTGGTGGACACCGACACCTTCGACCTCGGCCTGCAGCTGGGTGCCGAGTACGCCAAGGTCAGCACCAAGGCCTACGCCGATCTGGGCACTGTCTATGAAGGCCAGTTCCTCAACGAGAAAACCGACGGCGTGGCGCCGGTGGTCGGTGCACGCTTGAGCTTCACCCCATCCGAGAAGTGGATGATCACCCTGCAGGGCCAGTACCTCAACACGCGCTGGGGCAGCTTCGATGACTACAAGGGCGACCTGAGCCGCGCCAACGCCATCGTCGACTACCGCTTCACCAGGAACTTCGGCGTGTTCGCCGGCTACGACTGGTTCAAGCTTGATGCGGACAAGAAGGGCAGCGATGGCACCATCGGCCTGAAGCAGGAATTCAAGGGCCCGGTGGCCGGTATCAGCTTCGTGTTCTGACACCCGCCCCTTCCACGGCACTCTCTCTCCTGGCGCGGCCTCCGGAACATCGGGGCCGCGCTTTTTTGTGCTGTTTTTTCCTGCGTGCAGGAGCAAGAGCAGCTGGGTCGAGCGCTTGAGGGAGCGGGGGCTGGGTGCGAATGTCCCCCGGCGCCGGCCTGCGGCCGACGCCTCCTCCTTTACTTCGCACACAGCCCCCGCTCCCTCCGCGTGTCAGGCATCCCGGCGGCCTGAGCACCGGCTCTCGACTATCCGCAAGCCGAGCCGCTGTGCGGGTGGCAGGCGTTTGGACAAAGTAAAGGAGGAGGCGACCGCCGCAGGCGGGTGACGGGAACATTTGCCCAAATGCCTGCCACCCGCGCGGCAGCCCGAACGCTCGCAATGAGAGTGATCGAGGCTCAACAAAAAAACCCCGGCAAACGCCGGGGCTTTTCATTTGGAACGGCGCGGGCGCCTTACTTCTTCTTCGGCATGTACAGATCGGTGATCGTGCCGTCGTAGATTTCCGACGCCATCGCCACCGACTCGCTCAGCGTCGGGTGGGCGTGGATGGTGTGGCCGATGTCTTCGGCTTCCGCACCCATCTCGATGGCCAGGCCGATCTCGGCCAGCAGGTCACCGGCATGCACGCCAACGATCGCACCACCGATGATGCGGTGGGTCTCTTCGTCGAAGATCAGCTTGGTGAAGCCCTCGGTACGGCCGATGCCGATCGCGCGGCCACTGGCAGCCCACGGGAACTTGGCCACGCCGACCTTCAGGCCCTTGGCCTTGGCTTCGGTCTCGGTCACGCCGACCCAGGCGATTTCCGGGTTGGTGTAGGCCACCGACGGAATCACACGGGCCACCCACTCCTTCTTGTGGCCGGCAGCCACTTCGGCGGCCAGCTTGCCTTCGTGCGTGGCCTTGTGGGCCAGCATCGGGTTGCCGACGATGTCGCCGATGGCAAAGATGTGCGGCACGTTGGTGCGCATCTGGCGATCCACCGGGATGAAGCCACGCTCGGTGACCTGCACGCCGGCCTTCTCGGCATCGATCTTCTTGCCGTTCGGCGAACGCCCGACGGCCACCAGCACACGGTCGAAGGTGCCCTGCGCCAGCGCAGGCGCCTGGCCTTCCTCGGCAGCTTCAAAGGTCACGGTGATGCCCTTGGCATCGGCGGTGACGCCCGAGGCCTTGGTCTTCAGGTGGACTTCGATGCCCTGCTTCTTCAGGCGATCGGCCAGCGGCTTGACCAGGTCCTTGTCGGCGCCCGGCATCAGCTGGTCCATGAACTCGACCACAGTGACCTTGCTGCCCAGCGCGCTGTACACGGTGGCCATTTCCAGGCCGATGATGCCGCCGCCGACGACCAGCAGCGAGCCCGGCACTTCGGCCAGCTCCAGCGCATCGGTGGAGTCCATCACGCGCGCGTCGTCCCACGGGAAGTTCGGCAGCTTCACCGCCTGCGAACCGGCAGCGATGATGCACTTCTGGAAGCGCAGCAGCTGGGTGCTGCCGTCAGCGGCGGTGATCTCCATCTCGTTGGCCGAGATGAACCTGCCGACGCCCTGCACGTTGCGGACCTTGCGCTGCTTGGCCATGCCGGCCAGGCCCTTGGTCAGCTGGTTGACGACCTTTTCCTTGTACTGGCGCAGCTTGTCCAGGGTGATGGTCGGCTTGCCGAACTCGACGCCGAAATCACCGGCATGGGCCACTTCGTCGATTACCGCGGCGGCGTGCAGCAGCGCCTTGGACGGAATGCAACCGACGTTGAGGCAGACGCCGCCGAGGCTGGCGTAGCGCTCGACCAGCACCGTATCCAGGCCGACGTCGGCGGCGCGGAAGGCGGCGGTGTAGCCGCCCGGGCCGGAGCCCAGCACGACCATTTCGCATTCGATGTCGGCCGGCTTGCCGCTGGACAGCGCCGGCTTCGGCGCAGCCGGTTCAGCCGGGGCGCGGTGCGATGGGGTCACCGGCGGCTTGCTGGCCGGAGCGGCCGCAGCCGGAGTCGGCGCAGCGGCCTTGGCCGGGGCTTCGGCGGCGCCTTCAGCGTCCAGCACCACGACCACGGCGCCTTCGGACAGGGTGTCGCCCAGCTTGACCTTGATTTCCTTGACCACGCCGGCAGCCGAGGACGGCACTTCCAGGGTGGCCTTGTCCGATTCCAGGGTCACCAGACCCTGATCCTTCTTCACCGTGTCGCCGACGGCGACCAACACTTCGATCACCGGCACATCGCTGTAATCGCCGATGTCGGGAACCTTGACTTCAATCGTGGCCATGGTGGGTTTTCCTCGTGCCCGACCGGCATGGCCGGTGGGCTGTCACTGCATCTGTTCACGCGGCCGCGCCAGGGGCTGCGGCCGCACGGTGGGGGCGAAGCGGTGCTTTACAGCAGCACGCGGCGCATGTCGGCCAGTACCTGCGACAGGTACGTGGTGAAGCGTGCGGCCAGGGCGCCGTCGATGACGCGGTGGTCGTAGCTCAGCGACAGCGGCAGCATCAGCTTCGGTGCGAATTCCTTGCCGTTCCAGACCGGCTGGATGGACGACTTGGAGACACCGAGGATGGCCACTTCCGGTGCATTGACGATCGGGGTGAACGCGGTGCCACCGATGCCGCCCAGCGAGCTGATCGAGAAGCAGCCGCCGCTCATGTCGGCCGGGCCGAGCTTGCCGTCGCGCGCCTTCTTGGCCAGTTCGCCGGTTTCCTGCGCGATCTGCACCACGCCCTTCTTGTCCACGTCGCGGATCACCGGCACGACCAGGCCGTTCGGCGTGTCGGCGGCGAAGCCGATGTGGAAGTACTTCTTCAGGGTCAGGTTTTCGCCGCTGGCATCGAGCGAGGCGTTGAATTCCGGGAACTTCTTCAGCGCCGCGGCGCTGGCCTTGATCAGGAAAGCAAGCATGGTCAGCTTGATGCCGGCCTTCTCGTTCTCCTTGTTCAGCGCCACGCGCAGCGCTTCCAGGTCGGTGATGTCGGCCTGGTCGAACTGGGTGACGTGCGGGATCATCGCCCAGTTGCGGGCCAGGTTCGCGCCGGAGATCTTCTTGATGCGCGACAGCGGCTGGACTTCGGTCTCGCCGAACTTGCTGAAGTCGACCTTCGGCCAGGGCAGCAGGTTCAGGCCACCACCGGCAGCGACGGCAGCACCGCCGGCAGCCGGCACGCCACCGCTGAGCGCGGCCTTGACGAACTTCTGCACGTCAGCCTTGGTGATGCGGCCGCCCTTCTCGGTGCCGTTGATCTGCAGCAGGTCCACGCCCAGTTCGCGGGCGAACACACGCACCGCCGGGGTGGCATACGGCACCTTGGCCGGCAGCACGCCATCAGCGTTGAACTGCACCGGCGGGCTGGACGGGGTACCGGCCGAGGCGATCTCGCGGGCCGCCAGCTTGTCCGGCTGCGCCGGAACGGCGACCGGCTCGACCTTGGTGGCTGTCTCAGCGGCTGCAGGCGCGGCGGCAGCGGCGGCCTTGGTCGGTGCCGGCGCGGCAGCGCCCTCGGCCTCGATGATCGCAACCACATCGCCCTGCGACAGGTTGTCGCCGACCTTGACCTTGATCTCCTTGACCACACCGGCCACCGAGGACGGCACTTCCATGGTGGCCTTGTCGCTTTCCAGCGTGACCAGGCCCTGGTCCTTCTTGACCGTGTCGCCAACGGCGACCAGGACTTCGATGACCGGAATGCCGGCGTAGTCGCCGATGTCCGGCACCAGCGCTTCAACGGCACCACCGCTGGCAGCCGGGGCAGCTGCGGCCGGGGCCGGCGCGCTCTGGGTAGCGGCAGCCGGGGCAGCGGCCTTGGCCGGCGCCGGCGCGGCAGCCGCCGGCTTGGCGGCTTCCGCTTCGCCTTCAGCCACTTCGATCAGGGCCACGACCTTGCCTTCGGACAGGCTGTCGCCCACCTTGACCTTCAGCTCCTTGACCACGCCAGCCACCGAGGACGGCACTTCCATGGTCGCCTTGTCGCTTTCCAGCGTCACCAGCCCCTGGTCCTTCTTGACCGTGTCGCCGACGGCGACAAGCACCTCGATTACCGGGATATCGCTGTAGTCACCGATATCGGGGACAAGTGCTTCCTTGATTTCGGCCATGGGGATAACTCCGGCAATCTGGTGTAGGGAAACGTCTATTGTGCGGCCAGCGGGGTCCAGCGCCAACCGTTACAGGTGTTTTCAGTACGCACGCAGCCGGGACACGCTGTTGCCCATGGGTTGCGCCTGCCACCAGTCGGTAGCGTATTGTCCCTACGATGTCCGCTTCATGTCGCCAGTGCGTCTGCCACCGGCTGCCAGGCCTGGCGCAGGCGCGGCAGCGACCAGGCCGCATTGGCCGGGCTGGTCGACGGCAGTACCACCCGTTTCGGCGGGGCCTCCAACCGTGGCAGCACCCAACGCTGGAATGCCTGCGCTGACGCGGCGCCATTGCAGCCGACCAGCTTCAGCTCGGGCAACGCGGCGATCAGTTCCGGCAGTGCATTGGGCACTTCCGTGCCACGCACGATGTCCGCATCCAGACTGCCCCGGCGCTCACAACGGCCGATCACATCCCACAGGCCGATGCCTGCGGCGTTCAACGCCTGCAGCCGCGCTGCATAGGGCAGATCCGCACTGAAGCCACAGATATCGGCCATCAACGGCCAGAAACGGTTGCGCGGATGCGCGTAGTAGCGCTGCTCCTGCAGCGACGCCACGCCTGGCATCGAGCCCAGCAGCAGCACGCGGCACTGCACGTTCACCTGCGCTTGCAGGCCAATGCACAACGTTGCTTCGCTCACATCTTCTCCAACTGCATGAATGTCAGCGAGGGCCGAAAACCCCATGAATGCAGGCATTCCGCACCCGTCGCTGAACAAGGAAAACTATTTTTTAACGTGCGTCGGATTCGATTCATGTTGGGGCGACTACGGTGTGCTCGCCCCGCAACCGGGGGCCCAAAACAAGAAACATTAGGAGATACCCCCATGCGCTCCATCCGTATCCTGAGTCTCGCCCTGCTGACCTCCGCCGCCTTTGCACCGGCCGCTTTCGCCCAGGACAGCAGCAGCACCGACACTGCCTCGGGCAAGCATTTTGCCGTGGTTGGCGGCATCTCGCTGCTGGAACCGAAGAACGACCCGATCACCGGCGTGAAGAAGACCGATGGCGGCCCGGCGCCGACCGTCAGCTTCAGCTACTACATCAACGATAACTGGGCCGTTGAACTGTGGGGCGCTGCCGACAAGTTCGAAAACAAGTTCAAGGGCCCGAACAACGCCCGCCTGGGCTCGGTCGAGCAGCAGCCGGTCGCGCTGAGCGGCCAGTACCACTTCGGCCAGGCTGACAACGTGTTCCGCCCGTTCGTGGGCGTGGGCTACTACCAGTCGAGCTTCAGCAACGAGAAGCTGGGCAACGGCGCTGACACCGACATCCGCTTCAAGGATGCCAAGGGCGTGATCGGTACCGTCGGCGTGGACATGAACATCAACTCCACCTGGTTCGCCCGTGCCGACGCCCGCTACATGCGCGCCCGCCCGGACGTGAAGGTTGGCGGCGAAAAGATCGGCGAAGCCAAGATGGATCCGTGGACCGTCGGCTTCGGCATCGGCGCCCGCTTCTGATCCAGGCTGCACCTGCTTCACTGATGTAACGCGACGGGCCCTTCGGGGCCCGTCGTCGTTTCCGTCACCCGCGTTCTGTAGAGTCGAGCCCATGCTCGACTGCCTTTTTGTAGAGTCGAGCCCATGCTCGACTATCGGGAAAGCAGCCGAGCATGGGCTCGGCTCTAGACAAACAGGGTGCGAAGGCGCGATGGAGGAAGTCGACCTGCTGGTGATCGGTGGCGGCATCAACGGCGCCGGCATCGCCCGTGATGCCAGCGGACGCGGACTGCGCGTCCTGCTGTGCGAACAGCATGACCTGGCCGCGCATACCTCCAGTGCCAGCAGCAAACTGGTCCACGGCGGCCTTCGCTACCTCGAACAGGGCGAATTCGGCCTGGTGCGCAAAGCGCTGGGTGAGCGTGAGACGGTACGCCGGCAAGCCCCTCACCTGGTCCATCCTCTGCGTTTCGTCCTGCCCTGGGAACCGCACCTGCGCCCGCGCTGGATGCTGCGCGCGGGACTGTGGCTGTACGACCATCTGGGCCGGCGCAGCCCTGCGTTTCCCGCATCGCACGCACTGGACCTGCAACGCGATCCGCTGGGTCGCTGGCTCTCCCCCTCGCTGCGCATCGGCTTCAGCTACGCCGATGCGCAGGTCGATGACGCGCGGCTGGTGCTGCTCAACGCCCTGGATGCCGCGCAGCGCGGCGCACAGGTGCGGGTCCGCAGCCGCTGCATCGACCTGCGCCCCGTTCACGGCCGATGGCAGGCCGTTCTGGAATCCGCCGATGGCCAGCCGCACCCGGTGACTGCGCGCGCCGTTGCCAATGCGGCTGGTCCGTGGGCCGGCGGCCTGCTGGAACAGATGCAGGGGCGCGGCGATGGCCCCGCGCTGCGCCTGGTGCAGGGCAGCCACATCGTGCTGCGCCGCCCCTGGCCCAGCGACAGCGCCTGCCTGCTGCAGCAGCCCGATGGGCGCGTGGTGTTCCTTCTGCCCTTCGCCCACGACCACCTGCTGGTCGGCACCACCGACACCGACTATCGCGGTGACCCGGCGCGCTGCAGCGTGCTCCCTGCGGAGGTGACGTACCTGTGTGATGCGGCCAATCGCTACCTGCGTGATCCCATCGCAGCGGAGGAGGTGGCCTGGCGGTTCGCTGGCGTACGCCCGTTGCTGGCCGATCCCGATCCGCGTGCGGCACGACTCAGCCGTGATTACCGCCTGCAGTTGCAGTCCCACCCGGCACCGCCGCTGCACGTGCTGGGAGGCAAGCTCACCACCTACCGGGTGCTGGCCGAGGAAGCGCTGGAGCTGCTGCGGCCGGCGCTGCCGCAGATGGGCCCGGCGTGGACGGCAGGCGGAGACCCGCTGCCTGGCAGCGACTGGGGCGACGCCACGCAGGCGTGCTCGCGCCTGCAGTTGCTGGCACCGTGGTTGCCCGAGGAAATCGCACGCCGCTGGGCCGACGCCTACGGCAGCCGCAGCGCGGAGCTGCTGCATGGCCTGCAGGGTGTGAACGATCTTGGCGAAGACTTTGGCGGCGGCCTGCACGCGCGGGAAGTCGCTTTCCTGCGTGAGCGCGAATGGGCCTCGAATGCCGAGGACGTGCTGTGGCGGCGGAGCAAGCTGGGGTTGCGGCTGGACGCGGCGCAGGTGGCACGGCTGCAGGCGTGGATGGAGCAAGCCAGCGTGTAGAGCCGGGCCATGCTCGGTTGCATCCGCACAACGCAGCCGAGCATGGCCCGGCTCTGCAGAAAGCTGAGGTACCTTACCCCGACCGCTCTACCGGAGACGCTGCATGACGCCCCGCTACGTGCTGGCCATCGACCAGGGCACCACCAGTTCGCGCGCGATCCTGTTCGACCGTGCCGGCGACATCGTCGGCAGTGCACAGCGCGAATTCGCACAGATCTTCCCCCAGCCCGGCTGGGTCGAGCATGACCCGCGCGAGATCCTTACCAGCGTCTACGCCACGCTGACCGAACTGCTCAGCCGCGAACAGATCGATCCGCGCCATATCGCTGCGCTGGGCATCACCAACCAGCGCGAAACCACCGTGGTCTGGGACCGCGCCAGCGGCCAGCCCATCCACAACGCGATCGTCTGGCAATCGCGGCAGAGCCACGCCATCTGCGAGCGGCTGAAGTCCGACGGGCATGAAGCGCTGGTCCGCGAGCGGACCGGCCTGCTGATCGACGCCTATTTCTCCGCGACCAAGGTGCGCTGGATCCTCGACCACGTGGAAGGTGCGCAGCAGCGCGCCGAGCGTGGCGAGCTCCTGTTCGGCACCATCGACAGCTGGCTGGTGTGGAACCTCAGCGGTGGCCAGGCGCACGTGACCGATTACAGCAATGCCGCGCGCACCCTGCTGTTCAACATCCACACGCTGGACTGGGATGAAGACCTGCTGGCGCTGCTGGACATCCCGCGCGCGATGCTGCCGCAGGTGCGCGACTCCAGCGCGGTGTACGCACACACCCGGCCGCAGTTCTTCTTCGACCACCCGATCCCGATCGCCGGCATCGCCGGTGACCAGCAGGCGGCGCTGTTCGGCCAGGCCTGGTTCCAGCCGGGCATGGTCAAGAACACCTACGGCACCGGCTGCTTCATGCTGATGCACACCGGCACGCAGGCGGTACGCTCGCGCAACGGCCTGCTGACCACCATCGCCTGGGGCCTGGACGGGCGCGTGGAGTATGCGCTGGAGGGGTCGATCTTCATCGCCGGCTCGGTGGTGCAGTGGCTGCGCGACGGGCTGCGCATGATCGAACGCGCCAGCGACAGCCAGGCGCTGGCCGCACAGGTACCCGACAGTGGCGGCGCCTACCTGGTGCCGGCGTTTGTCGGCCTCGGCGCGCCCTATTGGCGCAGCGATGTGCGCGGCGCGATGTTCGGCCTGACCCGCGGTACCCGCAAGGCGCATTTCGTGCGCGCCGCGCTGGAAGCGATGGCCTACCAGACCCGCGACGTGCTCGATGCAATGCAATCCGATGCCGGTATCGCGCTGACCGAACTGCGCGCCGATGGCGGTGCGATCGGCAACGACTTCCTGGCCAGCTTCCAGGCAGACATCCTCGGTGTGCCGCTGCTGCGGCCGCGGTTGACCGAAACCACCGCGCTCGGTGCGGCCTATCTGGCCGGCCTGGCCGTCGGGTTCTGGTCCAGCCGCGAACAGATCACCGCGCAATGGGGCCTGGACCGGCGCTTCGAGCCACAGATGGAGGTGTCCCGGCGCGAGAAGCTGTATGCAGGATGGCAGCAGGCGGTTGCCGCCACCCTCGCCTTCCACGTCGATTGAGGGTGGTGCCGGCCGCTGGCCGGCACCCCCATGATCTTTGGCGGCGTTTGCAGATTGCCGGCCAGCGGCCGGCACCACCGCATGGCCACAACGCCCGTAGCGCCGGTCAGAACGCCGGCAGCACCGCGCCCTTGTACTTGGTTTCGATGAAGGCCTTCACCTGCGGACTGGTCAGGGCCTGGGCCAGTTTCTGCACACGGGCGTCGTCCTTGTTGTCCGGGCGCGCGACCAGGAAGTTCACGTAAGGCGAATCCTTGCTCTCGATCGCCAGAGCGTCCTTGGTCGGTTTGAGGCCGGCATCCAGCGCGTAGTTGGTGTTGATCAGTGCCAGGTCCACCTGGTCCAGCACGCGCGGCAGCATCGCCGAGTCGAGTTCGCGGAACTTCAGGTTCTTCGGGTTGGCGGTGATGTCACGCAGGGTCGACAGCGCGTTGGCCGGATCCTTCAGCTCGATCACGCCGGCCTTGTGCAGCAGGATCAGCGCACGGCTGTTGTTGCTCGGGTCGTTCGGGATCACCACGTCGGCACCGTCGCGCAGCTCGGCCAGCGACTTGACCTTGCGCGAATAGGCACCGAACGGCTCGATGTGCACGCCGATCACCTTCACCAGATCGGTCTTGCGATCGCGGTTGTAGGCATCCAGGTACGGCTCGGTCTGGAAGTAGTTGGCGTCCACCTGCTTCTGCACCAGCTGGTCGTTGGGCTGCACGTAGTCGTTGAACACGCGCACGTCCAGGTCCACGCCTTCCTGCTTGAGGATCGGCTTGACCACTTCAAGGATCTCGGCATGCGGCACGGCCGTGGCGGCCACCACCAGCTTCTGCGAGGGCTCGCCGGACGTGCCGCAGGCGGTCAGGGCCAGCGCAGCGGCGAGCAGGGGCAGCAACAGGGTCTTCTTCATGGGCGGAAGGGTTCTCGGGGGGAGTGTCAGGATTTTTCGTAGTTGCTCAGGGCCAGCTCGAGCAGCGCCTTGGCCTGCTCGCGCAGCATCACCGGCTCGATGATCTCGGCATCCGAACCATAGTGCAGCACGTCCATCAGCAGCTCGCGCGAGACGCTGTACGGCACCTTCAGTTCGTAGCGGCCATCGGCCAGGAAGCGGCCCTGCTGCTTGGAATGCCAGTGCTCGTCGGCCACCCAGCGCGCGGCCTTGGCGCTGAACAGGATGGTCGCCCAGCCCTTCGGCGCACCAGAAAAAATGCCATAGCTGGCGCCGAGCTGCTCGTCCAGCTCGCTGTCGGCGACATCGCGGGCGGTGCTGTCGATCACCCGTGCCTTGTGGATGCGGTCCACGGCGAAACTGCGCAGCGCCTCGCGGTCATGGTCCCAGGCATCCAGGTACCAGTTGTCGCGATAATGGGTCAGGCGCTGCGGCGAGACGGTACGCTTGGTCGGCTCGTCGGTGGAACGGGCACGGTACTCGAACGCCAGCTGGCGGCGCTCCAGCACGGCCGATGCGACGCTGCGGAAGCTGCCTTCGTCAAACTTGCGGCCACGGTGCGGAATCACCCGCACGCGGTCCACCGGCCAGCTGGACACGCCCGCCTGGGCCGCCAGCAGGCTCTCGATGCGCTGCTGCAGCGGCGCCAGCACCGACGACAGCACGCCACCGCCGGTGCGCGCCAGCAGGTGTTGCGAAGCCAGCAGGGCATGCAGCTCCTCCGAGCTGAGCCATAGGCCAGGCAGTTCGAAGCGGTCGCTCTCGTCGGCCTGGTAACGGAAGCCTGCCTCGCCGTCGCCCTCGATCGGTGCCATCAGCGCATCGCGCAGGAAGGCCAGGTCGCGGTAGACGGTGGCACGGGAACAACCGAGCTTGTCCTGCAGGGTCGCCACCGTCACCGGATAGCGCGCGGACTTGAGCAGACGATGCAGGGCGGTGATGCGTTCGTATCGGTCCATACCCCCGATTATGTCCGAGTCGCGGGTCTTGTGTGGGACGTTTGGGCTATCGTGGTCGCCCCCACCCCATGGAATGCCCGATGCGCCGGTTGCCTGCCCTGTCCCTGCTGGCCTGCCTGCTGCTGGCCGCCTGCGATCGCGCGCCGGCGCCCGCGGGCACCGAGGCCCCGGTACCCGCCGCCGATCCGGCACAGGCGGTGCTGGGCGCCAGCCAGCGTTTCGCCGCCCTGCGCAGCTTCCACGCCGAACTGGAAGTGCTGGGCGCGCCGCAGCGGGTACGCAGCGCCATGGACTTCGTTGCACCCGACCGTTTCCGGGTGGAGACCCCGGCCGGGCCGCAGACCATCATCGGCGACACCCTGTTCCTGCAGGCCGACGGTGCGATCCGCCAGGTGCCGGCCCCGCCCGGCCTGCTCGAGCAGTGGCGCAACCCGCTGCCGGCCGACGCCCTGCCCGCCGACCTGAAGGCCGAAGATCTCGGCAGCCAGGCGCTGGACGGGGTCGAGACCCGTCACTACCGGCTGCGCGGAAACCAGCCCGGCGAACGCCTGGAGTACTGGGTGGATGCCCAGGGCCTGCCACGCCAGATCGTGCGCAGCGGCAGCAGCAATGGCCGCAGTTTCCAGCTGCGGCTGCGCTATTCGCGCTTCAACGACCCGGCGTTGCGCGTCGATCTGCCCTGAATGGGCGGTCGCGGCAACGTCTGCTGAAGCGGGCGTTTGGATCGATTCGGACCGCCATCACGCTTCCAGTATCATCACCGGCTGTCAACCGCTTCGGAGTAGTCCCGATGTTCCTGCGCGTGTCCCTGCTGATCCCCCTGCTGCTGTGCGCGCCGCTCGCGTACGCACAGGATGCCTCCGAACTGGCGGCGATGTCCTCGCCGTGGAGCGGCAGTGGCGGCGAGCTCGGCTTCGCTTCGGCACGCGGCAACAGCAGCACCGAGAGCTTCAACGGCCGCCTGCGCCTTCGCTACACCGACGGCGACTGGGTTCACAGCATGGACCTGGCCGGCCTGCGCTCCAGCTCCAAGGTGACCGAGACCCGCGATGACGGCACCACCACCCGCCGCAACAACACCACGGCCAATCGCTACACCGGCAGTGCCGGCAGCGCGCTGCAGCTGGGCGAGCACCGCCAGCTGACCGCCACGGTGCGTACCGAGCGCGATGACTTCGCCACCTACGACCGCCAGAGCTCGTTCGGCCTGGGTTACGGCACCCGCCTGTGGAACACCGAGCGCTTCTCGTTCGACGCGCAGATCGGTCCCGGTGTGCGCCGCACCCACAGCACCGAGGACGACCGCACCCGCACCGGCATGATCGGCCGTGGCCTGTTCGACATGAAGTACTCGCTGACCGACAACACCGATCTGGTGAACACGCTGCTGGTCGAGTCCGGTTCGTACAACACCTTCGGCCAGAACGACTTCGGTGTCTCGGTGAGCATGAACGAGCACCTGGCGCTGAAGGCCGGTTGGCAGGCGCGTTACAACAGCGACGTCGCTGTCGACAAGCGCAAGACCGATACGCTGACCACGATGAACGTGGTCTACAAGTTCAAATAAGCAGAACGGGCGCCGAGGGCGCCCGTTCTGCTTTCGGCAGTACCGGCCGCTGGCCGGCAACTGCATTCAATCGGGGCAAGAGGTTGCCGGCCAGCGGCCGGCACTACCTGCGATGGTTCAGACGTTCAGCAGTTCGCCGGCGCCATCGTCCAGCAGCATGTTCGCCACGCGCTGGCCCAGCGCTTCCGGGGCATTGGCCGGGCCCACCGCCTCGGCACGCACCGCACGGCCATCGCTGGCGCTGCCAACCAGCCCCTGCAGGTGCAGGTCGTCGCCCTGCCACTGCGCGATGGCCGCCACCGGCACATGGCAGCTGCCATGCAGCGCACGGTTCATTGCCCGCTCGGCTTCCACGCAGGCACGGGTAGCCGCGTCATCAAGCTGGCCGAACAGCGCCCTCAGGTGCGCATTGCCGCCATCGCACTCCACCGCCACCGCGCCCTGCGCCGGGGCCGGCAACCACTGCGGCGGTTGCAGGCGCGCGACGATGCGCTCACCCAGGCCCAGGCGCTCCAGGCCGGCCACGGCCAGCACGATGGCGTCGTAGCCGCCGTTGTCGAGCTTGGCCAGGCGGGTGTTGACGTTACCGCGCAGGTCGAGCAGCTCCAGGTCCGGGCGCAGCGCGCGCAGCTGGGCCTGGCGGCGCAGCGACGAGGTACCGACCCGCGCGCCGATCGGCAGCGCGTCCAGCGAGGCGTACAGGTTGGAGACGAAGCCATCGGCCGGATCGTGTCGGGGCAGGATTGCCGGCAGCGCGAACGGCTCGTCCAGTTCCATCGGCACGTCCTTCAAAGAATGCACGGCGCAGTCGGCCTCACCGCGCAGCATGGCCAGCTCCAGTTCCTTCAGGAACAGGCCCTTGCCACCGATCGCGGCCAGCGAGCGGTCGAGCACCTCGTCACCGCGGGTGCTCATCGGCACCAGTTCCACATGCAGGCCGGGATGGGCCTGGCGCAGGCGGTCAGCGACGTGTTCGCTCTGCCAGAGGGCGAGCGGGCTCTTGCGGGTGGCGATGCGGACGGTTTCCATCCGGTCATTATCGCGCCTTCGGCGCGGATACGGCCAACGGCGGAGCCCCTCGTGGCTGGCTGGGGGTATGGTTGAAGCAACAGCCGTGCTGGGCCGGGCGGGATGGACTGCGCAGGGGCCGCTGCAAGTACGTCCATGTAAGCTCGGTCGCCGCATCCATGCGGCTCACGCCCCTGCGCAGCCCACCCCGCCCGGCCTCTGACAGTTTCCGTGTGCGCCAGCCACGGAAGATCAAAGAAAAGCAGAGCAACAGCGGGTCGCTTCGCTCTAAGTCGAGCATGGCTCGACTCTACATTTCTCTACCCCTCCGATAACAACAATACCTTTGCCGTCCGACGCTGAAATCTGTCGAAGGCGGAACGGTGTGGGCATGCAGGGGTGTGAGCCGCATGGATGCGGCGACCAAGCCCCCATGGTGAAGTGACCCCCGAGACTTGGACAGGGGTCAGGCGGCCGATTGGGCCTGTTGGGTCTGCTCCCGGTACTGTACCGGGCTCAGGCCCTTCAATTTCAATTTTATTCGCTCTTGGTTGTAGTACTGGATGTATTCCACCAGCCCCGCCTCCAGACTCTCGATGCTGTCAAAGCTGTTCAGGTAAAAGAACTCCGACTTCAGCGTCCCAAAGAAGCTCTCCATCGCTGCATTGTCCAGGCAGTTGCCACGCCGGGACATGCTTTGTTTCAAAGAGTGCTTCTCCAGTATGTGCCGGTAGTTTTCATGCTGGTACTGCCAGCCCTGGTCGGAGTGGATCATCGGTCGCTCATCCGGCGAAAGCTTCTTGATGGCCTCCTCCAGCATCTGACCTACCAGATCGAACACGGGCTGGCGCTTGATCTGATAAGCCACGATTTCGCCGTTGTAGAGGTCCATGATCGGCGACAGATACAGCTTCATGCCTTGTACCTTGAACTCGGTCACGTCGGTCACCCACTTCTGGTTGGGGCGCTCGGCGTGGAATTGGCGATTGAGGTCATTGCCAACCACAACATTGGCGGCCCCCTTGAAGGACCGGTAGCGCTTCACCCGTACCCGTGATTTCAGGCCCATCTCCCCCATCAGGCGCTGTACCCGCTTGTGATTGGTCCGATGACCCTGATTGGCCAATTCCAGCGTCACCGTGCGATAGCCATAGCGCCCTTGGCTTTGATCGTAGATTGCACGGATGCGCTCGCACAGGGCTGCCTCGTCCTGATCCGGATGGGCCAGGACATGGTTCTGGTAATAGAACGTACTGCGTGACAGCTCCGCCGCTTCGAGCAGAAGCGACAGCGTATGAACCTGCCTCAATCCTTGGATGGCTTGCGCTTTGCGTCTTGCGCCGCCTGCTCTTCCCGGATCAAGGCATCGAGTTTTTTTAGGTAGTCGGTCTCCGCACGCAGATAGGCGACTTCCTTGAGCAGCTCATCGCGGCTCATTTCCTCAGGTGGCTTGGACGAACGGGTCTTTTTCATCGGCTTTCGGGGCAGCGGCGGAGGCGGTGCCAACGCTTGGGCACCGCCTTGAGCATACAGGCGCCGCCATCGCCCCACCGCGCCGGCATCACCGATCTGGAAGTAGGTGGTGGCCTCCCGCCCGGACATGCCGTCTTGGCTCATTTTTTTCAGGACAGCCAGCTTGAACGGGAGGTCATAGAACCGGGCCTGGCGATGAAATCCGCGCCAACCATGCAGCCGATAGGTCGCCACCCAGCGCCTGACCGTGGAGGCCTCCAGGCTGTGGCGACGAGCAACGGCTTTGACTGATGTGGAGGTCTTGCAGGCCTCTTTGGCGACCTGCAGTTTGAAACGAGCGTCATATCTGTTCATGTATCCCTCGGGGTTGGATCTGGCGTCCAACTCCCGGGGGTCACTTCATGGATGGGTTCACGGCGTCCCCTGCATGTCCACACCGTTCCGCCACACCCGCCGCAATACAGAGCCGACCAAGTTGCTGTTGCTGTTGCTGTTGACCTGAAAGCAGTCGCGGCCGCAGGCCGCGCGGACCACTCACAGATGCCGCAGTTCCTGCTTCAGCGTCGCCACGCAGCGGCGGCTGACTTCCAGCGGTTGCTTGCCATGGCGCAGCATCGCCTGCACCTGGCCGCCCGTGCCACGACGCAGCTCCACCAGCTCATGGCGTGCCACCAGGCAGTTGCGATGGATGCGGATGAAGCGGCTGGCGAACTCCTCTTCCAGCGACTTCAGTGACTCTTCGATCAAGTCTTCTCCACGTGCGTGGTGCACCACCACGTACTTCTCTTCGGCCTGCAGGTAGTGGATGTCGTCCAGCGGGATCAGCCGAAGGCTGCCACGCAGGCGTGCGCACAGCATGCTCCGTGCCTGTTGCCCACGATGGTCCTGCGGCTGGCCATCACGGCCGGCCAGGAACGTGCGTGCGCGTGCAATCGCCGCCGCCAGGCGTTCGGCGCGCACTGGTTTCATCAGATAGTCGATCGCCGCAGCCTCGAACGCCGACAGCGCATGCGCATCGTAGGCGGTGCAGAACACCACCGCCGGCCGGGGTTCGAAGCTGGCCAGATGACGGGCCGCTTCCAGGCCATCCAGCCCGGGCATGGCGATATCCAGAAGGACCAGGTCCGGCTGCAGCTCCGCGCACGCGTGCAGGGCCTGCTCGCCGTTACCGGCCTCGGCCACCACGACCACGCCGTCCTGCGCGGACAACAGGCTGCGCAGGCGCTCGCGCGCCAGCGGTTCGTCATCGGCGATGACTACCCTCACGATCGCTCCCTCACTGGATCGGCACTGTCACCTGGCAGGCATAGTAGCCCTCGCTCCAGCCAGCCGTCATCCGCGCGGCGCTGCCGAAACGCCAGGCCAGCCGATGGCCGATGCTGTGCTGGGCATGGCCGGCACCGCGCGCCAGGGCCAGTCCGGGCGCCTGCGGGTCGGGCGCCGGGTTGCGCACGCGGATCTGCAGCTCGTTGCCCTCGCGCACCAGCTGCAGCTCGATGGTGCCGCCCTCGGGCAGCCGCGAGATGCCATGCAGCACGGCGTTCTCCACCAGCGGCTGCAGTACCAGGCGAGGCAGGGGAAGATTCCAGGGCAGCGGCTCATCGCGCTGCCAGCGCACCTGCAGACGCTCGCCCAGGCGCAGTGATTCAATCGACAGGTAGCGCTCGGCCAGCTCGCATTCGTCACGCAGGGTGGAATCGCCCTCGCCCGCCCCCAGCGCCGCACGGAACAGATCGGACAGGTCCAGCACCGCACGCTCGGCCACCGCCGGATCGCGATGCAGCAGGCTGGCGATCAGGTTCATGCTGTTGAACAGGAAATGGGGGCGGATCCGCGCCTGCAGCGCATCGGCCTGTGCGCGTGCGTTGGCCTGCACCTGCGCGGCCCAGCGGTCACTCACGTAGAAATAGCGCAGGGCCAGCGCGGTGATCAGCGCGGTGGTGGCCGCGCTGCCCAGCGTGAAGCGCCAGAAGCTGATGCCGCGGGCGAAGTTGTCGCCCAGCACCGCGTACAGCGCATGCACGATGCCGGCGCAGATCACCGCGATCAGTGTCGCCAGTGCGATGGCCGCCACAGCCCCCAGCACCTGCGGCAGCCTCGACAGCGCCTGCCGCAGCAGGCACAGGCTGGCGGTCACCGCCAGCGCAAGCCACAACGCGAAGCCGCTGGCCGACAGCAGTTCGCCGAAGGTCCAGTGACGGCTACCGTCGGGCGCCAGCGCCAGTACCACCACCACCAGCTCGGCCAGGCCGAGCATCGCCACCAGCCGCGGCAGGCGGCACAGTTCCGGCATCCACGGCGGGGCGCTGGCCGGTGACATGGCTCAGGCAGCGCCCAGGCGTTCCTGCAACCAGTCACCCAGCGCCTGGATTTCTTCGGCGCAGACCTGGTGGGCCATCGGATAGCTGTGCCACTCCACCTCCAGGCCCATCGCCTGCAGGGCCTGCGCGCTGTGTACGGCCACCGCCTGCGGGATCACCGGGTCGCTGCTGCCATGGGCCATGAACACCGGCACCTGCACCGCACCGTCAGCGCGCTTGGCGCTCTCGGCCTCGGGCAGGTAGGTGGACAGTGCAATCAGGCCGGCCAGTGGCGCCGTGCGTGACAGTGCGGCGGTCAGGATGATCGCGCCACCCTGCGAGAAACCGGCCAGGAAGATCTTCTCCGGAGCGATGCCGCGCTCGATCTCACGCGCGATCAGCGCATCCAGCTGCAGTACCGAGTCCTGCACGCCGGCCATGTCGGCGCGCGAGCGGAAATCCATGCCGACGATGTCGTACCAGCCGCGCATCGGCACGCCGTTGTTGATCGTGATCGGCCGCACCGGCGCATGCGGGAACACGAAGCGCAGCGCTGGCCAGTGCGGACGCACCAGCTCCGGCACGATCGGCGCGAAGTCGTGACCGTCGGCGCCAAGGCCGTGCAGCCAGATCACCGACCACTGCGGCGAGGCGCCGGTTTCCTGTTCCACCGTTTGCAGCATGATGTGGCTCCTTCAAGTTCGAGCCGCATTATGCCGCTGCCGCAGGGCGATCAGTACAGCGGCGGTTGTTCGGCCGCTTCCCGGCGCAGCTGTGCAGCGCGTACCAGCACCGGCGGCGGGATGTTCTCTTCGGGGATATCGAGCAGGCCAAGCCGATGCAGGAAGGTACCCGGCCCGCGCGATGACGTCAGCGCCACCACCGGGACCGCCAGCACCATGCCGATCACCACCGGCGCCATCCACGCGGCCAGCGACGGCGATACGGCCCAGGCCAGCACGCCCATGAAGGCACCGAATACGCCGAGGCCGCCATAGCCGCGGATCAGCGCCAGCCACGAGATACCACCGTCGTCACGCTGCTGCGCGTCCCAGCCGGAATCGCGCCCGGACAGCACTTCGGCGACGCCGCGCGACTGCACGTACATCACCACCGGCGCCATCAGGGCGGCCAGTACGGTTTCCACCAGCATCGAAACGAACGCGCGGATCGCGCCACCACAGCCACGACGGTCGACCGGCTCCAGAAGCATTGCCAGGTACCCCAGCACCTTGGGCAGCAGCAGCACGGCCATGGTGGCAGCGAACAGGCGAACCACCTGTTCTTCGTCCTGTGCGCGCCAGTAAACGCTGGGCGACAGGTGCAGCAGGGCGTTGAAATCAATGCCTTCCTGGAACAATGGAATGGCGATGCCGATCAGCATCAGCATCGCCCACATCGGCGCGGTGAAGTAATGGCCGATGCCGATCAGCATGTGCGTGCGGCTGATCCAGTGCAGGCCACGGCTGCCGACCACCTTGCCGTGTTGCAGGTTGCCCTGGCACCAGCGGCGGTCGCGCACCAGCAGGTCAGTCAGTGTCGGAGGGCCTTCCTCGTAGCTGCCACCCAGGTAGGGCACCATGTGCGCGGCCCAGCCACCACGCCGCATCAGCGCCGCTTCGACGAAGTCATGGCTGAGCACATGGCCGCCGAACGGCTTGCGTCCTGGTAGCGCTGGCAGGCCGGCGTGGTCTGCGAAGGCGCGGGTGCGGATGATGGCATTGTGGCCCCAATAGTTGCTCTCGGCGCCATGCCACCAGGCCACGCCACGCGCAATCACCGGCCCGTACACGCGGCCACCGAACTGCTGCATGCGCGCGAACAGGGTACGGCCACCGATCACCGACGGCAGGGTCTGGATCAGGCCGACGTCGGCGTTGTGTTCCATGCCGGCCACCAGGCGCACGATGCTGTCGCCGGTCATCAGGCTGTCGGCGTCCAGGATCAGCATCTGCGGGTAGGCGCCGCCGAAGCGGCGCACCCAGTCGGCGATGTTGCCGGCCTTGCGCCCGCTGTTGTCGCCACGGCGGCGGTAGAACAGCCGCACCCGGCCATCAGGTACACGCTCGCGCAGTTCGGCAAACACCTGTTCCTCGGCACCGGCGATGTCCTCGCGGCGGGTGTCGCTGAGCACGAAGAAGTCGAAGCGGTCGAGCTGGCCGGTGGCCGCCACCGACTCGTAGATCGCCTGCAGGCCCGCCAGCAGGCGGCGCGGGTCTTCGTTGTAGGTTGGCATCAGCAGCGCGGTGCGGCTGTGTACCGTAGGCAGCGGCTTGTCCGGATCGATGCCCAGCCGGTAACCCCGGTCGAACACCGCCGTCAGGAAGCCGGCCACGGCACTGGCGAACGACAGCGCAATCCAGGCGAACAGGCCGACGAACAGCACCAGCAGGCAGGCCTCAAGCACGCTGATGCCGTTGGCCGACAGCACCCGCCACATCATCCGGGTAGCGATGGCGGTCATCGCCAGCGTGCCGCCGAAGATGTAGAACCGGCGCAGGCCGATCAGCCGCGGCGAGGTGCGGTGGCGTCGAACCTTCAGATGGCCCTCGCGCAGGGTCTGCTCGGGCATCTGCAACGGCGATTCCACCGGCAGCAGCGCCCAGCCGGCATCAAGCCGGGGCGTATCCGCTTCCGCATGGATGGTCTGCACCCCCATTGCCGCCTACTCCGCGCGGTCGGCACGGCCGGCCATCCCGACCGGGCTGCATGCACCAAGGTTCCCGGCGCGCTTTCCCGGCGCCCGCACTTGTCCTGGCTGCGTCGGCCTCACGCCGCGCAGTCGCTGTCTGTCACTACCGGAACCCACACGATCTCCAACAGGGCGGAATCGAAAATGCGGCCCAGTCTAGGGCGCCGGATGTAAGCCGGGTGCGAAGGCCTACGCCGGGATTTATCCCCATTCAGCAAACAGCAGGCGAGTCTGGCAGCCAGGTATCGGATGTCACCTCGTCGCCTCCTGTGCTGGATCGTAACAAATGCGAACGGTTATCATTTCATGAACCAGGCAGGTTGCCGTCGTCCGCACGGTCAAAACCCACCCAGCTGCGCCGGTTCCAGCCCCGGCGCCGTATGACCCATGGAAGGGAGCTGCCCGCTGTCTGCGTGCGCCTGCTGCCTCCATCGGGTCTCCCTCCTCCGATGGAAGCCATCATGCCCCTGTCCCGTTCCCGTCCCGCGCGCCCGCCGCGCACCCGCTTGGCCAGCGCCCTGGCCGCCGCCTGCCTGCTTGGCCTGCCCGGCATGGCTGCCGCAGAGGCCAGCGCCGATGCCTCCACCACGAATCTGGATACCGTGGTGGTTACCGCCTCGGGCAACCAGCAATGGATCAAGGATGCCCCGGCCAGCATCAGCGTAATCAGCCGCGAGGACATCGAACGTCAGCCGGTGCACGACCTGGCCACCCTGCTCAGCCGTGTGCCGGGCGTGACCGGTGGCCTCAGCGCGGTCGGCGAGCAGTCCAAGATCAAGCTGCGCGGCATGCCGTCGAACTACACGCTGGTGCTGGTGGACGGCAAGCGCATGGGCAGCTCGGCGTCGACCAACTACCGCCCCGACCTCGGCCGTCAGGATCTGAACTGGATCTCGCCGGAGCAGATCGAACGCATCGAAGTGGTGCGCGGGCCGATGTCGTCGCTGTATGGCTCCGATGCCATGGGCGGGGTGATCAACATCATCACCAAGCGCATCGGTGATGACTGGAGCGGCAGCGCCACCCACAGCTACACCCGCCCCGCTGACGGCAAGCGCGGCGATACCCAGCAGATCGGCGCAACGTTCTCCGGCCCGCTCGGCGAGCGCTTTGGCCTGCGCATCGGCGCCAACAGCATGCGCCGCGATTCGGACCGCTCCAACGGCGGTGTCTACGGCAATGCCTATGCGGGCGAGAAGGACCGCAATGTCGACGCGCTGCTGCAGTGGAACCTGAGCGACGCACAGGCGCTGTCGCTGGAAGCCGGCCATGGCGTGCAGCAGGCCTTCATCGATGCGTCGCTGGAAAAGCAGGATGAAAGCGCGTGGGGTGCCAGTGAGCTCAAGCGCAGCTCGCTGGCGCTCAACCACGATGGCAAGTGGAGCTTCGGCAATTCGAAGATCAGTGCGTACTGGACCGAGTACAGGAACAACATCGGTGCTACCGGCCGTTCCGAAGCAACAGATACGATCATCGAGGGCAACCTGACCACGCCGTTCACCCTCGGCGTTGAACACCAGTTTGCCGTGGGCGGCCAGTGGAAGCGCCAGGAACTGACCAACACCGATACCATCGGCCGCGCGCCGATCGACTATGCCGGCAATGCCGTCAGCGGTTCCGATCTGGAAGTGGATACCTGGGCCCTGTTCGTAGAAGACGAACTGAAGCTGCACCGCACCCTGGCACTGACCCTGGGCGCGCGCCTGGACCACCATGAGAAGTTCGGTGGCCACGTCAGCCCGCGCGCCTACCTGGTCTGGCATCCGGCCGAGCAATGGACCATCCGCGGTGGCGTTTCCAAGGGCTTCCGCGCGCCCAGCCTGACCGAGAACTCGCCCAGCGCCGCCACCCAGTCCGGGGGCCGTGGCTGCACCTCGCTGATCCCGCTGGGCTATACCCGCGGCGGCTGCTACATGGCCGGAAACCCGGACCTGGACCCGGAAACCAGCACCAACCGCGAGATCGGCATCAGCTTTGGCAACGACCTGGTCGATGCCGGCCTGACCTACTTCCACACCGACTTCAGGAACAAGATCGAGTACGCACCGCTGGGCAGGTTCAACGGCATCTGGTGGACACGGATGAGCAACGTGCAGCGCGCACGCACCAGCGGCATGGAAGGCAACCTCAATTTCCGCTTCGGCGAGCACTGGCGCTGGCGCACCTCGGCAACCTGGATGAAGGAAGCCAGGAACCTGACTACCGGCCGCAACCTGATCGATACGCCGGAATTTTCCGGCTATTCGTCGCTGGACTGGACGCCCAACACGGTGTTATCCAGCAGCCTGTCGGCGCAGTACACCGGCAGGCAGACCGGCACGGCGACGACCTTCCTCAAGGCCTACACGCTGTATGACCTGACCGCAGCGCTTAACGTCAACGAGGTGCTGACCCTGCGCGGTGGCATCAGCAACCTGGCCGACAAGACGCTGTATGCCGAAGGCTCCACCGACTACTTCGTCGCTGGGCGCAGCTACTTCCTCAGCATGACCGCACGGTTCTGAGCCGCGCGCGCGCCGTGATCGCGCTGGCGTGATGCCCGCGCGATCAACGGTGGCGGATTACTCGCTTTCCAGCGCGGCCGGCGCCGCGTCCCGCGTGGCGGCCGTGCGCGCACGGTCCATCGCCACCGCCAGTTGCTGGCGCGCGAGCAGTTGTTGTGCCTGCACCACTTCAGGTGTCGGCAGGAGCACCGGCCCCGGTGCGTTTTCCGGTGTAGCAGCTGTGGTCATGCAACCTCCATGGACATCCCGCCGCCGCCGGGGTCAACCGCGGCGGCAGCGGAACTGCGCACCCTAACCTAAAAACAAGGCGGGCGGGTGACGGTGCGGCGCCGGGCCGCAGCCGTCGGAACAAGGCAGGCGTCACATTTTTGACGGCAGCGCTTGGATCCTGAATAGGACTTGTCCTATCATGAAAACGTTTTCTCACAGGGATGTTTCCCCAATGAATACCACTGACCTGTCCCAGTTCAGCCCGAAGTGGCAGTTCCGCTTCAACTTCTTCCGCCAGCACGGCGCCCCCAAGAACCCCGGCTTCAAGCAGGCCTGGAAGGCGCTGTCCTTTGGTGACCGCCTGAAGATCAACCTGAACTTCTTCGCGCTGTTCTTCGGCGCCATCTACCTGCTGATCCTTGGCATGTGGCGCAAGGCACTGGTGGTGATCGGCATCAACATCGTACTGGCCATCATCACCATGTTCCTTCCCGACGTTGTCGGGCGCATGCTGTTCATCGCCATGAACCTGCTGGTCGCCTCCAGCACCAACTACAGCTACTACCTGGAGAAGGTGGAAGGGCGCACCAGCTGGAACCCGTTTGAAGGCATGTTCTGAGCCATCAGACCTGCGCAGGGATGCGCGGCAAGGATGCAAGCGACGCCCGGCCCCCGCCGGGCGTCTTCGTTTTCTGGCTCAGGCCGCGCGGCGTGCCGTGGCCATCGGCCCGGCCTGCAGGCGGAAGCGCGACACCGCCACCGCCAGCTGCTCGGCCTGCTCCTCCATCGCGCGGGCTGCTGCACTGGCTTCCTCCACCAGTGCAGCATTCTGCTGGGTGGTTTCGTCCATCTGCACCACGGTCTGGTTGACCTGCTCGATGCCGGCTGACTGTTCGCGCGAGGCGGCCGAGATCTCGGCCATGATCTCATTCACGCGGCCGACCTGACCGACGATGTCCTGCATGGTGCGTCCGGCACCGTGCACCAGCTGCGCACCGGCTCCGACCTGTGCCACCGAAGCGTCGATCAGCTCCTTGATCTCCTTGGCGGCACCCGCTGAGCGCTGCGCCAGCGCTCGGACTTCGCTGGCGACCACGGCGAAGCCACGGCCCTGCTCGCCGGCGCGCGCGGCTTCCACCGCCGCGTTCAATGCCAGGATGTTGGTCTGGAACGCAATGCCATCGATCACCGAGATGATCTCGGCGATGCGCTGCGACGAGGCTTCGATCTGCTGCATCGTCTGCACCACCTGGCTGACCACCTCGCCCCCTTCGCTGGCCACGCCCGCTGCGGAACCGGCCAGCATGTTGGCCTGCAGCGCGTGGTCGGCGTTCTGGCGCACGGTGGAGGTCAGTTCCTCCATCGACGCGGCGGTTTCTTCCAGGTTGGCGGCCTGCTGTTCGGTGCGGCGCGACAGGTCGCTGTTGCCGGCCGCGATCTCGCCAGCGGCCAGGCGGATGCTGGCCGCCGACTGCTGGATCTGTCCGACGATCTGAGTCAGCTGCTGCACGGTGCTGTTGGCATCGTCGCGCATCACCGCGAACACCCCGTGGAACTCACCCTGCATGCGCGCAGTGAGGTCGCCGGCGGCGATCGCGCGCAGCAGCGTAGACAGTGCAGCCAGGTTGTGGTCGCTGACCTGCATCATTGTGTTCAAGGTCTCCACCATGCGGCGGAAATCATGCTCGAAGCGCAGCGCATCACCGCGCACGGCGAAATCACCGGCAGCGGCGGCGGCGGCCAGCTGCTGGATCTGCTCGTTGATCGCAGCCAGGTTGCCCTTGGTGGTTGCCATCGCGGCGGTGAATGCCGCCTTCTCGCCCGGCAGCGCTTCCATGTCCACGCTGAGGTCGCCCACGGCGTAGCGCTGCATCACCTCGACCAGGCGCTGGGTGACCGCATTGCTGGAGGCCACCAGCTGGTTGCTGTCGGCCACCATGCGGCCGTACTCGCCCGGGAACGCCGCAGCATCCATGCGGTAGCTGAGTTCCCCGGCATCGTGGCGGCGCGCCATTTCGGCCTGCGCAGCCATCACTGACTGCAACTGCCCACGCATGCCCTGCATCGCGTCCAGCAGGCGCCCCACTTCGTCGTTGCTGCGCGCCGGCAGCGTGCTGTCCAGCTTGCCGGCGGCGACATCACCGGCCACGCGCACCGCTTCGGCCAACGGGCGGATCGCCAGGCGGCGCAGCAGTACATGGACACCGGCGCTGAGGCTCAGCGCGGCGATCACGCCGACCAGCAGGGTCAGCCACAGCAGCTGGCGTGCCTCAGCCATGATCACCGCGTGCGGCATCACCACGCCCAGGGCAAAACGCTGCGGCGCATCGCCGACCCGCAGCGGTACATACACCCGCACGTTGCCGGCCGCATCCGGAGTGAAGGCCTCGAACGGACGGTCGGCGGCAATGTCGGCCAGCATGCTGCGGGTCTGCGCGTCGCTGCGCGGCTTGCCGATCTCGGCGGCATTGGCCGAGGCCAGCACCACACCCTTCGGCGACAGCAGTTCGACACGACCGGCCCCCATCGGCTTCAGCGTGGCCAGGTGCTTCTGCAACGCCGCCAGCGAGAAGTCCACGGTGAACACGCCCAGGAATCTGCCGTTCTCGATGATCGGCGTGCTCAGGGTGCTCATGAGCACCTTCTGGCCGGCGATGTCATAGGCGTAGGGTTCGCTGACCTTGGGCAGCTTGTCGCGGCTGGGCCCCATGTACCAGTCGCCCGATCCGCTGGCGGTCTCGGTGTAATCGGTCATCACCGACTGCTGCGGCTTGCCGTCCTGCCAGGCCCAGTAGCTCATGTAACGGCCGGTGGCATCGTGTGCTTCGGTATTGACGAACTCCGCATCCTTGCCGTCGAAGGCATCGGCCTCCCACATGGTGCTCTTGCCGAGCCATTGCGGATGAGCACGCAGCTGTTCGCCGAGCACCGCCGCCAGGCTGGCGCGGTCGGGCACGTCGCCACGGGCACGCTGGGCCAGCACGCTTTCAACCATGGCATCGTTGCTGGCAAAGGCGGTGCCCAGGTCAGCCGCCACCTGGCGCGCCTCGGCGTTGGCCTCGCTGGTCATGGTCTGGCGCGAGGCGCTGATCAGACTGGCGCTGGCCTGCCGGTAGATCAGGAACGCGGTCAGGCCGAAGCACAGCAGCGCGATCACAGCGGTGCCCAGCATCAGCTTGTGGGCGATGCTGCCCGGGCGGTGGGCAGTGGCGGAGCGGGAAGAAGGCATGGGAGGGTCCGCAAGGCAATTCAGGACGACCGGCGTCACGAGGACACCGCGCAGGCGCGCGATCCGTCGCGCAGGCCACCGGCCGCCGGGCCGCGCCCGGTGCACGAGGCACACCGGGTTTAGCGGCCGGCCGCCATCGAGATTGAGGCCAGCGGCCTGCACATTCCTGAACCTGCTCAGGGTGGGCTCAGTGCCCCGCCCCCTGCGACCATCTCATTCGGCGACCCGATCCTTGATCCACTCCGCCCTTGGCAGCACCTCAATGCTGCCGGCGGCGTACTGCTGCAGCACGTCGTCCGGGCCGAAGCGCGGCTGCCAGCCCAGCACGCTGCGCAGGCGGGCACTGTCGTAGACGCGATCGATGCTCAACGGCAGCGGCCAGCCCCGTCGTTCGAACTCGGCCAGCAGCTGTGGCGCGCGGCGTGCCAGCACGCTGCGCGGGTGGGTGGCCAGCTCCAGGCAATCCTCACGCCGGAACGGCGTCGGAGCGCACGCGATGTAACGCGCGAAAGCGGCGCCTTCGTCCAGCAGCAGTGCAGCATGCGCGCTGGCTACATCACGTGCGTCGATACCGCGGTGCAGGCGGAACATCGCCATGCGCTCGGGCGGCTCGGGGAAGCAGCGGGCCATGCGCAGCACGCGCACGCTGAAGGCCGGCGCCGCAGCGGCTTCGGCCAGTGCTTCGGCCTGCAGCTTGGTGCGGTGGTAGATCGTGCGCGGCAACGGCTCGGTGTCTTCATCGATCCAACGGCAGCCACCGGCGACCACGGCGTGGCCGTACAGCGCGGTTGTACTGGTCAGCACGAATCGCCGCGCCCCGGCTTCGCGTGCGGCCTGCAGCAGGTGCGCGGTCGCCTCCACGTTGATCTGGTGGAACACCCCGTCCGGCACCAGGCCGACATGGGGTGCGTGCAGGGCGGCGGTATGGATCACGGCGTCAACGCCCTGCACCGCCCGTGCGACAGCCTGGTGATCGGTGACATCGGCAATGATGCGGGTGGTGGCGAATGGGCTGCGATCCAGCCCCACCACTTCGTGGGAGGCCGCCAATGCACCGAAGATCGCGCGCCCGATCCGCCCGGAACTGCCGGTCAGCAGAATCTTCATTGAGTCCATTCACTCGAAGCGCCCGGGAACTACCGGGATGCTTCGATTCTAGGCACGCTGCATGTCGTCTGCGATAGGGCGCAATTGCAATTGTGCGTTCATTCCCGCGAGGCCGATCGGGCCAGCAGCTGCCGCGCGACGAACAGCGGATCGTCACCGCCTGCCGCGTCGGGCGTGACACCGGTGCGTTCCCAGTTGGTTCCGGTATGTAGATTGATCGGCTGCCGATCGGGAATGCTGATCTGATAGCCATCCGGCAGCAGCACAGGATCATCGACCATGTGTGCAGCGCCGCCGCTGCGCGTGCCGACAATGCGTGCACGGCCCAGCGCCTGCAGCGAGTAGGCGACGAACTCGGCAGCCGACGCGGTGCGGCGATCGATCAGCACGACCAGCGGCTTCAGGTAAGTGGGCAGGCTTGCCGGCGGCAGTGGTACCGGCGTGCGCCGCCCGCGCTGGTCCAACTGCTGCACCGCGTCGATCTTCGCGTCCAACAGCGTGCGCACCAGCAGGTCGGCACTGCCGTCATCCCCGCCGCCGTTCTGGCGCAGATCCAGCACCAGGCCATCGGTGTCGGCCAGCAGCTCGAGGGCGGCGGCGAGTTTCGGCCGGGCCAGATCCAGCGGATAGAATGTACTCAGCCGCAGGTAACCGATGTTGCCCTCCAGCACCCGTACCTCGCGCACGCCAGCGCCATTGCTGCGCGCATCCGCGCGCCATGCCATCAGCCAGTCGTCCTGGCCGGCCGTTGCGTCCACGCGCTCTACATGGAAGTGGCCATCGAACGTGTCCAGGTCCTGGTTCAGGCGTGCGCTGAAAGCCTTCGGATCCGAGCAGCTGTCCACATAGCGCTGCTGGGTGGACCAGCCGCGCACGGCTTCGGCAATGCGTGCGCCTTCGGCCGCATCCAGGTACTGCGCCTCTATCGCCGTGGCCGCTGCCTGCAGCACGGCGTCCTGCGCCGGGCAGGCGGCCGCCAGCAACGCGCCAAGCATCCACGAAACCGTCATGATCGCCTCCGTCGCCTTGATGATATATAAGTGCTTATATATCATTGTTATCATGGATCTCCAACGTGCAACTCTGGGAACGCTGCTACGTGCCCTGCTCGACCAGCTCGACCCGGCGGTCGAGCAGGCCTACCGGGATCTGCAACTGGACTACCGGCCGCGCTACACCCCGGTGCTGCGCACGCTGATGGTGCAGGGCCCCTGCCGCATCAAGGATCTGGCACTGGCCTGCGGGCTCAGCCACTCCGCGCTCAGCCAGACGGTTTCAGCGATGGTGCGCGACGGCTGGCTGCACGCTGCGGTGGGCGAGGACAGCCGCGAACGCATCCTGCAGTTGAGCCCGCACGCCCTGCAGGCATTGCCGGCGCTGCAGGCGCAGTGGCAGGCTACGGCGCTAGCGGCCCGCAGTCTCGACGCCGATCTTGGACAGTCGTTGGAACAGGTGCTGCGTGAGGCATTGAAGGTGCTGGAGCAACGACCGTTCGCGCAACGCCTGCGCGACGCCCGCCTGCGCTGATGCAGTGCGTCGGCGACACCCCGCGTGTTCGCCGGTGGTGGTGGTCCTGGCATTCGCCTGAATGGCGGACTCATCAACCACGTGCGCATGCCGGGTGAAGACCACGGCGGGGATGGCGACCTCGGCTTAGCACGCACTGGCCAAGCATTGGCGCTGTCGCCGACCACGGCGCCGCCCATGCAGAAGGATACTTCCCATGACTGAGCAGAATCACCGCTCCAACCGGGGCTTCGCCTCGATGGACCAGGCCAAGCAGCGCGCGATCGCTGCCAAAGGCGGACGTGCGGCGCATGCCTCCGGCAATGCGCATGAGTTCAGCCGCGATGAGGCACGTGCGGCAGGCCGCAAGGGCGGCGAGGCGATCAGCCGTGATCGGCAGCACATGGCCGCGATCGGGCGCGAGGGTGGGCACGCGCGCCACGCCAACGCGCGCCAGCAGCAGCAGCAGCAGCAGCAGCAGCAGATCGAGCATGGTGGAGAGGCTCCGCACCGCCAGCAGAAGTGATCATCACGCGGCCAGGCCGTTTCCCGTCGGCGGTGCCATCCTGCAGCCACAAGCTGGGCCAGGTACCGGCCGATGCCATCGCCCAGCCGACGCCGACGGCCGTGCCACTGCGGTACCACGTAAGCATCCGCGGCGCGGCGTGCATTGCGCCCGGTTGCGCGATGAGCGCACGCGCGTGTCCTGCCAGCCCCTGTGATGTCGATTGCCACGCAGGGTCGGCCTGTCACGGGGTAGCAGGCGGCGTTGGAACCGTCCTGCTCAGGTGTGCACGAGGATGTTCAACAGCCGCCCGAATGGATCGCGGACAAAGAAGCGGCGCACGCCCCAGGGTTCATCGACCGGCCCATACTCCAGCGCGATGCCGGCCTTACGCATGCGCTCCAGCACCTGCTGCAGGTCGTCCACCTCGATCGACAGGTCCGGCACCGCAGTGCCGGAACCGCCTTCACTGGCAAAGCTGACCTGCGCCAGCGCACTGCCCTGCCCGCCATGGGTGACGATCCAGCCATGGTCCATCACCACGGGCATGCCAAGCAGCTCGCCATAGAAGGCAGCGGCCCGTTCCGGCTCAGCCGTGGCGATATTGGCGACGACGCGTTTGACGGCCATGGCATGCTTCCGTTGGACAGGGCCCATCCAGACTGCCCGACCTTCCACGGAAACAGAAGAGCCCCGTCAGTGACGGGGCTCCCACACGGCTCAATCGGCGCGACTCACACGCCCATGCACAGATCGACCACGCAGGTATTGTACGCCTGCTGGCATTCCCCAGCGTCGGCCCCACTGGCCAGGCACATCTGGTAGGCCCGCCAGCAGGGCGCGTCGCAAGGCTCGACAGGGCCCGCCACCGCCACCGAACCGGTACACGCCAGCGCGAACAGCGCCGCCACGATCACTTTCCTGACAGTACGCATCACCATCACTCCCTGATAAGCCTGGTGAGCCCAGGCCGGCTCACGGTAGCGGGGGAGCCGCGAGGCAACGTGAACACCGGCGTCACGCCACCTTAACGCGTTCATAAAAATTCCTTCACACTACTGGGGGTGATTGGCGCGCTGCGGGGTTAACGGCGTTGTTGTCCGTCAACCAAGGAATGTTGTCCGATGAATCACCCCCAGCACGGCTGTTCGTCCCACTCCCGCTTCCCGCTGCACAGCCGCCTGGCGTTGGCCGTGGCCAGTTCGCTGTTGCTGGCTGCAGCGCTTCCCGCCATGGCCAGCGAGTCACTCGACGCTTGGCAGCAGCAGCGCCAACTGCAGGCGGCATGGGCGCAGCCCACGTCGATGGCGAGCGCGTCGGCCGGCGCCAACGCAGCGGCCGCAACACCCACGGCAGCAGCCAGCAGCACGTCGCTCCTCGGTAACGCAGGTGATCCGGCCAGTTGGCACACGGAGGAATTCAACGCCGACTGGGGCCTGGCGGCGACCCACGCCGACGACGCCTATGCGCGTGGCCTGACGGGCACCGGCATCCGCCTTGGCGTGTTCGACAGTGGCACCGGCCTGGACCATCCGGAATTCGCTGGCAAGAACCATCGCAGCATCCACATCGCCGACGTGCTCGCCGATGGCACGCGCTGCACCAACACTGCACAGCTCACTGGCCCCGGCGCCTGCTTCTCAAGTGACGGCGACGACGTGCAGGTCAGCTACGTCGGGTTCAACGCAAACGTCCCGCAGAACATCCGCGATCTGATCCTGGCGGGGCCCTATGTACAGCCCGGTATCGGCTACGAAGTGCACGGCACCCATGTTGCCGGCACCATCGCTGCCAACCGTGATGGCAACGGCATGCATGGCGTGGCCTTCGGCGCCGATCTCAGTGTGGCCCGCCTGTTCTTCAACAGCGCCAGCGAATGGCAGCGTACGGCGACCGGGTATTCCGTAGTCTCGCTGGGCAGCGTCGGGCCGGATTCGTCCGCCGTGGTCGACATGTATGCGCAGATGAATGCCCAGGGCGTGCGCGCGGTCAACCACAGCTGGGGCCTGAGCAAGGAACCCGATGCGGTGCTGATGGACCGGATCTACAACGATCCCGATTATCGCGACTACCTTGCCACTTATGCAGACGGATCACGCGCCAAGGGAATGATCCAGGTCTGGGCGGCAGGCAATTCGCCGGCGCGCGGTGCTGCGGCTCCTGTATCGGCCAGCCCGATCGCCGGCATGTACGCCACCCTGCCGCGTGCCTTCGCCGACATCGAAAAATACTGGCTCAGCGTCGTCAACGTTGGACAGGATTTCACCCTCAGCCTGACCTCCAACAAGTGCGGGCTCAGCGCCAACTGGTGCCTGGCGGCCCCGGGTTCCAACATCAACTCCACGGTCTACGGCGATGACTCCGCCGTTGCGGCGTCGTTGGGCGTTGATGCCAACGGCAACCTGTCGCTCGACGTCACCCAGCGCGTGCCAACCTACAGCTACGGGCTGCTCAGCGGCACGTCGATGGCTGCACCGCACGTCACCGGTGCGCTGGGCCTGTTGTTCGAACGCTTCCCCTATCTGGACAGCGCGCAGGTCCGCGACGTGCTGCTGACCACCGCGCGTGATCTTGGCGCACCCGGCATCGACGAGATCTACGGCTGGGGACTGATGGACCTGCGCAAGGCCATCGAAGGCTACGGCTCGCTGCGCGTGGACACCAACGTGGTGATGAACCAGAAGGCCGGTGGCCTGAAGGTGTGGGAAGGCGATGCCTGGGATGACTGGACCAATGACATCGGCGGCCCCGGCAAGCTGACCAAGTCCGGCATCGGCTGGTTGCGCCTGAGCGGTGACAACAGCTTCAACGGCGCGGTACTGAAGGACGGTACGCTGGAACTGAACGGCGCCAACGCGCTTACCGCGGCGGTCGAAGTGCAGGGCGGCCAGTTCCTGCTCAACGGCAGCCTGTTCTCCACCGCACTGACCACTACCGGTGGCGTGAGTACGGTCAGCGCCAGCGCCGTGCTGAAGGACAGCAACCTGAGCGTCAACGGCGGCGTGGTGTCCTTCAACGGCACGCAGACCGGCGGCACCACCACGGTCGGTGCCAACGGCCTGCTGAAGGGTGTCGGTACGCTCGGCACCACCCAAGTCGACGGCATCATCGCGCCCGGCAATTCAATCGGCACGCTGACCATCAACGGCAACTACGTGCAGGGCGCAACCGGCGTCTATGCCGCCGAACTTGCTCCAGGCGGGCGCAGTGACCAGTTGCACGTGACCGGCACCGCCACCCTGGGCGGTACCCTGCTCGCGCTGCCGGAGCCGGGCACCTATTACCTCGGCGAGCAGTTCAATTTCATCCGCGCCGACGGCGGTCTCAACGGGCAGTTCGCGAAGACCGACTTCAGCGCGTTCTCGCCGTTCCTGCAGTTCAGCCTGGCGTACGGTGCCAACGGAGCACGCATCGACGTGGCCCGTGGTGCATCGCTGGCCAGTGCGGCCACTACGCCCAACCAGCATGCGGTTGCGGCGGCGGCCGATGGCCTGGCGATCAACCAGGGCCTGCCCAAGCCGCTGACACAGCTGTTCCCGCAGCAGGTCGGTGCCGTACTCGATGGCCTCAGCGGCGAGCTGCACGCAGCCACCTCGCTGGCGCTGGTGGAAGGCAGCCGTCATGTCCGTGACGCTGCGTTGTCACGCCGTGCCGGCGCAACCGCACCGGGATCCGATACGGGTGACGCCACCGGTGCCTGGGTGCAGGCACTGGGCGGCAACAGCAGGCTGGATGGCAACAGCAACACCGCGCGCACCGATGCCAACAGCAATGGCCTGCTGGTGGGCATCGACCGCGAGTTCGATGGCTGGCAGGTCGGCGTGCTGGCCGGTACCGGCCGCACCGACGTGAAGCAGCTGGAGCGCCGTGCCAAGTCGAAGATCGACAACACGCACGTCGGCGCCTATGCCAGCCACGCCTGGGGCGGCTTCGGCCTGCGCGGTGGCGTGGCATGGAGCAAGCACAAGGTGAAGAGCACGCGCGATGTCGGCTTCGCCGGCTTCAGTGACAGCCTGAGCGCGCGCTACAACGCGCATGCGCGCCAAGCGTTCATCGAAGCGGGCTATCGCTTCGGCAACGCGGAAGGCGGGTTGGAGCCCTACCTGCAGGTGGCTCGCGTGGAAGTGGACCTCAAGCAGATCAACGAGCGCGGTGGCGCGGCGGCGCTGCACGGCAAGGTGGACGACACCGGCACCACCACCGCTACCGCAGGGCTGCGCTTCGACAAGGGCCTGAAGGCATCATTCCAGCAGGACAGCTGGCTGCATCTGCGCGGTGGTCTGGGCTATCGCCGCGCCTTCGGAGACCGCAGCCAGGTGGCCAACCTGGCCTTTGCCAACAGCAGCACGCCCTTTGCAGTCGAAGGCGCACCGATTGCCGAGAACGCTGTCGTGGCCGAGCTGGGCCTGTCGGCGTGGCTGACGCCGCGGCAGCAGCTGGAGCTGGGCTACAGCGGCCAGTTCGGCAGTGAAAGCCGCGACCATGGGGCCAGTGCTCGCTGGTCCATCCGCTTCTAAACACGTGTTCTCTTGACGGGTTGGGGCGGCCTTGCGGCCGCCCCTTTTTTGCCCCCCCCCAGCGCTATGCGCGACGGCGCAGGGCGGCGGCACCTGCCAGGCTGGCAAGTGGCAGCAGCAACCCATAGGCCACCAGCGGCCACACGGTATCGCCGGGTAGCACAAGGATCACCAGCGTGCCGATGCCTGCCACGATAAGGCTCTGCACTGCGTAGTACAGGGCCACCGCCGCACCCGACGCATCGGCGAAATCACGCAGCGCACCGTTGGCAGCCACTGAAACCACCATCACCAGCCCCACCGCGATGCCCCACATGGGCAGCACCACGCCGATCAACGAGGGACGCCACGCGGCGGCCGACGCCATCAGCAGCGCCCCGGCCACCATCACCCACAGGCCGCGCAGGAAGGTACCGCGCACGTTCCAGCGCCTAATGCACGCGTTCGCCATCCGCGCCGTGACGATCATCACAAGTGCCACCGTCGCGAAGGCCAGGCTGAACGACAGCGGCGAGTACTGCATGCGCCCGACCAGCAACCGGGGCGCGACTGAGAAGAACACGAAGAATGTGCCCATGCCCGCGCTGAAGCCCAGCGTGTAGACCCAGAACGCGCCGCTGCCGAGGATGCGTCGTGCCGCCGGTCGCGCCCCGTCATGGCACTGCGGGCGGGTTTCGTGCCAATGCCGCACCGCGCGCAGGCCGGCGATCGTGCCCAGTACACCGAGCAGAACGAAGATCGCGCGCCAGCCGACGGCACCAGCCAGCAGTGCGCCCAGAACAGGCCCCAGCGCCGGCACGAAGGCCAGCATCGAAGCGAACAACCCATACAGCGAGGCGCCTTCGGGTGTATCGGCATAGACGTCACGGACCGTGGCGAAGGTCGCCACCAATGCCGCCGACGCTCCCACCGCCTGTACGGTTCGCCAGGCCAGAAAAGCGGCGCCGCTGCCGGACAAGGCCAGCGCAAACGACGAAAGCGCGAACAGCAACGCCCCCAGCAACAGGACCGGGCGTCGCCCGATGCGGTCGGACAATGGGCCAAACAGCAACTGGCCCAGCCCGAGCGCCAGCAGGTAACTGCTCAACGTGAGCTGCACCAGCGTCGGGGATGTCTGCAGTGCCTGCGGCATCACCGGCACCACAGGAAGATAGATATCCATGGCCAGCGAGGCCAGGAGGTCGAACGGCGCCATCAGCACAATGGCCGACGGCAACGGGTGGGCCCAACGCGGGGCCTTTCGATGGAACATGGGGAGTCTCCGCCCGGAGTGATCCGGCGGCGATCCATCCACTTCGCGTGCATCGCAGGGATGATCACCGCAACAACGTCTGCATCGTTGTTGCGGCTCAGCGAACTGTCTGCGGACCGTTCCCGTTGCTCATGGTGTTGATCGTTGGCGGTGCGGAACCGGTGCAAGTGTAGCAGCGACCGGTTCAGGGTGGCCGGGGCAGCGGTGCCGCCCCGGCCGCGGCGACCCTGGGGAGTGGGCCGCCGCTGATCGTCAGGCCGCCTTCATCGCATGCTTGCGCGCGCGCATCACGTTGTGGCACTCCTGCACTTCGGGCAACAGCTGAGTGACTTCCTGGCGCACCGCCGGCGGCAGTTCATTGTCCTTCAGCACATCCTTGAACGCGCCCAGCAGGCGATCCTCGGACTCTTCCAGCTCGGCCACGTAGCCATAGTTGGTATCTCCGAACGCGGCGCGGACCTTGCCGTAGAACTGCTGCATCGAACCCACGACGGTGCCATGCTCGGCCGGCTTGCCGCCGCTGGCAGCCACCGAACCGCTCAGCGCCGCGACGATGCGGCCCTTGACGCCGGCGATACGGGTGAACAAGGCCGACAGCTCGGCATCCTTCACCTTGGTTGCGGCCTCTTCGTAGAACGACTTGCCGTCGCGGGCGATCTCGATCAGGTCGTTGAGGCGGTGTTCGATGGTGGACTGGGTGCTCATGGCCTTGCTCCTGTATCTTCGTTTCAGGGGGAGAAAAGCAGCCTCGACTGCGCTGCCTGCGGATCCACTGTGGACATGCTCGTGTGGTTCGCGGGTGAGCAGCGATTGATATGCACATCACTTCACCCAACCCGCACTGACTGCTTCACGCCACAGTGGCGCGTGGCTCACATCGAGCGGTGCTGGCCAGCCTCACCAGGGAACGAACAGGATGATCAGCACGATCACCACGACCGCGGCGAGCGCTCCCATCAGTACGTTTCTCTGGCGCCAACTGGGCTTCGGTTTTCCGGGGGTATTCATGCCTGCTACCTGTCTCTGCGGATGACCCCGGCAGACTGATGGATCGGCGGCGGTACGTGCGTGCAGGACGCGTGCAGGTGACGTGCAGGGCGCCGCCATCGATGTCGATTTCCGGGACGCCCGCTCGTCAGATCATCAAAGCCCTTCCCTCACCACGCGGACTGCTGCCATGACCGCCATCCTCACCGCCTTCGCCACCTCTCCCGACCGCGGCCAGGGCCTGGCCCGTGACATGCGCGTTCGCTGGGCGCTGGAAGAGCTGGACGTGCCCTATGACGTGCAGCTGCTCAGCTTTGCCGAGCTGAAGCACCCCGCGCACCTGGCACGCAATCCGTTCGGGCAGATTCCCACCTGGCAGGAGGGCCACCAGGTCCTGTTTGAATCCGGCGCGATCGTCCTGCACCTGGCCGAACAACATTCCGGCCTGCTCCCGGTTGATCCGGATGCCCGCATGCGCGCGGTCATGTGGCTGTTTGCCGCACTGAACACGGTAGAGCCGCCGATCGTCGAGCGCTCCATGGCCTGGGTGCTGGAGCGCGAGCAGCCGTGGTACGCACAGCGGCTGCCGATGCTGGATGAGCGGGTTCGGGCGCGATTGGCGCAACTGTCAACATGGCTGGCCAACGCGCCGTGGCTGGACGGCGATTTCAGCGTGGGCGACCTGATGATGGTTTCGGTGCTGCTGCGTCTGAAGAGCAGCGGGCTGCTTGACGAGTATCCGCTGCTGGTGGCCTATGTGGCACGGGCAACGCAGCGTCCCGCCTATCAGCGCGCGTTTGCTGCGCAGCTGGCGGTATTCCAGAACGGGTAGTTCCGCGCCATGCGTGGAAATACTCAGCGCAAGCTGCGCCGGCAGGCGGCCTGCACCAGCATCAGCTGCGCCACCAGGATCAGCATCGCGCAGCCGGACAGCAGCCACGGATCGATGTACCACTGCGCGTTGAAACTGAAATCACCGGCGGAAATGCGCTTCCAGCCGTTGAAGTGCTGCATCGCTGCGACCACGAACGCGAAGCCACCGGCTGTGTACGACAACCAGGGCACGATGAGGCTCACCGGGCGCGCGAACAGCGTGAGCAGGCCGAGCACGCCGATGACCGTGCGCTGCACGCGGCAGTACGGGCAGACATAGGCCATCCCGCTCCATTCCACCGCCCAGGCCAGCAGGCTGACCAGCACGGCCGCGCCTGCCGCGGCGTGCAGGACTTTCGGCGTGATCATCATGCCACTCTCGTGTGCCATCCCGTGCTCCTTGGTTGAAAGACCTAGGCAGGGTAGCAGTGCTGCAGCCTCATCCCTTCTTGATGACGGTCCGCTTGCCGATGGTGCTGGTCTTGCCAGCGGTCGGCCTGGCCAAGCCAGGAATCAGGAAATCGGTGACCTTGTGGCCCATCGACACCTTGGACGCCAACCAGCGCGGCATGCGCCCGCGACCGGTCCAGGTCAGGCGCTTGTATTCCGGGTCGCGATACTTGGGCGCGACTTTGCCGGATTTACGGCGGGCGGGTTTGCGGGCGGGCGCAGGTGTTTCCGAGGCTTGGCCGCCAAAGAGTTCTTCGATGGTGTATCCGGCTTCGGCGGCGGCGGCCTTCAGCATCCGGCGCACCGCACTGGCCGGACGGCGGCTGGAAATCAGCTGTTTCCGCCGTTCAGCGGCAACCACCAGGGCACCCAGCTCGCGAAGGCTGAGCGATTCAATATCGATCGTCATGCGGGAAAGGTCTACTGCAGCGCGGCAGCTGTCAAGGCGCCCTGCCCGGCGCGTAGACACGGGCTTCACCGCCGGTGGGCTCCGATCGCCTGCGTCGGCCATCTCCGAGGACCTCGACGTGAGCACTTCATCGCATTCGCTCGCCTACCTGCTTGCACGCATCCTGCTGATGGCCCTGTTCCTGGTCTCCGGGCTGGGCAAGCTCGGTGATCTCAGTGGTACCCAGGGCTACATGGAGGCAATGGGAGTTCCCGGCATCCTGCTCTGGCCGACCATCGCTTTCGAAATCGGCAGCGGCCTGTGCATCCTGCTCGGCTTCCAGACCCGGCTGGTGGCGGTCGTACTGGCAGGTTTCAGCCTGGTCACCGCTTTCATCTTCCACCACAACTTCGCCGATCAGACCCAGCAGATCATGTTCCTGAAGAACCTGGGCCTGGCCGGTGGCTTCCTGCTGCTGGCCTGCACCGGAGCCGGGCGCTACAGCATTGATGGGCGTGGGCGGCGCGGATAAGCAGGCGGCATGCCGCCATCACCCCTGGCCCACGGGCGGGACGCGCTGCAGACGCAGGTTTCGCCATGTCGGCTGGGAGCTGCGGAAATCCACCGCTTCGCCATCGCTGGTGAACAACAAGCCTGGCTCCACTTCGGTGACCAGGCGGATGCCATCGATGTACAGCCAGCCCTGTCGCTGCTCCAGCACAACGGACATCGACGGTTTTCCCCACTGGTCGATGCGATAGCGCCCCAGCCAGGGTTGCCAATGGGGCGCCTGCGGCCCGGTGGGCCCATCGATGGGATCGTTCTGGTCCAGGCCGTCCTCGCCGTTGCTGCATTCCAGGTGCGCCGGCAGCATGTCCGTCGCCGCATGGTAGCGGTACGTCGCAACTTCTCCATCGGTGTCCACGGTGAACAGTTGGTCGCCGTCGATGGCCGCAAAACGGCCGCCCACAGCTTGCGCCCCACGATGCAGTTGCAGTTCACCGCTTCCGGCAACCACGATCTTCGCCTTGCCGCTGCGCCCGATCCAGCTTCCCGCCATCCGCTGCACCTGGTCCTGGTTCAACCTGATCGGCGCCAGGGAAGACAGGGGCACACGCGGCTGACGAGGCCCGAAACGCGCCGACAACAGCTGATCGAGCAGACGCTCGCCAATGCCGTACCCCGCAGACGTCGCGCGATTGAACATCGCGGCAAATCCAGCGTTTGCCTGCCTGCAGTAGGTGAACACGCACCCGAACCCGAAGCCCCCGCCGCGGTGGTGCAGCAGCCTCACCGATGTACTGCCGTAGAGGCGTTCGCTGCGCATGACACCGAGCCCGTAGTCACCGCCCAGGCCGAAACCATGCATCTCGTCCCAAAGGTGAGGCTCGAGCAGTTGCTGCGCACCGGATCGACCGCCACCGAGCAGGAAGCCAAGATACTTCGCCATGTCGGCGGCACTGGTCCAGACGCCTCCCGACACCACCAGCGGCGTCACCGGCGGTACCTGCGCATGGCCTTCCTGGGTTCCCAGTGCCCGCCCCTTGCTTGCCAGGTAGATCGAGGCATCGGCCGTACTGTCGTGCATTCCCAGCGGCTCGAAGATCCGGCGCTGCAGCCAGGCCGGATAGCTGATGCCCGCAACCTGCTCAATGACATGACCGGCAAGGTCGAAGCCCAGGTTGGAGTAGCGATAGCGCGTACCCACTGGAAAGCGCAGCCATGTCTGCGAGATGCTGCGGACGTGCGCATCAAATCCCGGCGACGCCGGTCCGTAGTTGTTGCCCAGTGGCGCCTCGTGCGTGAATCCCGCGCGATTGGCAAGCAGCAGGCGCAGGCTGATGCGCTCCTGTGGAGCATGCTCGAAGCGGCTGCGCACCGTGAACGACGGCAGATAGCGGGTAATGGGCACGTCCAGATCAAGGATGCCGTCCTGCACGGCCAACAGCACCGCCACCGCAGCGAAATTCTTCGAGGTGGACTGGATGCTGAACATCGTGCTGGCGTCTACGGCCGCGCTGCCCTGGCCTGATACGTGACCGAAGCCTTCAGTCCAGCGCACCTGTCCGCCTTCGACCAGGCAGACGGCGGCGGCACCGATGCCGCTGCCGTCCATGGCCGAGCGGATCACGCCGCGTTCCGCGTCGATCAGGCTCCCGGTGGTGACGGTTGGCTGCGCCACCGCAGCAACGCCGGTGGGCATGAGCGTGGCCGCCGGAACGGCAGCAGCGTTGGCCAGGAAGGCGCGACGACTGAGCGTACCAGGCATCAGATCACTCCACTTCGGGATGCCGCCATCTTCCCGCCAGCAGAAATGGCGGGGCATGTGTCATTCGGCACAGAGTGCGGTGATCGACAGTGCTGCACCTTCGCCGGCTGCGCAGGCCTCAGCCCGGAGAGAGCGGCAAGCGGATTCCCTGCGCCGCAACAAAGGCGCGGCACTCGCTCCAATAGGCCTGTGGCGGTGCCCGGAGCTCTGGTCGTGACCAGTAGTCGGTGATGTGCAACGGGTCGACCGGCACCGGGTCCGAAGCGCGTGACGGACCAGAACGTAAACAAGGACTGAATACGAACCAAGGCGGACCGGGGGAGGCTGCACCACTTTTCCGTTCTCTGCGGGCGATGCAGATGTGCACAAGACGATCGAGTCCATCTCTGGGGACTTGCATGCACTCCGTTTCAGTTGCGCGAGCAGCTCCAACGTTGTTGCGTCGCCTACCCGACCCAGTGTTAATCGCAAGGAAACTGCACCACCCTCATGGAATACAGAAGTTCATCGCAGAAATTCGCTGCAGCACTCGTCGTTGCCGTACTCGCCACGGGAGCGGTGGCGGCCCTTCTCCTCCTTCGCCCCACGCCACAGTCTTCGCAAACGGCACCGAATGTTGAACAGGCGGGCGGGCAGCGCAAGGATCCTTCTGCGCCGACACCCTCGGCTGCGTCACCCGCGTTACGGCCTGCCAACAGCACGAGCATGCTGTTTCCTGGTGTTCCGCAGAATCGCGATGGAATGGAACCCAAGGACGATGATCCATTTGATGGGCGTAGCCGCGAGGAGCAACGCTGGCTGGATGAACACGGCTATCCGAATACCGCGCAGTGGGCTTCCTATTCCAGCGCGCCCGATGCGTTGCTGGAACAAGCCGCCCACGGCGGCGACAAGCTTGCGCGCACCATGCTGGACTCGCGAAAGCTGCCCGATCGAACCGCCTTGGACCGGATGATGTCGTCCGCAGTGGACGGCAACTACTTTGCACTGCAACTGCTTGCGACTCATTTCGCATCCACCGGTCGAGCGGGAAACATCAACGCATACGCGGTTTCGCGCGTCCTGGAGATGCGCGCAGACCCTTCCGCCGCGCTTGGCAGGGAAATCATGTTCTCTGCACCGCTCACTATCGAAGAGCGGATGCAGGGGGAGGCCGAAGCGCTTCGTCTGAATGCCACATTCAACCAGCTCTACCAGGAACGAACCGGCGTCCCGTTCGTTCCCGATTACCGCCCGTTCCCCGTTGACAACTCGCAAGGATGGCAATGAAACCTGCAAGTAAATTCGTGCTGGCCACCGCTGCTTTCACCGTTACCGGTGTTGCTCTGGCCTGCACCGTTCTTCCAATGCTCCCGTTCTCGATATCGGTCGACCTGAAGGATATCGCGGCGGCCAAGCAAGCCGGTGCTTCATCCGCAGATGCGCCCAACCGGGCATTCCTGAAGAAGCTGGATGAGACCGCTGAAAGGACGTTCGGTGCGGATGCATGGCGCAACACGTCCTTCGTCGGCAACGTCATGTACAAAACAAAAATCATGATGATGACCGGCTCAAGCATGATCACCGTCAGCAAGCCGTGCGGGAAGTCGGCAGAAGAGTCAGGCGGCACCGAGGACAGCTTCGCCTCGACGCCCCCGTCTGGCGGTGGTGGTGGTGGCAGCACTGGCGGTGGTGGCGGGATCGGCGGCTGGTTCCCCGGTGGTGGCGGGTGCTTCGGCAACTGTCAGCCGCCGCCGCCCGGTCGCGTTGGTCCTATCGAGAATCTGCCACGATCCTGAGGGCACCACAATGAAAGGGCATCGCCGCAAGGTGCTGCCCTTGACGCCCCTGACGCACCAGCCAGACGCCATCGGGGCGTCGTCTCTGGACTTCGCTGGACGTCAATGTGGTGGGCCCACCAGGATTCGAACCTGGAACCAAGGGATTATGAGTCCCCTGCTCTAACCGTTGAGCTATAGGCCCGGCGCAGCGCCACAGTGTAGTGGAGCCTGCGCTCAACCGGCTACCCGCCGGCGCCAAGACACACTGAAAAACCCTCAGCCATCGCTACGCAACGCCGCGCGCCCAGGCTTGCGCAACAGCTGGCTCACCCAAACCGCGCGCCCATCTCCCGCACCCGCTCGGCGTTCGCCCCCGCCAATGACCGCATTGCTGGCGACTGGATCCGCCCGTCAACAGCCACGCACTGCCAGAATGCTTCAGCCACCGGTGCCGCCCAGCGCAGATGCTGCAGATCACCACTGCCCAGCGGTGCGACCGGCGACAGCGGCTCGTCCGCGCGCAACACGCCCAGCTTTGACGGCGCCAGCGACATCGGCAGCATGTCGTAGACCGGCGCCAACGGCAGCGGGCCGCGATCAACGAAGTGGAAGGCGATGTTGCCGTGGTGCATGTCGCTGTTGCCGATCAGCCGCCCGAACGCGTGGCGCCGGCCCATCGCCTGCACGGTGTCGGCCGTCAGCCAGCCTTGATCACGCAGTTCGGCGCCTGCAACCGGCCACGCTGGGGTGACCTCGCCGGTGAACGCGGACGATAGCGACAGCAGCGAGACCAGGCCTCGCCGCCCCAGCAGATCGGGCGTGCGGTCGAAGCGCTCGATTTCCAGGAAGGTGTGCGTGGGCGACTGCAGCAGTTCACTGGACGCCGCGGCTTGTCCGGACTGGCGCAGGGCCTCAAGCGCCAGATGTTCGCAGACCAGCAGATCGCTCCAGCGCTGGGCGGCGGCGCCTTCATCGGGCTGCGCGAACTTGACCAGCACCGAGCGGCGCCTGCCGTGGACCTCCACGGTGGCGGTGAACTTGGGTTGCTCGCCACCCGGCGAGAAGCCCACATCCTCTCCGTCCAGCGCAGCACGCGCACGCTCGCGATACTGTGCAAGACGATCGTCGGCCGCAACCCGATCGATCGGCGCCTGCAACGTCTCCATCGCCGCCTCCACAGCAGCCATACCGAGCAGCAGATCGCCCGCTTCAGTCCCGCCAGCGGTTACCAGGGACATCAACACATCGTCCGGTTGCCAGCCCTTGAGGTCCTTCGGCAGGCCGAGCGCCTGCCCACGGCCATGGGCGAAGCTGCGACCAAGAAATCCCTGCGGTCGCAGGTCATCCAGGTACCACGGTAAGTCAGGAAAGAAGGCAGCAACGTCACCTTCGGGCGCGCGTCGCAGGTTCGGGCAGTCAGGCCCGGCGTCGACATGGAAGCCGCCTCCTACCAGCGCAATTACCCGCCCCAGCTCCTCCAGCGTCGCATCTTCACGCAGCCGGTACAGCGGCCATTCGCTGCCTGCCCGGGTGGGCCGCCGCAGCGCATAGGCGGTTGCCCGCGTTCTGCCCATCCGCACCACCTGCGGGCCACTGGCGGCCACCAGCCGGCTGAGCGCCATCCGGTCCACCCCCAGACGCTCGGCCAGCGCCGCGGCTGGTAGCGGCTGGCCGGGGGCCAGCTGAGCGATCAGATCCAATACCTGTGGGCGTTGAGCGCGTGGCATGTGCATTACGTAATACGAAACTTGTTACGTAATTATCATCAAAAAAAACGGGACTGCAAGCACGATCTTGCATCTATGAGCCTGAAAATAATGGACATATTCACGAAGCGCCAGCTTCGATGCGGATTTTTGTTACATTATTTGTTACGTAATTATATGGCCCTGCCAAGCACTGGCGGGGCGTTACAGGGATGTGGTGGCAAAGAAAAACCCCGCCGAAGCGGGGTTTCTCTCAACACATCAGCCATCGCCGGATATCAATCGATATCCAGGAAGCTGCGCAACTGCTCCGAGCGGCTCGGGTGACGCAGCTTGCGCAGGGCCTTCGCTTCGATCTGGCGGATGCGCTCGCGGGTCACGTCGAACTGCTTGCCGACCTCTTCCAGCGTGTGGTCGGTGTTCATGTCGATGCCGAAGCGCATGCGCAGCACCTTGGCTTCCCTCGGGGTGAGGCCGGCCAGCACGTCGCGCACGGTTTCAGACAAGTTGATGTTGGTGGTGTTCTCGATCGGGGACTCCACGTTGGTGTCCTCGATGAAGTCGCCCAGATGGGAATCCTCGTCGTCACCGATCGGGGTTTCCATCGAGATCGGCTCCTTGGCGATCTTCATCACCTTGCGGATCTTGTCTTCCGGCATGTCCATTTCCTTGGCCAGCTCCTCCGGCGTGGCCTCGCGGCCGTACTGCTGGAGCATCTGGCGGGAAATGCGGTTCAACTTGTTGATCGTCTCGATCATGTGCACCGGGATACGGATGGTGCGCGCCTGGTCGGCGATCGAGCGGGTGATCGCCTGGCGGATCCACCAGGTGGCGTAGGTCGAGAACTTGTAGCCGCGGCGGTATTCGAACTTGTCCACCGCCTTCATCAGGCCGATGTTGCCTTCCTGGATCAGGTCCAGGAACTGCAGGCCGCGGTTGGTGTACTTCTTGGCAATCGAGATCACCAGGCGCAGGTTGGCCTCGACCATTTCCTTCTTGGCCTTGCGCGCCTTGGCTTCACCGTAGGCCATGGCACGGCTGATTTCCTTCAGCTCTTCCAGGTCCAGCTGGGTCAGCTTCTCGATGTCGATCGTCGCCTGCTGTTCGGCAATGATCTGGTCCTTCACTTCGCGCAGGGCCGACGACCACTTCTGCTTGCGCTTCAGTGCGTCTTCCACCCATTCCAGGTTGGTCTGGTTGCCTTCCCAGGAACGGATGAAGTCCTTGCGCGGCATGCGCGCGGTGACGGTGGCCAGGTTCAGCACACGGCGCTCATGCGACTTGATGTCGGCCATGGTGTCGCGCAGCTGCTTGGTCAGCACGTCGGTCAGCGGCAGCGGCAGCTTCAGGGTGACGAACACCGCCGACATCTCTTCGCGCAGGCGCGGCAGGTTCTTCTTGTCGCCCTTGGTCGCGGCCTTCTTGAACGCATTGAAGGCATCGCTCAGCGCCTGCATGCGCGCGGCGACTTCCTCCGGGTCCGGACCGGTCGGTGCGGCTTCTTCCTCGCCACCCTCGACATCATCGTCCTCGTCCTCGTCGCCTTCGGCGTCGGCATCGCTGCTGTCATCGGCAGCGACCGCCGGCGGCGCCGGCTCTTCGTCGACCAGATCATTGAACCCGACGATCACTTCGGCCAGGCGCTTCTTGCCTTCCTTGTGGGCTTCGTAGTCGTTCAGCAGCGACTCGACCGACACCGGGAACTGGCCGAGCGCGGCCTGGACCTGGGAGAGGCCTTCCTCGATGCGCTTGGCAATGGCGATTTCGCCTTCGCGGGTCAGCAGCTCGACGGTGCCCATTTCGCGCATGTACATGCGCACCGGGTCGGTGGTACGGCCACCTTCGGTGTCGAGCGCGCTCAGCGCGGCGGCAGCTTCTTCGGCCGCGGTGTCATCGACTTCGCGGTTGCCGGTGTTGCCGTCGTTGAGAAGCAGGGTTTCCACATCCGGCGCAACTTCATGGACATCGATGCCCATGCCGTTGATCATGCCGATGATGTCTTCGATCTGTTCCGGGTCGACCATGTCGTCCGGCAGATGGTCATTGACTTCGGCGTAGGTCAGGTAGCCCTGTTCCAGGCCCTTGCTGATCAGTTGCTTGATTTCGGATTGGGCAGGACGTTCGTTGGCCATGTAGTGCTCGCGCCACCGGCTGGGTAGGAAATAGGGAACGTAGCATTATACCAGCCCGGGGCCCCGCCTGCCGGGCGGTGGTCCCGCAGGCTCAGGGCCGGAGAAGGAAGGTCACAGGACCGTCATTGACCAGGCTGACGACCATATGGGCACCAAACCGGCCTGTTTCCACCCCTGGCGCGTGATTTTCACGGCAGATCTCGACAAATTGATTGAACCCGCGTTCAGCCTCCTCCGGCGCTGCGGCGCTGGTGAAGCTCGGCCGCATGCCCGAACGGGTGTCAGCGGCCAGGGTGAACTGGCTGACCAGCAACAGGCCGCCGTCGGTGTCACGCAGCGACCGGTTCATTTTCCCGGCCTCGTCGGCGAACACCCGGTAGCCCAGCAGGCGCTCGGCCATCCGTCGCAGCTGGGCCTCGGTATCGCCCGGCTCCATGCCCACCAGCGCCAGCAGGCCTGGTCCGATCTGGCCCACGGTTTCATCATCTACATGGACAGCAGCCTGGCTGACACGCTGGATCAGGACGAGCATCTGGGCTTCCAATGAACAGGGCCGGCCACGATAGCAGTGCCCTTGGCTAAACTGGCGCCAATGAATCCGCAACGCAAAGCCCGGCTGGTCCACCGCGCCACCACCCTGTTCGCCCGCCTGCCCTGGCCGCTGCTGCGGGCGTTCGCGCGCACCCTGGCGTGGGCCTGGATCCGTCTCAATGCCCGTGAGAGCCGTGTCACCCGGCGCAACCTCGAACTGGCCTACCCCGACCTGGACAGTGCCGCGCGGGACCGCCTGCACCGCGAACTGCTGCGCTCAACCGCCCTGCAGGCCATCGAGACCCTGCGCCTGTGGAGCCAGGCGCCGGCCGACAATCTGCGCCTGCACCTGCAGCAGCGCCATGGCGAAGCGCTGTACGACGCCGCTCTGGCCAGCGGCAAGGGCGTGATCGTGGCCGCCCCGCACTTCGGCAACTGGGAGCTGCTGAACCAGTGGCTGGCCTCGCGCGGGCACATCGCCATCGTCTACAAGCCGCCGGAGGACGAGGCCAGCGACGCCTTCCTGCAGCTGGTGCGCGGCGGCCAGAACGTGCAGCAGGTGCGCGCCGAGGGCCCGGCCGTACGCCAGCTGTTCAAGGTGCTCAAGGACGGCGGTGCCACCGGCATCCTGCCCGACCAGCAGCCCAAGGCCGGCGACGGCGTGTTCGTGCCGTTCTTCGGCGTGCAGGCACTGACCATGACCCTGGTCAACCGACTGGCCGAGCGCACCGGCGCCACCGTGCTGTACGGCTGGTGCGAGCGCATCGGGCCGGACATGCAATTCGCCCTGCACATCGAACCGACCGACCCGGCCGTGGCCGACCCGGACCCGCAGGTGGCCGCCACCGCGCTCAACGCCGGCATCGAGCGCATCGCCCGCCGCGACCCGGCGCAGTACCAGTGGACCTACAAGCGCTATACGTTGCGGCCGCCGGGCAGCGGCGAGGAAGACCCGTACGCAACTGAGGAACACCCCCACTGACGGCCGCCTGCGACCACTGGCCGCACCACGTTGAATACGACGCCGTCGCCCCCATAGAGACTGCGATGTCCGCCTCCCCAGGTCCTGCCATGCCTGCTGCTTCTTCCCTGTTCGGCGATCCGGCCGCGATCCGCTGTGAGCGCGCGGTGGCCGAACTGCGCGCCGGTCGCCCGGTGCTGCTCCACGATGGCCACGGCCAGCGCCTGGCGGTGATCGCGCTGGACAGCGCCACGGCCAGCAGCTTCGCTGCCTTCGCCAATGCCGCCCGCGAGCGGCATTACCTGTTCCTGACCGCCACCCGCGCCCGCGTGCTCGGCGTGGAGGCCCCGCAAGGCGCACGCCTGCCGCTGGCCGGCGTTGCCTTCGATGCCCTCCCCTCGCTGGGCTACCTGCGCGAGCCGGGCCCGATGCCCGACGGCTGGACGGCGGGCGATGCCTTCGATGCCGGCGCGGTGGAGCTGGCCCGCCTGGGCCTGTTGCTGCCGGCGATGGTGGCGGTACGCCTGGACGTTGATGACCGCACCTTCGAGGGCGCCGCCGAGGTGGCCCTGTGCGACCTGGCCGAAGGCGCAGCACATGCGGCCCACGACTACGAACTGGTGGCGCGTTCGCCGGTGCCGCTGCGCGATGTCGGCATGACCACCTTCGCGGTGTTCCGCGGCGGCGTGGCCCAGCGCGACCAGGTCGCGATCATCGTCGGCGAACCGGACCTGTCGGCGGTGGTGCCGGTGCGCGTGCACTCTTCATGCCTGACCGGCGACCTGTTCGGTTCGCTCAAGTGCGACTGTGGTGACCAGCTGCGGCGCGGCCTGCGCAAGCTGAAGGAGCTGGGCGGCGGCGTGTTGCTGTACCTGGACCAGGAAGGCCGTGGCACCGGCATCGCAGCCAAGATGCGTGCCTACGGCTACCAGCACGACGGCCTGGACACCATCGACGCCGATGCGCAGCTCGGCTTCGGCGCCGACGAGCGCCGCTACGGCAGTGCGGTGGCCATGCTGCACGGCCTTGGCATTTCGCGCGTGGCGCTGCTCAGCAACAACCCGACCAAGGCACAGCGCCTGCGCAATGCCGGCATCGAGGTACTGGACTGCATTCCGGTCACCGGCGAGATCACCGCCGAGAACGAGCACTACCTGCGCACCAAGGCCGATCGCGCAGGACATCTGCTGGACGTGGATGCGCTGATCCAGGCTGCCCAGTAACGCAGCCGACCTGCTACCGTCTGCGCGGTGCGGCTACCGCCGCCACCGCTCGCCCTGCCACCTGACGGAGCCCGCGTGACCGACATCTCCCTGACCGCTCCGCCCGCCGACGCGTGGCAGTCGCTGCCGCGCCGCGCCGCGCGGCTGGCGGCATTGGAAGGCGCTTTCGGCGGCCTGTTTGTGCCAGGCCTGCCGCTGGCGGCTGCATGGTGGTTCTTCGATCTACCCGGCGGCGCGTGGGTCGCCGCCCTCGGGCTGCTGGCAGGGGCTGCATGTGGCGCATGGCTCAGCCACCGCCGCCTGGTCCGCACCCGTTGGCGGCTGGACGCACAGGGCCTGGGGCTGCGGCGAGACCTGATGTGGCAGCTGGAAACCCGTATTCCCATTTCGCGCGTACAACACCTGGACCTGCGCAGGGGCCCGCTGGAACGCCGTGCAGGACTTGCCACGCTGATCGTGCATACCGCCGGCACCCGCATGAGCGCGGTGACCGTGAGCGGCCTGGATGAAACCGACGCCGAGCGCCTGCGCGACACCCTTTCGCACCAGCTCGACCAGGACGCTGACGCCCTGTGAGCCTGCCACCGCCTCTGCCTGCAGCACTGCGCGCCGGTGGCGAGGACCACCGCCTGCACCCGTGGTCATGGCTGTTCGTGCTGCTGATGCAGCTGCGCCACTACTTCCTGCCGCTGGTCGCACTGCTGGTATTCGGTCAGCGCGGCGACCACGATCCGATGTGGGCGCAGTTGATCCCACTGTCGGCGATCGCCGCGCTGGTCCTGGTCTCGGTGCTGCAGTACCTCAGCTACCGTTACCGCATCGGCAGCGATGCGATCACCGTGCGCAGCGGTCTGCTTGCGCGCAACCGGCGCGAGATTCCGTTCGCCCGCATCCACAACGTGGAAGTGCGGCAGAATCCGCTGCACCGGCTGTTCGGCGTGGCCGAGCTGCGCCTGGAGTCGGCCGGCGGCGTGCGCCCGGAAGCGGAAATGCGAGTGCTGAAGCTGGACCAGGCGCTGGCGCTGGAACGTCTCGTGCGCCAGCGCGGGCAGGCACCGCAGGCCGCCGACGCTGTCCCCGCGCCTGCGGTCACCGTGGCCGACACCGAACACGTCCTGCTGCGCCTGTCCAGCTGGGACGTGATGCGCATGGGCCTGCTCTCCAATCGGGGCTGGGCACTGGCGGTTGCCGCCTTCGGCGTGCTGTTCCAGACCGTGCCGCGGCCGGTGATGGACGAAGCCATCCAACGTGGAGGCCGCGAGGCTTTCGGTTACGCCAGCCACCTGCACCCCGGCGTAGCAGGCGCTTTCCTGCTGCTGGCCGCCGCACTGCTGCTGGGCTGGCTGGCGCTGCGTGCGCTGTCGGTGGTGCTGACCCTGCTGCGCTATCACGGCTTCACCCTCAGCGAGCAGGATCGCCGCCTGACCGTCTCGGCCGGCCTGCTCAGCCGCACCCGCAGCAGTGTCGCGCGTCGCCGCATCCAGGCCTGGACGCTGCGCGAAACCACCCTGCATCGGTGGTTCGGCCTGCGCCAGCTGCGCATCGACAGCGCTGCCGGTGGCCCTGCGCGCGATGAGGACCGCGCCCTGCGCGAGCTGGCACCACTGGCCCAGGCGACGCGCTGCGAGCAGCTGGTGCAGCACCTGTTGCCTCAGCTGCAGTGGCCGCCGACGCAATGGCACTCCATTCCGCAGCGTGGCTGGTGGCGGCTGTGTCTGGGAACGCTGCTGCTGGTACCCCTGTTGGCCGCAGCCGCGTACTGGCGCTGGGGGCCATGGGGCCTGCTGGTGCTGGCGTGGCTGCCGGTGGCGCTGCTGGTCGCTCATCGGCAGATGGCACGCATGGCCTGGCACCTGGACGAGCACTACGTGGCAGTGCGTGGCGGTTGGTGGAAGCGCTGGTGGCGCTGGGCCGAACTGGACAAGGTGCAGGGCCTGCGCCTGCTGCGCTCGCCGCTGGACAAGCTGTTGGGCACCAGCAGCCTGCAGCTGGATACTGCCGGCGCGCATGGCGATGTGGCATTGACCCTGCACCATCTGCCGCAGGCACAGGCGCAGCAGGTGATGGATCAGCTGGCTGCGGCGCTGGCGCGGCGCAAGCTGCGCTGGTAGGTAGTGCCGGCCGCTGGCTGGCAACCGCAGACATCCCCGAGCTTGCCGGCCAGCGGCCGGCACTACCGCGAGCGGGGGCGCGCATCCACGCATGGCATGGATCTACTCTAGAGCCGAGCCAATGCTCGGCTTACCGCTGCGACGGGCCCCAATAGCCCAGGTCCCTGCGGATCTGCAGATCACGCATCCAGCTGCCGAACGGCTTGCGCCGCAGCGCGCCCATTTCACCAGACAGGAAATCCTCGGTCGCCGTGATCACGCGCTCACTGGACAAGCCATCGCGGTACGGGTGGATGGCGTCGGCATAGCGCACGATCTCCGCCTGCAGCGCCGCGTCCGGGTGCAGCGCACGCGTCAGCATCGCCTGCAGCTGCGCAGGATCATTGAAGTCGATCATGTGTGGCTTGGGCACGCGGTTGCGGAAGGTCACCACCGGCTTGTGCTGCACGATGAACTCCGAAACGATCGACGAGGTATCCGACACCAGCACGTCGGCGGCGCGCTGCGCGGCCATCACCTGCTCCGGCTCGATGAAGCGGGCATTGGCACCGGCCAGCGCGCGGTAGCGTTCGAACAGGTCCTGCGGGCACTTCGGGTGCAGGGTGAGAAGCCAGTAATGGTCACCGGCGGCGATATCGGCGGCGATCTGCGGGTGCAGGTGCGGCGCTGCGCTCAGGCGCTCGGTGAAGGTCGAACCGAACAGGATCACCGGGCGTCCTCCAGCGGCGGCGCGCAGCGCGGCGCTCTCGCCACCATCGTCGCGGAACAGCGGATCCAGCTTCGGCCAGCCCGTCTCGGCCACCGCGAAGTGGCCCTGCAGGGCCGCGATCTCACGAAACGGCGCGGTGGTGGCCGGCCCCTGCGTGCAGTACAGGTCGAACATGCCGCGCACCCGGAAGTGGCCGCGCGCGCTGTCCCGCTTCTCCACGTTGAAGCCATGGAACAGCTGCACCTTGGCGCCCGAAAGGAACGTCGGCACCCAGTTGGCCGCGCTGAACACCGCCCGCGGACGCAGGGCCAGGGCCTGCTTCAGGCCCACGTTGGGCACCCCCGGCAGGCTGCTGCCGGCCGCGCCGTCCTCGAACCAGGCCGCCACCTCCTGCCCGGATGCGTGCAAGGCCTGCGCCAACGGGGCGAGAATAGGCAGCGCATAGCGCTCCGTCGCAAACAACAGGTACCCGGCCATCATGTCCTCCACGACCGCTCCCATCGAACGGCCTCGCATCTCGGCGTGCATTATCGCGTTCAACGAGGCCGGGCGCATCGGCGACTGCCTGGCCTCGCTGGCGTTCTGCGATGAGATCGTGGTGGTGGACTCGTACTCCACCGATGCCACCGTCGCCATCGCCGAAGCTGCCGGCGCCCGTGTTCTGCAGCGCCGGTTCGACGGTTTCCGCAGCCAGAAGGCATTCTGCGTCGAGCAGGCCCGCCACGACTGGGTACTGTGCCTGGATGCCGACGAACGGATCAGTCCGGAACTGCGCGCGGCCATCGAACAGGCCCGCGACAGTGGCTTCAGCGGCCATGCCGGCTACCGTTTCGCCCGCCTGTCGGAGTATTTCGGCAGGTTCCTGCGCCATGGCAACGCCTACCCGGACCGAGTGTTGCGCCTGTTCGACCGCCGCCAGGGCGGCTGGCGCGGCAAGCGAGAGATCCACGAGGCTGCCAGCGTCGACGGCAGCGTCGGTACCCTGCGCGGCGACCTGGTCCACTATCCCTACCGCTCATTGCAGCAGCAGCTGGCCAAGACCGAGAAATACGCGCGGATGATGGCCGAGCACGAGTTCGCACGCGGCAAGCGGGCCACGCTGGGCAAGCTGGTGCTGGCGCCGGCCTGGCGGTTCTGGCGCGGCTTCCTGTTCCGTGGCGGCTTCCGCGACGGCTGGCATGGACTGGTCTATGCCTACGTACGCGCCAACTACGTGCGGCAGAAAACCATCATGCTGTGGATGCTGGGCAACGGCCAGGCCGTGGCTGACCCGCCGAACCCCTGATCGCCCGGCCCTGTCCGGGGCGCCGCTGGATCACGCCCCGGTGATTGCCCGGTGGCGCGCGCCCTCGACGATCGACAGGCCGGTCAGCAGGCCGACCAGGGTCACGTAGAAACTGGCTGTCATCTGGTGCGCGAACATCGACTGGGTCAGGCCGCACAGTGCGTAGGTGATCACCAGCATGATGCCGGCTGCGGCCGGCCCCCGGAAGGTCGACCGTCCGCTGCGGCGATGCAGGCGCACGAACAACCAGAGCGGGATGCCATACACCGCCAGCAACAGCAGCAGGCCCGGTACGCCCTGGGTCGCTGCCCATTCGGCAACATCGTTGTGCGCATGCCCCAGGTGGCAACGCAACTCTTCCGGGTTCTCACGGCAGACCGGCACGCGCAGCATCGCGCTGTCGAAATGACCGATGCCAACACCCACCAGCGGGTGGTCGAGGAAGGTCTCCCAGGCCACCTGCAGGCGTTCCACGCGGGCACCGGCGGAAGAATCACTGTCGCCCAACTCCATCCGCTGCACGTCACTGTGCAGCTCGCTCAGGCGGACCTGGTGGCGCAGTTCCGGTACCGACAGCAGCAGGGTCGCACCGATCGCCAGCATGCCTGCCAGCACCGACAGGCGCGCCGCGCCGGTGCGCCAGCGCAGGCTCAACGTCAGCACCACCAGCAGCGCCAGCAAGGCGGCGAACACACCGCGGCTGCCGGTCAGCACGATGGTGCCGCAGCCGGCCGCCATGCCGAGGATCACCAGCGACCAGCGCCGCGACGGGCGACAGAACACCAGCAGCACCATCAAAACCATCACGATGTCGGCCAGCACGATGGCGTTGGTGAACAACTCTGCGCGCGGGGCGCCACCCAGCACCTGCCACAGTGACATCGAGAAGGCGGCGAGCAGGCCGGTCAATGATCCGTACCAGAGCCACCGCACGTCGGGACGCAGCGCGCAGACCCACAGCGCGATCCACGGGATCACCACGAACCGCGACCGGTTGTCGACGTCACGCAGGCCCTGCTCGAACAACACTACCGACATTAGGCCGAGCGCCAGCACCGCCAGCATCAGCCAGGCCAGCAATTTCACCGGCTGGCCGGCCATCCCGCGCGCGCGCCACAGCAGCTCCGGCGCCAGCAGCGTGCTCAGCAGTAGCAGCAGGCCATACGGCAACAGGTTGATGGGCAAGGTCAGCACCAGTGCCGGCAGGCAGAACAGGCCCAGTTGGGCCAGCCCATGCGCCACCCGCTGACGTCCGCCGGCGGGAACGCCCAGCGGATCGCCGGCCATGAGGTTCAGGTTGTCCGGTGAAGCTGGCACGTCGGGAAGTATCGCTGCAATCGGCTGGAAAGAACGGGAAGGGGCGGTGCAGGCCATCCCGGCCTGCTGTTTTACTGCCTTTGGCCCCGCTTGGACAGACTGGACAAGCAGGAAGGGGGAGACTAGTCATGTTCCTGCAGACGCCGTTCACGTTCCCGCTCCGCTGCGGTGCCCACGCAGGGCACCTTCACCGCCGCCGCCGGCACCAGCCACCAGCGCCGCCGGTTGGCTACGCCGGCCAGTTCAGAGCGGCTGCGGTCGACGCACGACAGCATTGCGTACTCGTGGACCAGCAACCAACGGCGTTCGGGCGCAAGCCGCTGCCAGCGCGTGGCCGCAATCAGCTGCTCGTCCCAGTCCGACTCGAAACCGAAGGTCGCTGCGGGGCGGTCGGCCAACAGCAGATGCTGCTCCTTCCAGGCCACCAGCCCAAGCTCGGCATCCGGGCCCAGCCGTGTACCAACCGTGCGCATCAGGCCGCGGGCGGAACTGGAATCGTTCAGCAGCGGGTAGCCGACCAGGCTGTACAGCACCCAGACCATCGCCAGGGTCGACACCAGCGCCAGATGCCGGCGACGACCGCAGGCCAGCAGGCTCAATGCGCCCCACACGCCCATCGCCAGGATCGTCCAGGCCAGCGCGTCGACGGCGCCGGGCGCCAGTCCGCGGCTGTGGGTCAGGCGCAGCTCGAAGGCCGGGTCGCCCAGCACCGCCATCGCGCCAGCCAGGACCAGGCCCAGTGACAGCAGGCCGGTGAACACTCCCACCACGGCCTGCACATCGCGCCGCTTCAGCAGCCCCGGCAGCAACGGCGCCAGCGCCAGGCAGAACATCGGCAGCGCCGGCAGGATGTAGACATCGCGCTTGCCGTCGGGGATCGAGAAGAACAGCACCACCATCAACCACCAGGACAGCGGCAGCAGATAGCGCGGATCGCGCCGGCGCAGCCGCCGCAACCAAGCCGGAAGCGCCCACGGCAGCAGCAGGAACGCGGGGATCCACATCGACGGCATGATCGCCAGGAAGTACCACCAGGGCTGGTGGTGGTCCCACGAGTGCGTATAGCGACGCGCCGTCTGCTGGAACAGGATGTCGTCCATGTACGCGCGGTACTCGTCCGAACCGGTGGCAAAACCGGCCAGCAGCATCGGCGCCAGCCACAACGACACCGCCAGCAGGAAGGCCAGCGGCGCCAGCCAGAAGCGGGCATCGCGCGCGTGCAGTGCCACCCGTGGCCATTGCAGTACCGCAGCGGTCACCGCCGGCACGATCATCAGCAGCGCCAGCATGCCCACGCCCTTGGTGATCACGCCGATGCCAGCGAAGAACCAGCCCAGCCACCACCAGCGCCAGCCTGGTCCCAGCAACAGGTGGCGCAGCAGGCCGTAGTTGGCCAGGGTGATGAACAGCAGCAGCAGTGGATCGATCTGCGCCTTCTTCGCCTGGAAGGTGAACTGCAGCGCGAACAGCAGCGCCCAGCCGGCGTAAAGCCCCACCCGCCGTGTCCACAGCCGCCGCCCGAGGTCGACCACGCACCACAGCGTACCCAGTGCCGCCAGCAGCGACGGCAGCAGGAAGGCCACGCGCCACTGCCCGACCAGGCCGTACAGCGTAGCCTGCCACCACATCAGCATCGGCGGCTTGTCCGAATACAACTCGGTACCGCGGTGCGGGAACAGCCAGTGGCCGCTGTCGACCATCTGCTTGGCCACCAGCGCAAAGCGCGGCTCGTCCGATGGCCACGGATCACGAAGGCCCAGCCCGGCCCCCAGCAGCAGCAGGGCCATCGCCACGAACAACCACGTCTCGCGCGACGCGCGGGAATTCAGCATGGGACTCGGAACGTCAGCGGGGGTCAGGCTGTTTTTAGCAGACGCGCGTAAAAGAATCCGTCAGCATCGCTGTCACCCGGCAGTCGCTGGCGCGCGATTCCCTCGCAGTCCAGGCCGAATCGGTCATCCAGCGGCTCTGCCACCGCGTCCGGGTGCCATTTCAGGAACGCCCGCACCTGGTCGATGTTCTCCGCACGCAGGATCGAGCAGGTGGCATACAGCAGCACGCCGCCCGGACGCAGCATCGACCAGCAGGCCTCCAGCAGGCGGGCCTGCACACCGACCAGCGCATCGATATCCTCGGCACGTCGGTGGAACATCACATCCGGCTGCCGCCGGATCACGCCGGTAGCCGAGCACGGGGCATCGAGCAGGATCGCGTCGAACGGCACGCCATCCCACCAGGCACCCGGATCACTGGCATCGGCAGCCAGGGTCTGCGCATGCTCGCCCACGCCAGTGCGAACGTAGGTGTCACGTGCACGGGCCAGGCGGCGCACGTCGATATCCAGCGCCAGCAGGCGCAGGCCGGGGTCGCGCTCCAGCAGGTGCGCCGACTTGCCACCGGGGGCCGCACAGGCGTCCAGAACGCGGGCACCGGCCGCCGGGGCCAGCGCGTCGGCCGCACACTGCGCCGACAGGTCCTGCACCGAGATGGCGCCTTCGGCGAAGCCGGGCAGCTGATTCACGGCAACCGGCGAGGCCAGGCGCAACGCGTCGGCGCTGAGCGGACTGGCTTGCGCGGTAATGCCAGCTTCGGCCAGCGTCGCCAGTGCCTTGTCGCGGCCGCCCTGCTGGCGGTTGGCGCGCAACCACAACGGCGCCGGCTGCAGGCTGGCGGCAAAGATCGCCTCGGCCTGGGCCGGCCAGTCGCGCTCGACGGCATCGGCCAGCCACGCCGGGAAGGCATCGCGCGCAGGCTGTTCCGGGAAACCTTCGCGCTGCGCGCGGCGCAGGATCGCATTGACCAGGCCCGCCTGGCGCTCACGACCCAGGGCACGCGCGGCATCGACCGTGGCCGACAGCGCCGCGTGCGCCGGCAGCTCGAGCACGTCCAGCTGGGCGAACCCGACCATCAGCAGCGTGCGCAGGTCTGCATCACGCGCCGACAGCGGCTTCTGCATCCACGACTGCAGCGCCGCGTCATAGGTGCTGCGACGACGCAGGACGGCGAAGCACAGCGCTTCCAGCAGCGCGCGGTCGCGGCTGTCGGCCAGCTTCGGCAGCGCCCAGGCCAGTTCGGCCTTCAGCGACCGGCCACGGGTGAACACCTGTGCCAGCACGCGTGCGGCCAGCATGCGCGTGGCCGCTCCCGGCGCCGCCTTGGCGACGGAGAAATCGTTCTGCTTCGACACCGCTTATGCTCCCACGCGCAGATCGCGGCGGGCGTTGAGGTAGTCGGCCGCAGTAATCGCCTTGCCACCTTCCCGCTGCAGTACACGCAGGCGCAGTGCGCCCTGGGCACAGGCGATGTCGATGCCATCACGGCCGGCGGCCAGCACCGTGCCCGGCGCCTGGCCGTGGTCTGCCTCCAGTGCCACCGCGCCATGGATGCGCACGCGTTCGCCGGCCAGCGTTGCCTCGGCGATCGGCCACGGATTGAACGCGCGCACGGTACGCGCCAGCGCGCCGGCGTCCTGCGCCCAGTCCAGCCTGGCTTCGGCCTTGTCCAGCTTGTGCGCATACGTCACGCCCTGTTCCGGCTGCGGCCGCGCGATCGGCTTGATGCCCGCGCGCAGCAGGCCCAGGCCATCGGACAGCACCTGTGCGCCCAGCTCGGCCAGCTTGTCATGCAGCTGGCCACCGGTATCGGTGGCCGCGATCGGCAGTTCCTGGTGCAGCAGCACCGGGCCGGTGTCCAGGCCGGCCTCCATCTGCATCAGGCAGACGCCGGTCTTGGCGTCGCCGGCCTGGATCGCGCGCTGGATCGGCGCGGCACCGCGCCAGCGCGGCAGCAGCGAGGCATGCACGTTCCAGCAGCCGTGGGTCGGAATGGCCAGCACCGCCTTGGGCAGGATCAGGCCATAGGCCACTACCACCATCAGATCCGGCTGCAGGTCGCGCAGCTGCTGCTGGGCGGCCGCGTCCTTCAGCGACTCCGGCTGGTAGACCGGAATGCCACGGGCCACGGCTTCCAGCTTGACCGGCGACGGCGCCAGGCCACGGCCACGGCCGGCCGGACGATCAGGCTGGGTGTAGACGGCCACGACCTCATGATGGCGCGCAGCCGCGCGCAGCGATGACACCGCGAATTCCGGCGTACCGGCAAAGACAATCCTCATGGCTACCCCACTTGCAGGATGGATTCGTGCAGGAAAGAAAACGGCGCCGTCGGCCGGCGCCGTACAGCCCGCGCGTGCCGCGCAGGCGCGGGCCACCCGAAGGGTGGCCCGGATTGGCGATCACGCCACGTGCTTGCGCTGCTTGGCCAGCTTCTTGCGCACCATCTCGCGCTTGAGCGGCGACAGATAGTCGATGAACAGCTTGCCGTCCAGGTGATCCATCTCATGCTGGATGCAGGTGGCCAGCAATTCGCCGGCTTCCATCTGCTGTTCCTGGCCGTTGCGGTCCAGGTATTTCACGGTGATGGTATCGGCACGGGTGACGTCAGCGAAGATGCCCGGAACCGACAGGCAGCCTTCCTGGTACACCCGGCCCCCGTCCTTGGCGACGATCTCCGGGTTGATGAACACATGCGGTTCATTCTTTTCTTCGCTGACGTCGATGACCATGAAGCGCTTGTGCACGTCCACCTGGGTGGCGGCCAGGCCGATGCCCGGGGCGTCGTACATGGTCTGGAACATGTTGTCGATCAGTTCCTGGAAGGCCGGCGTGGTGACTTCGGCGGCTTCGATCAACGCAGCCTTGGTACGCAGGCGCGGATCGGGGAACTCGAGAATGGGGAGAAGGGCCATGGCTGTTTCCGGATAGGGGGCCGGCACGCCGGCATACGTCGCAGATTCTAGCTCCAACGCTTGCCTTGCGCCCCGGTTTCTGGACTATAGTGCGCGAACCTGTTGGGGAATCAGGGCTTCACACCTATGTTGCTTCGTTTTCGTACGGTCGTCGCCGCGGCGATGCTGACCGTGGCTGCCTATGCTACCGCCGTGGAAGTGAATGGCGGGCACCCGGACACCTATGTGGTCCGAAAAGGGGATACGTTGTGGGATATCGCCGCACGTTTCCTGCAGAAGCCGTGGCTGTGGCCGGAGATCTGGCAGGCCAATCCGCAGATCGCCAATCCGCACCTGATCTATCCCGGTGACGTGCTCAGCCTGGCCTATCTGGACCGGGTGACCGTCGCTGCCAAGCCCGGCCCGCGCCAGGAAGCCCCGATCGATGCCATTCCGCTGGCCCAGGTCGAGCCGTTCCTGAAGCAGCTGAGCGTGGTCGACAGCATCGAGCAACTGCCCTACGTGGCCGGCCTGGAGGAAGAACGCCTGCGCGTCACCAGCGGCAGCGCGGTGTACGTACGCCTGGCCGACGCCCAGCTGGGCCAGCGCTGGGCCGTGGTCCGCCCGACCGTGCGCTATGCCCAGCCCAAGCCGACCGAGGACCTGACCGCCAACGGCGACGTCACCCCGGGCAGCGGCAACCTGTGGCGGGCCTACAACGCCCCCAACCACCGCCGCGGCGTGCTCGGCTATGAGCTGGCCCAGGTCGCCACCGGCACCATCACCCATGTCGCCGGCGGCAAGGTCGAGGCGTCCACCCTGGTGCTGGACAAGAACGAGGGCGGCCGCGAGGTACGTGCGGGCGACCGCCTGGTCCCCGTCGAGGCCAGGCCCTACGACCTGCAGTTCATCCCCCATGTCCCGGCCGCCGGTGTCGAGGGCGTCGACGTGCGCGTGCTGGCCGTTGCCGACATGTTCACCGCTGGTGGGCCGCGCGACGTGATCGCGATCTCCGCAGGCCGCGCGCAGGGCGTGGACAACGGCACCGTGTTCTCGCTGTGGCGCCCGGGCCGCCACGTGGCGCACCGCATGAAGTACCCGAACTCCTCGCGCATGGATGATTCGCTCAGCACCGGCGCCGGCCGCGTCTCGCTGCCGGACGAATACGCCGCACACGCCATGGTGTTCCGTACCTTCGACAACGTCAGCTACGCACTGGTGATGCAGGGCGTGAAGCCGGTGCGCGTGGGATACAACGCACTGCACCCGGATGCGCGGTAGAGTCGACTGTTAGTCGACTGCTCTTCACCGCCCCCCGAAAGCGCCCGCGCTGCGCGCGGTAGTCGACTGACAGTCGACTCTACAGGGGCGGTCTCCGGCAAAGTCTGACAGCCACATGCGAAGGCGCCCTAGGGCGCCTTTGTTGCATGCGCTCGATAGTGGGGGGATGACCAACCAAGCTGACGAGGCGCTGCTGCGCCTGTTGATGGCAGGCGGCGCGCTGGCACCACGGCGGGCCCTGCTGCAGGCCGCAGGCAGGGCGGAAATCGCGATCGCGCAGGGTGCCGCGAACTGGCGCGCGCACGGTTGCACGCCAGAGCAGTGCGCCGCACTGGACCGCCCCGACGCCCGGGCCTTGGCCGTGGCACGGCGCTGGCTGGAAGACGACAACCAGCACCTGCTGGCCTTCACCGATCCGACCTTCCCCCCGCCCCTGCTGGATGTCCCCAATCCCCCCCTTGCGCTGTTCATCGCCGGCGACCCCAGCCGGGCCTGGCGCCCATCGGTTGCGCTGGTCGGCAGCCGCTCGCCAACGCCGGGCGGACGCGCGCTGGCAGCCCGGTTTGCCGGCTGCTTCGTCGACGCCGGGCTGGCGGTGACCAGCGGCCTGGCGGCGGGCATCGATGCCGCCGCCCACCAGGCCACGCTGGACGCGGGGGGCTGCACCGTGGCGGTGATCGGCACCGGACCGGACCGCGCCTATCCGGACAGCCACGCCCGGCTGCAGGCGCGCATCGCCGCCGAAGGCGTGGTGCTCAGCGAGTACCTGCCCGGCACGCCCGCACGCCCCGGCCACTTTCCTGCCCGCAACCGGCTGGTAGCCGGGCTGGCCCTGGCCACGGTGGTGGTCGAGGCCGCCCAACGCTCGGGTGCCCTGATCACCGCACGCCTGGCCGCCGAGGCCGGCCGCGAGGTCTGCGCCCTGCCCGGCTCGGTGCTCAATCCGCGCGCTGCGGGCTGCCACAGGCTGATCCGCGAGGGTGCCGCACTGGTCGAGCGCCCGGAGGAGGTCCTCGAACTGCTGGCCCCCGCCCTCCGCCAGCAGCTGCCGGGCTTGCAATCACGGCTGGCCACCCCCACTGAACAGGCACCGCCCGCACGCCTGCCGGCGCACTGGGCCGACGACCCTGACTACCAGTGCTTGTGGCGGGCGCTGGAGCACAACCCAAGCAGTATGGATTCACTGATCACACGCTGTGGATTGACGGCGCCCCAGGTGTCCTCCATGCTGCTGGCCATGGAACTGGCGGGAATCGTGGTGTGCGTACACGGCCGCTACTGTCGAACTCCCTAGTTTCTTCACCTCCACAGCGTCGCGCGACGCAGGCCGAGGGGCAATGAAAGAGAGCATCCTGGATGTACTGCTGTACCTGTTTGAACACTATTTCAGCGAAGATGCGGACCTGATCCGTGACCGCGATTCGCTCCAGAACGGCCTGATCCAGGCCGGTTTCAGCCCAACCGAGATCAACAAGGCGTTCGACTGGCTCGATGCCCTGGCCGCGCAGCGGCCGAGCGTGGCCCAGGCTCGGGTCGATGGCCCCGTGCGCGTGTACCACGGCCCCGAGCTGGACAAGCTGGACGTGGAATGCCGCGGGTTCCTGCTGTACCTGGAACAGCACGGCATCCTCGATGCCGACCAGCGCGAGCTGGTGCTGGACCGGGCAATGGCCCTGGACCAGGACGAACTGGACCTGGACGACCTGAAGTGGGTTGTGCTGATGGTGCTGTTCAACCAGCCCGGCTCCGAGGCGGCGTATGCCTGGATGGAGACGCAGATGTTCATGGACGAGCCAGAACCCCTGCACTGACCGTACACTTGGGGGCATAGCGCATTCAGGAGCGTCCCCGTGAGCGAGTGGTTCCATGCAGAAGGCAACCGGCAGCAAGGCCCGCTGCCGGCGGAACAGTTGGTCGAGTTGTTCCGCAACAACCAGATCTCCCTGGACACCCTGGTCTGGCGCGACGGCCTGCCGCAATGGCAGCCGTTGCGCACCGTGGTCGACGAGCTCGGCCTGATCGTGCCGGCGCTGGACGCCGCTGCACCGCCCGTGGAACCCGAACCGGAGCCGGCAGCACCGCCTCCGCCGCAGCCACCGGTGCTGCCACCGTCCACGCCCTACGCCACCAGCGCAGCGGCCAGCGCCCTGCCGACGCCGAAGAAGAAGCTGTCCGGCTGCGCCCTGACCGCCATCATCGGCGGCGGCCTGCTGCTGGTGCTGGTACCGATCGTGGCCATCCTGGCCGCCATCGCGCTGCCCGCCTACAACGACTACACCCTTCGCGCCAAGGTCGCCGGCGCAGTGACCGCACTGCAGCCGCTGAAGGACCAGGTGCAGCATTTCGCCGATGACGAAGGCCGCTGCCCGGGTGGCAACGACGCCGGCTTCCCGGCCCCGGGTGATTTCGCCCATGCAGGGCTGTCAGCGGTGAACATCGGTCGCTTCAACAACGGCCACTGCGGCATCGAAGCCACCCTGGCGCTGCCCGGCAAGAGCCTCGATGGCGATCTGCTGTGGCTGGAATACGATCGCGACAGCGGCCGCTGGGAATGCAGCGGCGAGAGCAACGACAAGTACCTGCCGCCGTCGTGCCGCGGCTGAACCGCGCGCACGCCAGCACCTCCAAGGATGATTCAACAGGGAACATGCAATGACTGAGTGGTACTACGCCGAAGGACAGCAACGCCAGGGCCCGCTGCCGGTCCAGGAGATCCGCCAGCGCTTCCAGCGCGGCCAGCTCAACCTGGACACCCTGGTCTGGCGGGAGGGCATGGCCCAGTGGGCTGCGCTGCGGCAGATGGTCGACGAGCTCGGCCTGCAGACGCTGGCCGATGCCAGCGCTGCCAGCAGCAGCGGCGGGTTCGACCTGCGCAGCGACTACGCCGCCATCGACAGCGGCACCGCACCGCTGCCCGGCACCGGCGCGCTCAGCAGCTCGCCTTACAGCGCTCCAGCGGCCACCAGCAGCGGTGGCCACGCGCAGCCGGTGGTTGGCGGTGAAGTGGTCTACGCAGGCTTCTGGAAGCGTGTGGCGGCCTACATGATCGATTACTTCGTGCTGGTCGTCCCCGGCAGCATCATCGGTGCCATTCTTGGTGCGATACTCGGCGCCAGCATGGGCGCGGTGGGCAGCGGCGAATCGGCCATCGAGATCGTTGCCCAGCTGGCCAGTGCCCTGATCAACCTCGGCATCGGCATGGCCTACTACACCTGGTTCCATGCCTCGCAGGGCGGCGCCACGCTGGGCAAGATGGCAGTCGGTATCAAGGTGGTGCACGGCAACGGCGAACGCCTGACCAAGGCCCGCGCATTTGGTCGCTACTGGGCCATGCTGCTGAGCAGCTTCACGCTCGGCATCGGTTTCCTGATGGCCGCCTTCACCGAACGCAAGCAGGGCCTGCACGACATGGTCTGCGACACCCTCGTGGTCGACCGCTGGGCCTACACCGACCAGCCGCAGCTGCAGCGCCGGGAGCTGGGCACGGTAACCGTACTGGTGCTCGTGCTGACCGGCCTGCTGTCTCTGGTCGGCCTGGCCCTGCTGGTGTTCGCGGTAGGCTTCATCGCCAAGATGGCCTCGTGAACGGCCATCCTCACGCCTGGCTGCTTGACACGGGCCGGCCGGGCGTGATTCCTCTAATAAGGTGAAACCTGAACGCCCGGCACATTACCGGGCGTTCAGTTTATGGATTTGCCCGTGGCCGCTTCACTAATGCGGCCGTTTGCTCCACCCTAGCGGCCCCTTCTCCCGGTCCGCCCACAGACCTCTCCCGACATGCCCAAGCACCTGCTCATCGTCGAATCGCCAGCCAAGGCCAAGACGATCAACAAATACCTCGGCAAGGACTACACCGTCCTGGCCTCGTATGGGCATGTGCGTGACCTGATCCCGAAGGAAGGCGCGGTCGACCCGGACAACGGGTTCGCCATGCACTACGACGTGATCGACAAGAACGAAAAGCATGTCGATGCGATCGCCAAGGCCGCCAAGGGTGCCGACGACATCCTGCTGGCAACCGACCCGGATCGCGAAGGTGAAGCGATCAGCTGGCACATCGCCGAGATCCTGAAGGAACGCGGGCTGGTCAAGGACAAGCCGATGCAGCGCGTGGTGTTCACCGAGATCACCCCGCGCGCCATCAAGGAAGCGATCAGCCAGCCGCGCGCGATCGCCAGCGACCTGGTCGATGCCCAGCAGGCGCGCCGCGCGCTGGACTACCTGGTCGGCTTCAACCTGTCGCCGGTGCTGTGGCGCAAGGTCCAGCGCGGCCTGTCCGCAGGCCGCGTGCAGAGCCCGGCGCTGCGCATGATCGTCGAGCGCGAGGAAGAGATCGAAGCCTTCGTCGCCCGCGAATACTGGTCGATCGCGGCCGAATGCGCGCACCCGTCGCAGCACTTCAACGCCAAGCTGGTCAAGCTGGACGGGCAGAAGTTCGAGCAGTTCACCATCACCGACGGTGACACCGCCGAAGCCGCCCGCCTGCGTATCCAGCAGGCCGCGCAGGGCTCGTTGCATGTCACCGACGTGGCCAGCAAGGAGCGCAAGCGCCGTCCCGCGCCACCGTTCACCACCTCCACCCTGCAGCAGGAAGCCTCGCGCAAGCTCGGCTTCACTACCCGCAAGACCATGCAGGTTGCGCAGAAGCTGTATGAGGGCGTGGCCATCGGCGACGAAGGCACCGTCGGCCTGATTTCGTACATGCGTACCGACTCGGTGAACCTGTCGCAGGACGCGCTGGCGGAAATCCGCGACGTGATCGCCCGCGACTACGGCATCGCCTCGCTGCCGGACCAGCCCAACACCTACCAGACCAAGTCGAAGAACGCCCAGGAAGCGCACGAAGCGGTGCGCCCGACCTCGGTCCTGCGCACCCCGGCCCAGGTCGCACGCTTCCTCACCGACGACGAGCGCCGCCTGTACGAACTGATCTGGAAGCGCGCCGTCGCCTGCCAGATGATCCCGGCCACGCTCAATACCGTCAGCGTCGACCTGTCGGCCGGCAGCGAGCACGTGTTCCGTGCCAGCGGCACCACGGTGGTGATGCCCGGCTTCCTGGCCGTGTACGAGGAAGGCAAGGACAGCAAGAGCGCCGAGGACGAGGACGAAGGCCGCAAGCTGCCGGCGATGAAGCCGGGCGACCGCGTGCCGCTGGAACGCATCCAGGCCGAACAGCATTTCACCCAGCCGCCGCCGCGCTACACCGAAGCGGCGCTGGTGAAGGCGCTGGAAGAGTACGGCATCGGTCGTCCCTCGACCTACGCCTCGATCATCCAGACCCTGCTGTTCCGCAAGTACGTGGAAATGGAAGGCCGCAGCTTCCGCCCGTCCGACGTCGGCCGCGCGGTGTCCAAGTTCCTGTCCAGCCACTTCACCCAGTACGTGGACTACGACTTCACGGCCAAGCTCGAAGACGAGCTTGATGCCGTTTCGCGTGGCGAAGAAGAGTGGATTCCGCTGATGGCTCGCTTCTGGGAGCCGTTCAAGGAACTGGTGGAAGACAAGAAGGAATCGGTCGACCGCGCCGAGGCCAGTGGCGCGCGCGAGCTTGGCACCGATCCGAAGACAGGCAAGCCGGTCAGCGTGCGTCTGGGCCGCTTCGGGCCGTATGCCGCCATCGGCAGCACCGCCGAGGACGCCGAGGAGAAGCCGAAGTTCGCCTCGCTGCGCCCTGGCCAGTCGATGCACACCATCTCCTTGGAAGACGCGCTGGAGCTGTTCCTGATGCCGCGCGCGCTGGGTGAGGACAAGGGCGAGCCGGTCAGCGTCGGGATTGGCCGCTTCGGGCCGTTCGCCAAGCGTGGCAGCACCTACGCCTCGCTGAAGAAGGAAGACGACCCGTACACCATCGACCTGGCCCGTGCCGTGTTCCTGATCGAAGAGAAGGAAGAGATCGCGCGCAACCGGATCATCAAGGAATTCGAGGGCAGCGACATCCAGGTGCTGAACGGCCGCTTCGGCCCGTATATCAGCGACGGCAAGATGAACGGCAAGATCCCCAAGGACCGCGAGCCGGCATCGCTGACCCTGGCCGAAGTGCAGCAGCTGATGGAAGAAACCGGCAAGCCGGTGCGCAAGGGCTTCGGCGCCAAGAAGGCGGCAGCGAAAAAGGCACCGGCCAAGAAGGCGGCAGTGAAGAAGGAAGCGGCGCCGAAGAAGGCTGCTGCCAAGAAGGCGCCGGCAAAGAAGGCGGTGAAGAAGGCCGCCGCAAAGAAGGCCCCGGCGAGGAAAGCCGTCAAGAAGGCCGCTGCGAAGAAGTAGATCCACGCCATGCGTGGATGAGGGGCAAGGTGTGCGGACCAACGGTCCGCACCTACCGTCCGCGCCGACCACCCCTTCTGCACGCAGCAGGGGGATAATGGAGGCCCACGCCGGGCCGGTCGCCGCCATGAAAGAACTCACCCTGGACTCTGCTGTCGCCACGCTCCGCGCCGGCGGCGTGATCGCCTACCCGACCGAAGCGGTCTGGGGCCTGGGCTGTGATCCCTCGCAGGAAGCGGCAGTGCACATGGTGCTGCGGCTGAAGCAGCGACCGATCGAGAAAGGCATGATCCTGGTCGCGGCCGAGCTGGCGCAGCTGGAAGGCTGGGTGCGCCTGCAGGCGCTGCCCGACGCCCGCCAGCGCGCGGTACTGGCCAGCTGGCCCGGCGCCAACACCTGGATCCTGCCCGCTGGCCCGCGCGCGCAGCCCTGGGTCACCGGCGAACACAGCGGCATTGCGGTGCGCATCAGCGCGCACCCGCTGGTGGCCGAACTCTGCCGCGCCTGGGGCGGCCCGCTGGTCTCCACCAGCGCCAATCTGGCCGGCGAACCACCGGCGCGCAGCCGCGAAGAGCTGGATCCGCGCCTGCTGCGCCTGCTCGACGGCATCCTTGACGGACAGACCGGTGGCCTGGCCCAACCCACCCCCATACGCGACGCGCTCAGCGGCAACGTGCTGCGCTCCTGAGCCACCGATTGCACTGCCGCGGACAATCACGCACGCTGCCGCCATGAGCCTGCTGCGCGCCACCTTCAGCCTGTGCCTGCTGCTGCCGTGGACGGCGTCCGCAGCCGAAGACGTGCGGGTGTACCGCTGCGTTTCCAGCAACGGGGCCGTGGCCCTGCAGGACACGCCCTGCAACAGCGGCCGCCAGCAGGTTCGCGACCTGCAGCGCCCGCGCGATCCCGCTCCACGGGTGGTGCGCAGTGATGCCCCGCCTGCGCCGCCCGGCGAAACCCCGGTCATCCGCGAGCGCGAAGTCCGCCACGTCTACATCCAGCCGCCGCAGCCGATGTACGAATGCGTGAGCGATGATGGCCGACGCTATACCAGCGACAACAACGAAGGCAATCCGCGCTGGGTGCCGTTGTGGACCAGTGTCTGGCTGCCACACGCCCATCACGGCCCGGCCTACCCCGGACCGCGCCCGGCCACCGGCACGCCGATCGGCGAAGGCGCGGGTTATCGTCCCCCCTCGATCGGCGTGGGCGTGCAGGTTCCGGCCGGCAGCGTGCTGGTCCGCGACAGCTGCCATGCGTTGCCGCCGCAGGAAGTCTGTGCGCGACTGCGTGATCGCCGCTGGGAACTGGATCGCCGGTACAACAGTGCGCTGCAGAGTGAACGCACAGCCATCAGCAACGAACAGCGCGGCATCGATGCGCGCCTGTCGCGCGATTGCGAACGCTGACCGCAGCAAGCCGCCGCAGCCTGTACGCTGTACGCATGAACCGAGTGATCTGGCTGCTCCTGGTGCTGCTGCCTGGAAGCGCATTGGCCGAAGAGGGCGTGATCTACCGCTGTACCTCCAGCAGCAGTGACATCCCTACCCTGCAGCGCACGCCGTGTCCCACTGGCAGCAAGCAGCAGGTGCTGCGCATACCCGGCAAGGGCAACGCGCAGCCGGCCGCCGCTGCCCCTGTGGTCGCTGAACCTGCCCCCACCCCGGTGGAAACACCCGCGCCGCTGCCGGCCAACCCGGGTGTTGCGCCTGCGGCCCCAGCGAAGGCACGACGCGCGGACGAAGGACGCACGATCATGGAAGCAGGCATGGTCGAACACGAAGGAGACGACCAGATCCTTGACAGCGCGACGCTGCGTCGCGATGCCGAGGCCCGTGCTGCTGGAAGTGACGGTTCACCGAAGCCGCCGCTTCCTCCTATCTTCCAGTGCACCGACAGCCAGGGCGGCGGCTACCTGTACGAGTACGAGGCTGCGCCAGGTCGCTGCGAGCTGATGACAGTACAGGGCCTTGGCGGAGTGACGCCGGTGAATGCCGCCAGCTGTGAAGTGGTGCGCGATCAGTGCGAAGCGCTTCCCGAAGCGCAGCGCTGCGGTGCCTGGCAGCAGCGCTTCCGCGATGCCCGCGGCCGGGAGCGCTTCGCCGCGCCCGAGAACCGCGACAGCGCGCGCAAGGACCGCGAGCGGTTGCAGGGTGTGCTGGAGGCCAGCAACTGCCCGGTGCCGGGGTGACCGCCATCCGGTAGTGCCGGCCGCTGGCCGGCAACTGCAATCAACTGAATATCCTGTGGTTGCCGGCCAGCGGCCGGCACTACCCTTCCGAAGATCAGAACCCGTAGCGCAGGAAGCCGCCGTCCACCGCGATGCACTCGCCGGTAACGTAGCTGGCTGCCGGCAGGCACAGGAAGCCCACGGCCGCAGCCACTTCCTCCGGCTCGCCGATACGACGCATCGGCGTGCGATTGATGACTTCTTCGTAGTAGTCCGGGTCCGACAACGGGCCGGACGTGCGCCGGGTACGGATGTACCACGGTGCCACTGCGTTGACGCGGATGCCATCTTCGGCCCACTCGACGGCCAGGTTGCGGGTCATCTGGTGCATCGCCGCCTTGGTCATGCCGTAGACCACGCCACTGCGCACATGGGTCAGGCCGGACACGCTGCCGACGTTGACGATGGACGACGACGCGTGGCGTGCCAGCAGCGGATGTGCGTAGCGCGACAGCTCGAACGCCGAGAACAGGTTGGTCTCGAAGATCTTGCGCCACTCGTCTTCGGAGTACTCGGTGGCCGCCTTGGTGACGTTGCCGCCGGCGTTGTTTACCAGGATATGCAGGCCATCGCTGTGGTCCTCCACCCAGTCCAGGATCTGGCGGCGGTCTTCGTCGTCGGAAACATCGGCGGCCAGCGCATGCACCTGCATCTGCGGATACACATCCAGCAACTCGTCGCGCGCGGTCTCCAGCATATCGATATCGCGGCCGACGATCATCAGGTCGGCACCGAACCCGGCCAGTTCATGCGCGATGGCCAGGCCGATGCCGGCACTGGCGCCGGTGATCAGGGCAGTCTGGCCGTCCAGCCGCCACCGTTGCTGGGTCATGAGTCCTCCGGGGCCGCGCCCGCTGTGTTTCGATGCAACAAGGATACGCGCTCACGGCCGCCCCCTGCCGAGGATGCGACACTGCCCGCACGCCCATCACGGAGTGCCGCCATGCGCATCCTGGTCCTGTCCACGTCCCTGCTGGCCACCGTGCTGCTGTCCGCCTGCCAGCGCCCGCCAACGCCGAACCCGGAGAAGCCACCGGTGCCCAAGGCGATGGCGCGCGCGATGCAGGAGCCGCTGGACCGCGCCAAGGGCGCGCAGAAATCCGTCGATGACGCCGCTGCGGGCGAGCGCAAGGCCGAGGCCGACGCGACGCAGTGACCTGTGGGGTCAGAACCCTTTGCGGGCAAAGGGATCCGACCCCATGAACGAAACGCCCGGCCTGAGCCGGGCGTTTTCATTCGATAGCGTTGCCGGTCAGAACCCGCAGAAGCAGTACGCCAGCGCCTTCACCGGTGCGCCGTTGCCCTTTTCGCGGGCCGCGTTCTCGACGAAGCGCAACTGAGTGTCCACTTCCGGCATCGTGCGTGCCAGCATCATCCGCGCCATGCCCGAATCGGACAGCATCCAGGCACCGGCACGACTGCCAGCGAAACCGCTGACGAACTGCGCGAACGGCGTGGCTGCCTTCTCGATGTAGCGCACGCGATAGGCATCGGACTTGCCCAGCTTGGCGCGGCTGGCCGCATCGGCCACCGCATCCTTCAGGCCACCGAAGGCATCGACCAGGCCGCGTTCCTTGGCCTGTGCACCGCTCCACACGCGGCCGCGGGCCACCTCGTCGACGGCCTCGACCGGCTTCTTGCGCGCGTCGGCGACGCGACCGGTGAAGTCGGCGTAGCCTTTGTTGATCACCGACTGGATGACCTGGCCCACGGCCGGATCCATCGGCCGGGTGACATCGAACGCACCGGCGAAGCGGGTGGTGCCGACGCCATCGGTGTGCACGCCGATCTTGTCCAGCGCGCGGCTGAAGTTCGGCACCATGCCGAAGATGCCGATCGAACCGGTGATCGTCGACGGATCGGCGTAGATGCGATCGGCGTTCATGCTGATCCAGTAGCCACCGGAGGCGGCCAGGTCGCCCATCGATACCACCACCGGCTTGCCGGCGGCCTGCAGGGCGACCACTTCACGGCGGATCTGCTCGGAAGCGAACACTTCTCCGCCCGGCGAATCCACGCGCAGCACGACCGCCTTGACATCGTCGTCGTCGCGCGCGGCACGCAGCAGCGCCGACGTCGATTCGCCACCGATGCGGCCGGCCGGCAGGTCACCGCCGCTGATCTCGCCGGACGCCACCACCACTGCCACCTGCGGACGGTTGTCGACCGGGTTGCGGCGCGCATCAAGCTGGCCCAGGTAGGTGCCGAAGTCGACGTTGCGGAAGCCACCGTCGGCATCTTCGTCGGCCACGCCGCGCTCGATCATCAGGTCCTCGAACTCCTCGCGGGTCTTCAGCGCGGTCACCAGCTTCTGCTGCAGGGCGAACTTGGCCAGATCACCACCAGCAGCAGCGATGCCTTCCGGCAGCGTATCGATGCCGGCAGCCAGCTGTGCCGGATCCAGGCGACGGGCCTTGGCGATGTCGCCCAGGTAGCGCTGCCATACGTCGTTCATCCAGAACAGGTCGGCTTCCTTGGAGGCCGGCGACGCCGCGTCGAGCACGTACGGCTCGGCTGCGGACTTGTACTCACCCACCTTGAACAGGTGCACGTCCACGCCCAGCTTGTCCTGCAGGCCGGTGCGGAAGTACTGGCGGTAGCGGCCCAGGCCCTCAAGCACCACCGAACCCATCGGGTCCAGGTAGACCTCGTCGGCCTGTGCGGCCAGCAGGTACTGCGACTGGCCCATGCTCTCGCTGTAGGCCACCAGCTGCTTGCCGGAGGCACGCAGGTCCTGCAGTGCCGCAGCCACTTCACGCAGCGAGGCGAAGCCCGAGGGCTGCAGCTTGTCCAGCTCCAGCACCACGCGCTCGATCTTCTTGTCTTCCTTGGCCGACTCGATCACCCGCAGCAGGTCGCGCAGCTGGATCTCTTCGGCACCGTTGTCGCCCACCGCCTTGGCCAGTGCGCGGCTGACCGGATCGGCGCTGAACTGCTCGACCAGCCGGCCTTCCGGCGCGATCACCAGGGTGGTGCGGTCCTGCAGCGACTTGCTGGCACCGGCGCCCATGCCTGCGGCGATGACGAACATCACCAGCAGCAGGAACAGCAGGCCGAAGAACACCAGGTTGAGGATCAACCGGCGGGTGAAGTTCATGACGTCCCACAGCCCGATGAAGAAACTGGCGACGGGGTTGCGACGCGCCGGGGGCAGCGGGGGCACGGGGTGATTCATGGAACGCTCCGGATGGCTTCTTGCCGTGGTGCCAGCATAGCCGGTGCCGCGTGATGCGGCATCGGACACAAGTCAGGGGATCGCCCGCCACGGGTGGCCGGGGCGGGGCGGAAGTTCAGGACAGCATCGACTGGCCGATGCGCAGGCTGCTGCGCCGCAGGCGCCAGCCCATCAGGATGGCAGCGGCGGTGAGGCCCACGATCAGGCCGATCCACATACCCTGCGGGCCCATGCCCAGCCCCAGGCCGAGCCCGGCGCCCAGCGGCATGCCCAGGCCCCAGTACGCGAACATGGCGATGAACATCGGCACACGGGTGTCCTTCAGGCCGCGCAGCGCGCCGGCCGACAGCACCTGGATGCCATCCGGGAACTGGAAGGTGGCCGCGTACAGCAGCAGCGTCGAGGCCAGGCCGGCCACCGCCAGGTCGTTGGTGTAGACACCGACGATGGCATCGTGGCCGAACAGCAGTACCGCCGCCGACAATGTCTGCGTACCCATGATGATCGCGTAGCCGGCCCAGGCCGCGCGCCGCACGCCGAAGCCATCGCCGCGGCCGACCGCATGGCCGACACGCACGGTAGTGGCCTCGGCCACGCCCATCGGAATCATGAAGCACAGCTGGGCGACGTTGATCGCGATCTGGTGCGCAGCCGCTTCATTGGCACCGAGGCGGCCGATCAGCAGCGCGGTGACGATGAACAGGCCGCCTTCCATCAGCACGGTGATGCCGATCGGCAGGCCGGTGCGCAGCAGGTCCCAGATCGCCTTCCAGCGCGGCCCTTCGAAGTGCGAGAACAGCTGCAGATGGGCAAAGCGCCTGGTCCGCCACAGATACAGGGCGAATGCGGTTGCCTGCAGCCACATCATCACCGCCGAGGCGATCCCCAGGCCTTCGGCGCCCAGTTCCGGGAAACCGAGCTTGCCATTGGCCAGCACATAGCCCAGCGGCGCCAGCACCAGCAGGCCACCGAAGCCAAGCAGCATGGTGGGCAGTGTCCAGTGCATGCCTTCGCTGAGGTAGCGCATGCAGAAGTACAGGGTCAGCGCCGGGCCGCCCCAGCGCACCGCATGCAGGAACGCAGTCGCCCCCGGCACGATGTCCGGTGCGATGCCGAAGGCCGGCAGCAGCGGCGGCACCACCGTAAGGAAGGTGAACATGATCAGGCCCAGGCCCAACGCCAGCCACAGCGCCTGTCGGAACAGCGGGCCGATCTCGCGCTCGCGGCCAGCGCCGTGCAGCTGCGACACCGAGGCGGTGAGCGAGATCAGGGTGCCGATCGGGATCAGCATCGGCAGCCACAGCAGGGCGGTACCGATGGTCACCGCAGCCAGCGTCGCGGTGGCGTGGTGACCGGCAATCACGTTGTCGACGAAGGAGATCAGACCGGTGGACACATGGCCCAGCACAAGCGGCAGGGCGAGCAGACCGGTAGCGCCGACTTCCTTGCTGAAGCGCGGCGTGGAGGTTGCAGTAGACATAAGGTGCTTGACGCGAACTACGGTTGCGCGCGAAGGGCACAGGCACCGGGTTGCGGCCGGTCATCTTACGCGCCCGGCGCGCGCATTCCCATGACATGGGGTGAATGCTGGGTTCCGGCTGCCCCAAGCAAAAAGGGGACGGAGGGGATTAAGTCGTATCTGGCCAGTCAGTGCCGAATGCGACTTAATCCCCTCCGTCCCCTTTTTTACTGGCCCGCTTGGCGCTTGAGCCAGCTGTCGCGTTCGGCGGCCGGCACCGCAAGGAAGGCGCTGCGCACGGCGTCGCGCTCCTGCGGCGGCGTACGCTGCGCGACCAGGGCCAGCTGGGCCAGCTGCGCCGGGCTGAGCTGACGCAGCACGGCCAGCGCGGTCTCGCGCTGCTCCGGAGGCACGAAGCCGAACAAGCCATGCAGCTTTGGGAATTCCAGGCCCAGTTGCGGGCCCAGCCGCCACCCGTCGCGGAACGCCTGGTCCTGATCGCCGAACTGCTGTCGCAGACGCTGCTGCTGGTCTGCGGGCAGCGCATTGAATCGCGCAGCGGCCTGGCGGATGCGCTCGCGCTCTCCTTCCGGCAACGCGCGCCAGGCGGCGTAGTCGGCACGGCGCTGGCGCTGCTGCTGCGGATCGAGCTGGGCAAAGCCAGCCGGTGCCGCGGTCGAAGCCGGCGGCACGGCCGGGGTGGCCGGCGATGGCGGCGGCAATGGCACGTTCAACGATTGCGGCGCCGCAGACAGGGACAGCGGCAAGGCCAGCAACAGGCTGGCGAACACGGACTTATTCATCGGCGGCGGCGGTTTCCAGCGTGGCACTGGCCGGCTCCGGTCGGCTCGGCTTGGCTTGCGATTCGTCCACCGGCAGCGGACCGCCCGCGGCGGTCCATGCGTACAGGTCAGCATCGGCAACCAGCGGGTAGTCGCGATCGGCCAGCATCGCTGCGTCGTCATTGGCTTGGGCCTGCGTTGCATCCGGCGTGGCGTCGACCTTGCTCGGTGGCAGGGCTTCCACCGTCACCGGACCGGCCTCGCCCACGACGCCTTCCGGCAGCGGCGCATCGTTGCCGAAGGAACGTCCCTGCAGGTGGCGCCAACCCAGCGCAGCGGCCAGCAGCACCGCCACGGTTACCAGCAGGATCAGCGGACCACGCCAGCGCGGCTTGGCGCCCGTACGACGGCGCTTGCCATGGGCGGCCGCGCGCTCGTCCCGCTGCGGTGCTCGCCAGCTGGAGGTCGGCGCTTCATTGTGGGCGGCGGGTGCCGCCGGCTGCTGAAGCTGCTGCAGGCGCCTGGCCGGCAGTTCACGGATACGCGCCTGTACCTGTTCGGCCAACTGGCGCCAGGCCGCGGCATCGGGCTGGCCCTGGGCATCGCGCGGGCAGGCATCGGCCAGCAGGTGCTGGTAGCCGGCCTCGTCCTGGTCGAGCACGCGCGTGGCGATGCTCTCGTCCAGGCTGCCGCCTACCCGCAGCAGCAGCGCCAGGCGCGGCAGCGGCGACATCGCAGCCAGCGCGGCCAACGGTGGCGCCCATTGGCCACCCACCGGCTCGCGCAGGGCCTGGCGCTGGCCCAGCAGGGTCCAGAAGCGGGTCGGCCACTGCGCCATCGGCAGGTCGCTGGCAACGGCCGCGAACGCGCGCATCACTGCCACCAGGGTCTGTTCGGCGCGCGCGGCATCGCCGCACTGCAGCTCAGCCACCACCAGGGCGCGGCGCTCGACGCCACGCAGGAACGCCGACAGCGCGCCGGCCGCGGTCGAGGAAACAGGGGCGGGCACAGCCGTCATCGGTCACTCCAAAGGTCTGGGGGAATGATAGCGGCAGGCAATCGACGCCCGTAGGACTTGCGCCCACGGATACTTCGTGCTGCAGGTTGTGCACAGCACCACGCTCCCGGCGCGGGAAACTGCGGCAAGCAGCTGAATTCACTCTGTTTCAGCAATGTTTCACACTTAAACTGTTGATTTTGAATAGTTTTTAAGTGTGGCTATTTTTTGACCAACCCAAGCGTGAGCTCGTCGCCATCGGCCTCCTGCGTTCCCGTCGACCGGTAACGCACAACGTTATCCACAGAACATGTGGATAAGCCTGAATCTCCAATGGACACCGATATTTAGGTGACATTTATGATTCAACGGGCGCCGCTCCGCCGTCTCCCACCCCGCCATTCGCGCGCGCATGGCCCGGTACACTGGCCCGATGCCTTCACCGATTCCGACCCTGCAGGTCGCCCTGCCCGTCCCCCTGCCCCGTCTGTTCGACTACCTGTCGCCGGAGGGCGATGGCCCCACGGTTGCGGTCGGCTGCCGCCTGAAGGTGCCGTTCGGCAACCGCGAGCTGGTCGGGGTGGTGGTGGGGCACGGCCAGACCGACGACGGCCAGGGACTGCGCCAGGCGTTGGCCTGGTGCGACCCGCAGCCGCTGCTGCAGGGGGAGCTGTGGCAGAGCCTGCAATGGCTGGCGCGTTACACCCACGCACCGCTGGGCGAGGTACTGAGCACCGCCCTGCCAGGACCGCTGCGTCATGGCGAAGCCCTGCCCGACACCCACCACTGGGGCTGGCAGTTGACCCCCGAAGGCCATGCCCAGCGCGGGAAGCTGCGCGCCGGCAGCCGCCCGCGGCAGTTGGCCGAACTGCTGGCCGGGGCCGTGGTGGATGAGGATGTACTGGGCGAACGCATGGAGGACTGGCGCACCGCCGCGCGCAGCCTGGCCAAGCGTGCGCTGGCCGAGCGCGTGGCGATGACGGTGGCACCGCAGCATGCGCAGCCGCTGCCCGGCCCCACCCTCAACCCGGACCAGGCCGAAGCGGTGGCCGCCATCAACGCCGCCGAAGGCTTCCAGCCCTTCCTGCTGGATGGCGTGACCGGCAGCGGCAAGACCGAGGTGTACCTGCAGGCCATCATCCACTGCCTGGCGCAGGGCAGGCAGGCGCTGGTGCTGGTGCCGGAAATCGGCCTGACCCCGCAGACCCTGGCACGCTTCCGCGGCCGCCTTGGCATCGCCGTGCACGCATTGCATTCGGGGTTGAACGACAACGAGCGCGCGCGCGTCTGGGCTGCGGCTTCGCGCGGCGAGGCACGGGTCATCGTCGGCACCCGCTCGGCGGTGTTCACGCCATTGCCGCAGGCCGGGCTGCTGATCATCGACGAGGAACACGACGGCAGCTACAAGCAGCAGGACGGCATCCGCTATCACGCGCGCGATTTCGCTCTGGTGCGCGCCAAGGCGCTCGGCATTCCGGTGCTGCTCGGCAGTGCCACCCCTTCGCTGGAAACGCTGCATAACGCCTACGCCGGGCGCTACACCCACCTGCGCCTGAAGCAGCGTGCCGGTGATGCGCGGCCACCGCGCGTGCGCATCCTCGATGTGCGCAAGCGGCCGCTCCACGATGGCCTCTCGGCTGATGTGCTGGCCGGCATCGGCGAGCACCTGCAGCGCGGCCAACAGGTGCTGGTGTTCAAGAACCGGCGTGGCTACGCGCCGGTACTGCTGTGCCACGACTGCGGCTGGACCGCACCGTGCAACCGCTGCGATGCACCGATGACCGTGCATGGCGGCGGCCGCCGCCTGCAGTGCCATCACTGCGGCGCGCGACAACCGGCACCACTGGCATGCCCGGCCTGCGGCAGCCTGGCGCTGCAACCGCAGGGCATCGGCACCGAACGCCTGGAAGAGCATCTCACCGCGGCCTTCGCCGACTTCCCTGTGGTGCGCATCGACCGCGGCACCACGTCACGTCGCGATGCACTGGAACAGCAGCTGGCGAGACTGGGCGACCAGCCCGGTATCCTGGTCGGCACGCAGATACTGGCCAAGGGCCACGACCTGCCGAAGCTGACCCTGGTGGTGGTGGTGGGCATCGACGAAGGCCTGTTCTCCGCTGACTTCCGCGCCAGCGAGAAACTCGCGCAACAGCTGATCCAGGTGGCCGGTCGCGCCGGGCGCGCACGTGACCCCGGCGAGGTCTGGCTGCAGACCCATCACCCCGGGCATCCGTTGCTGGAAACCCTGGTCAGCGGTGGTTACCACCCGTTCGCACAGGCGGAGTTGAACCAGCGGCAAGCCGCAGGATTCCCGCCATTCGCGCACCTGGCGCTGATTCGCGCCGAAGCGCAGCAGGTGGAGCATGCCAATGCGTTCCTGCTCGCCGCACGACAGTTGCTGGGCGAGCAGGACGTGGTCGAGGCCTACGGGCCGATGCCAGCACCGATGCCACGCCGCGCTGGCTACCAGCGTACGCAGCTGCTGCTGTCTGCCATGCAGCGGCCGCCACTGCATGGCGTGCTTTCGCAGCTGGTGCCACAGCTGTACGCGCTGCCGGAAGCACGCAAGGTGCGCTGGTCGCTGGATGTGGATCCAACGGACCTGTATTGATCCCGTAGAGCACTGCCGAGCATGGCTCGGCACTACCGTAGAGCCGAGCCATGCTCGGCTGCGTTTCAGCACCGGGCAGTGCTTACGTCAGCGGCGACATCACGCCGCGCTGGTAGGCCGGCCGCTCGCGCAGGCGGGCGTACCACTCGGCCAGGTGCGGCAGTTCCGGCCGCTGGATCGGCAGCTCGTACCAGGCGTAGATCAGCGAGCCCAGCGGAATGTCACCCATCGCGAACTTGTCGCCCGACAGCCACGGCTGTTTGGCCAGCGTGGCATCGGCCATCGCCAGGTAATCGCCGGCGCGCACGATCGCGGCATTGATCCGCGATTCGTCCCGGTCGGCCGGGGCGGTGCGCATGATGCCCCAGATCAGGTCGCTGTACAGCGGCGCCATCCGCGAGGTGCTCCAGTCCATCCACTTCTCGGCCTGGGCACGCTCCATCGGGTCTTCGGCGTACAGCGTGCCCAATGCGTAGCGTGCGCTCAGATAGCGCACGATGGCGTTCGATTCCCACAGCGGCAGGCCATGGTCTTCGATCACCGGTACCAGGCCATTGGGATTCATCGCCTGGTACTCCGGTGTCTGCGTGCCGCCGTGGCTGCCACCGACTTCGATGGATTCATACGGCAGGCCGATCTCCTCGGCGCACCACAGCACCTTGCGGACGTTACTGGAATTGCGGCGGCCCCAGATCTTCAACATGCGGGTTTCCTTTGCTGGCAATGCGAGCGGCAACGATACGCCTGATCGATACAGGTGTGTGCGTGCCGGATGCGGGACCTGGCATCCGGGCATTGCCGGCCAGCGGCCGGCACTACCGGTTCTTCTTCGGCAGCGCGCGCACGTAGGACGACTTGCCGTCCTTCTTCAGTTCGAACAGGCCGATCGCCGCCAACAGGTCACTCAACTTCCCGTAACCATAGTTGCGCGGATCGAACGAGGCCTGGTTGCCGATCTGGCTGCCAACCGGCCCCAGATGCGACCAGCCGTCCTCGCCCTCGGCCGAGGACACCGCGCGGCGCAGCATCTTCACCAGCCGGGTATCGCTGCGCATTTCCGCACCGCTCTTGCGTGGCCGGGCATCGTCGTTGGCCACAGGCTCGTTCGATGCCTGTTCGCTGGAAGCCTGTTCGGTATCCGGCACGCTGGCATGGGTCTGGCCCAGTGCTTCCAGGTAGGTGAATTTCGAGCACGCGTTGACGAACGGCTCGGGCGTTTTCTTCTCGCCGAAGCCGTACACCTTCACGCCATCGGTCAGCAGGCGCATCACCATCGGAGTGAAATCGGCATCGCTGGAGACGATGGCGAAGCCATCAAGGTTGCGTGCGTAGAGCAGGTCCATGGCATCGATCACCATCGCCATGTCCGAGGCATTCTTGCCCTTGCTGTAGGCAAACTGCTGGATCGGGCGGATCGCATATTCGTGCAGCACCGCTTCCCAGCCCTTCAACCGCGGGCTCTTCCAGTTGCCATAGGCGCGGCGCACGTTGGCCACGCCGTAGCGGGCGACTTCAGCCAGGACCTCGTCGATCTTCGAGGCCGGCGCATTGTCGGCGTCGATCAACAGGGCGATGCGCTTTTCCGGTTCGCTCATGGGCTCCTCACGGGCCGTTGCCTGAACCCGAGTATCGCCGATCCGGGCAGGCGCTGACGTGACAGGTGGCCGCCGTGCGAAGATGCCAGGCGCTTCCCCCGATGCCCCCACTGGAGTGAGTCGATGAGTCGCGAGCGCGTTCCCCACCTGGTCGTTGTCGGCGGCGGTTTTGCCGGTCTCTGGGCCGCCCGTGCCCTGGCCCGCGAGCGCATACGCATCACCCTGGTCGACCGCCGCAACCATCACCTGTTCCAGCCGCTGCTGTACCAGGTGGCCACCGCCGGCCTGTCCGCACCGGATATCGCCGCACCGCTGCGCCACATCCTTGGCCACCAGCGCAATGTGGAAGTCCGCCTCGGCGAAGTGGTGGCCATCGACAAGCAGGCGCGGCAGATCCGCATGGCCGATGGCAGCACGCTGGACTACGACAGCCTGCTGCTGGCCACCGGTGCCACCCACGCCTACTTCGGCAACGACCAATGGGCCGATGATGCGCCCGGCCTGAAGACGCTGGACGATGCCATCGCGCTGCGCCGCAAGCTGCTGCTGGCGTTCGAGCGTGCCGAGGCCGAACCGGACCCGGCAAAGAAGGCGGCGTGGCTGAGTTTCGCCGTCGTCGGTGGTGGTCCCACCGGCGTCGAACTGGCCGGCACGCTGGCCGAGATCGCGCGCCACACGCTGCGCAACGAGTTCCGCCACATTGATCCGGCCAGTGCGAAAGTGCGGCTGATCGAGGCCGGGCCGCGCGTGCTGTCCTCGTTCCCGGAAGTGCTTTCGCTGAAGGCGCGTCGGCAGCTGGAGAAGCTGGGCGTGGAAGTGCTGACCGGTACCCCGGTGAGCGACATCGACAGCCAGGGCTTCACGCTCGGTGACCAGTTCGTGCCAGCACGCACCGTGGTCTGGGCCGCCGGCGTGGCCGCTTCACCGCTGGCGCGCACGCTGGACGTGCCGCTGGACCGCGCGGGCCGCGTGCCGGTGCAACCGGACCTGACCCTGCCCGATCACCCGGAGCTGTTCGTGGCCGGCGACCTGGCCGCACTGAGCCAGGCCGACGGCAAGCCGGTACCCGGCGTGGCACCCGCTGCCAAGCAGATGGGCAAGTACGTGGCCGAGGTGATCCGCGCGCGCCTGCACGGCACGCCCGAACCCGGCCCGTTCAAGTACGCGGACTACGGCAACCTGGCCACCATCGGCCGCATGGCCGCGATCGTGCACCTGGGCCGGCTGCAGCTGTCGGGCGTGCTGGCGTGGTGGTTCTGGCTGGCCGCGCACGTGTTCTTCCTGATCGGCTTCCGCAACCGCATCGTGGTGCTGCTGAACTGGGCCGTGGCGTACTGGAGCTACCAGCGCAGCGCGCGCATCATCTTCGGTGATGACCAGGACGACCGGCGACCGAAGCGCTAGGGCCGCACGCATGCTCCTGTAGCGCCGAGCCATGCTCGGCTGCACTTCGCGCGGTTTGCAGAAGCCGAGCATGGGCTCGGCTCTACGGCGCCTTCGGTTTCGGGTACCACAGTGCGTTGACGATTACCCAGCGCTGGTCGAAGCGCCCCATGTGGAAGTAGTCGACGAACCACGGGGTTTCCAGCCGCACCGAGGCCGCGTTGCCGGTCACGTCCAGCACCCTGCAGCGGTGGTCCCATTGATCCTTCGGGGTCTTCAACGCGCCCTGCTTCGTCAGCGAGACCAGTTCTTCCTTCGACATACGGCGCAGGCCCAGGCGTTCGTCGGGCGTATCGCCGAGGACCGCGCGCTTGGCCAGGTCCGGATGCAGGGAGCGGGCGACGCGCTGCGGGTCGGCCTCCAGCTGGCCGTCGACGTAATCGTTGCAGGTGGCTTCGATGGCCGCGAGGGTGGCCGGGTCGGCGGCGGGGCTCGTTGCTGCGGAAAGAGCGAACAGCAGGGCGATCGTGGACATCCGGGTCTCCAGCGCTGAGGGCTGGGCGATCATGGCATGTGCAAGCCGCATCCACGCATGGCGTGGATCTACTGTAGAGCCGGGCCCATGCTCGGCTTGACCATCAGGCAGCAGCAACAACAGCCGAGCGTGGGCTCGGCCCTACAGAAGCGCGGGATCCGGCGCCTGCAGCCAGGCCAGCTTGCGTTCGCGCGGCTGCTGCTTGAGCTGCCATTCGGCCCGTGACGCGGCGGCCCGGTCCGGGTACTCGCGCACGGCCAGCACGCGCAGCGGTGGCCGCGCCCGGGTGTAGCGCGCGCCCTTGCCGGCCTGGTGGGCAGCGAAACGCGCGTCCACGTCGGTGCTGATGCCGGCGTAATAGCTGCCATCCCGGCATTCGAGCAGGTACAGGAACCAGGGGCGGAGGGACGGGGCCATGCCCGGATTATGCCGTGCTGCACTGCAGCGGATATACTGGCGGCCGAATGCAGGAGAGAGGCGCCGCGCTGGCGCCCGCCGAAGGCGCAGGCTCCCATGATCGCTCAGGCCGGTGGGCTGGAATCCCACCAACCATGCATTCGACTCGCCGAGCTGGAGAGAGGTCACCGGGCACGCCCGGGACGATCCGCCGAAGGGGCACGCGGCCAACGCCGCTGAACTCTCAGGCAAAAGGACAGCGGGAGCGGCACCGGTCATCGTCATCCCGTCATTGCGCAGGCAGTGGCGGTAGTCGCGCATGGCCGGCCCCACCGCGCCCGGAGCCTGTCCCATGCTGCTGTCCGTCATCTACCTGATCGCCATTTCCGCCGAAGCCATGACCGGCGCACTGTCCGCCGGCCGCCGCCGCATGGACCTGTTCGGCGTGGTCATGATCGCCTGCGTCACTGCCCTCGGTGGTGGTTCACTGCGCGACATCCTTCTTGGCCACTATCCGCTGGGCTGGGTCAAACATCCCGAGTACCTCGGCTTCACCGTGTGCGCGGCACTGATCGCCACCTGGGTCGCACGCTGGATGCACCACTTCCGCCGCACCTTTCTGGTGCTCGACGGGCTGGGCCTGATCGCCTTCACCCTGATCGGCTGTTCGATCGCGCGTGAGGCCGGCCATGCGATGCCGATCGTGCTGATCGCCGGCATGCTGACCGGTGCCTTCGGCGGCGTGCTGCGCGACATCCTCTGCAACGAGGTGCCGCTGATCTTCCAGAAGGAGCTGTACGCGATCATCGCGCTGCTGACCGGCGCGGCGTATCTGTTGCTGCTGCACTGGGGCGTGGCCGACGCCACCGCGATCCTGTGCTGCCTCGGCGGCGGCTTCGCGCTGCGCCTGCTGGCGATCCACTACCGCTGGGAAATGCCGAAGTTCGTCTATCACGACGAAGTGCATTGAGGTTCGCGCGGCGCAATCCGCACCACCCCGGCGATGTACCTGGCGCTGTCGCTCATGCGCAGCGCCAGGCGCATCGCCGGTGCAGATGGGCCGGTCTCCAACTCCGACCGGCCCTGATCGCGGCCGCACCCCCGCAGGCGCTGGCCGCCATCCACACACGTGCCGCCATCAGGCGGCTTCATTCACGCTGCTTCGGACACCTTCACTTCACGACGGGCACGCACGGCCGCAGCCAGTCGCTCCAGCACCGTCACGGTGGTGTCCCAGTCGATGCAGCCATCGGTGATGCTCTGGCCGTAGACCAGCGGCTGGCCTTCCACCAGTTCCTGGCGGCCACCGACCAGATGGCTCTCGATCATCACGCCCACGATGCGCTGTTCGCCGTCTTCCAGCTGAACAGCAATGTCCTCGATCACCTTCGGCTGGTTCTCCGGGTTCTTCAGGCTGTTGGCATGGCTGGCATCGATCATCAGGCGCGCCGGCAGCTTGGCCTTGGCCAGCGCCTGGCAGGCGTCGGCAACACTGGCTGCGTCGTAGTTCGGCTGCTTGCCCCCACGCAGGATCACATGGCAATCGGGGTTGCCGGTGGTCGACACGATGGCAGTGCCGCCCTGCTTGGTGACCGACAGGAAGTGGTGCGGATTGGACGCAGCACCTACGGCGTCAGCGGCAATCTTCACGTTGCCATCGGTGCCGTTCTTGAAGCCGACCGGGCACGACAGCCCCGACGCAAGTTCGCGATGCACCTGGCTTTCGGTGGTGCGTGCGCCGATCGCGCCCCATGCCACCAGGTCGGCGATGTACTGCGGCGAGATCACATCGAGGAACTCGACACCGGCCGGCAGGCCCAGCTTGTTGATGTCGCGCAGCAGGCCACGGGCGATGCGCAGGCCCTTGTCGATCCTGAAGCTGCCGTCCAGGTCCGGGTCGTTGATCAGCCCCTTCCAGCCCACCGTGGTGCGTGGCTTCTCGAAGTACACGCGCATGACGATTTCCAGCTCGCCAGCCAGCGCATCGCGCAGCGGCTTCAGGCGCTGGGCGTACTCGATGGCGGCGTTCGGGTCGTGGATCGAGCACGGGCCCACCACCACCGCCAGGCGGTCATCGCGGCCGTGCAGGATCTGGTGCAGGGCCGCGCGCGAGGCGCTGACGGTGTCGGAAGCTTCATCGTCACAGGGCAGCATCGCCAGCAGCTGGGCAGGCGGTGTCAGCGGTTCGATGGTACGGATGCGCAGGTCGTCGGTGTGCGGGGGCATTGCAGGAGATCTCCGGAACGTTGGGGGTCCCCAGCGTGGCGGCATGAAAAAAGCCGCCAGGTTCGCTGGCGGCTTTCGGGAATGCGTCTGAAGCTTTCTTCAGGGTGAGCGCAGTCCTTCCTCCGCCAGTGGCTTCGGAAAGTAATACCAGTAAAAACGGGTAGCGGCTGCGTTCATGGGATCTATTGATAGCACAGCTTTTGCGCAGTGCAAAATGTTTCATCCGCAACTGGGACGCTGCCCACGCGGTGGTCGCCGTGCAACGTCGCTCATCTGCCATGCACTTCCACGTCCAGCAGCAGGCCTTCGTGGATATCGGCCCAGCGCTCCAGCACCCGATCCAGCTCCTGCCGGGCCTCGTCCAGCTGCTCGGGGTTGAGCAGGGAGCGTGCGGTGTAGAGGTCGGAGACCAATCGACGCAGGGCCGATTCCGGGATGGCCACCGACGGGTTCTCCTGCCCTGGCAACTGCAATGCCGGGCACTCGCCAAGCGGACCGAACAGCGTGACCTCGAGCTTGCTCTGCATGATCAACGTCCCTGCGGATGGACATGGGCAACGCACTGTTTACCGTGTATCGGTGACAGGCGCATGTGCCGCCCATGCCGGGGATCGCAGGCCGCCGCCGTACCACTACAGCGCGGCCAGGTCGGCCAGATGCTGGCCCATGCTGTCCACCTCACCGATGGCATGGGTGGTGGTGAAGTAATCATGCCAGCCGGTGGCGGCGATCCCGGCCACCAGCGTGTCGGCCGCTTCGCGGCTGGCGCAGTGCCAGACCGCATAGAACTGCTCGCCGCTGCCATGCGGCACGTCGGTAGCGATGCGGCCCATGGCCAGCGGCCTGATGCTTTCGGGGTCGAAACGCTGCATGCCCTCGCCGATGCAGGCGAAGAAGGCGGTGCGTTGTCCGGGCGAGAGCGCCGTCCAGGCGGGGGTGGCGGTGTAGAGCTCGATGAAGGTGTGGGGCATTGCGGTTCTTCCTTGAGGTTCATGGGATTGCCGGCCAGCGGCCGCCATTACCGCAGTGATCGCATGGCGCGTTTGCGGATGTAGGCGTTGGCATCGCTGTGGTGCTCGCGTTGCCAACGTGCGCACAGCCCACGCAGCCATTGCGGCTGCGTCTTGCCGGCATCGTTGAGCCAATTGCCGACGGAGTCCTGCACATAGCGCTCGGGGTCGTCGGCCAGCGCGTCCAGCAACGGCACTGCGTGTTGGGGCTGCTGCTTGAACAGCGCGATATGCGTAGCCCAGACGCCCCGGGGACGCAGCGCCTCGCAGGCGAAACGGCGCAGGTACGGCGATACTTCCTGCGTCCACGGTTGCAGGTACCCAAGCGCCTGCAGCGGTGCAGCAACGATGTCCGCGCGCAGTGCCAGCCAGGCCCATTCGCGCACGCCGAAGTGCGGGTCATCGGCCAGCGTTCGTATCGCCTGCAGCTTCCCTGCCAGGGGCGTGCCGGCGTCACTGCCGATCAGGTAGCAGGCCCAGCCACGCACCGTATCGGAGGCGTGGCCCCGCCACTGCGCGGGATCGCCCTGTCCGCTGTCGCGCAGCAGGCGGGCGGCCAATGCCATGCGCTGGGTGATGCCCTTGCCTGCGGCGTCGCGCATGCGTTGCAGTGCGTCCGGTTCGAGCACAGGTGCCACGACGTGCAGCAGTTCGGCGAAATCCACCGCCAGGCACTCGGCCAGGTGGGTGGCGGCGACGCGGCCGGTGCTGAGCGCACGCAGGCGTTCGGCCGCAATGGGCGCGCTCATGCAGCGGATACCCGCCCGGCATCGGTGTGCTGCCAGACCTTGTGCAGCAACCGTGAAAGCTGCTGCTGTTCGTCGGCCTCCAACCCGTTGAACAGGCCCCCGATCCACTGCGTGTGCTGCTCGAACAGCGCCTCGGCGAGGCGTGCCCCCTGTGCGGTCAACACGATCCGCAGGCGGCGGCCATCTTCGGCATCGCTGTGGCGCTGCAGCAGGCCTTCGCGCTGCAGGCCGTCGAGCAGGCCACTGATGGTGGCGCGGGTCACGCCGGCACGCTCGGCCAGCTCATGCGGCGGCAGCGAGCCACCGGCCCCGTGCAGCAGGAACAACACGATGAAGCGGCCTTCGCTGAGGCCATGCGGTGCCAGCCGTGCGGCGCAGTCGTGGTCGATGGCGGCAGACAGTGACAGCAGTTGGAAGCACAGGCGCAGCTGGGCCAGGTTTACCTCGCCGCGGCGCGCAGCTTCCTTGAGCAGAGCGGTGTGTTTTGCTTCCAGCATGCCGGCCACCATGTGATTAGGCGCCTAATCATAATCGATTTTCGCCCATGGAACCACGCTGTGCGGAGCATGCGGGGCCGGGTCCGGCCAAGCCCGCGCATCGCCCAAAAAGAAAAACCCCGCCTTGCGGCAGGGTTCTTCTCTACAACGGGAAGGTATGCCGACCCAGGGCCGGCATCCCAATGCCAGGGGCGAGGACTTAGAAGTCCATGCCGCCCATGCCACCCATGCCGCCCATGCCACCGGCGCCGCCCATGGCCGGCTCGTCCTTCTTCGGAGCCTCGGCCACCATGGCTTCGGTGGTGATCATCAGGCCAGCGATCGAGGCGGCGTTCTGCAGCGCCGAACGGGTCACCTTGGTCGGGTCCAGGATGCCGAACTGCAGCATGTCGCCGAACTCGCCGGTGGCCGCGTTGTAGCCGAAGCTGCCGGTGCCTTCCTTGACCTTGTTGATGATGACCGACGGCTCGTCACCGGCGTTGGCAACGATCTCGCGCAGCGGGGCTTCCATCGCACGCAGGGCAATCTGGATGCCGTGGTTCTGGTCTTCGTTGGCGCCCTTCAGGCCGGCCAGCGCGGTGATCGCACGAACCAGGGCCACGCCGCCGCCCGGAACCACGCCTTCTTCAACGGCTGCACGGGTGGCGTGCAGGGCGTCGTCGACGCGATCCTTCTTTTCCTTCATTTCGATTTCGGTCGACGCGCCGACCTTGATCACGGCAACGCCGCCGGCCAGCTTGGCCACGCGTTCCTGCAGCTTCTCGCGGTCGTAATCCGACGAGGTGTCCTGGATCTGGGTCTTGATCTGGGCCACACGGGCTTCAACGTTGGCCTTGTCGCCGACGCCGTCGATGATGGTGGTGTTCTCCTTGGAAACCTGCACCTTCTTGGCGCGGCCCAGGTCCTTGATGGTGGCCTTCTCCAGCGACAGGCCAACTTCTTCGGAGATCACGGTACCGCCGGTCAGCACGGCCATGTCTTCCAGCATCGCCTTGCGACGGTCGCCGAAGCCCGGAGCCTTGACGGCCACGACCTTGACGATGCCACGGATGGTGTTGACCACCAGGGTGGCCAGCGCTTCGCCTTCGACTTCCTCGGCCACGATCAGCAGCGGCTTGCCGGCCTTGGCGACGCCTTCCAGCACCGGCAGCAGGTCACGGACGTTGGAGATCTTCTTGTCGTGCAGCAGGATGAACGGGTCATCCAGGTCAGCGGTCTGCGACTGCTGGTTGTTGATGAAGTACGGCGACAGGTAGCCGCGGTCGAACTGCATGCCCTTGACCACGTCCAACTCGTTGTCCAGGCCCGAGCCTTCTTCAACGGTGATGACGCCTTCCTTGCCGACTTCCTTCATCGCGTCAGCGATGATCTGGCCGATCGACTCGTCCGAGTTGGCCGAGATGGTACCGACCTGGGCGATCGCCTTGTCGTCGGCGGTCGGCTTGGAGATGTTCTTCAGCTCGGCGACGGCGGCCGAAACGGCCTTGTCGATACCGCGCTTGAGGTCCATCGGGTTCATGCCGGCGGCCACGGCCTTGGCGCCTTCGCGGATCAGGGCCTGGGCCAGCACGGTGGCGGTGGTGGTGCCGTCGCCGGCATCGTCGTTGGTGCGCGAAGCAACTTCCTTCACCATCTGCGCGCCCATGTTCTCGAACTTGTCAGCCAGTTCGATTTCCTTGGCGACGGAGACGCCGTCCTTGGTGATGGTCGGGGCGCCGAAGCTCTTTTCCAGCACGACGTTGCGGCCCTTCGGGCCCAGGGTGGCCTTGACGGCATTGGCGAGAACGTTGACGCCGCGCACCATGCGCGAACGGGCATCTTCACCGAAACGGATATCCTTGGCAGCCATGTGCAGTTACCTCATCTGGTAGCGCCGGGCCATGCCCGGCGGCTGGGTGTTGGAATCAGGGGATAGAACAGGTCGCGCCGGGGCTCAGCCGATGACGGCGAGCACGTCGTCTTCGCGCAGGACCTTGTATTCGACGCCTTCGCTCTTGTACGAGCTGCCGGCGTACTGGCCATAGATGACCTTGTCGCCGACCTTCAGCGACGGCGCGCGCACGTTGCCGTTGTCCAGCGGCTTGCCCGGGCCGACGGCCACGACCTCACCCTTGGTGGACTTTTCCTTGGCCGAGTCGGGGATGACGATGCCACCGGCGGAGATTTCGTCGGCTTCGATCGGCTTGACCACAACGCGGTCGTGCAGCGGCTTGATGCTCATAGGAGACCTCTTAAGTGATTGATTGGTCTAAAAAAGTCCGGCGATGTTAGCACTCGCCCCAGGCGAGTGCCAGAACCGCACGTGAAGAAACCCGACAACGTCGGGAGCAGGGCAGAGATGGAGCCCCGCCGCCCCCTTTCAAGGGCGGAATGAAAAAAATTTTTCCGCCCGCGCGCCTCGGCCAGGGCGTCGGTCCAGATCAATTTCGGTGACAAGCGTCGCACTGTCAGACATCTGACGTTCATTTACGACAAAGTGTCACTGGATCGGCCTTAGGCTCGGTCCGGCATTCCCAATCACAAGGAGGAGTCGATGCGATTGCTGTCCCCGCTTGCCGCTGCCTGCCTGCTGGCGCTGGCCGCTGCGCCGGCCCAGGCCGAGGTCTTCATCAACGAACTGCACTACGACGACAGCACCGCCGCCGGTGACGTCGGCGAAGCGATCGAGGTCGTAGCCACTGCCGGTGAGGACCTGTCCGGCTACCGCCTGTACCTCTACAACGGCAGCAATCCGTCCGCCGCCACCGTCTATGCCAACAACCCGGTCCCGGCCGGCACCGCCGCCGGCTGCGGCAGCGCCACCATCGCCGTGGTCAGTTACCCGACCAACGGGATCCAGAACGGCCCGACCGACGGCATCGCCCTGGTCGATGCCAGTGGCAAAGTGGTCCAGTTCCTCAGCTATGAGGGCGCCATCACCGCCTCCGGTGGCCCTGCCGCCGGCATGACCAGCCAGAACATCCCGGTAGCCGAGACCAACAGCAGCGCGCCGGGCACCTCGTTGCAGCTGACCGGCAGCGGCAGCCAGTACACCCACTTCACCTGGGCCGAATCGGCCGGCCAGACCTTCGGCAGCTGCAACAAGGGCCAGACCTTCAGCGGCGGTGGCACGCCAGGCCCGAACACGCCGCCGTCGGTGTCCACCACCACCCCGGCGCAGGGCAGCAGCACCTTCCCGGCTGCGGCCGATCTGGAAGTGGTGTTCAGCGAAACCGTGAACCTGGCCAGCGGCGCGTTCGCGCTGAGCTGCGGCACTTCCGGCAGCGTGCCGCTGACCTTTCCGGCCAGCGGCCGCAGCGTGAAGCTGTCCACCAATACCGCGCTGGTGGCCGGTGAAGCCTGCCGCTTCGACATCCGCGCCGCGCGCATCACCGACCTGCAGGGCGCGCACCCGGCCGCCGACAGCCGCATCGCCTTCACCGTGGCCAGCACCGGCGGCAATCCGGACCCGGGCAACCCGGGCGTGCCGGCCGGCTACTACTCCAGGGTCAACACCAGCAGCCCCAGCCAGCTGCGCTGCTCGCTGCACGCCACCATCAAGGGACATACCGCCTACCCGTACAGCGGCTCGGGCACCAGCACCTGGACCATCCTGGAAATCGCCGACGAGGATCCGAACAACCCGAACCGCATCCTCGATGCCTACCGCAACCGCAGCTACGCCAAGGTCAGTGATCGTGCGGGCACCGGCAGCGGCCTGACCTACAACCGCGAGCACACCTGGCCGAACTCGCTGGGCTTTGCCAGCACCACCGGCGACAAGGGCCTGCCCTACGCGCCGTACACCGATACCCACATGCTGTACCTGACCGACGCGCAGTGGAACGCCGACCGCGGCAACAAGCCGTTCGGCAAGTGCGATGCCAGCTGCGGTGAGCGTGCCACCGAAGCCAACAATGGGCAGGGCGGCGGCAGTGGTGGCTATCCGGGCAACTCCAACTGGGTGCGCACGCCGGACGGCAACACCGGCACCTTCGAGGTGTGGGGCAAGCGCAAGGGCGACATGGCGCGCGCGGTGATGTACATGGCGATCCGCTACGAAGGCGGCAAGGATGCGGCCACCGGCCAGTCCGAACCGGATCTGGAGCTGACCGACGACCGCAGCAAAATCGTCAAGACCAGCAGCTCGCCAGCCTACATGGGCCTGCTGTCGGCGCTGATCGACTGGCACCTGTCCGATCCGCCGGATGATGCCGAGCGTGCCCGCAATGACGTGGTCTACAGCTTCCAGGGCAATCGCAACCCGTTCATCGACCACCCCGAGTGGGCGACCCCGGCCCTGTTCACCTCGGCCAAGCCAGCCACCTGCCAGCTGGCCAACTGACCGCGCAACGCTGCGGTCCACTGCCGCCGCCGGGCCCCGACCCGGCGGCGGCCCTATACTCGACGGTCATGTCGACCGTCGATCCCGTCCTGCTGCTGTTGACCACCTGCCCGGACCGGGCCAGTGCCGAGCGCATCGCGCACGCGCTGGTAGGCGAGCGCCTGGCGGCGTGCGTGACCCGCCTCGACGGCGCACAGTCGACCTACCGCTGGCAGGGCGAGGTGACCACCGACGCGGAGCTGCAGCTGCTGGTGAAAACCACCTCGAGCCGCGTCGATGACGCAATCGCCCGGATCGTCGAACTGCATCCGTATGAACTCCCGGAGTGCATCGCGGTCGAAACCCGGGCCGGCCTGCCGGCGTATCTGGATTGGATCCGGGCACAGACCCGGGAGGACACTGATTGAAGACTCTGTTTGCGCGTGGCGCTGCCTTGTGCGCCCTGTTGTGCCTTTCGCTGCCCGCCTTCGCCCTGGATGAGAAAGACCTGCTGCCGGTGGACCAGGCGTTCGCATTGACCGCCACTGCCCCCGAACGTGGCCAGGTGCAGCTGCAGTTCAAGATCGCGCCAGGCTATTACCTGTATCGCCACCGTACCAGCGTCAAAGCCGACCCGGCCTTCAATGCCGGCGCGCTGCAGATGCCCAAGGGCGACAAGCACCACGACGATTTCTTCGGCGAGGTCGAGACCTATCGCGAGCGCCTGCTGGCCACCCTGCCCGGCACGCCGACCGACGCTGCCGGCACCATCAGCCTGGAAGTGCGTTATCAGGGCTGCGCCGATGCCGGTGTCTGCTACCCGCCGCAGAAGCGCGTGGTGCAGGTCACCCTGCCGGGCGCCGGTGCGGCGGCGGCGGTGCCTGCCGCGCGTGCCGGTGCGGCCAGCCCGTTCAACAACCCGCTGGCCGGTGCCGGCAACAGCGGTGGCCTGCGCCTGCCGGGCGCGGCCAACAACAGCCAGGCCCTGCCGCTGCCGTCGGAACAGGCGTTCGGCTTCGATGCCATCGCCAGCGACGGCAACACCCTGCTGCTGCGCTTCAGCCCAGCGCCCGGCTATTACCTGTATCGCGACCGCACCTCGCTGAAGCTGGAAGGCAGCGCCGGCGTGCTGGCCGGCAAGCCGCGCTGGCCAGCCGCGCAATCGCATCGCGACGAGCACTTCGGCGATGTCTCGGTCTACTTCAACCAGGTGGAAGTGCCGCTGCCGCTGCGCCGCGCTGTCACTGATGCCGTCGACAGCACCCTGGTGGTGACCTTCCAGGGCTGCCAGACCGATGGCATCTGCTACCCGCCGATGACCCGCCGGGTGAAGCTGTCGATTCCGGCCGGCAAGGTCAGCGCCAGCGCCGACCAGGCGCCAGCGCGCAATGACGTGATCAACCCGCTGCCTGCTGCCAACGGTGCACCGCGCGAAGCCGCCAACGGCGCCCCGCTGCGCCTGCTGCCAACCGTGCCCAACACGGATGCAGCGGCACCGGCCGCCGCAGGTGGCGCCACCGCCAGCAGTGAATTCGCCACCGATGCACAGGGCGACAATGCGCTGCGCACGCGTCCGCCGGTGACGACGCCGAATCCGGACCGTTCGTTCGTCTGGGTCCTGCTGCTGGCGCTGGCCGGTGGCCTGGTACTGAACCTGATGCCCTGCGTGCTGCCGATCCTCTCGCTGAAGGTGCTGAGCCTGGCGCAGAGCGGCGAAAGCGCGCAGCGCGCACGCAGCCACGCGCTGTGGTACACGCTGGGCGTGCTGGTCGCGTTCGCCGTGATCGGCGCGTTGATGGTCGGCCTGCGCGCGATCGGCAATGCCGTCGGCATCGGCTTCCAGCTGCAGCACCCGGGTGTGGTGGCGGCGCTGGCCTACATCATGTTCGCGGTAGGCCTGAGCCTGTCCGGCGTGTTCACCCTGGGCGGCGGCATCGGCAATCTGGGCCAGTCGCTGGCCAGCCGCAGCGGCCCGGCCGGTGACTTCTTCACCGGTGCGCTGGCCTGCGTGGTCGGCAGTGCCTGCGTCGGCCCGTTCATGGGTGGCGCGATCGCCTACGCGTTCATTGCCCCGCCGCTGAAGGCGATGACCGTGTTCCTGTTCCTCGGCCTGGGCCTGGCGCTGCCGTTCCTGCTGATCGGCTTCGTGCCGGCGCTCGCACGCCGCCTGCCCAAGCCGGGCCCGTGGATGGAAACGCTCAAGCACGTGCTGGCCTTCCCGATGTATGCCACCGCGCTGTGGCTCCTGTGGGTGCTGGGCAAGCAGCGTGGCGTGGATGGCATGGCGCTGGTGCTGGGTGGCCTGCTGCTGCTGGCGTTCGGCCTGTGGCTGTTCGAGCGCAACCGCTGGACCGGCTCGCGTGCGGTGACACTGCTGGGCGTACTGCTGGCGATCGGCGCGCTGGTGCCGGCCTGGGGTGTGACCCAGCTCGCACCGCCGGCGCGGGCCGCACAGGCCGCCAGCGACAACGTGGTCGAGTATTCACCGCAGTTGCTGGACCGCCTGCGCGCCGACAACCGCGTGGTGTTCGTCAACATGACCGCCGACTGGTGCGTAAGCTGCAAGGCCAACGAGCGCGCCGTGCTGTCGCGGCCGGAATTCAAGGAACTGCTCAAGCGCACCAACGCGGTGTACATGCGCGGCGACTACACCAATGTCGACCCGCAGATCACCACGTTCCTGGAAGAGCACAAGGCCGTCGGCGTGCCACTGTACGTGGTGTACGGCCCCGGCGCGCCGCCGACCGTGCTGCCGACCCTGCTGACCCAGGCGGTGGTGGAGGAAGCGCTGCTGCGCACCGCACGATGAAGTGGCAACGGCCAGCGCTGCTGTGGACAGCGGTGCTGGCCGCCGGCCTTGGCCTGTGGGCCGGCCATCGATTGACACCGGCGCCGGTGGCGCCTGAGGCCGTGCCGGGAGCGCCTGCTGTGGCGGCTGCCGCACCCACCCTGCAGGTCGGCGACAGCCTGCCCACACTGTCGCTGCCGGATCTTGAAGGCCGGCCGCTGGACCTGCGCCAGCACGCTGGCGGTCGCCCGCTGTTGATCAATGTCTGGGCCAGCTGGTGCGCGCCCTGCGTTGAAGAAATGCCCGAACTGGCGCGTTTCGCACATATCCAGGGCGAGCACGGTGTGCAGGTGCTGGGACTGGCGCTGGATACGCCGGAGGACGTGCGCCGTTTCCTGCAGCGGGTACCGGTGGATTACCCGATCGTGATCGAGACCCCGGGGCCGCGCGATGCCAGCGTGCAGCTGGGCAATACACAGGGCCTGCTGCCCTACAGCGTGCTGTTCGATGCACAGGGGCGGCTGGTGAAAGCGAAGCTGGGGCCGTTCGCCCACGGCGAGATCGACAGCTGGGTGAAGTGAGGGGGGGTTTTGCAGGGCTTGCAGCCCTGCACCCGGCTCAATGCAACGCCAACAGCCAAAGCGGGCGTTCCGCGGGTTGGCGGGGCGATGTCGGAGTGCGGGGACGCTGCAAGTACGTCCCTGTAAGCTTGGCAGCCGCATCCATGCGGCTGACACCCCGCACTCCGACACCTCCCCACCTCTGACAGATCTTCGCGGCTGTTGGTAGGTGTCGACCTTGGTCGACACATCTGTCAGATATCGATATTCAGAATGGAATCAGACCGCGTGCCGACCAACGGTCGGCACCCACCAAAGCAGAACGTCGTTCCGACAGATCGCGGAAATCTGTCGAAGGCGGGGTGGGTCCGGTTGAGGGGGCGTGAGCCGCATGGGCCTGAGGCATGCCTCGGGCGGGTTGGGCAGGACGCCCAACCCCGGTCTTGCCGTGTGCGCAGGACTGCGCACACGAGCAAGCGGCGACCGAGCTTACATGGACGTACTTGCAGCGTCCCCCTCAACCGGACCCACCCCGCCAACCCACGGAAAGCCAGCTTTTGACGTTGACGTTGCTCCGGCTTGTAGCGGGTGCAGGGCTGCAAAGCCCTGCAACAAAACCCTCCTTGACCGTAGCCCGTCCGCCACGGAGAATTCCGCGATTAATTCTCATTTGCTGTTGCGCAGGATGCGGGCGGCAGCCTTCGGGGCCCCCTCCTTCGATGTTCAAGAACGTCCTGTTCCAACTGCACTGGCTGCTGGGCATCACCGCCGGCGCCGTACTGGCCGTGATGGGCCTCAGCGGCGCCGTGCTGTCCTTCGAGGATGAGCTGCTGCGAGCGGCCAACCCCGGCTTCGCCGAGATCGCTGAACACCATGCTGATGGCCAGCTTCCGCTCGAACTCAGCGAACTGGCAACGCTGCTGCAGGCCGGCGGTGATCGCCCCCTGCAGCGCCTGCGCGTGGATGCCACCGGCCAGCGACCGTCGGTGGCGCGCTTTGCTGGCGGCAAGGAACACTGGGTGTACTTCGACCCCTACAGCGGTGAGCGCTTCAGCGCCCTGCGCGGGCAGGCGCTCTTTGACTTCGTCGAGGACCTGCATCGGCATCTTGCCGCCGGTGAGCGCGGCAAATGGATCACCGGCAGCTGCGCCATCGCCCTGGTGTTCTTCACCTTGTCCGGGCTCTACCTGCGCTGGCCACGACGCTGGGGGCACTGGCGCAGCTGGCTGGCAGTGGAGTGGAAGCGCAGTGGACGCGGCTTCCTGTGGAGCCTGCACTCCGTGGCCGGCACCTGGGTGCTGTTGATCTACCTGATGAGTGCGCTGACCGGCCTGTGGTGGTCCTTCGACTGGTACCGCAGCGCCGCCAACACCCTGCTGGGCGTCGCACCGGCCGCCCAACACAAGGTCGCCGCCGACGCCGCCCTGGACCTGGAGCGCATCGAAGCCACGCTGTATGCGCTGCCCGGCGTGCGCACCGGCTACATCGACCTGCGTCTGCCGGAGAAACCGGGGCAGGTACTGAATGTGCGTGTGATGGCCGGTGACCCGTCGCAGCGCGGTGGGCGGCATGACCGCGCGCACGATCTGCTGCAGCTGGATCCGGCCAGCGGGGCCATCCTAGATTCACGCCCCTACGCGCGCCAGGGCACCGGAGGACAGCTGGCCACCAGCGTGTTCGCATTGCACTCGGGCAGTTACTTCGGCATGCCCGGGCGGGTGGTGGTGATGCTCAGCAGCCTGGGCATGAGCCTGTTCTTCATCACTGGCTGGCTGCTGTACCTGGACCGGCGCCGCAGCCAGCGCGCTGCGCGCGGGCTGCGCAAGTCGCTGCCAGCAACACCTGCAGATGGCGATGGCACGCCGTGGCTGGTGGTGCATGCCAGCCAGAGCGGACTGGGCGAACAACTCGCATGGCGCGCTGCCGCGCAGCTGCAAGCATCCGGCCATGCAGTGCAGGTTCTGCCGCTGGCCCGCGTCGATGCCGCGCGGCTGGCACGCACCGCACAGGCATTGTTCGTGCTGAGCACCTTTGGTGATGGCGAACCTCCGGATGCGGCGCGGGGCGCTGCGCGACGGCTGCTGGCACAAGCGCCGGATCTGTCGGGCCTGCAGTTCGGCCTGCTCGCCCTGGGTGACCGCCAGTACTCGCATTACTGCGGCTTTGGCCGCCAATTCGATGGCTGGCTGCTGGGCAACGGGGCACGTGCGCTGTTCGAGCGCATCGATGTCGATGCCGCTGCGATACCGGCGCTGCGCCAGTGGCAGCAACATCTCGGCGCGCTGACCGGCATCGCCACCGATGACAGCGTGTTGCCGACCGCGACGCAGATGCACGAGTGGCGCCTGCTCGGCCGTGACCGCCTCAATCCAGGCAGCGTGGGCGGCGCCATCTGGCACATCCGTCTTGCGCCACCGGCCGATGTGCAGTGGCAGGCGGGCGACATCCTGCACATCGCGCCCCGCCACAACGCGCGGCACGCCGTTGCGGTGCTGAAGGCACATGGGCTGGATCCCCAGCAGCCGCTGCTGATTGACGGCCAGCCGCGCACGCTGTTGGCGCTGGCCAGCGAGCGCGAGCTGCCCGATGCCGATGCTGCGCTGGCGGTGCAGGATGCCTGCCTCTGGCTGGCAGGGCTGCCACTGCTGCCGGGGCGCGAGTACTCCATCGCATCCTGTACGGATGACGGTGCGGTCGAACTGGTGGTACGGCTGGTCCATGACGAAACCGGACGCACCGGCCTGGGTTCGGGCTGGCTGTCGCTGCATGCGCCTGTCGGTGCCAGCATCGTGGCCCGTGTGCACCGCAACCCCGGTTTCCATCGCGTTGGCGGTGCGCCAATGGTGCTGATCGGCAATGGCACCGGCATCGCGGGCCTGCGCAGCCTGCTGCGCGAAGCCGCGCATGCAGGTGAGCACGGGCACTGGCTGCTGTTCGGCGAACGCCAGCGCGCGAACGACTTCCTGTTCGCCGATGAGATCGAAGCGTGGCAGGGCGATGGCCATCTCGCGCGGGTGGACCTGGCGTTCTCGCGCGATGGTAAGGGCGGCTATGTGCAGGATCGCCTGCGTGCAGCAGCCGATGCCCTGCGCGACTGGATGCAGCGCGGTGCGGTCATCCACGTCTGCGGTTCGCTGCTGGGCATGGCCGAAGGTGTGGACCAGGTGCTGCGCGAAGCACTGGGTGATGAAGCAGTGGAAACGCTGCTGGAGACCGGGCGCTACCGTCGCGACGTGTATTGAGCCACAAGGGTAGTACCGGCCGCCGGCCGGCATGATCAGAGCGTGCCGGCCAGCGGCCGGCACTACCGGAGCAGGATCAGGCCGCAGCGCGCGCCTGTGGCATCGACTGCAACTGGAACGCGCCCACCGCTTCGGCCAGCGCGTGTACCTGCGCCTGCATCTGCGCGGTGGAGGCACCAGCCTCTTCCACCAGGCTGGCGTTGCGCTGGGTGCTGGCTTCCATCTGCACGATGGTCTGATTCACCTGCGCGATGCCGGCATGCTGGTCCTCCGATGCACTGCGGATACCGGCCAGCAGCTCGGCCAGCTGCTGCACGCTGCCAACGATCTCGCCCATCGTGATGCCCGCCTGCTCGGCCTGCTGGTTGCCCTGGCCAACACGCGCCACCGAATCCTCGATCAGTCCTTTGATCTGCTTGGCCGCTTCGGCACTGCGCTGGGCCAGCAGGCGCACTTCCGCAGCCACCACGGCGAAGCTGCGGCCCTGCTCACCTGCGCGCGCGGCTTCCACTGCGGCATTCAGCGCGAGGATGTTGGTCTGGAAAGCGATGCCATCGATCAGCTGGGTGATGTCGCCGATCCGCCGCGAGGCCTCGCTGATGCCATGCATGGTTGCGACCACCTGGCCGACGGCCTCGCCACCGCGCTGGGCCACTGCGGCCGCCCCCTGCACCAGGGCATCGGCGCGGCCCGCGGCATCGGCATTGCGGCCAACGGTGTCGGTCAACTCGTGCATCGACGCTGCCGTCTCTTCCAGGTTGGCCGCCTGCTGTTCGGTACGCTGCGACAGATCATGGTGACCGGCAACGATCTCACCCACACCGGTGTCGAGGCTGGACGTCGCCTGCTGGATGCGGGTGACGATGCGGCCCAGTTGCGCGACCGTGGCGTTGGCATCGTCGCGCATGCGTGCGAACACGCCCTGCAGCTCACCTTCCATGCGCACGCTGAGGTCACCACGGGCCAGCGCCGCCAGAAGCGCCTGCAGATCGCCGAGGTTGGTCTCGAAGGTCGCCAGCAGGCGGTTGATGCTGGTCGACAACGTGCGCACGAAGCCCTGTTTTCCCTCCAGCGCGATGCGGCCGTGCAGGTCGCCATGTGCGGCGGCGTCGACCAGTGCTGCCACTTCGGTTTCCAGCAGCGTTTCCAGCGCGCGGCTGCGCCACTCCACTGCCACGCCGAGGAAATGCCCTTCGTCGGTGATGGCATTGGCGATCAGCTGGTAGCGCACGCCGGCATGGCCGATCTCGCGCTCCTCGCGCTGGCGTACGCCGGCCAGGCTGGCCAACGCCGGATGCAGGCGTACCGCGTCGCTGCCCACCAGCGCTTCGTTCGTCAGTTCAAGCAGCTGCAGCAATGCCGGGTTGGCGTAGGCGACCTGCCCTTCCGCATCGATCACCATCAGGCCGGTCTGCGCGCTGTCCAATGCCTGGCGCACGCGGGTGTTGCCGCGCGCCACCGCGCGCTCGGTCTCGATGCGTGCGCGCAGGCGCTGCTGCATGTCGACCAGGCGCTGGGCCAGCTGGCCGATTTCATCGTTGACGTTGTAGACGCGCAGGCTGGTGTCGAGGCGGTCGTCGGCGATGTCGCTGGCGAAACGCAGGGTGTCCTGGATCGGCTGGCGCACCGCACGCAGCACCAGCACCAGGCTGGTGATCAGCACGCCGGCCACCAGCAGCAGGGTCAGTGCGAACAGCACGCTCATGGTGCGCGCTCCGGCCTGCTGGCGTGCCTGCGCCCTGGCCAGCGCTGCCACCTGCGCCCGCTGGAATGCGGCCAGTGCAGGCGCTACGTCCGCAGCGGCACCCAGCAGCGACTGCGCTTCCACATCCAGGCCGACACGGGCAGCGGCATACCCCAGCAATGCGGCCTGATACGCCTCCATCCCGGTGCGCAGGGTGTCCTGCACATCCGCAGGCAGGCCCGCCAGCGCGAGGTCGAACGGCAGCTTCTCCTCGCTGGCGCGGTCGGCGTGGGTGGAATCACCGTCGAGCAGCAGCAGTGCCTCCTGCCTTCGCATCTTCTGCAGGGACAGCGCCAGCGCGGGCCGTTGCTGCACATCCACCTGCGCCTGCAGAGTGTCGGCGGCCTGCTGCAGCTGCGCAGCGAGGCCGGCATCACCACGGCCCATCTCGTCGACCCGTTCGAACAGGGCGGCCACACCCTGCGAGAACGCGTCGGCGGCTTCGGTCAGCGCCTGCAGAGCCTTGCGCCGGCCAGCATCCATCGGCATCGCGCGCAGCGCCTGCAGATCGGTCTGCAACGCCTTCTGCGTGGCCAACAGCTGCGCGCGGTCGGCATCATCGAAACTGCGTGCATACTGGGCCTGCAGGCGACGCGCTTCGGCCACCCGCGTGGACAGGCTGGCAGCCAGATCGCTGCCGCGCTGGTAGCTGGCCTGGCTGCGCGCAGCCAGTGCGTTGGCATGGCCAGTCCAGGCGTAGACAGCAGCGATCGCCACCAGGCCCAGGCCGCAGATCCACAGTGTGGCCTTGAGCTTGTTGGCCACGCTGAGCCGATGTGGCTGCAGCCAGCGCAGCAGCCCAGGGGACGCCGAGTGCAACGCAGCAAGGCGCGTGCGCAGGGACCGGAGGTGGGGGACAACGGCCGACATGACAGACTCCAGGCGGAAAGACGCATCTGTATCGGCCTGACTCAGGACAACTTTAGGGCGCTCCTGGTCCACTCCCACCGATTGCTGGCGGACGCGGCCTTTGTACCCGGCACAGGCGACAGGGGGATGACACCCGCGCAATGCTTGACCTCAACCCCGGTTGGGGGAGCACAGTAGATCTCCCTCCCCCGCCCGGCGCGCGCATGACGACGCTCGATGTCCCCCGCTACCTGCAACGCCTGCAGCTGGATGCACCGCCACCGCTGACGCTGGCGGGCCTGACCCTGCTGCAGCAGCGCCACAACGCACTGCTGCCGTTCGAAACCCTCAGCTGCCTGCTGCGCGATGCAGTACCGATCGACCTGGACAGCGTGCAGCGCAAGCTGCTCGACGACCGTCGTGGCGGCTACTGCTTCGAACTCAATGGCGGCCTGCTGGCACTGCTGCAGGCGCTGGGCTTCGATGCACAGCCGTTGAGCGCGCGCGTGCTGCTGGCCGCCCAGGACGGCGAACTGACCGCACGCACCCACCTGCTGCTGCGCGTGCAGGTGGACGGCGATGACTGGCTGGTGGATGCCGGTTTCGGCAGCCTGACCCCGACCGTGCCGCTGCGCCTGCACGATCCGCAGCCACAGGCCACGCCGCACGAGCGCTACCTGCTGCGCCGACTGCCTGGCAACGGTGATTTCGTGCTGTCGGCCGAGTCCCACGATGGCTGGCGGGCGATGTATCGGTTCGACCTGCAGGCGCCGGCACCAATCGACAACGTGGTGGGCAACTGGTACGTGTGCACCCATCCCGATTCCAGCTTCCCCGGCCAGCTGCGCGCATCGCTGACCGGGCCGGACTGGCGCCGCACGATCGGCAGCGGCAACTACACCGAGTACCGCCCCGGCCAGGTACCGGACAAGCGTCCGCTGCACGATGTGGGCGACGTGCGCGAGGTACTGCAGCAACGCTTCGGCATGCAGTTGCCCGAAGACCCGCGGCTTGACCCGGCGATCAATGACTGGCTGCAGCGCTCACGCGCCGCGACCTTGTAGGGCCGAGCCCATGCTCGGCTGAGCTGGAGCGGCTGGGCCAGCAGCAGCCGAGCATGGGCTCGGCTCTACAGAGCTGCGCGCGCCTGCAGCGCAATGCGGTTGCCTTCGCTGTCGCGGATCTCGGCCACGCGCCAGTCACCCGCGTCGGCCGGGCCGAAGCGCAGCTCAGCTCCCGATTGCAGTGCACGGTCGAGGCTCGCATCCAGGTCATCGACGCCGATGTAGATGCGGGCGCCCTGCTCGGAGGGCCGGTAGTCCGCGCCGTGCACCAGCGCAATGCTGGCACCGGCGGCCTCATCGGAAAACGGCAGGTAGGCCATCCGGCAGTCGTGCAGCACCATGGGTTCGTCCACCGCCACCTGCAGCCACCGCTGGTAGAACGTGATGGCCCGGCCCAGATCACTGACCGGTATTTCGACGTGCAGGATGGGGTTCATGCCCGCAGCATAACCGGACACTGGTACCCCCTTGCAGGGCAGCAATGGCATGCTGGGAGCGCCCTCAGCGCGGAGTCCTGCATGTCCCTGTCCGACCATCGACGTACCCTGGCACCGCACGGCCTCCTGCGCGTGGCGATCAACCTGGGCAACCCTGTGCTGGCACAGGGCGATGCGCGCTCACCGCGCGGTCCATCACTGGAACTGGCGACCGCGTTGGCGCAACGGATGGGCGTGCAGGCCCGCTTCACCTGCCACGACGCCGCAGCCCCGGTGGTTGCCGCGGCCGCCGAAGATGCCTGGGATCTGGCCTTCCTGGCGATCGATCCGGCGCGTGCCGACCGCATCGCCTTCAGTGCTCCGTACGTGGAGATCGAAGGCACCTATCTGGTGCGCGAGGACAGTCCCGCGCAGCAGGTGACCGACCTCGACCGCGAGGGGCTGCGCATCGCGGTGGGCCGCGGTGCAGCCTACGACCTGTTTCTCAGCCGTGAACTGCGCCACGCCATGATCGAGCGGGCCGAGACGTCGGCCGCTGCCATCACCCTGTTCGATCTGCAGCGCCTGGATGCCGCTGCCGGCGTGCGCCAGCCGCTGGCCGCCTGGGCGCAGGCGCATCCCGGCCACCGCGTGCTGGCCGACCGTTTCACCGTGATCCAGCAGGCGGTCGCGGCGCCGGCCTCGCGCCCGGCCGATGCATTGCAGGCGCTGTTCGAGGAAGTGGAGGCGATCAAGGCAGGCTCGTTGCTGGGCGAAGCCTTCGCCCGTGCCGGGCAGGCGGTTACGTTGGTACGGTGACTGCGGGACACACGCAGTCGAGCATGGCTCGACGCTATAAATGCGCGTCTGCCATGTGTCGCACATGCTCAGCAGCCTGCGCGTGCAACCAGTCGCGGAAGGCGAGGAAGCCGCGATGGCTGGCCGAGCGCTGCGGGTACACCAACCAATGCGGCCACGCCGTCTTCAGGCGCTGGCTGGACAGTGCGACCAGCTGGCCGGAGTCGAGCAGCAGCCTCGCCCGCGTCACTCGGCCGAGGGCCACGCCCACGCCGTCCAGAGCGGCGCGATGGTGCGCCTCCGAATCATCCAGCACCGCCACGAACCGCGCCGGCGCACTCCGCCCACTCAATGCAAACCACGCGCCCCAGGCGCCGTCCGGATCACCCAGCAGCGGCCACTGGTTCAGCGGCACGCGCTCGATCCCTCCCATGCGTTCGATCAGCGCCGGGCTGGCCATCGGCAGCAGCCATTCATCGAACAACGGTTCCACCACCAGGCCCGGCCATTGCCCGCTGCCCAGACGCAGCGCGGCGTCGAACTGGCGCTGCCGCTCGAAATCGACCAGGCGCTCGCTCGACTGCAGGTTGATCTCGATCTGTGGGTGCTCAGCCACGAAATGACCCAGGCGCGGTACAAGCCACGCCGACGCCATCGACGGCACCGCGCTGATCGTCAGCACGTGCTCGGCACGCGCCGCATAGGGCTGGAAGGCTTCGTTGATCGCATCCAGGTGCGGCCCCACATGGTCGAGCAGGCGCTGTCCCTCCAGGGTGAGCGAGACACCCCGCGGCTGGCGGATCAGCAGCGGCTGCCCGAGCCGCTCTTCCAGTTGCCGCATCTGATGGCTGAGCGCGCTGACGGTCAGGTTCATCGACGCTGCCGCACGCGACAGGTTGCCCAGCCGGGCGGCAGCCACGAAGCCCTGCAGGGCATGGAGCGGAGCACGGGACATCAGGCTTGAAATCCTCTCACGTCACGCTTGCGGAAATGTCGCTTCTTGCCGCTTCATGCTGCCCGTATCGTGCAATCCACTCAAGTGGAGGCGCGCTCATGAACATCTTCGGCGGTTTGTTGTTCCTGCACGGCCACGTGGCCAGCGCCGAGCTGGCACGCCAGCTGGCCGGCCCGTCCACACCGGCTCCGCCGCGCGCGCCGCAACCGGCCACGCCGGTTCAGCGGCCGCGAACCCGTTGAACGCTCTTCAACCTGCATACCAGCGTTGGACGTGTTCAGGCAGCCACGGCATTGGATCGATATCCAATGCCCGACAACCGTCGAGGGTGTCCCGCAGCACACCCTCGCCGGGGCCGCCCGGCATCCGCAGGCCTTCCTCTTCCGGAAGCTGCACCGCCGCCCAGTCGTGCAGCCGGTCCATGCGCACGCGCAGCGCAGCCCGCAGCCATGCCTTCAGCGGGAAACAGCGATAGCCCTGTTCGCCCAACGCATCAACCGCGAGCAACAACGCCTGGTTGGCACCACGTACCCACTCGGTGTGGCCTCCGGCCTTGTCCTGGACCGTCATCGGCGCCGGTGCGCGGTGCGCCTTGAACGGCGAACGCAGCTGCAGCTCCAGATCTCGCGCATCGCGCTCGCTTTCCGCTTCCACCAGTGCACCTGCGTCGAGGTCGAAGAACTCGAACCAGCGCCGGTGCAATGCGCTGATGCGTCCGAGCGGATCACGTGAAAAGCCGATCTTCGCGTAGTCTTCCCACGCACAGGGGAAGACATAGGCAAAGACACGACCGTCGATGCGGATATCCGATTGCATGTGCGCAGGCTGCCTCGTCAACAGCCCGGGCGCAACCGGGCGTTACCGTGTGCACTGCGGCGCTTGGGCAGTGCGGCTTCATGCCGCTGCGGACTATCCTTGCTGGCTGTCGCTGTCATCACCGCCGCCATGCCCTCTGCTGCACCTGCCCCCCTACCGGCCTCGTCCATCACTCTGGAAGCGGCCACCTTTGCGGTGATTCACCAGTACAACGCGGACATCGCCAGGCAACCGGCTTCGCTGACCAAGCTGATGACCGCCTATGCGGCTTACGAATGTGTGGAAGAGCGCGGGCGTTCGTGGGACGACGAAGTCCCCATCGCCGCCGACGACGTGCATGCGGTCGCCGACGATGAAACGCGCATGGGCCTGGTGCCCGGCGAGACAATCTCCCTGGCGCGCCTGCTGGAAGGGTTGATGGTGGTTTCCGGCAATGACGCTGCATTGGCGATCGCGCGCCACCTGGACGGATCGCAGGCGGCATTCCTGGAACGCATGAACCGGCACGCACGCCAGCTCGGGCTGGGCAGCACCTGTTTTGCCAGCGTGTCGGGCATCACCACACCGCACCATGCCTCCAGCGCGCGCGACATGGCGGTACTCGCCGCCTGCCTGCTGAATGACCATCCGCAGATCCTGGCGATCACCGCGCAGCGCGCGTTCGCCCATGGCAGCTTCAACCGCAGCAACCAGAACGCCCTGCTCGGCGAAGACGGCGTGGACGGCTTGAAGACCGGCTACACCCAGGCCGCAGGCTTCTGCCTGGCCGCCACCGCGTGCCGGCCAGTACCCGGGCGGGACCAGCCGGTACGGCTGATCACCGTGGTGCTGGGCTCTGCAAGCCGCGACGCGCGCGACGCACTGGTGCGCGACCGGCTGGCCGCGGGATTCGCCGCTCTGGCCGGCGGCTGACCGCTCGTGCGGCTCAGCGCCGCTTGACCGTCGCCACGATCAGCCGCTGCAGCTCGGCCACGGCACCGGCCTTGTCCAACGCGCCGGCAACAACACCCTCTGAAAGGGCTTCAGCCGCACCGAGGATGGCCCAGCGCCCCGCCAGCGACACCGTGCCGCCGGTTGCGAACGGGCCCAGCCAGACCTGGCAGTTGTCGATGAAATCCTGCTGGTAGCGCCGTCGCACCTCATACAGTTCCGGCGCCCCCACCAGCGCGGCGAGGATGCCTTGCACTTCGCTGCCCTGGCTGAGGACGCAGTCGATGTAGCCGGAGGCGATGGCCGCCGCCCGATCGACCAGTTGCGCCCGGGCGCGGCCGATGCGCTCGTGGAAGACCACGGTCTGGCGTCCGTCATAGTCGTCGTAGAGCGCCGCCAGCAAGCCGTTGCGGGTCACGAAGTGATCGTAAGCCACAGGCTTGGTCACGCCCGCCGCCTCGGCCAGCCGCCCCAGCGTCAACGCTCCGGTACCTTCTCCGCGAACCAGTGCCCAGGCCACATCCAGCAACTGGCGGGTGCGTTGCTCCCGGGTCATTCGGCGGCGCGTGGGGGTGGCGTTGGCGGGCATCGGCGGAGCACGGCGATCAGCGCATCGGAACACCGATTTTACGGCCGATCGCCAGCGCGGTCTGCAGATGCGCTTCAGCGGCACCGGTATGGGCGTCCAACAGCAGGTCGGACGACAGCACGCGTGCGCCGCAATAGTCGAAGATGCCCATGTCGATCTGCGTCCTCATTGCCGCGTCGTAGCCACGACGTTCGACCATGGCTGCGTCGGCGCCGCCCAGCGCCACCAGATGCACATTCAGGCGCTGCAGCTTCTTCACCAGCCTGCCCTGCGCGTCCTGCGCGTAGGCCCAGTCGTTGGTGAACACACGGTCGATCCAGCCTTTCAGCAGCGCCGGGAACGACCACCAGTACAACGGGAACACCAGCACCAGCGTATCGGTGGCATCCAGCCTCGCGTGCTCGGCAGCGACATCGGCGGGTACCGCGCCGGTGCTGCGGAACAACGCTTGGTCCTGCGGGTTGAAGCGCGGATCGAAGCCTTCGGCCATCAGGTCGGCATAGGCCACGGTGTTGCCGGTGTCGGCCGCGGCAATGGCATCACCGATGCGACGCGCCATCGCGTGGGTCAGTGAACCGGGCTCAGGGTGGGCGATGACAATGAGGCTGTGCATGGGGATCTCCAGACATCAATACCTACCAATGGTAAGTATCGATTCCGGGGAAACCAGCGCCACCGATGGGACGCTGTTTTCGCGTCCAACGTATAGTGCGGCGATGCCCTGTGGGACACCCGGACATGGATCGACGCCTGCCCCTGACGATACTGACACTGCTGCTGTCGCTGTTGCTGCCATCCGCCTTCGCGGGTGAGCTCAGTCCCAGTGACGCGAAGGCCCTGCGCGATGATGTGCGCGCCCTGATGACTGCCTACGCCCGCGGCGATGCGGACTTCCTCATCGAGCGTACGCATCCCAGCCTCAAGCGGCTGGCCGGCGGCGATGAGGCCTTCCAGGCGATCACCCGCGATGCGCTGAAGAAGCAGCACAGCGGCGGCGTGGTGGTCATCAGCGAAGACGTCGGTGTGCCGACCCGGACCTATGCGGCCGGGGAGGAAGAAGTCTGCTTCGTGCCACGCCAATCTCTGGTACGGGTGCGTGAAACCCCGATGCGCAGCACCACGTTCATGGTGGCCGTGCGCCGCGTTGGCGGTTCCGGGTGGACGTATCTGGACGGCACGGGGCTGCAGGACAATCCACGCCTGCTTCGCCAACTGCTGCCAGCGCTGGAACCCGGCGTGATCCTGCCCAAGCGTGAGATCGAGGCGTTGTAGTCGCCGGCCCTTCCCGCCATGCAGGGCGCGGGCTACTGGAACAACGCGTTCAAGGCAGACCCGGACGCCGCCTGCTGCAGGCCATCGAAGCGTCCGTCCTGCACGATCGGCTGGGTCGCCCGCATCAACCCAGCCCACGCGGCACGCGCCAGCGCACCGCCCAGGCTGACCCGGCGAACGCCAAGTGCGGCGATGTCCTGCAGGCTCAGTGCTGTGGGTCCAGCGACCAGCAGGTTCACCGGCTTCGAGCCCGCGGCGGCGACCACCGCGCTGATCTGCTCGCGCGTACTGATGCCCGGTGCGTACAGCACGTCGGCACCGGCCTCGGCATAGGCGCGCAGGCGCCGCAGGGTGTCCTGCAGATCCGGTACGCCAACGAAGAAATTCTCGGCCCGCGCGACCAGCAGCACATCGCCCCCCGCGCGGTCGATGGCCGCACGTGCTGCACACAGTCGCTCGACCGCCTGCCCGATCGGCCGCAGCGGCGCATCGGCCACGCCGCTGGCGTCTTCGATCGACAGCGCCGCGATACCGGTGTCGATGGCCGCCGCCACCGCCTCGCCCACTGCCTGTGGCGTGGCGCCGAAGCCATCACCGAAATCGGCGTTCAACGGCAGCGGTGTCGCGGCCGCCATCAGCCGCAGATGTTCCAGTGTGGCCTGCAGCGAAACCGCCCCATCCGGCCGCCCTTCACTCCAGGCGCAGCCGGCACTGGTCGTGGCCAGTGCCTGGAAGCCCTGCCGCTGCAGGTAGCGGGCGCTGCCCACGTCCCACGGATTGGGCAGCACGAAGCAACCCTGCGCGTGCAGCTGGCGGAAAAACGCGCGCTTTTGCTGTGTGTCGGCATCGGGCGAGATCATGGAAGGGCTCCGGGGCGGCAGACCTGCACCCTAGCCCGCCCAGCGGCCACGCTCAACGACAACGGGGCGCACCTGCATGAGGTGATGCCGCCTGCTTATTGGACGCTGTGGATGCGGGTGCCCGAGCGTGCTTGCCTGCCCACACGATGCCGCCACGGAGCCCTTCATGCACCCGGACCCGCAGACCCTCACCGATGCCGGCGACGATGACACCCACTGGGCCGACCTGCTCTCGCCCGCACGCCGACGCCTGATCGCTTCGGCGGGTCTGGCCGCTGGCGGCCTGGCCAGTGCCTCGACCGCCGCCGCAGCACCGCGCGGCAACGACGCGGTGAACACCACCGAGCCTGGCCGCCCCGGCTTCCGGGCCATCGTGCCGCCAGCACCGGAAGGGCGCAGCCCCTGGGGCCAGGCCACGGCCAGCGAGCCTACCCCGCGCCCGGCCAGCGTGCGTCCCGGCGAGGCCACCCTGCCCGTGACCCCACGCGCCTACACCGACATCAAGAGCTATCACGCTCACATCTACTTCGATGAGGACAGCTTCGAAAAGGCCGCGCTGCTACGGCGCTGGGCCGCCGAGCGGTTCCCGGTGGAGCTGGGCAACTGGAACCTTGAGCCGCGTGGGCCGCATGTCACGCCCTCGTTCTATTTCGGCTTTACCAACGACCTGCTCCCCGTGCTGGTGCCCTGGCTGCAGCTCAACAGCCTGGGCCTGACCATCCTGATCCATCCCAACACCGGGGACGGCCGCGCCGATCATCTGTATTACGCGTTGTGGGTGAACCGCGCGCAGCCGGTCAATGCCTACAACTGGCCGGCGCCGAAGCCCGGGCAGCCGGAACCGCTGGAAGAGGTATTCCCGAACGTGGTGCCGACGGTGCCGCTGGAGACCTGACCCGCCCTTCCGGTGGGTGCGTGGCTTGCTGCATATGGAACTTCCTTCATCCACGCATGGCGTGGATCTACTGACCGGCAGCCCGTCGCCCGCGCTTGGCGCGGATCCCCCGGCGTGGCCCTTGCCGCCATCGTCGGCCTACGTGCATCCATCCCCCGCCCGCAAGGCATTCAGCGCGCCTTGATCCGCCGCCCCGCATAGGGCCGCAAGCGCTTCCGCAGATTTCAAACGGTCGATTGAAACGCTGCAAACTTCGCCGAACTGGACAGCATCCGCCGGTTCCGCCAGACTGCCGCCCTTTCCCGTCTTCCGGATCCCATGGCGAAGCTGCTGGTCCTGCACGGCCCCAACCTCAACCTGCTCGGCACCCGCGAGCCGGAGGTCTACGGCCACACCACGCTGGCCGACATCGACCAGGCCCTGGTTGCCCAGGCCTCGGCCGCCGGGCACGCCGTAGAGAGCCTGCAGTCCAACGCCGAGCATGTACTGGTGGACCGCGTGCAGGCCGCACGCAACGACGGCACTGCCTTCATCCTGATCAACCCCGCCGCGTTCACCCACACCTCAGTGGCCTTGCGCGATGCGCTGGCGGCGGTGGCGGTGCCGTTCATCGAAATCCACCTGTCCAACCCGCATACCCGCGAACCGTTCCGCCAGCACAGCTACTTCAGCGACAAGGCGATGGGCGTGGTGTGCGGCTTCGGTGCCGACAGCTACCGCTACGCGATGGACGCGGCGCTGCTGCGGGTATCCGCCACCTGATTGTCGACCCGGGCGCCCACGGCGCTCTCCTCACCTAGAAGAAACCAAAGAGGCCCTCATGGATCTGCGCAAAATCAAGAAGCTGATCGACCTGCTGGAAGAGTCGAACCTGGCTGAGATCGAAATCAAGGAAGGCGAAGAGTCGGTGCGCCTGTCGCGCGCGCCGGTGGCCGGCTACGCCGCCCCGGTCGCCGCCCCGGTGTATGCCGCTCCGGCCGCTCCGGCGGCGCAGGCGATGCCGATGCAGTCGCCGACCGAAGCCTCCACCGGCGGCACCGCCAAGCCGGGCCCGGCACTGCCGGAAGGCCACGTGCTGCGCTCGCCGATGGTCGGCACCTTCTACGCCTCGTCCGCCCCGGACAAGCCGGCCTTCGTTACCGTTGGCCAGCAGGTCAAGGAAGGCGAGACCCTGGCCATCATCGAAGCGATGAAGATGTTCAACCCGATCGAAGCCGACACGTCCGGCACCATCGTCGCCATCCTCGGCGAGAACGGCCAGCCGGTCGAATTCGACCAGCCGCTGTTCGTGATCGGCTGAGGGGCACGCCATGCTCGACAAAGTCGTCATCGCCAACCGAGGGGAGATCGCGCTGCGCATCCTGCGCGCGTGCCACACCCTCGGCATTCGCACGGTGGCCGTGCACTCCACGGTCGACCGCAACCTCAAGCACGTGGCCATGGCCGACGAGTCGGTCTGCATCGGTCCGGCGCCGTCGCCGCAGAGCTACCTCAACATCCCGGCCCTGATCGCCGCCGCTGAAGTCACCGACGCCCAGGCCATTCACCCGGGCTACGGCTTCCTTTCGGAGAACGCCGACTTCGCCGAACGCGTGGAGGAGTCCGGCTTCATCTTCATCGGCCCCAAGGCCGACACCATCCGCATGATGGGTGACAAGGTCGAGGCCATCCGCGCGATGAAGGCCGCCGGCGTGCCGTGCGTGCCCGGTTCGGGCGGCCCGCTGGGTGAGGACATCGTCGCCAACACCAAGATCGCCCGCGAGATCGGTTACCCGGTCATCATCAAGGCGGCCGGCGGTGGCGGTGGTCGCGGCATGCGCGTGGTGCACGCCGAAGCCTCGCTGAAGACCTCGATCGAAACCACCAAGAGCGAGGCCAAGGCCGCGTTCGGCAATGGCGAGGTCTACATGGAGAAGTTCCTGGAGAATCCGCGCCACGTGGAAATCCAGGTGCTGGCCGACGGCCAGGGAAACGCCATCCACCTGGGCGAGCGTGACTGCTCGATGCAGCGCCGTCACCAGAAGGTGGTGGAAGAAGCGCCGGCACCGGGCATCACCGCCGAGCAGCGCGAGCAGATCGGCAAGGTGTGCGTGGAAGCCTGCATCCGCATCGGCTACCGCGGCGCCGGCACATTCGAGTTCCTGTACGAGGACGGCCGCTTCTACTTCATCGAGATGAACACCCGCATCCAGGTGGAGCATCCGGTCACCGAAATGGTCACCGGCATCGACCTGGTGGCCGAGCAGCTGAAGATCGCCGCCGGCCAGAAGCTGTCGATCAAGCAGAGTGACGTGGTGCTGACCGGCCATGCCATCGAATGCCGTATCAACGCCGAGGATGCAGAAACCTTCGTGCCGAGCCCGGGCACCATCACCGGCTTCCATCCGCCGGGCGGTCCCGGCGTGCGCGTGGACACCCACATCTACAGTGGCTACCGCGTGCCGTCGAACTACGACTCGATGATCGGCAAGCTGATCGTGCACGGCCCGGACCGCGAAACCGCCATTGCCCGCATGCGCGTGGCACTGAGCGAAATGGTGGTCGATGGCATCAAGACCAACGTCGCGCTGCAGCAGCGGATCATGCGCGACAAGGGCTTCCAGGCCGGTGGCCAGAACATCCACTACCTGGAAAAGCGCCTGGCCGAACGCAAGAACAAGCCGATCGCGCTGACCTGATCGGCGCCGCGTGCTGGACATGAAAAGGGCGGGGATATCCCCGCCCTTTTCCGTTTGCTGCAGCGCCGAGCCCATGCCCGGCGCTAAAGCAGGCGCATCAGCGCTTGTCGGCAGCTTCGGCCGGGATCTGCGAGTTCGCCAGCGGACGCACGCCGTTGGGCGAGGTCGGGTCGACGATCACCATGGTCTCGGTCGAACCGTCCGGCCACACCACCTGGAAGGTGCTGCCCGCCGGCAGCGACGCAAACGGCATGCCGCTCTGCGCCCGATAGACCGCGGCCACCTGGCTGGCACCGGCACGGCGCACGTCTTCCTGCGCCTTCACAGTAGTCAGTTCCACCTTCGACAGATGCCGGTAGCGATCTTCATAGGTATCGATCATCAACAGGCCAACGGCGCCGGCCGAGTAGGCCACGAACAGGGCCACCCAGAACCAGAACTTGGCCCCGTGCAGGAATCGGCGGTAGTTCATTGCTCGTTCCTCTTTCCAACCAATCGCTTGATCCATTCCTTCATCTTCCCAGCGCCCTGCCGCGATACCGCAGCGTCATACACGAAATCCCGGAAATCCTGCGTACCATCCTGCGAACAGATCCCTCCGTTCGCACAAAAACTGTTGACCAGCACACTGTCTGCCCCACACGGTAGACCGAGTTCGCAGGCCGCGAGCCGCCATGCGAGTTCACTCAGCTGCTCGCCCGCCACCAGCCCGCTGAGCGCGCGGTCACCCGAGGCACGCACGCCCATCCCCGGAGCGATGGCCATGAAGGCCTCCGGGTCGCGCGAGGTGCGCACCCGTTCAACCAGGTCACGGCGGTACTCGGGGCTGTCCTGCAGCGGTTCGCCCTCGGCGAACAGCGCAGCCTCGGCAGCCAGGTTGCCCTGTGCAGCCGCCTTGCGCCGTTCGGACAGCACCAGGGCCGTGCCCAGCTTGTCGCCCGGCACGAACCCGCCGCAACGCTGCGCGACGCGTTCGCGCGCCTGCACCATCGCCGGTGCGGCAGTCAGGCCCAATCCGGCCAGCACGTTGTTGTCCAGGCGGTAGCCACCCGGATCGACCGCATACTGCGCGCAATAGTCGTAGACACGGCTGAGCATCCAGCGCGCCTCGTGATTGCCTTCGTCCGCCTGCGCACGCAAACGCTGCGCATAGGCGTAGAGGTCGGTGGCCTCTTCGAGATCAGCGCGGATATCCAGGGGCAGCCCGGACGGCAATGCACCGCCACGCTCGAAGGGTGCCAGCCGGCGCGCGAGCGCCTCCGGCATCACCGGCAGCGGTGCCGCACTGTCAGTGGCCGCCCCCCCAACCGCCAGATCCGTCGAGGCTACCGAAGAAGCCGGAGCATGGCCGCTGGCCCGATAACCGGCCACGCCCAGCACGGCCACGGCCGGCAGCACGAGCAACCAGGTTTTCAGGGTAGGAGCGAAGGCCATCGGCGGCGGCGGGCGATACGGCACACAGGAAAGCACGAAGTTTAGCAAGGCCCGACGGGCCTGTCTGAACGGGCTTCGTTCATCCAGGCACAGCATCTCAGGCAATACGGAGACGCTCCGATGGTCTAGCATGGCCCCCTTTCCTGCGATTGCCCCCACCACCATGCCGTTCCTGGAACTGACCCTGCGCTGCACCGAAGCCACCCAGCCCCGCTATGAAAATGCGCTGGAGGACGTGGGTGCACTGGCCGTGACCCTGCTCGATGCCGAGGCCGATACCAGCAACGAACAGGCCATTCTCGAACCAGGCGTGGGCGAGACCCCGCTGTGGGACACCCTGGTGCTGAGCGCGCTGTTCCCCGCCGACAGCAACGCGCTGTTGCTGCTGGCCGCACTGGAATCCTTCGATCCAGAACTGGACTGGAGCAGCGGCAGCTTCCGCGCGGTCGAGGATGAAGACTGGGAACGCGCCTGGCTGGACCAGTTCCAGCCGATGGATTTCGGCAGCCGTACCTGGATCGTGCCGTGGAATCACGAACTGCCCGACGCCGCACAGGCCGCCGACGCCGCCGTGGTACGGCTGGACCCGGGCCTGGCGTTCGGTTCGGGTACCCACCCGACCACCGCACTGTGCCTGCGCTGGCTGGACCAGTTGGCCGTGGATGGCCTGCTGCAGGGCCAGCGCGTGCTCGACTTCGGTTGCGGCTCGGGCATCCTTGCACTGGCCGCGCTGAAGCTGGGCGCCGCTGAAGCCATCGGCGTGGACAACGATCCGCAGGCGCTGGTCGCCACCGCCGACAATGCCGAGCGCAACGGCGAACAGGCCCGCATGCACGTGTACCTGCCGCAGGACGAACCGGCCGCGACCTATCCGATCGTGGTCGCCAACATCCTCGCCTCGGCGCTGGATGCGCTGGCCGAACTGCTGGCCGCACGCGTCGCCGCCGGCGGCCGCATCGCCCTGTCCGGCATCCTGCATGGCCAGGAAGGCGAACTGCTGCAGCGCTACGCGGCCTGGTTCGATGATCTGCAGGCCACCCAGGACGGCGACTGGATGCGCATCACTGGCGTGCGCCGCGCCTGATCGTGGTTGAATGACCGCTGGATCCGAGCCCGCGCCCTGAGCATGTCCGAGCCGAACCCACCCCGCCGCCCCCTGGCCACCTTCCTGCGCAAGACCCCGGAAGGTGAGGTTGCGCCTGCGTCCGATCCGCGCATGCAGGATCAAACCGGGCAGACAACGCCTGTGGAGCAGGTGCAGGCCGAGCCCAGCAATCTGGCGCAACCACCGGCCACACAAATGCGACACGACGATGACGCTGTCATCGTTGCTGAAGCTGCAGCCATCGAACCGGCGCTGGCCGCGGTGCAGGCAACGGCGGTCACCAGCGATGCCCCCAGCTTCCTCGGCAGCGCACGCCAGCGCACGCTGCCAGCCCCCCGCTGGCACTGGCTGCTGGTCGCCGGGCTGGCGTTGTTGCTGGTCCTGCAGAGTGTGCTGGCCGACCGTGCGCGGCTGGCTGCCGACGCCGGCAACCGCGTATGGCTGGGTGCACTGTGTGGCGTGCTGCGCTGCAGCCTGCCCGCCTGGCACGAGCCCGCTGCGTTCACCATGACCAGCCGCGAGATCCGCCCCTTGCCAGGCCAGGCCGGCGTGCTGCAGGTGCAGGCCAGCATCCGCAATGATGCGCGCTGGGCACAGGCGTGGCCGGACCTGCGGCTGTCATTGTCCGATGCCGATGGCCGGGTGATCGGCAGCGGCGTGTTCACGCCCGCGCAATACCTGGGTGAGAACCCCGGCGCAGCCCTGCTGGAACCGGGCCAGAGCGCGCGCGTCGCGTTCCGGGTACAGGAGCCCGCTGCGTCCACCGTCGCATTCACCTTCGACTTTCTCTGACCGGGGGCAGGCAACCAGCCGTGGCAGGCTGGGCACGCTCGCGCTAGACTGGCCGCCACCACCTCGTCCGGCCGCGCGCTCCGCGCGCACGGGCCAACCGAATCGGGAACCCCCTTGAACGCTGTCCTTTCTCGTCCTGACAACAGTCGTGGCGCTCCCCGGCCACCGCTGCGTGAACACGTCGCCCAGTCCGTGCGCCGCTACCTGCGTGACCTTGATGGCTGCGATGCGGACGATGTCTACGAGATCGTGCTGCGCGAGATGGAGATCCCGCTGTTCGTGGAAGTGCTCAACCACTGCGAAGGCAACCAGAGCCGCGCCGCGGCGATGCTGGGCATCCACCGTGCCACCCTGCGCAAGAAGCTGAAGGAATACGGCATCAGCGCGTAAACGCGCGCAGGTAGTGCCGGCCGCTGGCGGCAACCCCATGAACGATGGCAGGATGTTGCAGTTGCCGGCCAGCGGCCGGCACTACCGGTAGATCCACATGCCCGGCCGGTAGATCCACGCCATGCGTGGATGGAAGCCCGGCAGAATCAACCGCCGCCGCCCGCCTTCCAGTAATACCGCACCACGTGGAAGAACACCGGCGCGGCGAAGCACACCGAATCCAGCCGGTCGAGCATGCCACCATGGCCCTCGATCATGTGGCCCCAGTCCTTGATGCCACGATCACGCTTGATCGCCGACATCACCAGGCCGCCCCAGAACCCCATCAGGTTGATCAGCAGCGACAGGCCGAACGCCTGCAGCGGCGTGAACGGGGTGATCCACCACAGCGCTGCGCCCAGCGCGCTGGCACTCAGCCCGCCACCGACGAAGCCCTCCACCGTCTTCGATGGCGACAGCTTCGGCGCAATCAGATGCTTGCCCAGCAGCTTGCCCCAGATGTACTGCAGCACGTCCGAGGACTGCACCACGATCACCAGGAAAGCGAACAGCAATACGTTGCGCGCCGGATCGTAGCCCGGCACGTGCAGGTTCAGCAGCAGCGGCACGTGCGAGATGCAGAACACGCAGATCATCAGGCCCCACTGCACCTTCGCGGTCCGCTCCAGGTAGTGCGTGGTGTCACCGCCGATGGTCGACAGGATCGGCAGGAACAGGAACGCATAGACCGGAATCAGCAGCGTGTACATGCCGTACCAGTCGATCCACACCAGGTAGTACTGCCACGGCAGGACGATGTAGAACGCGGCCAGCAGCGCGTAGTAGTCGCCCGAGCGGGTCGGCGCCAGCGTGATGAACTCGCGCAACGCGAACAGCGAGATGATCGCGAACAGCACGATCACCCCGGCACGTCCGAAGAACAGCGCCAGCCCGACCACGATCGCCATCACCCACCAGGCGCGGATGCGTGACACCAGGTTGGCGATGACTGCACTGGGCTGGCCGCGCTGGCGCCAGCGCAGGGTCTCGGCCACCAGCGTGGCCAGCACCAGCACCGCCCCCACACCGGCAAACAGCAGGCCGGTCTGCTGGCCGACACTCTGCGTTGCCAGATCGCCAGATACATCCAGCACGAAACTCATGCACGACCTCCATTCGGCGCCAGGTCCAGCAGCGCCTGTCGGCTGCGGGCCAGGAAGGCGGCCTTGTCCTCGTCAGCCTGCAGCCGCAGCGGCGTACCGAAGGTGGCCGTGCACAGCAGCGGCAGCGGCAGGAACCGGCCCTTGGGCATCACCCGCTTCAGGTTGTCGATCCACACCGGCACGAACTCCAGTTCCGGTCGTTGCCGTGCCAGGTGGTAGATGCCGCTCTTGAACGGCAGCAGCGGCTCATCGCCCACATTGCGCGTGCCTTCCGGAAACAGGATCAGCGAGCAGTCTTCGTCCACGGCCTCGCGCAGTACCTGCAGCGGATCCTGCTGACGATGCCCGGCCTCGCGCTCGACCAGCACACCGTTGAACACCGCGTCGATCAGGTAGCGACGCAGGCCGTCGCGCTGCCAATATTCGGCCGCGGCCACCGGGCGCACCTGCCGTCGCAATGCCGGTGGCATCGACGACCAGATCAGCACGAAGTCACCATGGCTGGCATGGTTGCCGTAGTACACGCGACGCTCGCTGGACGGCGCACAGCCGATCCACAGCGCGCGGGCGCCGGTCACCACATGGATCGCGCCACTGCAGGCGCGGGCAATCAGTTCGGCAAGCATCGGTCCCTCCCGTTCACGTCTGCGGCCACAACACGGCCACCACCAGCAGTACGAACTGCACTGCGGTCAGCAGGTACTGGCGCAGCAGCAGGCGGCGCATGCCGGCCCAACGCGCATCCCAGCCGCGCAGTTGTGCAGCGGGCGAGGCACGGCGCAGGCCACTGTCGTGCAGCAGCTGATCGGTGCGGCGCGCGGCGGCTTCGTCGTGCAGGCCCTCATCGCGCAGCAGCTGCAGCAGGTCGGCATCCAGCCCCACACGCCACGCGTGGTAGGCCTGTGCGATGCCCGCGGCAACACTGAGCAGCAACAGCCCGGCAGCGATCATCGCCAGCCCCGTCTCGATGCCGAGCAGCAGCAACGCCACCAGCAACAGGCCCAGCGACAGGCATGCCGGCCAACGCCCCTGCCGCAGCAGCAGCTGCATGGTCGCCAGATCGGGAACGGTGCTCATGCGCGCGCTCCTGCTGCAGCGGTGATGGCATGCAGATGCGCCGCGCCCAGCACGATGCCGGGGCGTGCCACACGCACGATCGCGACCGCAGCGTCAGCATCGGCCGCACGACCGCTGCGCAGCAGCCAGGTGGCCACGCTGGCCGCACTGCGCGAATAGCCCAGCGCACAGCACACCAGCAACGGTCCGTGCGCATGGAGCCGCTCGATGGCCTTGACTGCCTCGCGCAGCTGCTCCGGCGTGGGCACTACCAGGTCCAGCATCGGCACACTGGCGTACGCCGCGCCTGGCGCGCGGCAGGACAGCTCGGCACAGGCATCCACCACGCCCGACAGTGGCGGCGGCAACGCGCCGTCGGGAATGCGCCCCAGCCACACGCCGTCCATCACCGGCACCGGCTGCGGCACACGCCGCGTCCATAGCCGCGAATTGATCCAGGCTGCACCCAGGTACGGCGCCAGCAGCCAGCGCGCGGCCACGGTCAGGCGACCATCGGCGCGTTTCTGGAACACCGCCGTACCCAGCCCGGCATAGGCCAGCGCCACCAGCAGCAGCGACACCACCGGCCACAGCAGCCAAAGCGCCGTGCCCCCCAGCACCACCACCGGCACCAGCAGCACCCCCGCGCCCAGCAGATAGAACGAGGCCAGACGCCAGCGCTTTGGATCACGCGCCGTGCGCCAGGCCCGCAGCGGCGGCGTACCCTGCTCCGGCCACAGCCAGACGCACAGCCAGCCGGCCAGCAGGCCGGTCGGGATATCGATGAAATGATGCTGGAACGTGGTCAGCACCGAAACACCGATCAGCAGTGCCCACACATGCAGCACCCAACGCCACACGCCGTGCAGGTACTGCGCGAACTTCACCCACAGCACGATCAGCAGCACGATGTGCAGCGATGGCGCCTGGTTGAACGGCTTGTCGAAGCCCAGCAGCACATCGAACAGCCAACCGAACACGCCGCCGATCTCCGGCCGCTCGAAGCTGAAGCGCAGTGGCCACAGCAGGAAACAGGTCACCGCGATCAGCTGTGCACTGAGCAGCCGCAGCGCGTGCCGGTCCAGTTCGAGGCGCTGACGGCACAGGAAGAACGAGACCGCATAGAACAGGTCGATCGACCAGTACGGCACGATCGTCCACGGCACGAACGGGATGCGCGTCTCCCAGGCGAACGCCATCACCGGCAGCGTAGCGTGGCGGCCGGCCATCCAGTTGGCGAAGCCGTAGCTGGCAAAGAAGAACGGACCCAGCAGCGCCAGCCACAGCAGCGCGCGCCGCCAAGGGCGCCCTTCCACGGCCAACGGGGTTGCAGCCAGCATCGCCATCACGCGGTCCGGCGCGCCAGCGACACGGTGAAGATGCCGAAGTCGTCGATACGCTGCGTCACCTTCTCGAACCCGGCCAGGCGCACCAGCTCATCCATCTCCTGCTGGGTGCGGCGACGCATCACCCATGCTGCACCACCACGGTGGCTGGTCAACGCGCGGGCGATGAACTCCAACTGCGGGTGCCAGGGCTGGCCGGTGTAGGCCAGATAGCCGCCCACTGGCACTGCCGCAGCGATGCCCTGCAGCGATCGCAGCACCGCATCGTTGTCGGGGAACAGCTCGTACAGGCCGGACACCACCGCCAGCGTCGGCGCCGGGTCCACCGTGGCCAGCTGTGCCGGGTCGAACGCATCGCCCTGCTCGAAGCGCGCAATGTCGGCTGCACCGAGGCGCTCGATCAACGCCTGGCCCTGGGTCACGTTCAAGTCGCTGAAATCACGCAACACGATGCGGTCGGCGCGCTGTTCGCCCTGGCCCAGCGCTTCCAGCACATAGCGGCCATGGCCGGCGGCCACGTCCAGCACGCGCACCGGCGTGCCCTGCCCGCGCAGGCGCTGGGCGGCATCGCGCAGCAGTTCCTGCAGGTGCTGGCCACGGATGCGGATGCCGCGCCAGCCGATTGCGTCCAGGTAATTGCGGTCGACCATGCGGCCCAGCGGGCCCTTGCCGCGCGCTTCGTTGCGATAGATGTAGTCGAGCGTGCTGCCGGAATCGAAACCGGTCTGCAGGCCCAGCGCAATGCCTTCGGACAGCGTGCCACCGAAGCGCAGGCCGCCGCGCACCACGCGCCAGCGCAGGTCGGCCAGGCTGTTGCGTTCGGGTGGCCACGCCAGTATCTCTGATTCCTCGAAGGTCGGTCCATGACGGTGCGCGTCACGCCGCGGCAGTTCGCGCAGCGGCTCGGCAAAACGCGTCTGGATGAAGCTGCGGATGCGCGCCAGTGCTGGTGCCCGATCGCGCTCGCCCAGCGTGTCGTGGAAGAAGCCCGGCAGATGCACCCGCTCCTTGATCGGGCTGGACAGGCGTTCATAGAAGCGATCCTGCGGGCCACGGTGCACCACGAAGTCCGAACCGGACACCAGCAGCTGCACCGGCACGCTGATGGCCTGCGCATCGGCGACGATGCGGTCAGCCGCTTCGTACAGGCCCAGCAGCACGCGCACCGAGATCGGCCGGGTGATCAGCGGATCGGTACGGTAGCTTTCCACCCGCGCCGGATCATGGGTCAGCCACTGCGGCTTGACATAGCTGTTGACGAAGAAGTTGCCGCGCAGCTTCTGCATCAAGGCCAGGCCCGGGCGCGCGAACGGCACGTACAGCTTCACCTTGAACGCCGGCGAAGCCATCACCAGCGCACGCAGGCGCGGCGCGTAATCGTGCACCCAGGTCGCGGCGACCACCGCGCCCACGCTCTGCGCGATCACCACGATATTTTCCACCGCGATGCCGTGCTCGGCACCGATGTGGGCAATGAAGCTATCGAGGTCGCGCACCAGCGCCGGGAAGCCCGGTGCATCGCCACGTGCGCCCGGCGAACGGCCATTGCCGCGCGCATCCCAGGCGAAGAAGGCGGTGTCGGGCAGGTCCAGCTCATCGACCAGGTGGGTGACCCGGCCGGAGTGCTCGTGGCCGCGGTGCAGCAGCACGATGGCCTTGGTGGCCGGGGTTGCGGTGGTGCCCGCCCAGTACCGGTAGAACAGCGGTACCTGGTCGAAGCTGTGGAATTCCCGTTCCTGCGCCTGACGCATGCAATCTCCTGATTGTCTTTTTGTATCTGCTTGATTAATTCGGCGAAACCGCCGCTTCCCGCAGTCCGCGACGGACGCGGTTGATCATCGTCAGCACGCACAACACTGCCATGGCTGCAGCCACGCCGCTGGCCGTCAGTGCACCGCCCCAGCCGAAGGCCAGCAGCAAGCCCAGCGCACCGATCACGAAGGCGCGGTCGCTCTTGCCCATCGGGCCGTCATAGCGGCGGCTGGCACCGACCATCAGCCCCAGCACGCCGGCGTACTCGCTCAGCGCCGCCGTCCAGGCCAGCAGCCACAGCGCCTCCGGGCGCACGCCGGGTACGCTGAGCAGGCTCAGGTACAGCGCCGCATCGGCGATCACATCGCACAATTCGTTCAGATAGGCGCCCAGCCGCGATTGCTGGCCGAATTCGCGCGCCAGCATGCCGTCCACCGCGTTGAGCGCCATGCGCAGCAGCATCCACAACGGCAGCAGCAGGTACAGCAGAGGCTGGGCAGGCGCGCAGCACCACACGGCCGCGGCCACCAGCAGTGAGACCACGGCAGCGGCCACGGTCACCGTATTGGCAGTGATCCCCATGCGGAACAGACCGCGTACGGCCGGACGCAACAGGTCCTGGAAACGTCCTTTCAATGCGTAGATCGACATGATCCGTACCCGCTGATCCTTGGCAGTGCGGGGCACAGCCTACCCCATCGTTGGCAGATTCCAACAACCCTGCTCCGGTCCGCAGCCCAGCCCCCGGATCGGGCCGGATCGATGTGCCCGACCCGCCTTTACGTCAACTGCCACGGCAAATCTGCCCCTGCGGCGCCCGCCACCGGCCCCCACCGCCTACAATACCGGCCCCGCTCCGCTGCCGATTCCGTCCCATGACTGCTGATCTGTTGCCCGTCCGCCGGGCCCTCCTCTCCGTTTCCGACAAGACCGGTCTGGTCGAGCTGGCCACTGCGCTGGCGGCACGCGGCGTGGAGCTGCTGTCCACCGGCGGCACCGCCAAGGCGATCCGCGAGGCGGGCCTGGCCGTGAAGGACGTGGCCGAGGTCACCGGTTTCCCGGAAATGATGGACGGTCGGGTCAAGACCCTGCACCCGATGGTGCACGGCGGCCTGCTGGGCCGCTCCGGCCTGGATGACGCGGTGATGGCCGAGCACGGCATCGGCGCCATCGACCTGCTGGTGCTGAACCTGTACCCGTTCGAATCGGTCACCGCCAAGGCCGACTGCACCCTGGCCGACGCGGTCGAGAACATCGACATCGGCGGCCCGGCCATGCTGCGTTCGGCGGCCAAGAACTTCGCCCGCGTGGCAGTGGCCACCGATCCGTCGCAGTACGCCGAACTGCTGGCCTCGCTGGAGGCCAACAACGGCCAGCTGACGGCTGCCACCCGCTTCGCGTTCTCGGTGGCCGCGTTCAACCGCGTCGCCCAGTACGATGCGGCGATCAGCAACTACCTGTCGGCGGTCACCGCCACCGACGCCGCCGTGCCGGTGCGTGCCGAGTACCCGGCACAGATGAACTCGACCTTCGTGAAGGTGATGGACCTGCGCTACGGCGAGAACCCGCACCAGAGCGGCGCGTTCTACCGCGACCTGTACCCGGTGCCGGGCACGCTGGCCACGTTCCAGCAGCTGCAGGGCAAGGAACTGAGCTACAACAACCTGGCCGATGCTGACGCGGCGTGGGAATGCGTGCGCCAGTTCGATGCGCCGGCCTGCGTCATCGTCAAGCACGCCAACCCGTGCGGCGTGGCCGTCGGCGCCGGCAACGGCGATGCCTACGAGCTGGCCTACGCCACCGACCCGACCAGCGCCTTCGGCGGCATCATCGCCTTCAACACGCCGCTGGACGCCGCCACCGCCAAGGTGATCCTGGACCGCCAGTTCGTGGAAGTGCTGATTGCCCCGGACTACGAGCCGGCCGCGCTGGAATACGCGCAGAAGAAGGCCAACGTACGCGTGCTGCGCATCCCGCATGGCGACGGCCTGAACAACTTCGACAGCAAGCGCGTCGGCTCGGGCCTGCTGCTGCAGTCGTCGGACAACCGCGGCATGACCCGCGACGAGCTGAAGGTGGTCAGCAAGCTGGCGCCGACCGACAAGCAGTTCAGCGACCTGCTGTTTGCCTGGAAGGTGGCCAAGTTCGTCAAGTCCAACGCGATCGTCTATGCCAAGGACAACCGCACCATCGGTGTCGGCGCCGGCCAGATGAGCCGCGTGTACTCGGCCCGCATCGCCGGCATCAAGGCCGCCGACGCGAACCTGGTGGTCGAGGGTTCGGTGATGGCCTCCGATGCGTTCTTCCCGTTCCGCGACGGCATCGATGCCGCCGCTGCCGCCGGCATCAAGGCGGTCATCCAGCCGGGCGGTTCGATGCGCGATGCCGAAGTGATCGCCGCCGCCGACGAACATGGCCTGGCCATGGTGTTCACCGGCGTGCGCCACTTCCGCCACTGATCCGCATCACCAAGCCGGGCCCTGCCCGGCTTTTCTTTTCCGTATCCGAGAACCCTGTCCCATGAAGATCCTCGTCATCGGCTCCGGCGGCCGCGAACACGCCCTGGCATGGAAGCTGGCCCAGTCCTCCCGTGTCACCGACGTGATCGTGGCGCCCGGCAACGCCGGTACCGCCAGCGAAGACAAGTGCCGCAACGTGGCGGTGAAGGTGACCGACATCGAGGGCCTGCTGGCGCTGGCCCAGGCTGAAGGCGTGGCGCTGACCGTGGTTGGCCCGGAAGTACCGCTGGTGGCCGGCGTGGTCGACCACTTCCGCGCCGCCGGCCTGCGCATCTTCGGGCCGACCGCAGCCGCCGCGCAGCTGGAAGGCAGCAAGGCCTACGCCAAGGACTTCCTGGCCCGCCACAACATCCCCACCGCGTTCTACGCCGTGCACACCGACGTGGACGCCGCGCTGGCCTACATCCGCGAGAAGGGCGCCCCCATCGTGGTCAAGGCCGATGGCCTGGCCGCCGGCAAGGGTGTGATCGTTGCGATGACCCAGGCCGAAGCCGAGGACGCCGTGCGTGACATGCTCTCGGGCAACGCCTTCGGCGATGCCGGCGCGCGCGTGGTCATCGAGGAGTTCCTCGACGGCGAGGAAGCCAGCTTCATTTCGATGGTCGATGGCGTGCATGCGCTGCCGATGGCCACCTCGCAGGACCACAAGCGCGTCGGCGACGGCGACACCGGCCCCAACACGGGCGGCATGGGCGCGTACTCGCCGGCGCCGGTGGTCACCCCGGAAGTACACGCCCGCGTGATGCGTGAGGTGGTGAATCCCACCGTGCAGGGCATGATCGCCGACGGCATCCCGTTCACCGGCTTCCTCTACGCCGGCCTGATGATCGATGCCAGCGGCGCACCGAAGGTGATCGAATTCAACGTGCGCTTCGGCGATCCGGAAACCCAGCCGGTGATGCTGCGCCTGCAGTCGGATCTGGTGGACCTGGTGGAAGCGGCGATTGATGGCCGCCTGGACCAGATCGAGGCACAGTGGGATGCGCGCCCGTCGCTGGGCGTGGTGCTGGCGGCGAAGCCCTACCCGGAAGCGCCGATCACCGGTGACGTGATTTCCGGCCTGGACGACGTGCCGGACGCTGCCAAGGTGTTCCATGCCGGTACCGCATTGGATGCGCAGGGCCAGGTGGTCAGCGCCGGCGGCCGCGTGCTGTGCGTGGCCGCACTGGGCGACAGCGTGCGCGACGCGCAGGCCAATGCCTATGCCGGCGTAGCCAAGGTGAGCTGGGCCAACGAATTCCACCGCAACGACATTGGTTGGCGCGCGATCGCACGCGAAGAGTGACGACCGCGCCGCAGCCACGCATGGCGTGGCTCTACTGACATTGGGTAGATCCACGCCATGCATGGATGAGAACGCCACCGAAAAGAAAAGGCCCGGCAGTGCCGGGCCTTTTCATTGCTTCAACGCCTCCCCGCCTTACGCGGTGAACAGCGCCTTCATCTTCTTCAGGGCATTCGCCTCGACCTGGCGGATGCGTTCGGCCGACACGCCGTACTCGTCTGCCAGTTCCTGCAGCGTCACCTTGCTGTCGGCATCCAGCCAACGGCGGCGGATGATGTCACGCGAACGCGCATCCAGTTCGGCCAGGCCTTCGCGCAGCAGCTGCATCTGGTTGTCTTCGCTGTCCTCGCGCTCGTAGGCCATCGACGGGTCTTCGTCATCGGCAACCAGGAACGCAGCCGGCGACGGCGGGGCGTGCTCGTTGTCCTCGTCGGTCGGCGCATCGAAACCGATATCGCGGCCGGACAGGCGCGACTCCATTTCCATGACCTCGCGCTCGGACACGTTCAGGTCCTTGGCCACCGCGCTCACTTCCGCCGCGTTCATCCAGCCCAGGCGCGTCTTCGACTTGCGCAGGTTGAAGAACAGCTTGCGCTGCGCCTTGGTGGTGGCGACCTTCACGATGCGCCAGTTCTTCAGGATGAACTCGTGCATTTCGGCACGGATCCAGTGCACGGCGAAGGAGACCAGGCGCACGCCCATGTCCGGGTCGAAGCGCTTGACCGCCTTCATCAGGCCGATGTTGCCTTCCTGGATCAGGTCGCCCAGGGCGAGGCCGTAGCCGTTGTAGCCGCGGGCCACGTGCACCACGAAGCGCAGGTGCGAATGCACCAGCTCGCGGGCGGCGTCCAGATCATTGCCGTCGCGGAAGCGACGGGCCAGGTCCTGTTCGTCATCGACCGACAGCACCGGGATCTGGTGCACGGCACCGATGTAGGCGTCCAGCGAACCGAGCGCACTGGGAATCGGGAGATTGTTTGCCACAAGGGCAGTAGAGGTGTTCTGGCTCATAGGCACCCATCTTAGCAGTCCGGGATTTGGACTGCTAAAGGAGGAAAAAGTTCCAGCATCCTATTGATGCAACACTGGTCCCAAACAGAGCCCTACCGTAGCGCGATTTGATGACAGTGGCGAGCGCGCTTTTCGGGATTCACAATCCCTTGGAATTCAAGCAATTACCCACTGAAAACCTGCTGATTCCGGTCAAGCGGAGCTGAACGCGCCGTTCCGGAGGCCCATTCAGGACGGGGAACGTTGTCCGGCGTTCAGGCCCGGCCACTCGCCGGCGCTCAGAGCGCCGAGCGCGGCGGCAGCGACCAGTCGATCGGGGCCTGGCCGCGGCGCTGCAGGTACTCGTTGGCCATGGAGAAATGGCGGCAGCCGAGGAAGCCACGATGGGCCGACAGCGGCGACGGATGCGGGGCCTTCAGCACGCGATGGCGGCGGATGTCGATGACCTTGCCCTTCTGCTGCGCGTAGGCGCCCCAGAGCATGAACACCAGGCCTTCGCGCTCGCGGTTGAGCACGTCCACCACATGATCGGTGAAGCCTTCCCAGCCACGGCCCTGGTGCGCGCCGGCCTTGCCCTCCTCCACCGTCAGCACGGCATTGAGCAGCAGCACGCCCCGTTGCGCCCACGGGATCAGGCAGCCGTGGTCCGGGCGCGGGATACCGAGATCGCTCTCGATCTCCTTGTAGATGTTCAGCAGCGACGGCGGCACCGGCACGCCGGGCGGTACCGAGAAACTCAGGCCGTGGGCCTGGCCGCGCCCGTGGTACGGGTCCTGGCCGAGGATCACCACCTTCACCTGCTCGAACGGCGTGGCGTCAAACGCTGCGAAGATCTGCGGCCCGGGCGGGAACACCGCCGCACCGCTGGCCTTGCGCTGGCGCAGGAAGGCCGACAGCTCGCGCATCTGCGGCTGCAACAGGTACTCACCGACGTGCTGCTTCCAGCTCGGTTCCAGCTGGATCGTCGGGGTGTCGGTTACTTCATCGATCATCGCAACAAAGGTCCATCATTCAATCGAGCCAGGCGCAGCTGGAACAGCACCTTGGTGACCAGCAGCCGCTCTTCGATCGGCTTGAGCACCAGGTCGTTGGCACCGGACTGCAGCAGCCCGGTCTGGTTGTGGGGGTTGCCGTCGCCGGTCATCACCAGCACGGGCAGGCGGCGCTTGCCGTAGCCGAAGTCCACGCGCACGCGCTGCACCACGTCGCGGCCGCTCAGCTCGCCCTTCAGGGTGACGTCGGTCAGCACCAGGTCGATGCGGTGGCGGCTGCGGCCCAGCGACTCGGCGGTGAGCAGGGTGAATGCCTCTTCGGCGCTGACCACGTGCAGTACGTTCAGCTGCTGCCGCTCAAGCATGCGCTTGGTGGCCTCGGCCACCACGCGGCTGTCCTCGATGTAGAGGATGGTGGCGCCGGGGATGGTCTGCGGCTGCACATAGCCACGGATGAAGGTCGCCAGTGCTTCATGGCCCAGGGATTTGTCGAAATAGTCGGTGACGTACTCGGTGAAGCGGCGCTGCTCCAGGTGCTGCTGGGCGTCGCCGGAAACCACGATCACCGGCACATAGGCCTGTCCGGCCGCTTCGCGGACCATGCGCGCCAGCGCCAGGCCGTCGCCATCACGCAGGGTCAGCGAGGTCGTCACCAGGTCCACCGGGCCCTGCGCCAGCGCCTGCTGCGCGTCTTCGATGCTGTCGCAGCCAATCACCTCCACGCCCGGCAGGTCGCGCTGCAGGACGTCGGCGATCAGCTTGCGGACCAGCTTCGAGCCATCGACCACCATCACCCGCGTCGCGGGCCCTTCAAGGTGCTTCAGCGCTTGCGGTTGCATGCCGGTCTCAGGTATCGGTCGGGCGGGTCTGGCGGAGGAAGTGGCCGGTCACCAGCCAGGCACCCAGCCAGCCCAGCAGCAGCGTGCCGAGCAGGACCAGGCCACCATGCAGCAGGTCCAGGCCATGCAGCACGAACGGGCTGCCGTAGCTGCGCGAGAGTTCGGCCAGCGGCACGCGCAGCGCGGCACCGGCGGCGCCGATCAGGGCCAGTGCAACCGCGCCTGCGCCCAGGCCATACCACGCACCCAGATACAGGAAGGGGCGGCGGATGAAGCCATCGCTGGCGCCAAGCAGCTGCAGCACGCCGATCTCTTCGCGGCGCGCCTGGATGTCCAGGCGCACCGTGTTGCCGACCACCAGCGCGGCACCCGCGCCGAGCAGCACCGACAGCACCTGCACCAGCCGCGCGCCGAACGCCAGCCAGGCATCCAGGCGCTGGCGCCACAGCGCATCGTGCTGCACCAGGTCGGCCTCGGGCAGGCTTTCCAGCGCGCGCGCCAGGCGTGCGTCGTCCTTGCCCTGGCCGGGGGTGATCACCAGCAGCGAGGGCAGCGGATTGTCGTTGAGCGCATCGATCGCCTCACCGAGGCCGGCATCGCGCAGTTCCTGCAGGCCCTGCTCGGGCGTGCGCACGTTCACTTCGGCCACGTCGTCGCGGTCGCGCAGCTGGCCAGCCAGGCGCAGCGCGCCGGGGCCATCGACGTTGCCCTTGAGGAACACGTTGATGTCGCGTGATTGCTGCACGCTGCCGGCGAACTGCTTGAGGTTGTCCAGCGCGATCGACAGGCCCAGTGGCAGGGCCAACGCCAGCGCCATGACCATCACCGTCAGCAGGGTCGCCCACGGCTTGCGGCAGGCACGGCCCAAGCTGAACACCACGCTGTGCACGTGGTGCTGGAACCAGACGCCCACGCGCGAGGGGGCGGCGGCTTCGCTGTTTTCGTTCTTCGCCATGGTTACTCCGCCAGGTCCTGCGGCGAGATGTCATCCACCAGCCGGCCGTGGTCAAGGATCAGCACGCGCTTGCGCATGCGGCGCAGCAGCGGCAGGTCGTGACTGACCACCAGCACGCTGGTGCCGCGCGCGGGCAGCTCGGCGAACAGAGCCATGATCTCCGCTGCCAGGGTGGGGTCGAGATTGCCGGTCGGCTCATCGGCCACCAGCAGCTTGGGCTCGCCGACGATCGCGCGGGCGATGCCGACGCGCTGCTGTTCGCCGGCCGACAGCTGCGAGGGCAGCGCCTTCTCGCGATGGCCCAGCCCCATCCGCTCGAGTACCGAGCGCACGCGCTTGTTGATGTCACTACGGCGGGTACCGCGCAGGATCAGCGGCAGTGCAACGTTCTCGGCGATGGAGCGGTCCATCAGCAGGCGGTGGTCCTGGTAGACCGCCCCCACCGCGCGTCGGTGGCGCGGCACGTCGCCGCCGCGCACCTTCAGCAGGTTGCGCTCGTCGAACACCACCGCGCCGCGGCTGGGCCGCTCGTCGAGGTGGATCAACTTGAGCAGCGTACTTTTACCCGCACCGGAATGGCCGGTGACGAACAGCATCTCGCCCGGCGCGACCTCGAAGCTGACATCGGTCAGCGCCTCGTGGCCACCGGCGTACTGTTTGCTGACATTGTCGAAGCGCAGGACACTCATGCCCCGATTATGCAGGACCGGCGCGACGTCGTGGAGACGGTGGGTGCCACCGGCCCCGCCTGGTGGGTGCCGACCGTTGGTCGGCACACCTTTCAAAGCCACCCGACCAACGGTCGGGTGCTACCCGCTGATCGGCAGCGCCGATCAGCTGCCCGACAGCATCCGGCGGATCTTGCGGCCGATGCGGGTCAGGAACGAGTCACCGGTATCGGCGGCGGTACGCACCGGCTTGGCCACCACCTGCACCGGGGTCACCGGGCTGGCGCCGTTGCCGGCGTTGGCCTGTACACCCTCGGTACCTTCGACCGGACGGCCGTGGCGACGACGACGGCGCTTGCGCGGCTTGTGCTCACCGTCCACCGTGGCTGCCGGTGCGCCTTCGGCACGCGGCGGGCGCGGCGGACGCGGGGCCTGGGCGGCGGCGCCTTCGGCACCGGCAACCGCGGCGGCAGCGCCCTGCTCGCCTTCCACGCGCGGCTTGCGCGGGCCACGCGCACGGCGTTCGCCGCTGCGTTCACCGTCGCGACTACCGCGGCCACCACCACTGCCTGAGCGGCCGCCGCTGCGGCCACCGCCCCGACGCTCTTCCTCGGCGGCGCGGGCTTCGCGCGCTTCGCGGAAGATCTGGCCGACGCTTTCGTTGTCCTCGCCTTCCTCGCCTGCCGCCGGCGCCGGGCGTTCCGGGCGCGGCAGCGGGGTCAGCAGTTCCTTGGTGACCGGTTCGGACGGAATCTTCTGCTCGATATAGGCCTCGATGTCCGGCAGGCCCATGGCGTAGCGTTCGCAGGCGAAGCTGATCGCATCACCCTCCTCACCCAGGCGCGCGGTACGGCCGATGCGGTGCACGTAGTCTTCGGCGTCGAACGGCAGATCGTAGTTGTAGACGTACTTGATGCCGTCGATGTGCAGGCCGCGCGCGGCCACGTCGGTGGCCACCAGGATTTCCAGCTGGCCCTTCTGGAAGCGGTTGAGCAGGCTCTCGCGCTTCTTCTGCGGCACATCGCCGGACAGCACGCCGACACGGTAGCCGGCCTTTTCCAGCGAACGGGCGACGCGTTCGACGAACACCTTGGTGTTGACGAAGACCATGGTGCGCGCGCCTTCGCTGCGCGACAGCAGGCCCAGCAGCAGCGGAATCTTTTCGTCGTCGGCCGGGAAGTAGATGCGCTGGCGCACGCGCGCGGCGGTGATGGTCTCGGCTTCGACCACCAGCTTCTGCGGTTCGTTCATGTGCTCGTAGGCCAGCTCCAGCACGCGATGGCTGAGGGTGGCACTGAACAGCAGGGTCTGGCGGGTGGTGCGCTCGGGCATGCGGCGCAGCAGGAAGCGGATGTCCTTGATGAAGCCCAGGTCGAACATGCGGTCGGCTTCGTCCAGCACGCAGATCTCGCAGGCGTGCAGCGACACCACCTTGTGCTGCTTCACATAGTCGATCAGGCGGCCCGGGGTGGCGATGATCACGTCCACGCCCTGCTGCAGCAGTTCGCGCTGCTTGTCGTAATCCACGCCGCCGTAGACCAGGGCGAAGCGCAGGCCCAGGTCGGAACCGAACTTCACCGCATCCTTGTGGATCTGGATGGCCAGTTCGCGGGTCGGGGCGAGGATCAGCGCGCGCGGATCTTCCGGCTTGCGGTCGGCCAGGGCCGGACGCGTCAGCAGGCGGTTCACGACAGCGACCAGGAAGGCCAGGGTCTTGCCGGTGCCGGTCTGGGCCTGGCCGGCAACATCACCACCGGGCAGCGCGACCGGCAGGGTCAGCGCCTGGATCGGGGTGCAACGGGTGAATCCGGCTCCTTCAAGGCCGGCCTGCAGGGCCGGATGCAGCTCGAAGGAGGAGAAGGTCAAATCGGTCAGCGGTTTGTCGCTCATGAGTCCGTCTTGGTATGGCCGCCGGCCCGTGGGGCGGCTGGCACTTCAGCGTCTGGGGGCACCGTCGCAAACTGCGGCCCCTGCGGCGGGTTGGCAGGCTGGGACCACCCGGTCCGCGCGCCGCACAATGCCCCAGTTTAGCGCACTCGGGCAGGCAAACCGGAATGCGGCGTCTCATGGCATCCAGAGACGCTACCTTCACCCAGCCACACCGGACTTGAACGGCCTGCCCGGGTTCGCTGGTGTCGCCCACTGCCAGCCCCATGTACAGGAAGACAGTGAAATCCGCCACATACCGGCCATCGAAGCGATCACGATACGCTGGGTTCCAACCGGCGCCTGTCCCTGCCCTGCGATAGGGGTACACTGCCGGCCGTGAGCGTCCAGGCATCCCGCCGAACGCACCGCGGCAGTGCGCCGCGAGGCAACGACGAGGGTCGCGCCACCGGGCATGGCCCAGTTCACCCACCTCCGGCATGGCCGGGTGCAATCCAAGACGAGAAACCAAGATGAGCGACAAGGTTGTACATGTCGGCGATGCCGACTTTGATAGCGCAGTGCTGAATTCCAAGGAACCGGTGCTGGTCGATTTCTGGGCCGAGTGGTGTGGCCCGTGCAAGATGATCGCCCCGGCGCTGGACGAACTGGCCGATGCCTACCAGGGCCGCGCCAAGATCGCCAAGGTCAACGTTGACCACAACCGTGCGCTGGCCGCCAAATACCACGTGCGTTCGATTCCGTACCTGGTCGTGTTCAAGGACGGCGAGAAGGTCGGCGAGCAGATCGGTGCGGTGGGCAAGGCCCAGCTGGCCGGCCTGCTGGACAAGGCCCTGGCCTGATCCTGCGGTTCTCCGGCAGCCGCCGAACGCGGCTGCCGGCGGCGCCCCTGCGCCCATGATGAATGCTGTTCCCGGCGACCCTTGCATGGCGCCGCAGGCCGATGATAGTGTCGGCATATCCGGCCGCGTTCGCGTGCCGCACCCTCTGGACGCAGTTTCTTCCAGACCCATTCCCAACGTTCGCCGCCCCAGCCGGGCGCTCGCACCTTCAAGCGAGGAATAACGCTCTTGTCCGATAACACTTCCGAAACCGGCAGCGCCGATGCGCCCGCCGAAAAGCGTGTGCGCAAGCCCCGCGTGAGCAAGGCCGCCGCCCCGGCAGCCGCCGAAACCAGCGCCGCTCCGGCGCAGCCGACGCTGCCGTTGGCCTCCGCGCCCGAAGCTCCCGCGCCGGCGCCGGCCGCAGCACCTGCACCGAGCGCGCCCGCCGCCGAGGCCCCTGCCAGCAGTGGCGGTGGCGAAGGCAGCGAAGGCCGCGAATCCGGCCAGCCGCGCCAGCAGCACAACCATCAGGGGGGCGGCCAGAACCAGGGCCAGAACCCATACAACCAGAATGGCCAGCAGGGCCAGGGGCAGGGCAACCGCCGCGACCGCTTCCGCAACCGCCGCGACCGTGACCGCAACAACCGCTTCCGCGACGAGGGCATGCCCAACGACGGCGGCGAGCAGCAGCCGTTCGTGCCGCGCCCGCACGCCAACGTGCCCGAGGGCTTCCCGGTCTATTCGCTGAGCGACCTCAAGCGCATGCCGGCACAGAAGCTGCTGGAAATCGCCGAGCAGCTGCAGATCTCCGAAGGCGTGGCCCGCGCCCGCAAGCAGGATGTGATCTTCGCCCTGCTGAAGGTGCTGACCCGCCACGGCGATGGCGTTGCCGCCGACGGTGTGCTGGAAATCCTGCCGGATGGCTTTGGCTTCCTGCGCGCGGCTGAAGCCAGCTACCTGGCCGGCCCGGACGACACCTACATCTCGCCCAGCCAGATCCGCCGCTTCAACCTGCGCACCGGCGACCACATCTCCGGCCGCATCCGCTTCCCGAAGGACGGCGAGCGCTACTTCGCGCTGAACATCGTCGACACCATCAACGGCGAGCCGATCGAAGCGTCGAAGAACAAGGTGCTGTTCGAGAACCTGACCGCGCTGTTCCCGCGCCGCCGCTTCACCCTGGAGCGTGGCAACGGTTCGTCGGAAGACATCACCGGCCGCATCCTCGACCTGATGGCGCCGCAGGGCAAGGGCCAGCGCTCGCTCATCGTGTCGCAGCCGAAGGCCGGCAAGACGATGATGATGCAGCAGGTCGCCACCGCCATCACCACCAACCACCCGGACGTGCACCTGATCGTGCTGCTGATCGACGAGCGCCCGGAAGAAGTGACCGAAATGCAGCGCACCGTGCGCGGCGAGGTCATCAGCTCGACCTTCGACGAGCCGGCCGCGCGCCACGTGCAGGTGGCCGAAATGGTCATCGAGCGCGCCAAGCGCCTGGTCGAGCACAAGAAGGACGTGGTGATCCTGCTCGACTCGATCACCCGCCTAGCCCGCGCCTACAACAACGTGGTGCCGAGCTCGGGCAAGGTGCTGACCGGTGGTGTGGACGCCAACGCCCTGCACCGCCCGAAGCGCTTCTTCGGTGCCGCGCGCAACGTGGAAGAAGGCGGCAGCCTGACCATCATCGCCACCGCGCTGGTGGACACCGGTTCGAAGATGGACGAGGTGATCTACGAAGAGTTCAAGGGCACCGGCAACAGCGAAGTGCACCTGAGCCGTCGTATTGCTGAAAAGCGCGTGTTCCCGGCCATCGACATCAACCGTTCCGGCACCCGCCGCGAAGACCTGCTGATCGAGCCGGAACTGCTGCAGAAGATCTGGATCCTGCGCAAGCTGCTGCATCCGATGGACGAAATGGCCGCGATGGAATTCCTGCTGGACAAGATGAAGAACACCAAGTCCAACGACGAGTTCTTCGGTTCGATGAAGCGCTGATCCGGCGTTGCATCGGAAGAAGCCTGCCGCTCGCTGCGGCAGGTTTTTTTTTGCCTGCAGGGCGACCTGTTTCACTTTGCCGCCTCCGACTTTTGGCGATAATTCGCCCCATACCCTGCCCCCCGAGGGCCTGGCCACCGATTCCCGCTGTCGCCCCTTCCGGAGAACCGGTCGGGTCCAGCCTCCTGCCGGATCCGTCGACGCATGCGAACGCTGTCTCCCCGCCTCAACCTGGGCAAGCTGATCCTCGCCCTGGCCCTGCTCAGCGCCATCATTGCCCTGGCCAATACCCTGCTGGCCAGCTACCGGGTGCAGCGCGACCAGCTGGTCGGCAATACCCTGGAAGCCAACCGCGTCTATGCCACCAAGCTGGCCGAGACCACCCAGAACTTCCTGCTGGCCGCGCAGCAGGAGTTGGCCTACGCCGCCACCCGGCTGGGCCAGAGCAATCTCGATCCGGCACAGGCGCAGGACGAAGCCAGCCGCCTGCAGTTGCAGACCAACAGCTTCAATTCCTCGCTGGTGGTCGATGCCGATGGCCTGGTGATCGCCACCTCGCCACAGACCCTGCAGTTGCAGGGCGAGATCCTGCACAGCGTCGGCAACAACGCGGCACTGGCCGCGCGCCAGCCGATGATCAGTGACCCGTACCAGTCGGCCACCGGCAAGCTGCTGGTCTCGCTGTCGCACCCGATCTTCGACCGCCAGGGTCGCTATCGCGGCTACGTCAGCGGCACCCTGTACCTGCGCCAGCGCAGCGCACTGCACACGCTGCTGGGCAAGCACTACTACCGCGACGGCTCCTACCTGTACGTGGTGGACCGCAATGGCCGCCTGCTGTACCACGCCGATGGCAAGCGGGTCGGCGACTACGTGGTCGGCAACCCGGCGGTGAAGGCAGTCGTGCGCGGTGAACGCGGTGCGCAGCAGGTCCGCAACAACCTGGGCGTGTCGATGCTGGCCGGCTATGCGCCGGTACCGGCCACCGGCTGGGGCATCGTCGCCCAGCGGCCGACCGAGGCCACGCTGCAGCCATTGTCGCGGTTGATGACCGCGGTGATCTGGAACGCGATCCCGCTCGGCCTGCTGTCACTGCTGGTCACCTGGTGGTTCGCCCGCCGCATCTCGCTGCCACTGTGGCAGCTCGCACGCAACGTGCAGGGCGGCGAAGACACTGGCAATGCGATCAGCCACGTCAGCGGCATCCGCGCGTGGTACTTCGAGGTCGCCCAACTCAAGCAGGCAGTGCTGCACAGCTTCAATGCCCTGCAGGACCGTATCGGTACGCTCAACCGTGCCAGCCGTACCGACCCGCTGACCGGCCTGCTCAACCGCCGCGGCCTGCAGCAGGCGCTGGACGCGCTGCAGGTGCAGGGCATCCCGTTCGCGATCCTGGCGCTGGACATCGACCGCTTCAAGTCGATCAACGACAGCCATGGCCACGACGTCGGCGACGCCGCCATCGTCCACATCGCCGACCAGATGCGCCGCTATTCGCGCGACAGCGACATCCTCTGCCGCGCCGGCGGCGAGGAATTCCTGCTGCTGCTGCCGGGCATCAGTACCGACTCGGCCCGCCAGGCCGGTGAACGCCTGCGCCAGCATATCGCCGATCACCCATTCGAACCGGTCGGCACCATCACCGTGTCGCTGGGCGTGGCTCACTTCCCCAGCTTCCATGTCGACGCCGAGCAGGCATTGCGGCTGGCCGACAAGGCGCTGTACATGGCCAAGGAACAGGGCCGCAACCGGGTGGTGGTCTACCCGTACGCCGACTGACGCGGAGCCGGGCTGCCCGGCTCCGCAGCGGGTCTCAGCTCTGTTGCAGCGGGGTCAGCAGGCGCAGGCCGCGCTTGGCGCCGTCCACCATGTAGACGCCGCCTTCCGGCAGCAGATCGCTGCCGGCCTGCTCGACCGGGTCAGCCTCGTGCCACGGCACGCTCTGCCGCGGCCCCGGAATGAAGGCGCGCCAGCGGCCATAGCGTTCCGCCTCTGCATTGGGATCATGGTTCAGGGCGAAGTTCACCGGGATGCGAACCGTCCAGCTGTCCCGGGTGCTGTCCTCGCCGGTGGTCGGCGGCTTGAAGGTCCAGGTACGGGCGGTGCTGACGCTGGCTCTGGCCAGGATGTCGCGCATCTTGGCCAGGGTCCGCTCGGACGCGACCACAGCCATGTTCACCTGCTCGGCGGCCACGTCGGCCACTGTTCCGTCGCGCGCCACCTTGACCAGCAGCAGCACCTCACCCTGGCCACCGTTTCGGTAGGCCGCCTCCGGGTAGCGCGGCGGTGTCATGTGCAGCGGGGTCACCGAATCAGTGGCCTTCGGATCGTACTCGCTGAAGTCGACACTGGTCATGCTGATTTCATAACCGCCATCGGCCGCAGCCTTGCCGCGCAGGCGAACGCGCAAAGGGGCCCGCGTGGCCACCGCCTGGCCAGCGCGCAGCGTGGGCTCGAAGCGCCAGCCCCCGATGGTGCCTTCGACGAAGGAGGCGATGCCCGGGGCGACCATGGCTTTCTGGTCCAGCACCAGCGAGCTGACAGCGCCCTCCGGCGTGACCTCGATATGACCGGACAGCACCATGCTCATTTCCGCAGTCGCACGTACAGCACGTGCGGTCTGCGCAGTGGCGTCACCTGCAAGCAGGGGGGCGCCGGCACCGACGGCCAGCGCGAGGGCGAGAAACAGTGGGGAACGCATCATTGCCGGATCCTTGGTGATGAACAGCGAGCGTACCTCAGTCCCAATACCCATGACAGCCGGCTCAGGCCAGCCGGTGTGCACCCGCATAGGGCGGCGTATCCGGATAGTCCCCTCGTGCGAAGCGTTCCTGCAGGCCCTGCCACCAGCCCGGGTCGAACAGGTGCCGGTAGTGCTCGCGCACCGCTGCCAGCTCTGCAGCGGGCAGGCCCATGAACGGGCCGAAGCGCTCGGGAAACACGTCGCGCGGACCAACATGGAACCACGGCTCGTCGGACATCGCTTCCTCCGGTGTACGCGGCTGCGGCCAGGCGCGGAACACGCAGTCGCTGACCAGGCACAGCTCGTCGTAGTCGTAGAATACGGCCCGCCCATGCCGTGATACGCCGAAATTCTTCGGCAGCATGTCACCGGGGAAGATGTTGTTGCGCGCCATGTCGGTGATCGCCTGCGCATAGTCGAGCACCGCCGCCCGCACCGCCTCCGCGCCCTGCTCGCGCAGGTACAGATTCAAGGGACGAAAACGACGCTGCACATAGCACAGTGCGACTTCGACCTCATCGCCATCGATGCGTACGCTCTGCGCGCACTGCTGCAGCAGTTCATCCAGCAGGGCCGGCGCGAAGCGCTCGCGCGGGAAGCGCAGATGACGATACGGCTGTGCATCGAGCAGGCGGCCGACACGATCGAGGTTGAACACCAGCGCGTACTTCTCTTCCACCTGCTGTCGCGACATCGCCTTGGGCCACGCGAAGCGGTCGCGGATCAGCTTGAACACCAGCGGGTAACTGGGCAGGGTAAACACCGCCATGACCATGCCCGGCGTGCCTTCGGCGGGGACCAGCCGCTCCTGCGGGTGCTCGCTGAAGTGGCGGAAGAAGGTGCGGTAGCGCTCGGTCTTGCCCTGCTTGGCGCGCCCCAGCACCGTGTAGATCTCATCGATGGGCTTGCCCGGCAGCAGGCTGCGCAGGAACACCACGGCATCGCCCACCGTGCCCAGGTCGGCCTGGAAGTAGCTGCGCGACACGCCAAACAGATGGGCGACATCACGGCGCCGGGTGAGCACCGCATCGGCTCGCAGCCCGCGCTCATCGTTGACCAGCGCGATCACGCAGGGCGAGAAGCGATGCTCACCGAACACGCGGCCAACCAGGTAGGCGCGGCGCTCGCGGTAGAACACCGTGTCGAGCAGTTCAATGCTGCGCACCGGCGTGTCCCCCCAATGGGCGAGGTCGTCCTGCAGGCGCACGGCAATGGCCGCCGCGCAACGCAACTGGTGCGCGTAGGGAATGTCGAAGCGGTAGTCGGCCAGCACGCGTTGCAGGGCCTCCACCGGCCGCGTCGGCGAGACCGCGTAGGTATGCCGCGCGACGGGATGGGTGATCGCATCGGACGGCTCGACGTCGAAAGCGATGAATTCCAGCGCCGGGTCCACGCCGCGGGTAGCGAACAGGCGCCGCGACAGCGTGTTGTAGAAGGTCTTGTACAGCTCGGCGTCGATCAGGCCCTGCAGTAACGCGCTGTAGCCGGCGTGCACCTGCAGCCACAGCGCGCGCTCGCCGATCGCGTCACCGGCGAGGCGGCGCAACGCATCCATCTGCTCGGCGATGCACAGATCGTAGAGGGCGATGCGCTCGACTGCATCCTGTCGCGCACCGGCCCAGTCGCGCTGCTCGAAACGCTGCCGCGCACGAGCGGTGATCGCCGCAAAGCGGGCGTGGTACTGCTCGAAGCCAGCGTGGATGGCGCCAGCGATGCGCGACGCCAGCTCGGCATCGATATCAGGCTTGGACATGCGTAGCTAACCCGGGGAGGACCGGCTTCACCATACGCTGGCGTGTGCGATGCCGTCGAGCGCGAAGGTAGTGCCGGCCGCTGGCCGGCAGCACCTGGACCGGCGTTGGATCCATGCGGATGCCGGCCAGCGGCCGGCACTACCGTCTCAGATCGCACTTCTTCGCCACCGGGCGCATGATGTGGTACGCCTTGCCCAGCGAGATCAGGATGTCCTCGATGCCGTCGTTGAGGTTCAGCGACGCGGCGGTCTTCATCTTGGCGCGGATCACTTCGGTGTTGCCAGCGGCCGCCACTTCCATGTCCATGCCGGCACCGGCCTCGCCCAGCAGCATGCCGCTTTCGTAGTCGACCAGCACCACGGCCTGCGCGCCGTCGATACCCATCAGTGCGTTCAACGCGACGACCGACGGATGTCACGGTTTTATCGCGCGGGATCAGATCCCTTTGCAGGGCAAAGGGATCTGACCTCCAAAAGCCCAAAAAAGAAACCCGCGCCGAAGCGCGGGTTCCGGGGTCACGACCGAACGGCGACGGATCAGCCGCGCAGCTGCTCCAGCGCGGCATTGAAGGTCGCGCTCGGGCGCATCGCCTTGCTGGCCTTGGCCACGTCCGGACGGTAGTAGCCGCCGATGTCCACGGCCTTGCCCTGCACCGCGACCAGCTCTTCGACGATCTTCTGCTCGTTGTCGGTCAGCGCCTTGGCCAGCGGGGCGAAGCGCGCCTTCAGGGCGGCGTCTTCGTCCTGCGCGGCCAGGGCCTGGGCCCAGTACAGCGCGATGTAGAAGTGGCTGCCACGGTTGTCGATGCCACCCAGCTTGCGCGACGGCGACTTGTCGTTGTCCAGGAACTGGCCGTTGGCTTCGTCCAGCGCCTTGGCCAGCACACGGGCAGCGGCGTTGTCGTAGCGGTTGCCCAGGTGTTCCAGCGACGCGGCCAGGGCCAGGAATTCACCCAGCGAATCCCAGCGCAGGTAGTCTTCCTCGACGAACTGCTGCACGTGCTTCGGAGCCGAACCACCGGCACCGGTCTCGAACAGGCCGCCACCGGCCATCAGCGGCACGATCGACAGCATCTTGGCGCTGGTGCCCAGCTCCATGATCGGGAACAGGTCGGTCAGGTAGTCACGCAGCACGTTGCCGGTCACCGAGATGGTGTCCTCGCCCTTGCGGATGCGGTCCAGCGAGAACGCGGTGGCTTCCACCGGCGGCAGGATGCGGATGTCGAGACCGGCAGTATCGTGGTCCTTGAGGTACTGCTCGACCTTGGCGATGACCTGCGCGTCGTGGGCACGGGCGGCATCCAGCCAGAACACGGCCGGGGTGCTGCTCAGGCGGGCGCGCTCGACGGCCAGCTTCACCCAGTCCTGGATCGGCGCGTCCTTGGTCTGGCACATGCGCCAGATGTCACCGGCTTCGACGGCATGCTCGAACACCACGGTGCCAGCATCGTCGGTGACCTTGACCACGCCATCGGCGGCGATCTGGAAGGTCTTGTCGTGCGAGCCGTACTCCTCGGCCTTCTGCGCCATCAGGCCGACGTTCGGCACCGAACCCATGGTGGCCGGATCGAAGGCACCGTGCGCCTTGCAGTCGTCGATGACGGCCTGGTACACGCCGGCGTAGCAGCGGTCCGGAATGACGGCCTTGGTGTCCTGCAGCTTGCCTTCGGCATTCCACATCTTGCCGGAGTCGCGGATCATCGCCGGCATCGAGGCGTCGACGATCACGTCGCTCGGCACGTGCAGGTTGGTGATGCCCTTGTCCGAGTTGACCATGGCCACGCCCGGGCGCTGTGCGTACTCGGCAGCCAGGTCGGCTTCGATCGCAGCACGGGTGGCTTCCGGCAGCGACGGCAGGCGCGCAGCCAGGTCACCGATGCCGTTGTTGGCATCGAAACCGGCCTGCTTCAGCACGTCGGCGTGCTTGGCCAGCACGTCCTTGTAGAACTCGTTCACCGCCACGCCGAACATGATCGGGTCGGAGACCTTCATCATGGTCGCCTTCAGGTGCAGCGAGAACAGCACGCCCTGGGCCTTGGCATCGGCAATCTGCTCGCCGATGAACGCGGCCAGTGCCTTGCGGCTCATCACGGCGGCATCGACGATCTCGCCGGCCTTGACCGCGGTCTTTTCCTTCAGCACAGCGGTGCCGCCGTCATTGCCGTGGAAGGTGATCTTCAGCGAACCGGCATTGGCCAGGGTGGCCGACTTCTCGCTGCCGTAGAAATCACCGGCGGCCATATGCGCGACATGCGACTTCGAATCCGGCGCCCAGGCGCCCATGCGGTGTGGGTGCTTGCGCGCGTAGTTCTTCACCGACAGCGGTGCACGGCGGTCGGAGTTGCCTTCGCGCAGCACCGGGTTCACCGCGCTGCCCTTGACCTTGTCGTAGCGCGCCTTGTAGTCGCGCTGCTGGTCGTCGGCCGGGGTTTCCGGGTAATCCGGCAGCGGATAGCCCTGGTCCTGCAGTTCCTTGATGGCCGCCTTCAGCTGCGGCACCGAGGCGGAAATGTTCGGCAGCTTGATGATGTTGGCGTCCGGGGTGGTCGCCAGCTGGCCCAGCTCGGCCAGGTCGTCGCTGACCTTCTGCGCGTCACTGAGCAGTTCCGGGAACTGCGACAGGATGCGGCCGGACAGCGAGATGTCACGGGTTTCCACCACGATGCCGGCCGTACCGGTGTAGGCGTCAACGATCGGCAGCAGCGACTGGGTGGCCAGGAACGGGGCTTCGTCGGTCAGCGTGTAGAGAATCTTGGACATGGGGGACTTGGACTCTGTAGCAGTGCTCAGGGGAAGGCCGGCGCCAGCGCCGGGCCACGTGCAACCGTGTCGCGCGCGGGGCCGGGCCCCACGCTTTCCCCCGTCGCCGTCAGGGTGGGCGCGCGGCAGGGGAAACCCCTGCATTGTCGCGTTTTCAGCCGCGCGGGGCAAAGCCACGCCATACGCGACGGTACTGCATGCCGGCAACGCTGTGATCCATCCACGCCTGGATGAAGCTCGCCCACAGCATCAGTGGATCCACGCCATGCGTGGATGAAGCCGACCATCGCCCAATAAAAAAGGACGCAGCCTCGCGGCTGCGTCCATCGTGAGCCCTGCCGGGAGAGAGTCGGCAGGACTTACTTGACCTCGAACTCCTGCGGCGTTCCGGCCGCCTTGCCATCGACGGTGACTTCGGCGCGGTACTTGCCGGCCGGCCAGCCCTTTGCATTCTTGAAGGTGACGTTGGTGGTTTCCGCACCGCTGGTGTTCAGCGTGGCATTCTGTTCGCCGGCCACCTGGCCGTCCTGGTAGGTCAGCTTCGCGCCAACGTTGACATTGTTTGCCGCACCGTCGGTCTTGACCGAGACGATGATGTCGTCCTTCGGTGCGAACAGAGCCGTCGTCGCAACCGACTTGTCGGCGGCGGCGGTCTTTCCGACCGTGACCGACGAGACGCTGACAGCAGCGGCTTCGGCCATCGGCGGCGGCGCGCCGGTCATCGGGGCCGGTGCTGCCGGTTCGGCCGGAGCGGTCGCTGCCGGAGCGGCATTGTTGTCGGTCGACTCTTCTTTCTTCTTGCAACCGACCAGGGCGACGCTGCCCAGCAGGGCGGCGATCAGGGCGGTCTGGAGCGGGGTGGTCTTGATCATTCGGGGTTCCTCCCAGGGATTGTCGGACGGCGTTCTGGCCGGCTTACTTCGGCGGCAGTTTCAGGGTCTGGCCCGGGAAGATCTTGTCCGGGTCATCAAGCACATCGCGGTTGGCTTCGAAGATCTTCTTCCAGGCATTGGCGTCGCCCAGATGCTGCTTGGCGATCTTCGACAGCGAGTCACCCTTCTGCACGGTGTAGGTGCCGCCGCTGACAACGTCTGCGGTGCTGTCCACCGAAGCGCTGACGCCGGAGAAGTCCGCCTTCGGCACCTGCTCGGCGGTACTGTCGACACTGCCACTGACGCCGGAGAAATCGGCTTTCTTCTCGGTACTCATCCACAACTCCCGTCTGCATGACTACGTGATTGGCACGGTGCCATGGCGGTTGTTAAATGGGGATGGTGCAGATGTGAAGCCGGCCCCGGGGGCGGCTGAACAATCGGGGGAATGGACACCCGGTAGTGCCGGCCGCTGGCCGGCTGTGCCACGGGATCCGGCCTTGGCCGATTGCCGGCCAGCGGCCGGCACTACCGGTAACCGCCTGCGGCGGTTACTGCCGCAGCTCGCGGTAGGTCGCGGCCGGGGCGACGATGCCCGGGCTGGCACGCCAGGGGTTGATGTCCAGGCCACCACGGCGGGTGTAGCGGGCCTCAACCTCCAGCCAGTGCGGCTGGCAGCGCGCGGACACCTCGCTGAAGATCCGCTCAACACACTGCTCGTGGAACTCGGCATGCTCGCGGTAGCTGACCAAGTAGCGCAGCAGGCCGGCGCGGTCGATCTTCGGCCCACGGTAACGCAGGCTGACCGTGGCCCAGTCCGGCTGGCCGGTGACCGGGCAGTTGGACTTCAGCAGCGCCGAGACCAGAGTCTCCTCCACCACCTCGCCCGCATCGGCGGCGAGGAAGTCCGCCTGCGGCGGGCCGTAGCAGTCGATCTCCACGTCCAGCCCGTCGATGGATTCGCCAAGCGGCGTCTCTTGCAGCTCCGGCAGGCCGAACTCCACCTGGACCGGCGCACCGGCGCAGGCCGACAGATCCGCCACGATGCGCGCGCGCAGCGCCTCGGCGCTGTCGATGCGGGTGCTGTTGAGGGAGTTCAGGTACAGCTTGAACGACTTCGATTCGATCAACCGCGGCGAGGTGCACGGCACCTGGACGGTGGCGACGGCGACCTGCGGCTTGCCACGCGGGTCGAGCCAGCTCAGCTCGAAGGCGTGCCAGCGGTCGTGGCCGACGAACGGCAGCGCGCCGTCATCGAGACCGATCTCGGCGCGGGCGCCGCTGCGGGGGATGGGAAACAGCAGGCCGGGATCGTACTGCGACGGGTAACTGACCTCGCGACCGAGGCTGGAATCCTGTGGGGTGTTCATGGGGGGCATTGTATCGCGCGGACGGCGGGCCTTCGGCCGGGCCGGCCAACGGCGGAGCCCCTCCGTGGTGGTTGTATTGGGATGATCGCGAAAGGCGGTCTATCGGCTTGGCCGGGGTGGGCAGGCGGGTCGGGGGACGCCGTAAACCCGTCCATGGGGGATTGGCCGCGGCATCCATGCCGCAGACACCCCCGCCCCGCCTGCCCACCCGGCCCCTGACAGTTCCTTGCACGCGGCCACCACCACGGGAAAGATCAGAAAATCAAGATCAAAAGCCGATTCTTCAGACGTTCACGACGCCTGCCGTGTCGACCAAGGTCGACACCCACCAGAAGCAGAGTGTCGTTCCGACAGCCCGCGGGAAACTGTCGAAGGCGGGGCGGGTCCGGTGGCAGGGGCGTGAGCCGCATGGATGCGGCGACCGAGCTTACATGGACGTACTTGCAGCGTCCCCTGCCACCGGACCCACCCCGCCATCCCTCAGGAAACCAGCTTTTGCCGTTGACGTGGCTTTGGTCTCGGCGGGTGCAGGGCTGCAAGCCCTGCCGGAAACCCTCACCCCGCCGGAGTGCCGGTACCGTGCAGGTAATCCAGGCTCACCTGCAGCAACGCGCGCAATCCCACATCCAGCGCCTTCTCATCCAGCAGGAACTTCGGCGAATGATTGGCCGGCGCCGTCGCCGGGTCGATGCCCACGCTGGTGGAACCGACGAAGAAGAACATGCCAGGCACTTCCTTCGCGTACAGCGAGAAATCCTCCGCGCCCATCTGAAGCGGTGGCTCGTACACGTTGTCCTTGCCCACCACCGCCTGCAGGCTCGGCAGCATCTTCGCGGTCAGCGCCGGGTCGTTCACCGTGGCCGGGTTGCCCTCCGATTCGTAGATGTCGGTCACCGCCTTGGCACCGTGCGCGGCGGCCGTGTGCTCGGCCACGTTGCGCAGGTCGGCGAAGATCTGCTGGCGCATCCCTTCGTCGAAGGTGCGGATGGTGCCGACCATCTCCACTTCATCGGGAATGATGTTGTAGCGGATGCCGCCGTTGATTGCGCCGAAGGTCAGCACCGCCGGTTGCTTGGACAGGTTGGCACGGCGGCTGACGATGGTCTGCGCGGTGCCGACCAGATCGGCGGTGGCGACGATCGGGTCAACACCGTTCCACGGTGCCGAGCCATGCGTCTGGCGCCCGATCACTTTGATGCCGAAACGGTCCGAGGCGGCCATCAACGGGCCACCGCGCACCGCGATCTGGCCGGCCTGCACGCTGGAGAACACATGCAGGCCAAACACCGCCTCCGGCTTGAAATCGGCGAACAGCCCTTCCTTCAGCATGAGTGCGGCACCGCCCTCTTCCGGCGGCGGCGCGCCCTCCTCGGCCGGCTGGAAGATCAGCATCACCTGGCCCGGCAGGTCCTTCTTCATCGACACCAGTGCTTCGGCCACGCCGAGCAGCGTCGCGGTGTGCGCGTCGTGGCCACAGGCATGCATCACGCCCACGGTCTGCCCGCGGTACTGGTCAGTGGCCTTGGAAGCGAACGGCAGGCCGGTCTGCTCGGTCACCGGCAGCGCGTCCATGTCCGCGCGCAATGCGATCTTCGGGCCCGGCTTGCCGCCTTCGATGATCGCCACCACGCCGTGGTGGGCGATGCCGGTCTTCGGCTTCAGGCCCATCGCCCGCAGGCGCTTGGCGACTTCGGCCGAGGTACGCACTTCGCGGTTGGACAGCTCCGGGTGCTGGTGGAAATCACGACGCCACTCGATCACCTTGGACTGCAGCCGCTGCGCGGCGGCGGTCACTTCCGGGCGCTGCCCGTCCTGGGCGTGGGCAAGGGCCGGCAGGGCCAGCAGCAGGGCGGACAGCAGCAGCGAACGGCGCATCACAATCTCCACGGCAGGGGGTTCCAGCTGAATGTAGGGCAACACTGCCGCCACGGGAACCTCCGGCGCGGCATCCGGTCTTAGCGCCCGTCCCATCCGTCATGCAGGAAACGTGATGTGGCACAGGTATGCTTTGCGCATTGCCCCCGGGTCGCGCCCGGTCCAGCCCTTTTGGAGTCCTCGTAATGTCACGTGTTTGGAAGATCGTGCTGCTGGTCGTGGCAGTGCTGGTGCTGGCCGTGGTCGGCCTGCGGGTCATCGGCGGCGGCAAGGACGAGGCTGGAAAACCGGCTGCGGGCGCACGCCAGGGCGGCGAAGACCCGGATGCGGGCCCGGTGCCGGTGACCGTGGTCGATGCCACCCGCCAGGACGTACCGGTGTACGCCAGCGCGCTGGGCACGGTGACCGCAATGAATACCGTTACGGTCAGCCCGCAGGTCGGCGGCCAGCTGATGAGCCTGAATTTCCGCGAAGGCCAGGAAGTGAAGCAGGGTGATGTGCTGGCGGTGATCGATCCGCGCACTGCCCAGGCCAGCTATGACCAGGCCGCGGCAGCCAAGCGCCAGAACGAAGCCCTGCTGGCCACCGCGCGCTCCAACTACCAGCGCTCCAACGCGCCGGAATACCGCCAGTACGTCGCCAAGACCGATCTGGATACACAGCGAAACCAAGTGGCACAGTACGAAAGCGCAGTCGCTGCGAACGAGGCCAGCATGCGCTCGGCGCAGGTGCAGCTGCAGTACACCCGGGTCACTGCGCCGATCTCCGGCATCGCCGGCATCCGTGCGGTCGATGCGGGCAACGTGGTCAACGCCGGCACCGCGCTGGTCACGCTGACCCAGATCCATCCGATCCACGTGCTGTTCAACCTGCCCGAGCGCCAGCTGGGTGATGTGCGCCAGGCACAGGCCGCCGGCACGGTGCCGGTGGCCGCGCTGGACCGCGCCGACTCGCATGTTCTGTCCGGCGACGGCAAGCTGGACGTGGTCGACAACCTGATCAGTGCGGACAGCGGCACGTTCAAGGCACGTGCGGTCTTCGACAACACCGACAATGGCCTGTGGCCGGGCCAGTTCGTCAACGTGCGCATGCAGCTGCGCACGATCGCCGGTGGCGTGGTCATCCCGACCCAGGCGGTGCTGCGTGGCCCAGATGGCGAATACGTCTATGTCGTGCAGGGCGACAACACGGTGAAGATGCAGACCGTGCGCAGCGGCGTGGAAGTGGGCGACAGCCAGGTGCAGATTGCCGAAGGCCTGAAGGGCGGCGAGCGGGTGGTCAGTGAAGGCCAGTTCCGCCTGAAGCCGGGCAGCAAGGTCACCGCACTGAAGCCGGGCCAGACCCCGGCCGCACCGACCGAGGCCGAGCTGAAGGCGGCCGAGCAGAAGAACGGTGGCGGCGGTGGCCGTCGCGGTGGTGGCCCGCGCTGAGCGCAGGCGACTGTTCTCCCTCGCGCCGGCATGCTCGTCGGCGCCGACATTGAAGTGCCAGCAAGGATCAGTCCGTGGGCTTTTCGACGATCTTCATCCGCCGCCCGATCGCCACCTCGCTGTTGATGGCGGGCCTGTTGCTGCTGGGCATCCTCGGCTACCGCAAGCTGCCGGTGTCGGCGCTGCCGGAAATCGATGCGCCCAGCCTGGTGGTCACCACCCAGTACCCCGGCGCCAACGCCACCACCATGGCCTCGCTGGTCACCACGCCGCTGGAGCGCCAGTTCGGGCAGATCTCCGGGCTGGAGCTGATGACCTCCGACTCGTCGGCCGGGTTGTCCACGATCATCCTGCAGTTCTCGATGGACCGGAACATCGACATCGCCGCGCAGGACGTACAGGCGGCGATACGCCAGGCCACCCTGCCCTCGTCGCTGCCCTACCAGCCGGTCTACAACCGGGTGAACCCGGCTGACGCGGCCATCGTTACCTTGAAACTGACGTCTGACACGCGTCCGCTGCGCGATGTCAACAACTACGCCGACTCCATCCTGGCCCAGCGCCTGTCACAGGTGCAGGGCGTCGGCCTGGTCTCGATTGCCGGCAACGTGCGCCCGGCCGTGCGCATCCAGGTCAATCCGGCGCAGCTGTCGAACATGGGCCTGACCCTGGAACAGCTGCGCAGCGCGCTCACCCAAGCCAACGTCAATGCGCCCAAGGGCTCGTTGAACGGCAAGACCCAGTCCTACAGCATCGGCACCAACGACCAGCTGGCCAGCGCCGCCGAGTACCGCGACACCATCATCAGCTACAAGAACGGCCGCCCGGTGCGGCTGTCGGACGTGGCCGAGGTGGTCGATGGCGTGGAGAACGACCAGCTCGCCGCCTGGGCCGATGGCAAGCCGGCGGTGCTGCTGGAAGTGCGGCGCCAGCCCGGTGCCAACATCGTGCAGACGGTCGAGCGCATCCGCGCGATCCTGCCGCAGCTGCAGGGCGTGCTGCCAGCCGACGTGCACCTGGAGATCTTCAACGACCGTACCGAGACCATCCGCGCCTCGGTGCACGAAGTGCAGTTCACCCTGATCCTCACCATCGGCCTGGTGGTGGCGGTGATCTTCGTGTTCCTGCGCCGGTTGTGGGCCACGATCATTCCCTCGGTGGCGGTACCGCTCTCGCTGGCCGGCACTTTCGCGGTGATGGCCTTTGCCGGCATGTCGCTGGACAACCTCTCGCTGATGGCGCTGGTGGTGGCCACCGGTTTCGTGGTCGACGATGCGATCGTGATGATCGAGAACATCGTGCGGTATATCGAACAGGGCAAGAGCGGCAAGGAAGCGGCCGAGATCGGTGCACGCCAGATCGGCTTCACCGTGCTGTCGCTGACCATCTCGCTGGTGGCGGTGTTCCTGCCGCTGCTGCTGATGCCCGGTGTGACCGGCCGCCTGTTCCATGAGTTCGCCTGGGTGCTGAGCATCGCGGTGGTGCTGTCGATGCTGATCTCGCTGACGCTCACCCCGATGATGTGTGCCTACCTGCTCAAGCCCGATGCCCTGCCCGAGGGCGAGGACGCGCATGAGCGCGCGGCGGCGGCCGGCAAGCAGAACCTGTGGACGCGCACCGTCGGCCTGTACGAGCACAGCCTGGACTGGGTGCTGGGCCACCAGCGCCTGACCCTGGCCGTGGCCGGCGGCGCACTGGTGCTGACCGTGCTGCTGTACGTGCTGATCCCCAAGGGCCTGCTGCCCGAACAGGACACCGGCCTGATCACCGGCGTGGTGCAGGCCGACCAGAACATCGCCTTCCCGCAGATGGAGCAGCGCACCAGGCAGGTGGCCGAAGCGCTGCGCCAGGATCCGGACGTGACCGGCGTGTCGGCCTTCATCGGCGCCGGCAGCATGAACCCCACGCTCAACCAGGGCCAGCTGTCGATCGTGCTGAAGGAACGCGGCGAGCGCGATGGCCTGGAGGAGATCCTGCCGCGCCTGCAGAAGGCAGTGGCCGGCATTCCGGGGGTGGCGCTGTACCTGAAGCCGGTGCAGGACGTAACCCTGGATACCCGTGTGGCCGCCACCGAGTACCAGTACTCGCTGTCGGACGTGGATTCGGCGACGGTGGCGACCCAGGCCACGCGCCTGACCGAAGCGCTGCGCAAGCGCCCGGAACTGGCCGACGTCGACAACAACCTGTCCAGCCAGGGCCGCGCCCTGGAGCTGAACATCGACCGCGACAAGGCCAGCGTGCTGGGCGTGCCGATGCAGACCATCGACGACACGCTCTACGATGCGTTCGGCCAGCGCCAGATCTCGACCATCTTCACCGAGCTCAACCAGTATCGCGTGGTGCTGGAAGTGGCACCGGAGTTCCGCACCAGCACCGCGCTGATGGAACAGCTGGCGGTCGCCTCCAACGGCGCCGGCGCATTGACCGGCACCAATGCCACCAGCTTCGGCCAGGTCACCTCCTCCAACTCGTCCACCGCCACCGGCATCGGCGCGCAGAACACCGGCATCACGGTCGGCGCCGGCAACATCATTCCGCTGTCGGCGCTGGCCGAAGGCAAGGTGAGCAGCGCACCGCTGGTGGTCAGCCACCAGCAGCAGCTGCCGGCGGTGACGGTGTCGTTCAACGTGGCGCCGGGCTATTCGCTGTCCGAAGCGGTGCGAGCGATCCAGGAGACCAAGGACAGCCTGGACATGCCGGCACATCTGCATGCCGAATTCATCGGCAAGGCAGCCGAGTTCACCGGCAGCCAGACCGATGTGGTGTGGCTGCTGCTGGCCTCGCTGGTGGTGATCTACATCGTGCTGGGCGTGCTCTACGAGAGCTACATCCACCCGATCACGATCATCTCCACCCTGCCGCCGGCCGGTGTCGGCGCGCTGCTGGCGCTGATGCTGTGCGGGCTGAGCCTGTCGGTGGATGGCATCGTCGGCATCGTGCTGCTGATCGGCATCGTCAAGAAGAACGGCATCATGATGGTCGACTTCGCGATCGAGGCGCGCCGCGCCGGTGCCAACGCGCATGACGCGATCCGTCGCGCCTGCCTGCTGCGCTTCCGCCCGATCATGATGACCACCGCCGCAGCCATGCTCGGCGCACTGCCGCTGGCGCTGGGCACCGGCATCGGTTCGGAGCTGCGCCGCCCGCTGGGTATCGCCATCGTCGGCGGCCTGCTGCTGTCGCAGCTGGTCACGCTGTACACCACGCCGGTGATCTACCTGTACATGGAGCGCTTCTCCGAGTGGCTGGCGCGCCGCCGCGAACAGCGCGCGCTGCGCAATGGTTCGCTGCAGGAGCCGCAGGCATGATCCACGCCCCGCTGCTGCGGGAGGCCGCACGATGAACCTGTCCGGCCCTTTCATCCGCCGCCCGATCGGCACCGCGCTGCTGGCCATCGGCTTGTTCATGGTCGGCCTGATCTGCTACCTGCGCCTGGGCGTGTCGGCGCTGCCGAACATCGAGATCCCCGTGATCTTCGTGCACGCCAGCCAGTCCGGCGCCGATGCGGCAACCATGGCGTCCACGGTCACCGCACCGCTGGAACGCCACCTCGGCCAGCTGCCGGGCATCGACCGCATGCGCTCGTCGAGCTCGGAAGGCAGCTCGCTGGTGTTCATGATCTTCCAGAGCGGCCACGACATCGATTCGGCCGCGCTGGACGTGCAGACCGCGATCAACTCGGCGCAGGCCGACCTGCCCTCGGGCATGGGCTCGCCGATGTACCAGAAGGCAAACCCGAACGACGACCCGGTCATCGCCATTGCGCTGACCTCGCAGACGCAGTCGGCCGACGAGCTCTACAACGTCGCCGATTCGCTGCTGGCACAGCGCATCCGCCAGATCAGCGGCGTGGCCTCGGTGGATATCGCCGGTGCCTCGACGCCGGCCGTGCGCGTGGACGTCAACCTGCGCCTGATGAACGCGCTGGGCCTGACTGCCGATGATCTGCGCAACGCCGTACGCGCAGCCAATGTCACCTCGCCCACCGGCTTCCTCAGCGATGGAAATACCACCACCGCGATCATCGCCAACGATTCGGTCGCGCGTGCAGCCGACTTCGCCGACCTGGTGGTGAAGACCCAGGGCGATGGCCGGGTGATCCGCCTGAAGGACATCGCCAACGTCTATGACGGCCAGCAGGATGCCTACCAGGCCGCCTGGTTCGACCACAAGCCGGCGGTGGTGATGTACGTGTTCACCCGCGCCGGGGCCAACATCGTGGAGACCGTGGACCGGGTCAAGGCGCAGATTCCCGCGCTGCGCGACTACCTGCAGCCCGGCACCACGATGACGCCGTACTTCGACCGTACGCCGACCATCCGCTCGTCGCTGCATGAAGTGCAGATTACCCTGCTGATCAGCCTGGCGATGGTGGTGCTGACCATGGCGCTGTTCCTGCGCCGGCTGGCGCCGACGCTGATCGCCGCCGTAACCGTGCCGCTGTCGCTGGCCGGTGCGGCGCTGGTGATGTACGTGATGGGCTTCACCCTGAACAACCTGAGCCTGCTGGCGCTGGTGATCGCGATCGGCTTCGTGGTGGACGATGCGATCGTGGTGATCGAGAACATCATGCGCCATCTCGACGAGGGCATGCCGCGCATGCAGGCGGCACTGACCGGCGCGCGCGAGATCGGCTTCACCATCGTCTCGATCACTGCCTCGCTGGTGGCGGTGTTCATTCCGCTGCTGTTCGCCAGCGGCATGATGGGCGCGTTCTTCCGCGAGTTCACCGTCACCCTGGTGGCGGCCATTGTGGTCTCGATGATCGTCTCGCTGACGCTGACCCCGGCGCTGTGCAGCCGCTTCCTCAGTGCGCACGACCACAGTGCGCCGCCGTCGCGTTTCGGCCGCTGGCTCGATGCCGGCCACGAGCGGATGCTGCGCATCTACACCGTGTTCCTCGACTTCTCGCTGCGCCACGCGCTGCTGCTGTCGTTGACGCCGTTGCTGCTGATCGCCGCCACCATCTTCCTGTTCGGTGCAGTGAAGAAGGGTGCGTTCCCGCCGCAGGACACCGGCCTGATCTGGGGCCGGGCCAATTCCAGCGCCACTGTTTCCTTCGAGGACATGGTCAGCCGCCAGCGTCGCATCACCGACATGCTGATGGCCGACCCGGCAGTGAAGACCGTGGGCGTTCGCCTGGGCAGCGGCCGCCAGGGGTCGAGTGCGCAGTTCAACATCGAGCTGAAATCGCGCAGGGAAGGCCGTCGCGAAACCACCGCGCACGCCCTGGCGCGGCTGAGCGCCAAGGCCGACCGCTACCCCGACCTGCAACTGCGCCTGCGCGCTATCCAGGATCTGCCCAGCAATGACGGCGGCGGCTCAAGCCAGGGCGCGCAGTACCGCATCTCGCTGCAGGGCAACGACCTGGCATCACTGCAGGAGTGGCTGCCGAAGCTGCAGGCGGAGCTGAAGAAGAACCCGAAGCTGCGCGACGTCGGCACCGACGTGGACAATGCCGGCCTGCGCCAGAACATCCAGATCGACCGCGCAAAGGCCGCGCGCCTGGGCATCACGGTGGGCGCCATCGACGGCGCGCTGTACGGTGCGTTCGGCCAGCGCCAGATCTCCACCATCTATTCGGACATCAACCAGTACAGCGTGGTGGTCAATGCCCTGCCCTCGCAGACCGCCACCCCGGCGGCGCTGGATGAGGTTTACGTGCGTGCGCGCAACGGCGACATGGTGCCGATCACCGCGGTGGCCACCCAGGTGCCCGGCCTGGCACCGTCGCAGATCACCCATGAAAACCAGTACACGACGATGGACCTCAGCTACAACCTTGCTCCGAACGTGAGCATGGGCGAAGCCAAGGCGATCATCGACGCCACCGTAGCCGGCATGCGCATGCCCGGTGACATCCGCCTGGCCGACGACGCGGGCTTCGGCTTCAATTCAGATCCCAGCGACATGCTGATCCTGGTGTTTGCCGCGATCCTGACCGTCTACCTGGTGCTGGGCATGCTCTACGAGAGCCTGATCCACCCGGTCACCATCCTGTCCACGCTGCCGGCGGCGGGCGTCGGTGCGCTGCTGGCGTTGTTCGGCACCAACACCGAACTGTCGGTGATCTCGATGATCGCGCTGGTGCTGCTGATCGGCATCGTCAAGAAGAACGCGATCATGATGATCGACTTCGCGCTGGTGGCGCAGCGCGAGCATGGGCTGGCGCCGCGCGAGGCGGCACGCGAGGCCAGCATCGTGCGCTTCCGTCCGATCATGATGACCACGATGGTGGCGATCCTGGCAGCGGTTCCGCTGGCGATCGGCCTGGGCGAAGGGTCCGAACTGCGTCGTCCGCTGGGTATCGCGATGATCGGCGGCCTGCTGTTCTCGCAGAGCCTGACCCTGCTCAGCACGCCGGCGCTGTACGTGATCTTCTCGTGCCTGGCCGAACGCTGGCGGGCCCGTCGCGCGCGCAGGCGCGAAGCGAAGCTGCTCAAGCGCGCGCAGCGGGCGTAGAGCGGCCCATCCACGCATGGCGTGGATCTACGGGGGTAGAGCCGGCCACTGGCCGGCTTTCTCCGTACGGCGAATCTGCCGGCCAGCGGCCGGCACTACCGTGGATGCGAATGGTGGGTACGGACCGTGGGCGCGGACCGTTGGTCCGCACGCCTCCAGGTTTGACGTGCCGTAACGAAAAGAGAACAATTCTCATCCAGCCACGGTCCTGCGCCCCGTTGCGGCGCCCCGCTGCCTTCCCCGGCCAGCCTGCGTGATCCCAGCCACTGCCCCTTCCCCCACCCGTGGGCGGATGGCCTGTGGCCGTCCGTCGAGGACCACCATCGATGCTGCCTTCCCGTCTCCCCCGCCTGGCCCTGCTGGCCTCCGCCCTGTCCGCCGCCTGCGCTGCCCATGCCGAAGCGCCGGCCGTCAGCCGCAAAGCCACCGATCTGGATGCGGTGAATGTCACCGCCGAACGCACCCATACCGACGCCGGCGCACTGGGCGACCGCGCCCTGCGCGACACTCCGTTTGCGATCACCGCTGTTGGCCGCGAGCAGATCGAGCAGCGCCAGGTGGTCTCGCTGGGCGAAGCCTTCCTGCTCGACCCTTCGGTCACCACCCAGGTCAGCGCCTACGCCAGCGGCTGGAGCTCACCCATCCGCAATCGCGGTATCGAACTGAATTTTGACAGCTATCGCGTCAATGGCCTGCAGGTCTCTTCCTGGGGTACCGAATGGCCGCTGGAAGTGATGGAACAGGTCGATCTGCTGAAAGGCCCGGGCGGCTTCCTGTACGGGTTCGGTGCACCCGGCGGCATCGTCAACTACATCACCAAGAAGCCGACGGACACGCCCACCTTCTCCGCCCAGCTGGGTTGGCGTGAACAGGGCATCGTCAGCGGCGGCATCGACGTTGGCGGACGTTTCGGCAACGAGCAGATGTTCGGCTACCGTTTCAACGCCTTCCAGGAAAAAGGCGAGACCTTCAATGGTGGGCACGTCGATCGCAAGGTTGGCGCACTCTCGCTGGATGCCCGTCTGAGCGATGTACTGACCTGGACCTTCGACGGCGTATTCCAGTCACGCGATCTGCGCGAAGAATCGCCGCAGTACTACTTCCGTGGCCTGACATCGCTGCCGCGACCGATTGCCGGGGATACCCACAACAGCGTGCCCGGCACCTACTACGACACCCGATCCAGCCTGCTGTCGACCGGCTTGAACTGGCAGATCAACAGCGACTGGAAAGCCAGCCTGAGTTACGGCGTCACCACCTCGTGGAACGACGTCAACAAGATCTTCGCCTACATCGACAATCCCAACGGCGACTATGACGTCAACGTCTACGAACTGGGCGGCAAGAGCGAGTGGAAGCTGGCCCAGGCGATGCTGCAGGGCAGCTTCCGCACTGGCCCGCTGCAGCATCAGGTGGTGGCGGGCATCAGCCACCAGACCGGGCTGGGCTGGGACCGCCCCTACGAATGGAACCTGATCGGCCGCGGCAACCTGTACCAGCGCCACGCCATCCGCCACGATGCCGTCGGTTCACGAGTGATGACCCGTGGCGACGAAGCCGTGCAGCAAGCGGTGTTCGCAAGCGATACCGTCGATCTCGGCAGTGGCTGGTCGGTATTGGCAGGCTGGCGTTACAACGACTACGAGACCAGGGGCCGCTACCACACCTACCCGGTCACACCGACCTACGCGGTGATGCTCAAGCCCCGCGAGGCCGTCACCCTCTACGCCAGCTACATCGAATCGCTGGAAGCGGGCAGCCGCGTGGGCAACAGCTACGTCAACGCCGGCGACGTGCTCGACCCGACCATCAGCAAGCAGTACGAGATCGGCGCGAAGGTCGAGGGGGCACGCTGGAATGCGAACCTGGCGGCGTTCCGGCTGGAGCGTGGCGCCAACATCGATGAGCTCACGCCTGCCGGCAAGCGCCTGGTGCAGGACGGCATCACGCTGTACGAAGGCATCGAAGCCAGTGCCGACCTGCACCTCAACGATGCCCTGACGGTCGGCGGTGGCGTCACCTGGCTGGACCCGACCTACGACAGGCTGTCGCCGGCCAGCGCCGCACAGGAAGGCAACCGTACCGCCGGTGCCGCGCGCTGGAGCGGCGTCATGCATGCCACCTACCAGCTGCCGTGGGTGGACGGCCTGGAAACGTATGCGGCCGTGCGCTACTACGGCGATGTCTGGTACGACGCCGACAACACCCTGAAGCTGCCCGACTACACGCTGGTGAATGCCGGCGTCGGCTACCGGCTGCTTGCCTCGGGCCACCCGGTGACCCTGCGTGCCAGCGTCGAGAACCTGGCCAACCGGAAGTACTGGTCCAACGCTGGCGCCGGCCTGCCGCGTACGTTCGCGGTGAGCGTTCGGTTCGACATGTAACCCCGGCAACCTCGTAGTGCCGCCCGCCGGCCGGCTCCTCGCACCTTCGTCCGGGCGCATGAAGAGCCGGGCAACGGCCGGCACTACCGCGTATCGAGCGGAAAATCATCCACGCGTGGCGTGGATCTACCATTTCACGCGTGGCCCGCAATAATGGTGGAAGACCCTTCCACCGAGCCTGCATGTCCGCCCGCCAATCCCGCCTCAGCCGCCTGTGGGCCCACGAGAAGGCCAGCTATGGCCTGCGGGTGTTCATCGCCCTGGCCGCAGCGCTTGCCGTGTGCTGGCAGCTGGACGCGCTCACCGCCCTGCCCGGCGTGTTTCTCGGCATCATCGCCAGCGCCATCGCCGAGACCGACGACAACTGGTGGGGCCGCACCAAGGCGGTACTGCTGTCGCTGCTGTGTTTCTGCCTTGCCGCAGCATCGGTGATCTGGCTGTTCCCGTGGCCGTGGATCTTCATTGGCGCGCTGGCGCTGTCCACCTTCGGCCTGACCCTGCTCGGTGCGCTCGGCGAGCGCTATGCGTCGATCGCCCAGGCGACGGTGACGCTGGCGATCTACACCATGATCGGCCTGGAGCAGCATGGCGCCGGCGACCTGCACAGCGCGCTGGACGCGGTCAGCCACCTGCTGGCCGGTGCGGTCTGGTATGGCCTGCTGTCGATCCTGTGGACCGCGCTGTTCGCCAACCGTCCGGTGCGCGAACGCGTTGCGCGGCTGTATCAGGAACTGGGCCGCTACCTGCAGCTGAAGGCCGCGCTGTTCGAGCCGGTGAGGGAAGCAGACCTGCAACGTCGCCAACTCGACCTGGCCGAACAGAACCGGCGTGTGGTCGGTGCGTTGAACGAGGCCAAGACCGCGATCCTGGCCCGCTTCGGCCGTTCCGGGCGGCCGGGCGTGAACTCCGGCCTGTACCTGCGTCTCTATTACATGGCCCAGGATTTCCACGAGCGCGCCAGTTCCTCGCACTACCCCTATGGCGCGCTGGTCGACGCCTTCTTCCACAGCGATGTGCTGTACCGCTGCCAGCGCCTGCTCGACCTGCAGGGCCAGGCCTGCGCGCGCCTGGGCGAAGCGATCCGCCTGCGCCGTCCGTTCGTGTACGGCGAAAGCAACCAGCAGGCCGGACGCGATCTGGCCGATGCGCTGGCCTACCTGCGTGACCAGCAGCGCCCGCAGTGGCAGCGCCTGCTTGGTTCTCTGGACCTGCTGGTGCACAACCTGCGCAGCATCGAGCGCCGCCTGCTGGACGCCGAGCGCTCCGAGGCCAGTCTGGACAACGTCGACACCCGCCTGCGCGACAGCAACCCGCACACGTTGCGCGAGATGGGCGTGCGCATCCGCCAGCAGCTCACGCCCGGCTCGGTGCTATTCCGCCATGGCCTGCGCATGGCGCTGGCGCTGATCGCCGGCTTTGCCGCGATACGCCTGTTCAATGCACAGAACGGCTCGTGGGTGCTGCTGACCATCGTGTTCGTGTGCCGCCCCAACTTCGGTGCCACCCGCCAGCGCCTGGCGCAACGCATCGTCGGCACCGTGGCCGGCCTGGTACTGACCTGGGCGCTGTTGCAGCTGTTCCCACAGCTGCACGTGCAGCTGCTGATCGCACTGCTGTCGGCGCTGCTGTTCTTCTTCACCCGTACCGATCGCTACCTGGTGGCATCGGCGGCGATCACGGTGATGGCGCTGACCTGCTTCAACCTTATCGGCGACGGCTTCGTGCTGATCGTGCCGCGCATGGTCGATACGCTGCTGGGCTGCGCGATCGCCGCCGTCGCCGCATTCCTGATCCTGCCCGACTGGCAGGGCCGGCAGCTGCATCTCGTCCTGGCACGCGTGCTGGACACTGCGGCTCGCTACCTGGATTCGGTGCTGGGCCAGTACCGCAGCGGCATGCGCGATGACCTGGCCTACCGCATCGCCCGCCGCGACATGCACAACGCCGACGCCGCGCTGTCCACCGCATTGTCGAACATGCTGCGCGAACCCGGCCATGTGCGCCGCAATCTGGATGCCGGCTTCCGCTTCCTGGCGCTGTCCAACACGCTGCTGGGGCATCTGTCGGCGCTGGGTGCGCACCGCGACCAGGTGGACAGCTATGCTGGCGATCCACTGGCGCTGGCCGCGGGCGATCGCGTGCGCAAGGCACTTCAGCAGCTGGCGACGGCGCTGACCGCGCGGCAACCCGTTGCGGAAGATGACAACGACTCAGACCGCGCGGTGGCCGCCGAGCTGGAGCAGATCGACGAGGCGATGCCGCCGAAACTGCAGCTGATCCGTACCCAGATGGCGCTGGTGCTGCGGATGCTGCCGAAGGTGCGTGCAGCGGCCAATGAGGCAGTGACCAACCTGACCTGATTCCTTGTCGCTGGTCGGACATCCCATCCGCGCGTGGCGTGGATCTACTGCACCGTGTGCAACCGTGTGTTGCGCCTTGCGATGCATCCCGATCACTTTCCCGCGCGGATACTGGGTGATCCCCTGGTACTGGAATCCCCCATGAAGATCGAACTCGCCGGCCGCACCGCGCTGGTCACCGCCTCCACCGCCGGCATCGGCCTGGCGATCGCCCAGGGTCTTGCCGCGGCGGGTGCGCGGGTCATTCTCAACGGCCGCAGCACCGACAGTGTCGAACGCGCCCGCCAGCGCCTGCTCGCTACCGTTCCGGGTGCCGAGGTGATCGGCGTGGCCGCCGATCTCTCCGATGCGGCCGGCGTCGATACGCTGCTGGCCGGCCTGCCCAAGGTCGACATCCTGGTCAACAACGCCGGCGTCTTCGGCCCCGAGGACTTCTTCGAGACCGAAGATGCCACCTGGGAGCGTTACTGGCAGACCAACGTGATGTCCGGTGTGCGCCTGTCGCGGGCACTGCTGCCGGCGATGGTCGATGCCGGCTGGGGTCGCGTGCTGTTCATCTCCTCCGAATCGGCACGCAACATTCCCGCCGACATGATCCACTACGGGGTCAGCAAGACCGCGCAGCTGTCGCTGTCGCGCGGCCTGGCCAAGCGCGTGGCCGGCAGTGGCGTCACCGTCAACGCGGTGCTGCCCGGCCCGACCCTGTCCGATGGCTTCGCGGCGATGTTCGAGGATGAACGCCAGCGCAGCGGCAAGCCGCTGGAGCAGATCGGCCGCGAGTTCGTGATGGCACACAGGCCATCCTCGGTGATCCAGCGCACTGCCACGGTCGAGGAAGTGGCCAACATGGTGGTGTACCTGGCCTCGCCGCAGGCTTCCGCCACCTCCGGCGCGGCGCTGCGCGTGGACGGCGGCGTGGTCGACGATATCGTCTGAGGGTGCTGGCAGGTGTGCGGACCAACGGGTCCGCACCCACAGGTCCGTACCCACAGCAGATGGGCAGGAATGCTAGGCTGCGCCGGTCAAGGAGGCTCCATGTCCGGTCACAACCAGTTCGCCCTGCTGCGCCAGCGCCGTTTCCTGCCGTTCTTCGTGGTCCAGGCACTCGGCGCGTTCAACGACAACGTGTACCGGCAGGCGATCATCAGCATGTTGCTGTTCATGGCCGTGCCGGAGGAGGAGCTGGGGCTGTACGCCACGCTGGCACCGGCCATCTTCATCCTGCCCTACTTCCTGTTCTCGGCACTGGCCGGGCAGATCGCCGACAAACTTGAGAAATCGCGACTGATCGTGATCACCACCACCATGGAGATCGTGATCATGTCGCTGGCGGCCGCCGGCTTCCTCACCCAGAGCCTGCCGGTGCTGCTGGTGGCCCTGTTCTGCACCGGCATGCAGTCGACCCTGTTCGGCCCCGTCAAGTACTCGGTGCTGCCGTCGGTGCTCAAGCCCGAGGAACTGACCGGCGGCAACGGCCTGGTCGAGATGGGCACCTCGATGTCGATCCTGTCCGGCATGATCGTCGGCGGCCTGGTGTTCACCGTGGCCGGCAGCCACGGCACCGTGGTGGCGGCCTGCGCGATCATCGCGCTGGCGATCTGCGGCAACATCGCCGCGCGCCTGATTCCCAAGGTCGATGCCGGCGACCCGAACCTGAAGATCAACTGGAACCCGCTGCCGGAATCACTGGCGGTGCTGCGCATGGCGCGCCAGCAGAAAGCCGTGCGCAATTCGATCCTGGGCGTGTCCTGGTTCTGGTTCGTCGGCACCGTGCTGACCTCGCAGCTACCGGCCTATGCGGTGACCAACCTGGGCGGTGAGCCAACCCTGTACATCTTTGCGCTGGCCCTGTTCTCGGTTGGCACCGGCATCGGCTCGCTGCTGTGCGAGAAGCTGTCGGCGCGCACGGTGGAAATCGGCCTGGTGCCGCTGGGCGCGTTCGGCATGACCGCGTTCCTGCTCGACCTGTACTTCGCCCGCAGCGGCGAGGCGACCGTGCAGGGGCTGGCCATCGGGCCGTTCCTGCAGCAGCCGGGCAGTAGCCGCATCGTCATCGACCTGGTCGGCATCGGCCTGTTCACCGGCATCTTCGTGGTGCCGCTGTTCGCGCTGATCCAGAGCCGCACGCCGAAGGCGCAGATGTCGCGCGTGTTCGCGGCGCTGAACATCCAGAATTCCGGCTTCATCGTCGCTGCGGCCCTGCTGTCGCTGGCCGCGCACACGCTGCTGCACTGGACCATCCCGCAGCAGTTCCTGGCGCTGGCCATCGCCAACGCGCTGGTGGCGATCTACATCTTCACCATCGTTCCCGAATTCCTGATGCGCTTCCTCAGCTGGCTGATGGTGCGCACGCTGTACCGGCTGCGCCCGCACGGCATCGAGGCCAACGTGCCCGACGAAGGCGCCGCGCTGCTGGTCTGCAACCATGTCAGCTACATGGACGCGCTGATCCTGTCGGCGACGATTCCACGCCCGGTGCGCTTCGTCATGTACTACCGGATCTTCAACATCCCGGTGATGCGCTGGATCTTCCGCACCGCCAAGGCGATCCCGATCGCCGGCGCGCGCGAAGACCCGGCGCTGATGCAGCGCGCGTTCGACGAGATTGACGCCGCGTTGGCCGAAGGTGAGCTGGTCTGCATCTTCCCGGAAGGTGCGCTGACCAGGGATGGTGCGATGGCCCCGTTCAAGTCGGGCGTTGAGAAGATCCTCCAACGGCGGCCGGTGCCGGTGGTGCCGATGGCCCTGCGCGGCATGTGGTCGAGCATGTGGAGCCGGCGCGACAGCCGCCTGGGCCGCATGCGGGTGCCGCGCCGTTTCCGTGCCACCGTCGAAGTGGTCGCGGCGCCGGCCGTGGATGGCCACAGCACCAGCGCCCCGGTGCTGGAGGCCCAGGTGCGGGCACTGCGCGGCGATCACGCCTGACGGAACCGGCCCGCCAGGCGGGCCCGGCGACCTCCCCCACATACGTCACCGTCCAGTGGCGTACGCGACATGTCGTGACTGTAAACGCATACATGCAACGTCGGTTGCGGTAGATTACGCACCCACAGGGGGGAGGTCCGGCCGAAACATCACGGCTGGCCACCAAGGAATGGAGTCTTGCTTTGAATCAACCACCACCGCTCAGCCGTCCGGTCTACATCCCCAACCATCTGGTCTGGGCGATCCTGACGACGCTGTTCTGCTGCCTCCCGTTGGGCGTGGTGTCGATCGTGTACGCCTCCCAGGTCGATGGCCGCCGCGCGGCCGGCGACCTGCCGGGGGCCTACAGTGCGTCGCGCAAGGCGGGCTGGTGGGCGGTGGCTTCGGCCGTGGCCCTGCCGGTCCTGTTGCTGTTGTGGTTCGGGCTGTTCGGCGGCTTGGCCGTGCTGGGCGCTCTTTCCGACCAATGATTCACCACCACCACCCATCAAGGAGCTTGAACCCATGAATACCGCCACTCCGCAGGTCCCGAACAATCTGGTCTGGGCCATCCTGAGCACCCTGTTCTGCTGCCTGCCGGCCGGCATCGTGTCGATCGTCTACGCCGCCCAGGTCAACGGCAAGCTGGCCGCTGGCGACATCGCCGGTGCCCAGGAATCCTCGGCCAAGGCCAAGAAGTGGGCCATCTGGTCGGCCATTGCCGCCGTCGTGGTCGGCGTGCTGTACGGCATCCTGATCGTCGCTCTCGGCGGCATGGGTGCGATGAGCAACAGCGGCTACTGATCCGCGTGGACGGATCCGGCGCCTGCGCCGGATCCGTTGCTGCATGTCCGCACTGCCCACCCGATCCCGACTGGCCCGCTGGGCACCACTGCTGGCCGCCACCGGCCTGGCCGCCGGTGCCGCACTGGTGCTGCGCAACGTCAATCCGTATGTCGCCGGCAATCCCTTGCCGAGCTGCCCGCTGTACGCGCTGACGGGCCTGTACTGCCCGGGATGTGGCAGCACGCGCTGCCTGTATTCGCTGGTCCACTTCGACCTGCCCGGCGCGATGGCGATGAACCCGCTGCTGGTCATCAGCCTGCCGTTCCTGTTGCTGATGCTGCTGAACATCGCCGGCATCCGCCCACGCGTGCTCGACCCGCTGATGCGGGTGCTGGCCAATCCCGTGTTCTGGCTTTGGGTGCTGCCCGGGTATGCGCTGCTGCGCAACCTGCCGTGGGCACCGTTCACTGCACTGGCACCGGTCTAGGTTTCCAGCCAACCGCGCAGCCCCTCGTGGTGGGCGGCGTTTGAAGGCAGAAGCCTTGGGGTTGGCCGGGCGGGATGGGTTTGCGGGGGACGCCGTGAATCCGTCCGTGGAGGCTTGGCCGCGGCTTGCTCGTGTGCGCTGTCCTGCGCGCACGGCAAGACCAGGGTTGGGCGTCCTGCCCAACCCGCCCGAGGCATGCCTCGGCCCCATGCCGCGGACACCCCCGCAAACCCATCCCGCCCGGCCACGGACAGTTTCCGTGCGCGTCCGCCACGGAAAAGAAAAAGAAGATCAGAAGCGAAAGCGGACCGCTTCGCTCCGCATCCACGCATGGCGTGGATCTACCGTGTCGACCAAGGTCGACACCCACCGGCAGTCGCAGTTGACCCACCGTCACCGGGAACTGTCGGGGGTGGGGCGGTGTGGGGCTGCAGGACCGTTGGCGCCATGGATGGCGCCATCGAGCCCCCAGGGGTGAGGGCGCTTTGCTTGCGAAGCACTGCTTCGCAAGCGCCCGAACGCACAGCCGCCAGCGGCTGGGCCGGTTTGGGGGTTTACGGCGTGTCCTGCAGCCCCACACCGCCCCGCCCAACCCTCAGCAACCCAGAGCCGCTTTGGCTTTGGCTTTGGCCTCTGCAGGTGCAGGGCTGCAAGCCCTGCCAGAACACCTACGTCACCCAGCCTGCAATCACCAGCAGGGCGAGGATCGCCAGCCACAGCAGCAGCATCCGCCACACCAGGCTCATCGCATCACGCAGGTCCGGCAGCCGCTGCCACACCGGCAACAGCCCGGCCTCGGTGTAATCGTGCGCATCTTCGCGCAGCTCGGCGTTGACGCTGGCCCGCGCCACCGCGCCCAGGAACCCGATGGTGCCGGCCAGCCGCTCGCCATGCGCCTGGCGCCACGCCTTCCACGCCGTATCGAAGTTGCCCACCAGCGCCATCGAAAACGCCATCAGCTGCGCCACCGGCCACTCGATCCAGCCCAGCAGGCGCTGCGCCAGCGCCAGCGGCTCCACCGGCACGCGGGCACGCATCGGGCTTTCCGCCATCAGCGCCAGCAGCCGGTACCCCAGCGCACCGGCCGGGCCCAGCAGCAGGAACCAGAACAGCACCGCGAACCAGCGCCGCAGCGCGTTGAGCACGGTGGCCTCGACCAGCGACGGCACGTCTTCGCGCAGGCTGCCACCGGCCGCCTGCAGGTTGCGCACGGCGGCCTGACGCGTTGCGGCGTCGTCCGCATCGATGATCGCTTCGATATCACGATCCAGATCACGCGGCCCCCAGCACCAGGCCAGCACCGCCACGCCCAGCATCAGCGACGGCAGCCCGAACAGCACCCCGCGCAGCAGCCATGCCAGCAGCGCCATCAGCAGCAGCGGCGGCAGCAGTGCCAATGCAACACCGGCCGGTGCCTGCCACGCCTTTCCGCCATGCGCGTCCAGCCAGCCCAGCCAGCGCCGGAAGCCGTCGAAACGGCGCAGCGAGGCGGCAGCGGCCGGGGCAACATGGCCCAGGGCCAGTGCCACCAGCACGGCGGCCAGAGTGGTGAACATGGCAGGTCTCCCTACGAAACGGAACGCTCGGCGCCGTTACCTTACCTGTCGCAGCGGCGCCCCCTCAGCGGTGAACCGGACTGTAACCCGGGCCGTGTTCAGGTGGCGGCAATACAGCAGCCACAACCGGCCCGGCCGCAGCCCGGTTCAGCCCTGCTGCTCGCGGTACCAGTGTTCGATCAGGCCGCGCGAAATCGAGATCGGCGGCGACAGGCGGATGCCCTGGCCATCGTCGTCCAAATCGCGTGCCAATGCTGCGCCAACCTCATCGGCAGTGAACCAGCGCGCGTCTTCCAGTTCGCCATCCACAGTCGGCAGGTCATCCTGCGCCTGTGCACGGAAACCGATCATCAGCGCGCCGGGGAAAGGCCACGGCTGCGAACCGAGGTACTGGCAGGCGGTCACCCGCACCTTGCTCTCCTCGTGCACTTCACGCACCACGGTCTGCTCGAACGTCTCGCCGGGTTCGACGAAGCCAGCCAGCACCGAGTAACGACGCGGGGCCCAGTTCGACTGCCGGCCCAGCAGCAGCCGGCCCTGGTTCTCCACGGCGACGATCACGGCGGGATCGACACGCGGGTAGTGCTCGGTGGAACACTGCGCGCAACGGCCGACGAAGCCGCCGCGGGCAAACGCCACGGCGCCGCCGCACACACCGCAGAAGCGGGTGCGCGAGTGCCAGTAGGACATGCCGCGGGCATAGCTGAAGGCGGTCGCATCGGCCATCGACCACAGCAGAGCGGCCTGGCGCAGGTCGAGGCGACGTGGTGCGGTGACGGTGACGCTGGCGGCTTCAACCGAGAACCACGCTTGTTCCCCGCGCAGGCCGAGGAAGATCGCGGAGCCGGGACCACCCCGACGTCGGCGCCGGTCAGCGCCAGCGGCTGGTCGTCATCGCCGGTGAAGGCGCTGCCGTCCTGATCGAGCACGAGAATGCGCGCGCCCGGCCACAGGCGCGCCAGTGCATCGGCATCGTCGCGCAGGGCATCGGCGCGCTCCAGCGGTTCGCCAACGAAGGCAAAACCGGAAAGCGGCGAAGAAGTATTGGGCATCCGGCAAGCGTGCCGCCAATCGATGCGGGTGGCAAGGTCGGCGCTGTGCGCAATCTGCTGTTGTGGGCTGGAGGGCACAGAGCATCCACGCATGGCGTGGATCTACGGATCCGCTCTGACAGGTGCCAACCTTGGTTGGCACATCCTGGCCACAGGGCTCTTACATGCTGAAGCTGCTGCCGCAGCCGCAGGTGGTCTTCGCGTTCGGGTTGCGGATCACGAACTGCGCACCGGTCAGGCTCTCGGTGTAATCCACCTCTGCGCCCATCAGGTACTGCAGGCTCATCGGATCGACCAGCAGGGTCACCCCGCTGGTCTGTACCGCCAGGTCATCCTCGGCACGGTTCTCGTCGAACTCGAACCCGTACTGGAAGCCCGAACAGCCGCCGCCCTCGATGTAAACACGCAGGGCCAGGTCGGGGTTGCCCTCTTCCTGGATCAGGGATTTGACCTTGGCGCCGCCGACTCGGTGAAGTTCAGCGGGCGCTCCAGCGACTGGTAATCGGGCGCGGCAACCGGAGTGGCGCCGGGCAGGGAGACTAGCGTGCTCATGATGCCAGCATGGGGGTGCCGGGGATGGCTTTCAAGCCATCGCCTCGGCCAGCTTGCGGCGTGCAGCAGTGTCGCCCTTGCCGCCATTGGCCTCATCGCCTTCCGGCGCCGGCAGGGCCGCCACCGGGGCGCTGGCATGGATCAGGCGGCCGTTCAGCTGGGCGCCCGCATTCATCTCCACCACCTGGTAATGGACGTTGCCATTGACCCGTGCGCTCGGGGTCAACTCGACCTTCTCGGTGGCGTGTACATCGCCGTCCAGGCGACCGCTGATGACCACCACCTGGGCCCGGATTTCGCCCTCGATCACGCCGTGCTCGGCGACCGTCAGGGTCGCGCCACTGGCGCCTTCGGCGGCGATCACCTTGCCATGGATGCGGCCTTCCACGTACAGGCCACCACTGAATTCCACATCACCGCGGATCACCACCTGGTTGCCGATCAGGGCATCCACCACCAGCTGGCCTTCACGGTTGGATTTGCTGCTTCCGAACATCTGCCTACTCCCCTTTGGCGGCCGGCGCACCGGCCTGTTTCCAGTCGAATACCTGGGTGGTACCCCCGTACCACTCCCCAATGTCACCCGCACGCGTTGCGGGGTGAAGTCAGCCGGCAGCATCACGCTGCCGGTGAGCTGCTGGAAGTACCGGAACGAGTAATCCTGTCCCGGTACCTTGCTGCGCTGGTGCAGATCATCCCAGCTGATCGTGGCCAGCTTGCCGTTCCTGACGCCTTCCACGGTGAAGCGCATCTGCCCCTGGCTGATGGCGCCGCGGTTGAGGTTCTGGGTCAGCACGGCGGTGTATTGCCACGTGCCGGCCGCTTCCGGGCTGAACTCGATCGAATGGGTGTTCAGGCCCTTGCGCTGGCTGGTCGAACCCACCAGGCGCTCATAGAAGGCAACGTCGGCACGCAGGCCGGCGATTTCCTCATCGCGCTCGGCCAGCGAGGACTGCACCTCGGTGTTGGCAGCGCGGCTGATGCGGTCGGAGGCTTCCAGCGTGGCCTGCTTCTGGCGCAGTTCGGTCAGCTGCGCCTGCAGCGTCTCGGCACGCTTCTCGGCGGCCTGCAGGCGCTGGCCCCGGGCATCGCGCGGGGTGGCCATCCAGCAGCCACCGAGCACGGCCAGCACCAGGCTGAGCAGCCAGATGCCGCCGATCACCAGCAGGCGGCGACGGTCGGCAGGCGGTTGCGGCGCGCCGGGCAGGCGGACCTGCACGCGCATGGGAGGACGGTTGGTCATGGGTGGTTTCCGGGGTATCGCAAGGGCGACACCGGTACGGCCCCTGTGGCAAACGACGGGCTAGTGTATGACAGGACGGGTGGGTTTCCTGCGCAGCAGCGAGCCACGGTCTGTGGCGTTCAGGCATGCCATCGTCGATAGTGTGGTTCCCTGCACAGTTCCGTCGCCGGAGCATCGCCATGACCGAAGCCCACCTGTTCGTGATCGGCATCCTGCTGGCCTGGCTGGCCGGCATCCGCGTCTACCTCACCGTGTTCGGTGTCGGCCTGGCCGGCCTGCTCGGCTGGGTCGACCTGCCACCGGCCCTGCAGGCTACTGAATCGTGGTGGGTGCTGGGCACTTCGGCGGCGCTGGCGGTGACCGAATTCTTCGCCGACAAGATTCCCGGCGTGGACTCGGCGTGGGACCTGGTGCAGACCCTGGCACGTGTACCCGCAGGTGCCTTCCTTGCCGCAGCCACGCTGTCGCCGGATGGGCAGCTGGGTACCGGCGCACTTGCTGCCGGTGCCGGTGTCGCGCTGGCCAGCCATGGACTGAAAGCCGGCACCCGTGCCCTGCTCAATACCTCGCCCGAGCCTGCCAGCAACTGGGTGGCCTCCGCCGCCGAGGACACCGTGGTGGTCGGGGGCCTGGCCCTGCCCCTGCACACCCGTGGATCGCGCTGATCGTGGTGCTGGCCTGCAGCCTGGCGCGCGCTGCTGGTGTGGCTGGTCTGGCGCACCTTGTGGAAGGGCGTGCGCTGGCTGGCACGCAGTGCGTCGCCGGACGGTCCGCGCCAGCCGGGTACCGGTTGAACCTCGGGCTTGTCGCATAATGGACGCGAACACCAGGAGAGCACCGATGGCCGCAAACGAATCCCCCGCGGGCGCCCGCCCGGGACGCGCTGAATCCCCTCCGGCCGATCATTGGCAACGCTGGGCCGCGGAGCCGGCGAGCGCGGTCGCCGCAGTACCCGCAGTGGTTCCGCCGCTGGCCAGCTCCGACATGCCCGCATCGATCGGCAGCGCGCCACCGCCTCTGCCGGGCCCGGCCTTCCTGGCCGAGGCTGGCAACAACGACCAGGCGCCGTTGGCCTCCGATTCGCCCTACCGCGTTCTGATCGTCGAGGACGACCGCGCCCAGGCCCTGTTCGCGCAGAGCGTGCTGCACGGCGCCGGCATGCAGGCGATCGTGCACAGCGACGCCGATGGCGCGCTGCAGGCGATCAAGGAACACCGTCCCGACCTGATCCTGATGGATCTGCACCTGCCCGGACTGGATGGCATGCGGCTGACCGCACTGATTCGCCAGCAGCCCGGCCTGCAGCTGCTGCCGATCGTGTTCCTCAGCGGCGATCCGGATCCAGAGCGCCAGTTCGAAGTGCTCGACAGCGGCGCCGACGATTACCTGAGCAAGCCGATCCGCCCGCGCCACCTGATCGCCGCCGTGGCCAACCGCATCCGCCGCGCACGTGCGCAGGCCGCGACCCTGCCCGGTGCCAGCGGCGTACCGGCCACCAGCAATCCGGAAACCGGCCTGCCGACGCGCCATCACGTACTGCAGCAGCTCAACACCGCACTCGCCCACCGCGACCGGGGCGGTGTGTTCTTCATCGAAGTGGCCAGCGCGCTGGGGCTGCGCGAACGCTATGGTTATGCCGCCTTCGAGCGCCTGATGGTACAGGCCGGGCAGCGCGCCTGCCGCCGAGGCCGCCATCCACACCTGCTGGCACGCCTGAACGACAACAGTTTCCTGCTGCTGGCCCGCAACGCCGACGAAGATGCCCTGGAAGGCATCGCCGCTTCCCTGCGCGAGCAGCTGTCGGCGCGTGCCTTCGTGATCCGCGACGACGAATCGGTGCACCTGCGCGGCGTGGTGGGTTATGCGCCGCTGTCGCCGGGCTTCGACGATGCCAACGCTGCACTGGAAGCGATCGAGCGCACCACCCTGCAGGCACGCCTGCTCAGCGCCGGTGTGGCGGGCCATGTGCACCGCCAGGCCGTCACCGAACAGGAGCACCTGGCACTGCTGGAAGGCCAGCTGGAGCTGGCCTATCAGCCGATCGTCGCCGTCGCCGGTGGCAACACCGCGCAGTACCAGCTGCTGCTGCGCCTGCGCCAGGCCGATGGCACGGTGCTGGCGGCCGGCCAGGTTATTCCGGCCGCCGAAGCGGCAGGCCGTATCGCCGACCTCGACCAGCAGGTGATGGACCACGCGCTGGGCCTGCTGGATCTCTACCGGCACGCCACGCCGCCGCTGAACCTGTTCGTCTCGCAGTCGCTGCGCACCCTGCAGCGCGACGCCTTCGCCGACTGGCTGCTGGAATCGCTGCAGCAGCGTGACCTGCCGGGCAGTGCGCTGGTGATCGACGTGCGCCTGCCCGACGCACTGATCCACACCGTGCCGCTGCAACAGTTCTGCCAGCGCATGGCCGGCCCCGGGGTGCGCTTCTGCCTGAGCCAGTTCGAGCCCAGCGGCGAAGCCGACGCCCTGCTGACCCAGCTGCCGCTGTCGTTCGTGCGCATGGCCGCGCGCTTCTCCAGCAGCCATGCCAACCCGGCCACGCGCGAGGAACTGCGCAAGGCGATCGAACAGGCACATGCGGCCGGGCTGCAGATCATCGGGCAGCAGATCGAGGACCCACAGGCCGCCGCGGCGATGTGGGTCGGCGGCGTCGACTCCATCCAGGGCAACATGGTGCAGTCGGCCGGCAGCGACCTGAACTTCGACTTCCACAACGCGGTGCTCTGACGTGCCGCTGTGGGGCGTGCTGCTGGTTGCCCTTGCCGCGGCCGCCGTGGCGCTGCTGTTGGGCCTGCGCCTGCGCGCACGCAGCCGTGCACTGGCCCGGCTGCAACGCGCACACGATGCGCTCGCCGCCGAACGCGACCAGCTGCGCCGTACCACCGAACGCCAGGGCCAGCTGGAACAGCAGCTGCTGCAGGCCAAGCAGGCCGCCGAAGCAGCGGTGCTGGCCAAGGGCGAGTTCCTGGCCACCATGAGCCACGAGATCCGCACCCCGCTCAACGGCATCCTGCCGATGCTGGAGCTGATCGCGCACGGGCCGCTGGGCGAGGACCAGCGGCAGATGCTGGCCACCGCTTCGGCCAGTTCACAGCAGCTGCGCATCGTCGATGACATCCTCGACTACTCACGGCTGGAAGCACAGGCGCTGGAACTGGAAATCACCAGCTTCAACCTGCGCGATCTGCTGGATGGCGTGGTGCAGCTGATGCAGCGCGCCGCCGACGCCAAGGGCCTGTCCCTGACCCTGCAGCTTGACCCGTCGGTGCGCCTGCCGGTGCGCGGCGACCCGGTACGCCTGCGCCAGGTGCTGAGCAATCTTCTGGCCAATGCCATCAAGTTCACCGCACGCGGCCAGGTACAGCTGCGCGTGCAGCGGCTGGGCGAAGGCGCGGCCCAGCACCAGCTGCGCTTCGAGATCATCGACACCGGCATCGGCATCGATGAGGCACTGCAGGCACGCCTGTTCCAGTCCTTCAGCCAGGCCGATGCCTCGACCACGCGCATCTACGGCGGCACCGGCCTGGGCCTGGCCATCTGCAGGCGCATCATCGACCTGATGCACGGGCAGATCGGCGTGCAGTCCACGCCCGGCCAGGGTGCTACGTTCTGGTTCGAGATTCCGCTGCTGAAGGTGCCCGGCGACCTGCCGGCGATGGCCCGCGCGCCGACAGCGCTGCTGCTGTTCAGTGCCGATGCAATGCTGCAGAAACGCATCGAGCGCATCGCCCCCACCATGGGCTGCAGGTGCAGATGCTGAGCCAGCTGGACGCCGTGGTCGAACAGCTGCGCACCGCGCCGCAACCCGGGCAACCGGCACCGGCGTGGCTGCTGGTCGATGCACGCGCGCGGCGCAGCGGCGAGGCGATGCTGCAGCAGGCACTGGCCGAGCGCGGTGACGACGACGCACTGCAGGTGCTCTGGCTGCAGGATGACGCACCAGCGCAACGACCGCGCCAGCGCCAGCTGCCCACGCACTTCGACGATGCCGCACTGCATGCACTCCTGGCCGCACCTGTCACGCCTACCCGTCCTGCCGCCCTGCTTTCCAGTGCCGGAGATGGGGTACCCGCGCCGGTGCTGCCGCCACTGCACCTGCGCGTGCTGCTGGTGGAAGACAATACGGTCAACCGGATGGTGGCCGAGCAGCTGCTGCGCGTATTCCAGTGCGAGGTGCGCAACGCCGTCGATGGCGAGCAGGCATTGGCCGCTCTTCGCGAAGGCGGCGTGGACATCGTGCTGATGGATTGCCAGATGCCGGTGCTGGACGGCTACGCCGCCACGCGCCACTGGCGTGCGGAAGAAGCGGAAATCGGGCGAGCGCGCCTGCCGATCATCGCGATGACCGCCAATGCCATGGCCGGCGACCGCGAGCGCTGCCTGCAGGCTGGCATGGACGATTACCTGTCCAAGCCGATCGCCCGCGCCACGCTGCATGCGCTGTTGAAGCGCTGGGGTGGCGGTAAAGCCGCATCACCTGCACGGCCTTCTGCAGAGCCGAGCATGGCTCGGCTGACGGCCAACAGCAGCGGGGCTCCATCAGCCGAGCATGGCTCGGCTCTGCAGGACGATGACAGCCGAGTGGGCTCCAAGCCACAACCGGTACTCGACCGCGATGTGCTGGACGAACTGCACGCGGTGATCGGCGACGCCGCCATCCAGATCGTGTCGGTCTTTCTTGACGATGCGCCAGCGATGGTGCAGCAGCTGCAGCAGGCCGCGCAGAGCGGCGACGAGCCCCGCCTGCAGGCGGTCGCGCACAGCCTGAAATCGTCGAGTGCGAACGTGGGAGCCCTGTCGCTGTCGGCGGTCGCGCAGCGCATCGAACGCGAGGCCCGTGGTGGCAGCCTGCAGCGCCCCGCGGTGGCGGTCGCGCTGCTGGTTGCCGAATTCGCCCGGGCACGTGTGGCGCTGACGGGCTACCTGGCGCAGCATCGTGCCGGCCAGGACAGCTGACTCACTCTTCCAGCTTGCTCAGCAGGTACTTGGGCTCGCCGATGCGCTCGATCAGGTCGAGCTGGGTTTCCAGCCAGTCGATGTGTTCTTCTTCCGAATCGAGAATCTTCACGAACAGCTGGCGGCTGACATAGTCGCCGACCGAATCGGCATAGGCGACGGCCTCGCGCAGGGTGACCACGCCGTCGCGCTCCAGCGACAGGTCGCACTGCAGGATCTCGGTCGGGTTCTCGCCGATGCGCAGCTTGCCCAGCGCCTGGAAGTTCGGCAGGCCTTCGAGGAACAGGATGCGGTCGGCGAGCATGTCGGCATGCTTCATCTCGTCGATCGATTCCTTGTACTCGTGCTCGGCCAGTTCCTTGATGCCCCAGTTCTTCAGCATCTTGGCGTGCAGGAAGTACTGGTTGATCGCGGTCAACTCGTTGTAGAGGACCTTGTTGAGGAATTCGATGACCTTGGTGTCGCCCTTCATGGGATGCTCCTGCACGCTGAAAACGCAGGCACTTTAACGCCTTGCCTGCGGCCGTGAAGGAACGCGAATCGTGCGCATTGGCCTGTGCGGCCGCGCGTGAAGGATGCGAAAGCGCGGCGTCAATGCGCCGCGAAGAAACGATCAGGCAACCTGGGCCAGGCCCAATACCGGCAGCGGCAGATCGTGGGTCGCACGCGCCTTGGCCAAGAGGTCCGCGGCCATGTCCAGGCAGGAACCGCAGGTCGCACCACAGCCGGTCCGCATGGTCAGTTCGGCCACCGTGCTGACACCATGGCTGGCGGCTTCGCGGATCTGGTGGTCGGTGACTCCGTTGCAGATGCAGACGTACACAGGCGGGAACCGGGCTGACAGGCCAGGAGCGGCCTGATGGCTATTCCAATGGAAACGAGAATGGTTGTCAATCAGAGACCTGAACCATTCTCGATACCGTTCAGCCCGTCAGCTGGCTGGGCCATCACCCGTGGCCTTCTTCGGCCAGTAGCCGCGCGTCCGCGGGCGCGCTTGCGCGGGCGGTCGTGGCCGGCCGTGTGGCCGGGCATCCAAGCCTCGGCGGCGCTCTTGGGCATGGCGGTTACGCCCTGTCCGGCGACCCCGCGCGCCAAAGGCGCCAGATGACGCAGTGCGCGCGCATAGACGCCGCGCTTGAACACCACCACATGCTCCACCGGGTACCAGAAATCGACCCAGCGCCAATGATCGAACTCGGGCGAGTCAGTGTGGTCCAGCTTCACATGGGATTCGTCGCCGGTCAGGCGCAGCAGGAACCAGACCTGCTTCTGGCCGATGCAGACCTGCCGCTCGTTGCGGCGGATGGCCCGCGCCGGCAGCTTGTAGCGCAGCCAACCGGGCGTGGCCCCGAGCACTTCCACATGCTCAGGCAGCAGGCCGGTTTCTTCCTGCAGTTCACGATACATGGCCTCGACGGGCGTCTCATCGGTGTTCATGCCCCCTTGCGGGAACTGCCAACCATCCCGGCGCACGCGTCGTGCCCAGAACACCTGGCCGTCCTGCCGCATCAGCACAATGCCGACGTTCGGTCGATAGCCGTCCGGATCGATCACGATGCGGACTCCTAAGAAAATCTACTGCCCGGGACTATCCCACGCCCTCTGTCGGCCCACAAGCACGGCACAAAAGTGTTGACAGGGACGGTACACATCCGCAGAATAGCGGGCTCACCAAGGCTATGTAGCTCAGCCGGTTAGAGCACAGCACTCATAATGCTGGGGTCGGTGGTTCGAGTCCACCCATAGCCACCACACTGAAAATGAAGTTGTTTTTCAGCGTGATAAGTGAGAAAATCGTTGTACGTTTTGCCCCGTCGCCAAGCGGTAAGGCACCTGACTCTGACTCAGGCATTCGGTGGTTCGAATCCATCCGGGGCAGCCAAATTAAAAGCAAAAGGCCAGATCGAAAGATCTGGCCTTTTGCTTTTAATTTGGTCACGCATTCCACCTTATCCCCGCGCCTGTCGGCGCACCCCCTTGAACAACAAGGGGCTCTTCTCCAGAGAGAGGCCCGGGGTCGGACATGCAAAAAGACGGGTAGTGCCGGCCGCTGGCCGGCAACCACGAAATGCCTGACTCCAAAACGACAAAAGCCCGGCCGAAGCCGGGCTTTTGCTTTTCCATCCAGCGGGCCCCCGAAGGAGCCCAACTAGGCGCAGCAGATCAGCGCTTGGAGAACTGGGTGGCGCGGCGGGCCTTGTGCAGACCGACCTTCTTACGCTCGACTTCGCGGGCGTCGCGGGTCATGAAGCCAGCCTTGCGCAGCTCGGACTTCAGGCTTTCGTCGTACTCGACCAGCGCACGGGCGATACCCAGACGGATCGCACCGGCTGGCCGGTGGTGCCGCCGCCAGCGGCGGTGACCAGGATGTCGAAGCTTTCGGTGTTCTTGGTCAGCTCGAGCGGCTGGCGCACGATCATGCGCGCGGTCTCACGACCGAAGAACTCGTCCAGCGGACGACCATTGACGGTGATGTTGCCCGAACCCTTGCGCAGGAACACGCGAGCGGTGGAGGACTTGCGGCGGCCAGTGCCGTAGTTTTGAGTGATAGCCATGATTAGATATCCAGAACCTGCGGCTGCTGTGCGGCGTGCGGATGCTCAGTGCCGGCGTAGACCTTGAGCTTGCGGTACATCTGGCGACCCAGCGGGCCCTTCGGCAGCATGCCCTTGACGGCGATCTCGATCACGCGCTCCGGGTGGCGCTCCAGCGCCTGGGCCAGGACTCGGTCTTCAGGTTGCCGATGTAACCGGTGAAACGGTGATACATCTTGTCCTGCAGCTTCTTGCCGGTGACGGCAATCTTTTCTGCATTGATGACGACCAGGTAGTCGCCGGTATCAACGTGCGGGGTGTAGACCGGCTTGTGCTTGCCACGCAGACGGCGGGCCAGCTCGGTGGCGAGACGGCCCAGGGTCTTGCCCTCGGCGTCGACGAGGTACCAGTCGCGCTGGACGGTCTCGTTCTTGGCAGTGAAAGTGCTCATGAAGAACTCTAGGTTAGGTCGGGCTCATTGCGGCGAAAGGCTCGCCGGAACTCTGCCACGCGTTGTGAAAAGGTGAAGCGCAAGAGGCGGGATTGTACTGGCCTTGCCAGCCACTTGCAAGTGGACCGTCAGGCCGGGTTGGCACGGACGCAGGGCCGGGCGAGAATCGGGGACTTCCGCCCCACCGCGTACTGCCATGACCGTGCTCCGCCAGACCACCCCGCTGGACCACCTGCTGACCGAGGCGCAGCGCGCCCTGGATACGGTGTTCGGCAACCCACCGGCGGCCCGCCCCTACCCGGCTGCGGAGACCGACGAGCCCGGCATGGGCAGCGCCGAGCGCCGCCATGCCGCCGGCCTGTGCGGATCAACCACGTCGGCGAAGTCTGTGCGCAGGGCCTGTATTTCGGCCAGGCCGCCGTGGCCCGCGACCCGGCCACGCGTGAACACCTGCTGGAAGCGGCCCAGGAAGAGACCGACCATCTGGCCTGGTGTGCCACCCGGCTGGCCGAACTGGACAGCCGTCCCAGCCTGTTCAACCCGCTGTGGTACGCCGGCAGCTATACCATCGGTACGCTGGCCGGGCTGCGCGGTGACGGCTGGAACCTCGGCTTCGTGGTCGAGACCGAGCGCCGGTGGAGGCCCACCTGGACGAGCATCTGGTCGACCTGCCGCCCGGCGACCTGCGCAGCCGCGCGGTCATCCAGGTGATGAAGGAGGACGAGGCCCGCCATGCCGAGCACGCCGAGCAGGCCGGCGCACGCCGTCTTCCGTTCCCGATTCCGGGCGCGATGGCACTGGCCTCCAGGGTGATGAAGACCATCGCCTACCGCATTTGAAGGGTCGCCCGCACCAACGGTGCGGCTACCAGAGGTGCGGGGGCCGACGGTGGGGCCCGACCGTTGGTCGGGCCATCAATCAGTTGGGCGAGACCAGCTTCAGGCCGATCACGCCGGCTACGATCAGGCCCACGCAGGCCAGGCGGGCCGGCGACGCACTGTCGTTGAACAGATAGATGCCCAGCACCGCCACGCCCATGGCACCGATGCCGGTCCAGATCGCATAGGCCGTGCCGACCGGGATGCTCTTCATCGCCTGGCTCATCAGGTACAGGCTGATCAGGGCGGACACCACCGTGGCAACGGTGGGCAGGGGTTTGCTGAAGCCTTCGGAGTACTTCATTCCGAGGGCGAAACCGATCTCGAACAGGCCGGCCAGCAGCAGGTAGATCCAGGGCATGGGTGGGGGCTCCTTACCTTTTGGGGAAAAAACGAAACGGCCCGGTGTTTTCACACCGGGCCGTGGGTCGGTACATCACCATGGAGCCAATCGCGCGTGCGACGCCAGTTCCACGGGGCGGGTCGTCCCGCCGGGTGGCGATGCCTGCGGGCATCGCACATGGGGCTTACTCGGACAGGTTCCGGCCGTGGAACAACTCTTCGATCTCGCGCTTGAGCAGCGCCTCGATCTTCATGCGCTCCTTGAACGACAGGTTCCTGGCCTTTTCCTCGAACAGGTACTGGTCCAGGTCGAAGTCCTTCAGGTGCATCTTCGTGTGGAAGATGTTTTCCTGGTAGACGTTGACGTCGAACATCTCGTAACGCGACTTGATGTTCTTGGCCAGGAAGTTCTGGATCGAGTTGATCTTGTGGTCGATGAAGTGCTTCTTGCCCTTCACATCACGGGTGAAGCCACGGACGCGGTAGTCCATGATCACGATGTCCGATTCCAGGCTCTCGATCAGGTAGTTCAGGGCCTTCAGCGGGGAAATGACGCCACAGGTGGCCACGTCGATGTCCGCGCGGAACGTCGCGATACCTTCCTGCGGATGGGTCTCCGGGTAGGTATGGACCGTGATGTGGCTCTTGTCCATGTGCGCGACCACGGCGTCGGAGATCAGCTCCTTGCCGGCCAGCTTCTTGTCGATCACCGGTTCTTCGGAGATCAGGATGGTCACCGAGGCACCCTGCGGGTCGTAGTCCTGGCGGGCCACGTTCAGGATGTTGGCGCCGATGATCTCGGCGACATCGGTCAAGATCTGAGTCAGCCTGTCGGCGTTGTACTCTTCATCGATGTATTCAATGTAACGCTGACGCTCCTCTTCGGTGCGCGCGTAACACACGTCATAGATGTTGAAGCTCAGCGCCTTGGTGAGGTTGTTGAAACCCTGCAGCCTCAGGCGAGGCAACGGCTTGACCACGGCGGTCGATTCCTGTGTAAGAAGGGAAAGGGGGAATTATGGGGCAAACTGCCCCCGGGGGGAACGTGAAGAGCGCTCACATCTGGCACACTGTTTGCCCTTAACAATTGCGCTGGTTAAGCTCCGCTATCGACCCCGTGAATCCGTTCATGCGCAGAGGGAGCGCTCCTATCGTGTCAACCGTGCGCCTAGCTAGCAGTCCACTGGCCCTGGATATCGCCACAATCGATCGTTTCCTGGCGCACAGCCACAGGCGGCGATACCCCACCCGTACCGACGTCTTCCGGCCCGGGGACCCGGCGGGAACCCTGTATTACGTCATCAGCGGCTCGGTTTCGATCATGGCCGAGGAAGATGACGATCGCGAGCTGGTGCTGGGCTACTTTGGTGCCGGCGAATTCGTCGGCGAGATGGGCCTGTTCGTCGAATCGGACCGCCGCGAGGTGATCCTGCGGACCCGTACCGCCTGCGAGCTGGCCGAAATCAGCTACGAGCGCCTGCATCAGCTGTTCCTCGGCCCGCTGTCGGCCGATGCCCCGCGCCTGCTGTATGCTCTGGGCCAGCAGATTTCCAAGCGCCTGCTCGACACCAGCCGCAAGGCCAGCCGCCTGGCATTCCTGGACGTGACCGACCGGATCGTGCGCACCCTGCACGACCTGGCGCAGGAGCCGGAGGCGATGAGCCATCCGCAAGGCAGCCAGCTGCGTGTATCGCGCCAGGAGCTGGCGCGCCTGGTCGGCTGCTCGCGCGAGATGGCCGGCCGCGTGCTGAAGAAACTGCAGACCGACGGCCTGCTGCATGCCCGCGGCAAGACCGTGGTGCTGTACGGCACCCGTTGACCGTTGAGCACCCGGTGGGTGCGGACCTTGGTCCGCACTCCCGGCGCGCTAGGCTCGGTGCATGGAGCTGAGCAGCGAATTCTGGTGGTTCATCCTCATCGGCCTGGGCGCACAGCTGGTCGACGGCGCGCTGGGCATGGCGTTCGGCCTGGTGTCCTCGTCGGTGATGCTGAGCATGGGCCTGCCGCCGGCGCAGGTCAGCGCCAGCATCCACACCGCTGAAGTGTTCACCACGGGCGCCTCGGGGGTGTCGCACCTCGCAGCCGGAAATGTCGATAAGCGCCTGTTCCTGCGCCTGGCCCTGCCCGGCGCAGTGGGCGGCGCCCTGGGCGCGTACGTGCTCACGCAGCTCCCGGGCGAGATCATCCGGCCACTGATCTACCTGTACCTGCTGGTGCTGGCGATCATCATCCTGGCCCGCGCCGCTGGGCGCTGGATGCCCAAGGGCGAGATCCGCCGGGTGCCGGTGCTGGGCTTCTTCGCCGGCCTGCTCGACGCCAGCGGCGGCGGTGGCTGGGGGCCCATCGCCACGTCCACTCTGCTCGCCCGCGGCGGCCGGCGCGCACCACCATCGGAACAGTCAACGCAGCCGAGTTCGTGGTCACGTTGACGGTGTCAGCGACCTTCCTGTTGTCGATGGGCGTGCAGCACCTGCAGATCGTCGCCGGCCTGCTGATCGGCGGCATGATGGCCGCGCCGGTGGCGGCGATCCTGGTCAAGCGGGTGAAGGAGCGCTGGGTGCTGGTGGCCGTGGGCGTGCTGGTGCTGGGCATCAGCCTGTTCCAGATCGGCCACGCGGTGTACGGGCATCTGGGCCGCTGAGCGCTTGCCGGGCATGGCCCCGCTACCCGCGCCTTTTCGGTAGCGCCGGGCCATGCCCGGCGGATCATTCACCGTGAGATGGGGTCAGAGCCCCTTCGGGGATCTGACCCTTGGATCAGGCCTTGTCGCCACCACGGTCCACGCAGCCCCAGTTGAGGATGCGGGTGCCGGCGGGCAGCACGCGGCGGAAGAACGCCACCCGGCCCGGCTTCGGGTTCACCACCACCGGTGCCTTGGCCGCCAGCAGCAGCGGCAGGTCGGCGGTGCTGTCGGAGTAGGCGATATCAATATCGCCGTAGCCGCGCTCGCGCAGCATGCGCATTTTCTCTTCGTTGTGGCAGTGACGGGTTGGACCGACGCCGCCCAGCCGTGGGCCGACCTCGGTACCGATCACCGGCACATCCTGATGGGCCACGAAGGCCAGGATCGCGCGTGCAAGCTCCGGCGGCGCACCTGTGGCAACCACCACGCGGTCGCCCTTGGCCCGGTGCGCGGCGAACACCTCCAGCGCCTGCGGCAGCAGCTTGGCGCGCATCTGCGCCTCGTTGCGCAGCACATAGGCGTCGATCACCTTGTTGAAATCGCGCGCACGGTGCAGGCCGAAACTGCCGATCCACACGTAGACCGAAATGCCGGCACGACGGGTCGGCAGCAGCGCCACCATCGGCCCGGCGATCGGCGTGACCAGCAGCGCCGCCAGCATGCGCAACGGGTTGCGCTTGATCAGCGAGGCGAACAGATGGGTGCCCGAATCGCCGTCGTAGAGGGTGTGGTCGAAGTCGAAGACCACCAGCGGCGCATCCTCGCGCGGCGTCGGATAGTGCGTTTTCATGCCGCGAAGAATAGCTGACGCAGGCCCTCGCCCGGCTCTTCCACGCGCATGAAGGCCTCGCCCACCAGGAACGCGTGGATGCCGGCATCACGCATCAGCGCCACGTCCTGCGGCCCCAGGATGCCACTCTCGGTGACCAGCAGGCGGTCGCGCGGCACGGCCTGCTGCATGTCCAGCGTGGTCTGCAGCGACACCTCGAAGGTGCGCAGGTTGCGGTTGTTGATGCCGATCATCGGTGCCGGCACCTGCAGCGCACGCTCCAGTTCGTCGATGTCGTGCACTTCCACCAGCACGTCCATGCCCAGCGACAGCGCCAGTTCGGACAAGGTGGCCAGCTGGGTGTCGTCCAGCGCGGCCACGATCAGCAGGATGCAGTCGGCGCCCAGCACGCGCGCTTCGTACACCTGGTAGGCGTCGATCACGAAGTCCTTGCGCAGCACCGGCAGCGTGCAGGCCTCGCGGGCCTGCTGCAGGTAGGCGTCGGCACCCTGGAAGAAGTCCACGTCGGTCAGCACCGACAGGCAGCTGGCACCGCCGAATTCGTAGCTGACGGCGATGTCGGCCGGGCGGAAGTCCGGGCGGATCACACCCTTGGACGGGCTGGCCTTCTTCACCTCGGCGATCACCGCCGGGTCGCCATTGGCCACCGCCGCCTGCAGCGCGCGCACGAAGCCGCGTACCGGCGGGGCGCTGGCCGCGGCGGCCTGAAGCTCCTCGAGCGGGCGCTGGGCGCGGCGCTGGGCCACTTCTTCGGCCTTGCGGGCCAGGATCGTCTGCAGGATGTCGCTCATCGTCTTCGGGTCGGTGCGGGGGCGGTGAGGACGGCCATTATCGGGCCATCGACGGGGTCAGGCTGAACCGCGCGCTCAGGCAACCAGCGCGCGGGTGGTTTCCACATACTGCTGCAGGCGCTGGCGGGCGCTGCCATTGGCGATGGCGGCACGGGCACGGGCCAGGCCATCGCCGATATCGCTGGCCACGCCGGCAACGTACAGGGCGGCACCGGCATTGAGCGCCACGATGTCCAGCGCCGGGCCCGGCTCGTTGTCCAGCACCGCGCGCAGCATCTGGATGGACTGTTCCGGGCCGTCCACGCGCAGGTTGCGGCTGGCCGACATGGCGATGCCGAAGTCTTCCGGGTGGATCTCGTACTCGCGGACCTTGCCGTCGCGCAGCTCGCCCACCAGGGTGCCCGCCCCCAGCGAGATCTCGTCCATGTTGTCGCGGCCCCAGACCACCATCGCGCGCTCGGTGCCCAGTTCGCGCAGCACGCGGGCCTGGATGCCCACCAGATCGGGATGGAACACGCCCATCAGCACAGACGGCGCGCTGGCCGGATTGGTCAGCGGGCCGAGGATGTTGAAGATGGTGCGCACGCCCATCTCGCGGCGTACCGGCGCGACCACCTTCATCGACGGATGATGGATCGGCGCAAACATGAAGCCGATGCCGGTCCGCTCGATGGCCGCGGCCACCTGATCCGGCTGCAGTTCGATCACCGCGCCCAGCGCTTCCAGCGCATCGGCACTGCCGGACTTGGACGACACGCTGCGATTGCCATGCTTGGCCACGCGCGCGCCGGCGGCGGCCGCGACGAACATCGAGCAGGTGGAGATGTTGAAGGTGTGCGAGCCATCGCCACCGGTACCGACGATATCAACCAGGTTGGAGGTATCGGCCACCGGCACTGGCCGGGCGAATTCACGCATCACGGTGGCCGCCGCGGCGATTTCGTCCACGGTCTCCTTCTTCACGCGCAGGCCGGTGAGGATCGCGGCGGTCATCATCGGAGACACATCGCCGCGCATGATCTGCCGCATCAGGTCGACCATTTCGTCGAAGAAGATTTCGCGGTGCTCGATGGTGCGATGCAGGGCTTCCTGGGGGGAGAAGCTCATGGGTATGCTCCTTGGATCAGGCCGCCGGGCGCTGGAGGAAATTGCGCAGCAGCGCGTGGCCGTGTTCGGTGAGGATGGATTCGGGATGGAACTGGACGCCTTCCACCGGGAACTGGCGGTGGCGCAGGCCCATGATCTCTTCGATCGAGCCGTCCTCGTTCTCGGTCCAGGCGGTCACTTCCAGCACATCGGGCAGGCTGTTCTTGTCCACCACCAGCGAGTGGTAGCGGGTGGCCTGGTAGCGGTCCGGCAGGCCGGCGAACACGCCCTTGCCCTCATGGCGGATCGGCGAGGTCTTGCCGTGCATGATGTTGCCGGCGCGGATGACGGTGCCGCCGTAGACCTGGCCGATGCCCTGGTGGCCCAGGCACACGCCGAGGATCGGCGTGGTCGGGCCCAGGCGTTCGATCAGCTCCAGCGAAACGCCCGCTTCGTTGGGGGTGCACGGGCCGGGCGAAATGACGATGCGCTCGGGCTTCTGCGCGGCGATCTCGTCCACGCTCATCACATCGTTGCGCACCACCTTCACTTCGGCGCCCAGCGTCTGCAGGTACTGCACGAGGTTGTAGGTGAAGCTGTCGTAGTTGTCGATCATCCACAACATGGTCAGGTTCCGTCGCTTATCAGGAAAATGGCGTACACGTTTTCGGTGTAGGTGATGGGGCCGGCTTCAATGGATTCGGGCTCAGCGGGCGCGGGCGCGGAGGCGGGCGCGTAGCTGCCGGTCACCGAGATCCTGTCGAGGTCCCCGCCGTCCTCGCCCTGCTGGGGCCATTGCCCGGCCCGGATGCCGTAGGCGAAGTCCGGCGCCACATCGGAGATGCTGTACAGACCACGCACTCTTGTTCCATAGGCCTTGGCCAGGCCCTGCGCGGACTCGCGGGTCTGGGCCGCTGCCTCGCCCTTGAGTTCGCGGCGCAGCGCCACTTCGCCCGAATAGGTCGGCGCCAGGCTGCTCACCTGTACGTTCTCGTTGGCCTTCAACGCCCCCAGAACATCCTGCATCGCCTTCACGCTGGCGAAGCTGGCACGCAGCTGGCGCGATACGCGGGTACCGATGAAGACCTGCCGGTTCTGCTCATAGCGCGTGGCCGGGCCGATCCGCAGGTTGTCCGCACGCACGCTGCCGTCCACCGCCTTGTGCTGCTTGAACAGTGCCAGCACGCGGGCAACGTTGTCCTGCACGCGGCGGCGCGCGGCGTCGGCGTCCATGTCGGTCTCTTCGATGTTCAACTGCAGGCCGAACCGGTCCGGCATCACCGTGCGGCTGCCCTGCCCCTTCACCAGCAGGTGCGGCTGCGAGGGAATCGTGTTGGCCTGCGCCCACGCAGACGGGGCCATCGTGGCCAGCAGTGACGACCACAGCAATGCGCTCAGCAGCTTCATGCGGTACTCCTTGTCTTGAATGGGAACAGCGGAAGGTGCCGCGGCGCAGGCCACGGCACGGGGAGGATCACAGGCCCTTGGCGGCCTGGGCGACGGCGCGGAACAGCGCGCGGCCCTTGTTCATCGTCTCATCCCATTCCTTGTCCGGGTCCGAGTCGTAGACGATGCCGGCGCCGGCCTGCACGTACAGGCGGCCGTCCTTGATCACCGCGGTGCGGATCGCGATCGCGGTATCGGCATCGCCGTGCCAGCCGATGTAGCCGATGCTGCCGGCGTAGACATTGCGCTTGATCGGTTCCAGCTCGCGGATCACTTCCAGCGCGCGGATCTTCGGCGCGCCGCTGACCGTGCCGGCCGGGAAGGTGGCACGCAGCACGTCGGCATAGCTCAGGCCCGGCTGCAGCTGCCCGGTCACTTCGCTGACGATGTGCATCACGTGGCTGTAGCGTTCGATCACGAACTGCTCGCCCACCTCCACGGTACCTGCCTTCGAGACGCGGCCGGCATCGTTGCGGCCCAGGTCGATCAGCATCAGGTGCTCGGCGCGTTCCTTCGGATCGGCCAGCAGCTCGGCTTCCAGCGCCAGGTCCAGCTCGGGCGTGGCGCCACGCGGGCGGGTGCCGGCGATCGGGCGCACGGTGACTTCGCCGTCCTGAAGGCGTACCAGGATTTCCGGCGATGAACCGACCACCTGCAGGTCGCCGACATCCAGGAAGTACATGTACGGCGACGGGTTCAGCGCACGCAGTGCGCGGTACACATCCACCGGGCGCGCCTTGAACGGCACGCTCAGGCGCTGGCTGAGCACCACCTGGAAGATGTCACCGGCGCGGATGTATTCCTTGCTGCGCTGGACCGCATCGACGAAGCCTTCGCGGGTGAAGCCGGAGACGAAGTCGGACTCGTCCAGCACGTCGCTGTTGAGCGGTGCGGGATAACCGGCGCCGGGCGCGCGCAGCTTGGCAGTCAGCGCATCCAGGCGTGCCTGGGCCTGCTCGAAGGCGCCCTCGACCCGTGGGTCGGCGTGCACGATCAGGTACAGCCGGCCCTTGAGGTTGTCGAACACGGCCAGCTCGTTGGAGTCCAGCAGCAGGATGTCCGGCGTGCCCAGCTCATCGCGGCCGGCCGGCGGGGCCAGGCGTGGTTCGATGTAGCCGATGCATTCGAAGCCGAACCAGCCGACCAGGCCACCGGTGAAGCCCGGCAGGCCTTCCAGCTTCGGCACCGAGTGGGCGCTGCGCAGCGCCTCGACTTCGGCGAACGGGTCGGCCACCTCGCGGGTGTCCACCACCTGGCCGTCTTCGCGCACAGTCAGCGTGTGGCCATGGAAGGCGTACACGCGACGCGCCGGCAGGCCGATGATCGAGTAACGACCAAAGCGCTCGCCGCCTTCGACGGATTCAAACAGGTAGGTATTGGGGCCGTCGGCGAGCTTCAGATAGACCGAAAGCGGCGTGTCCAGGTCGGACAGCACTTCACGGACGACGGGAATATGGGTGTGGCCTTCAGCGGCCTGCTGCTGAAACTGAGCGTGCGAGTTCAAGACGACTTTCCTTCCGGGACACAGCGTTATGGGGGCGGACGACGGCAACGGGCCACCATCGCCACCAACGGCGTGCGGAAGAAAGGGTATGCGGGGTCGTCAGGCTGGACACCCCCTGACTGTATCGCAGCCGGGGCGGGAGGGGAACCCTGGGAAACTGAACCACGGGAAAGCACAGGGCTCATGGCGGGGACCGGTGGGGGACCGGCGCGGGAACCGGTGGAGTCGACTGTTAGTCGACTGCTCTTCGTCCCGACGGTAAAACCGGCGCTACACGCGTAAGTCGACTAACAGTCGACTCTACCCCGCCTACCCCGCCAGCAACGGGCATCCGGTCGGCAGGTGCATCCGCACCCTGCCCGGCACGCACGCGATGCGGAACTGGCGGGCCTGGACTGGTTCGCCGTCCAGGTTGAGGGTCAGCGCCTTCGGTGCGTCGATCTGCAGCCACGGCAGCCGCGCACGCGTGGCCAGCTGTTCCAGCGCCGCCTGGGTGCCCGACTTCAGCATCTGGCCGAGCGTGGCGGTGACCTCACCCTCCAGTTCCGGAAGCACGGTGACATCCAGCAGCCCATCGTCGATCACGGCCTGCGGGCACAACTGCTGGCCACCGCCGGCCTGCCGGCCATTGCCGATGCCCAGGGCGATGAAGTCGCCTTCCCACGCGAAATCCGGGCCGGACAGGCGCGCGGTGATCGGCTCGATGCGGCCCAGCTTGGCGATGCCGGTGATCACATAGGCCAGCCCGCCCAGCATCTTCTTCAGGCCGGCATCGGTCTCCACCGTCACCTGCGTGCCGAAGCCACCGCTGGCGAGATTGGCGCACCACCATTGCGTGCCATCGGCGTCCACGCGCAACAGGTCAATGGCGTGCGGCGTCGCCTGCCCGATCAAGGCGAAGGCCTCCTTCGGCTCAGTGGGAATGCCGGCAGCAGTCGCGAAATCGTTGGCGGTCCCCATCGGAATCAGCGCCAGCGAGGGCAGCGCATCTGCCGGCTCCTCACGATGTGCCAGTGTCTCGGCCACCGCACTGAGCGTGCCATCGCCACCGGCGGCCACGATCACGTCCACGCCATGATCGATCGCCTCGGCCACGTAGCGTTCGGCGTCACCGTCTTCCCAGGTCACCCGCACTTCCAGCTGCACGCCCTGTCCGCGCCAATGGCCGACGGCGTCGCGCAACTCATCGTTGCCGGCGGATTTGCCGTTGAGGATCAGGCGCCAGCGCGGGGTGGTCATGCAGAGCTTCCAGGGATGCGGTGGCACAGGCTAGCAATGCGCTGTTTGCCCGCGGTGAATGTCACGCAGATGTCATTCAGCTGCTGGAGAATGGAAGGCCATAGCAGGGACGACGGATGGAGGCAGGATCAGCCTCCCACGCATGCAGCGAGGCCACGCCAGTGATTGGCGTGGCCTTTTTTTTGCCGGCCGTAGATCCACGCCACGCGTGGATGCATTTCACGTCAACCGTTGGCGAAATCGTGCAGCGCCTGGCCCTGCAGCCGGTACACGGTCCACTCGTCCTGCGGCTTTGCGCCGGCGGCGGTGTAGAACTCGATGGCCGGGGTGTTCCAGTCCAGCACCGACCATTCGAAACGACCGCAGCCTTCGGCCACGGCCTGGCGCGCGATGTACTTCAGCAGTGCCTTGCCGGCGCCGCCGCCGCGCTTCTCCGGGCTGATGTAGAGGTCTTCCAGGTAGATGCCCTTGCGGCCCAGCCAGGTGGAGTAGTTGTAGAAATACACCGCATAGCCGATGGCCTCACCGTCGGCTTCGCAGATCAACGCGCGGGCAGTCGCATCGGCACCGAACAGGCTTTCGGCAATACCGATCTCATCGGTCTGCACCGAATGCTCGGCCTTCTCGTAGATGGCCAGTTCGCGGATGAAGCGCAGGATCAGGCCAGCGTCGGCCACGGTGGCCGGGCGGATGTTCAACACGGCCACCGTACCCATGGCTCAGCCCCTTGCCGCAGCAACGTTCGCGCGCATCTGCGCGATCACGTCCTGGTAGCTGGTCCTGGCGTTGAAGATGGCCGAACCGGCAACGAAGGTGTCAGCGCCGGCGGCGGCGATCTCACCGATGTTGTCGGCTTTCACGCCACCGTCGATCTCCAGGCGGATGTCCTTGCCGCTGGCATCGATCATCTTGCGCACCACCTTCAGCTTGTCCAGCGCCGAGGGGATGAAGGCCTGGCCGCCGAAGCCCGGGTTGACCGACATCAGCAGCACCAGGTCCAGGTCATCCAGCACCCAGTCGAGGATGTCCACCGGGGTGGCCGGATTGAGCACGATGCCCGGCTTGCAGCCCAGCGAGCGGATCAGCTGGATCGTGCGGTGCACATGGCGGCTCGCCTCCGGATGGAAGCTGATGTAGGTGGCACCGGCCTCGGCGAAGTCCGGGATGATGCGGTCCACCGGCTCGACCATCAGGTGCACGTCGATCGGCGCGGTCACGCCGTGCTTGCGCAGCGCCTGGCAGACCATCGGGCCGATGGTCAGGTTCGGCACGTAGTGGTTGTCCATCACGTCGAAGTGGACCCAGTCCGCGCCGGCGGCGAGGACGTTGTCGACTTCCTCGCCGAGACGGGCGAAGTTGGCAGAGAGAATGGACGGGGCGATGAGGCAGTTGGACATGGCCGGGGCCTTCGGAACGGGGAAAGGATTCTCCCGCCCGCAGGCGGGACTGTCGGATCAGCGCTTGCGCAGGGCCTTGATGCGGTCGTAGGCGGCATTGATCCGCCGCGACTTCTGCTCGGCCTGCTGCTGCAGCTCGGGGGCGGCGCCGCCAAGCTTGTCGGGGTGGTACTGCGAGATCAGCTTTCGGTAGGCGCGCTCGATCTCGGCATCGGTGGCCTCGGAGGTCAGCCCCAGCTCCCGGTACGGGTTCTCCTTGTTCAGGCGGAACCAGTCCGAATCAAAGGCATGGCCGATCAACAGGCCGACTACCGCGCCGAACAGCGGATTGGGCCGGAACAGCAGGGCCCCGGCGATGAAACCGAGCAGTTTTCCGTACCAGCGCATGGCGCCCCAGGGTCGACCGGCGAAATGGATGCTCATTTTACGTCACAGCGGGCCCGGACCGCTTTACACTAGGCCGCCCGCTGGTCAGCGGGCCCGCCGGGTCCGCTGGGCAGCCGTATCGACAACGCCCCAGGAGTGCCCGTGCCAACCACGCTGTTGCAATCCGATCTCCCCGGCCTGCCCTTGCGCCATCGCGGCAAGGTGCGTGATGTGTTCGATATCCCGCGCGAGCGGCTGCCTGCAGGGGCCCCGCCGGGCGACTACCTGCTGATGGTGGCCACCGATCGCCTGTCGGCGTTCGACGTGGTCCTGCCCGACCCGATCCCGGGCAAGGGCGAGATGCTCTGCCAGGTCTCCAACTTCTGGTTCGCCAAGACCGCGCACCTGATGCCCAACCACCTGACCGGCATCGACGTGGCCAGCGTGCTGCCCGAAGGCGTGGACCCGGCCCTGTATGCCAAGCGCGCGGTGGTCACCCGCAAGCTGAAGCCGGTGCCGGTGGAAGCGATCGCCCGCGGCTACCTGATCGGCAGCGGCTGGAAGGATTACCAGCGCACCGGCAAGGTCAGCGGCATCGATCTGCCCGACGGCCTGCGCCAGGCCGAGCAGCTGCCCGAGCCGATCTTCACCCCCTCGACCAAGGCCGCCGTCGGCGACCACGACGAGAACATCGATTTCGACGCGATGGTGAAGCAGGTCGGTGCGGACCTGGCCGAGCGCGTGCGCGACGCCACCCTGCGCATCTACAAGTTCGCCGCCGATTACGCCCGCGAACGCGGCATCCTCCTCGCCGATACCAAGTTCGAGTTCGGTACCGACGCCGATGGCCGCCTGTACATCATGGACGAGATGCTGACGCCGGATTCCTCGCGTTACTGGCCGGCCGACGAGTACGAAGTGGGTACCAGCCCGCCGAGCTACGACAAGCAGTTCGTGCGCGATTACCTGGAGACGCTGGACTGGGGCAAGACCGCCCCGGGCCCGACCATCCCGGCCGAGATCATCGAGCGCACCCGCGCCAAGTACGCCGAGGCGCTGCAGCGCCTGGCCGGGATCAGCGTCGACTGATCCGCCTGCGCCCCCGGCCGGACAGGCGGGGGCACTCTGAAGGGGTAGTGCCGGCCGCTGGCCGGCTACCTCGGCGAATCCGCAGCCAGGCATGGCCTGGCTCTGGTAGTGCCGGCCGCTGGCCGGCAACCTCATGAACTCGGCTATGCTCTGGAGTGCCGGCCAGCGGCCCACTACCGTTGTCCGAGGAAGCAACGCAGCATGCAGACATCCACCGAGCTTGCGCGGCCGATCGACCGCTATTTCGCCAGCTACTCCGACGACCATCGCAATGTGATCAACCAGCGCATCCACGTGGTGGCGGTTCCGGCGATCCTGTGGTCGGTGGTGGCCCTGCTGTGGTGCCTGCCGCCGCTGATCACCTGGTTCCAGTACGGCATCTGGTCGGCGTTCGCGATGTTCAGCGCCTGGTGCTTCTACAACAAGCTGTCGCGCCCGCTGGGCATCGGCATGCTCATCCAGTTCTTCGTGTTCGGCTGCCTGTGCCGCCTGCTGGAAGCCGAAATCGGCCTGCAGGCCCTGCGCTGGCTGGCGGTGGGCGTGTTCGTGGTGGCCTGGATCGCGCAGTTCATCGGCCACACGTTCGAGGGCCGCAAGCCCAGCTTCCTGACCGACCTGACCTACCTGCTGATCGGCCCGGCCTGGGTGATGGCCAAGTTCTACCGCAAGCTCGACTGGCGCTACTGACCTGCCCAGGGCCGACGGCGCACCTCGTTTCCTGAACGGGCAGATCCCGTCACCCGCACTCCACGACGGCCCTGCCAGCCTGCGCCGGTGATCCGCTCCCCACTTCCCGCCCGTCGACGGCAGCCCCTGTGCGACAGGGCCTGCGGTCTCCCTGCGTGGGCGTAGGGCGTCCCCCGAGGGCAAGCGAGGAGAACACGCAGGAACGCGATGTTGCGTCGCAGAAAATATGAATCAGCGGACGTTACATGCAATTGATCGCTGTTCGATGGGTTTCAGCGACATTTCGCAGCCTGTTATTCTCCCTGACCTGCTCGTGAATCATGGATTCCCTGCATGCTCCCCAGCCTGCCCCTGCTGCTGGCCCTGCCGTTCCTGATGGCAGCGGCTGTTGCGGCCTTCCCCCGTAGTTCGCGCTCGACTGCTGCCTGGCTGGCGGCGCTGGCGCCGTTGGGCGGGCTGGCCATCCTCGGCTGGCTGACCCCGGCGGTGCTCGATGGCCAGGTGGTTCGCACCCTGGTGCCCTGGCTTCCACAGATCGGGCTGGACTTCACCCTGCGCCTGGACGGGCTGGCGTGGATGTTCGCCGGGCTGGTACTGGGCATCGGCGCGCTGGTGGTGCTGTACGCGCGCTACTACCTGAGCCAGCAGGACAACGCGCACCGCTTCTACTGCTACCTGCTGCTGTTCATGGGCGCCATGCTGGGCATGGTGCTGTCGGGCAACCTGCTGTTGCTGATGATCTTCTGGGAAATGACCAGCATCAGTTCGTTCCTGCTGATCGGCTTCTGGTCGCACCGCCAGGACGCCCGCGAAGGCGCACGCATGGCGCTGGTGATCACCGGTGGCGGTGGCCTGGCCCTGCTCGGTGGCGTGCTGCTGATCGGCCGCATCGTCGGCAGCTTCGACCTGGACGTGGTGCTGGCCGCTGGCGAGCAGATCCGCGCCAGCGCGCTGTACCCCTACGCCCTGTTCCTGGTACTGGCCGGCATCTTCACCAAGAGCGCGCAGTTCCCGTTCCACTTCTGGCTGCCGCACGCGATGGCGGCGCCGACCCCGGTCTCGGCGTACCTGCACTCGGCCACCATGGTAAAGGCCGGCGTGTTCCTGCTGGCGCGGCTGCATCCGGCACTGGCCGGCAGCGACCTGTTCTTCTACACGGTCAGCGGCATCGGCGCACTGACCCTGCTGATCGGCGCCTGGAATGCGATCTTCCAGCATGACCTGAAGGGCCTGCTGGCGTACTCGACCATTTCCCACCTGGGCCTGATCACCCTGCTGTTCGGCCTGTCCACGCCGATGGCGGTGGTGGCCGGCGTGTTCCACATCCTCAACCACGCCACCTTCAAGGCCTCGCTGTTCATGGCCGCCGGCATCATCGACCATGAGACCGGCACCCGTGACATGCGCAAGCTCGGAGGCCTGCGTAAGCTGATGCCGTTCACCAGCGCGCTGGCGATCATCGCCTCGCTGGCAATGGCTGGCATCCCCCTGCTCAATGGCTTCCTGTCCAAGGAAATGCTGTTCGCCGAGGCGATCACGGCCGGCGGCCCGGGCATCATGCGCACGGCGGTGTCGATCGCCGCGTTGCTGGCTGGCGTATTCGGCGTGGCGTACAGCCTGCGCTTCGTGCACGACACCTTCTTCGGCCCCGGCCTGCAGGACCTGGACCGCGTGCCGCATGAACCGCCGCGCTGGATGAAGGTGCCGGTGGAACTGCTGGTGGTGATCTGCGTGGCAGTAGGCATCGCCCCGGCACTGACCGTGGCGCCGGTGCTGCATGCCGCTGCGGCGTCGATCCTCGGCAGTGCCATGCCCGAGTACAGCCTGGCGGTATGGCACGGCTTCAACCTGCCGCTGGCGATGAGCGCGATCGGCGTGATCGGCGGCGTGGCGCTGTACTTCGGCCTGCGCAAGCTGATCAACCTGCACGCCGTGACCAACGTCAGCACTGGCCGCAATGTGTTCCATGCGCAGCTGGACGCGATCTCCGCGCTGGCCATGCGCCTGACCAACGGCATCGCCAATGGCAGCCTGCAGCGCATGCTGCTGGGCCTGGTGCTGGTGGCCATCACCGTGGCCGCCGCGCCCTACATCGCCAACCCGGCCTCGCCGAACTGGACCGCGCCGCAGCCGGTTCCCTTGCTGGGCTGGGCGCTGTGGCTGGTGATGATGGCCTGCGCCGTTGCCACCCTGCGCATCTACAAGCAGCGCCTGCTGGCAGTGCTGCTGGTCGGCGGCGTCGGCCTGATGGTGGCGCTGACCTTCGTGTTCCTGTCCGCACCCGACCTGGCCCTGACCCAGCTGCTGGTGGAGATGGTCACCCTGGTGCTGATGCTGCTGGGCATGAACTACCTGCCGGCGCAGTCCGGGCCGGAACGTCCGCGCTGGCGCAAGCGCCGCGATGCGGTGATCGCGATCATCGCCGGCGCCGGCCTGGGTGCGCTGGCCTATTCGGCGATGACCCTGCCGCCGAACACCATGGCCGGCGAACTGCTCGCCCGTGCCCTGCCCGAGGCCTATGGCCAGAACGTGGTCAACGTGATCCTGGTCGACTTCCGCGGCTTCGATACCTTCGGCGAGATCACCGTGTTCGGCATCGCCGCGCTGGTGGTGCATGCCCTGCTGCGGCGCACGCGGATGGCACCGGAGCAGATCATGCCCGGCCCTCCGATCAAGCTGCCGGTTCCAGCCGACCTGGCCCAGATCATGTTCCCGCTGACCCTGACCGTATCGATCTTCCTGTTCCTGCGCGGCCACAACGCGCCGGGCGGTGGCTTCATCGCCGGCCTGGTGCTGGCGGTGCCGCTGCTGATTCAGTACGTGATCCAGGGCACCGCATCGGTGGAATCGCGCTTCGGCTTCGATTACATCCGCTGCATCGGCATGGGCCTGCTGATCGCCCTGCTCAGCGGCAGTGCCTCGATGCTGTTCGGCGTGCCGTTCCTCACCAGCGGCCACCTCGATCTGCACCTGCCGCTGATCGGCGACGTGCCGCTGGCCAGTGCGATCGGTTTCGACATCGGCGTCTACCTGGTGGTGTTCGGCGGCGCGATGCTGATGCTGTCGATGATGGGCACGATCAAGCCGTCGCGTACCCGCACCGCCCGCAAGGGCGAGATCGACCTGCAACGCCGTTCGGCCCGCACCGGGGAGATGCACTGATGGAACTGGCCCTGGCCACCGCGATCGGCGTGCTGACCGCCATCGGCATCTACCTGCTGCTGCGTGCGCGCAGCTTCGATGTGATCCTCGGCATGACCTTCCTGTCCTACGCCACCAACCTGCTGATCTTCGCCGGTGGCCGCGTGGTGCTGGGCAAGGCGCCGGTGCTGCAGGAGGGCGTGGACAGCCACCTCGGCAACTACACCGATCCGCTGCCACAGGCGCTGGTGCTGACCGCGATCGTGATCGCCTTCGCGATGACCGCAGTGAGCATCGTGCTGGCCATGCGCAGCCGCAGCGACAACCACAGCGACCATGTGGACGCCCACGAGCCCGACGATGACCTGCAGGATGAGCGCGTGCCGCCGCGCCAGGGCGAGGACCGCGCATGAACCACCTGGTGATCCTGCCGATCCTGATTCCCCTGCTGGGCGCTGCGCTGTCGCTGTTCGTCGAACATCGCCGCTACGGCCCCAGGGTGCAGCGCGCCGTCGCGTGGACCGCGCTGTCGGCGCTGGCGCTGGCGGTGGGCCTGCTGTTCGCGTCGACCGCGGGCGGTGACATCAATGTCTACCTGCTGGGCGACTGGCCGTCGCGGCTGGGCATCGCGCTGGTGGCCGACCGGCTGTCGGCGTGGATGCTGCTGACCACCCTGCTGCTGGCCATTCCCTGCCTGCTGCACGCCTGCTCGGGTTGGGACCGCCGCGCACCGCACTTCCATGCGCTGTTCCAGTTCCAGCTGGTCGGCCTCAACGGTGCATTCCTGACCGGCGACATCTTCAACCTGTTCGTGTTCTTCGAGGTGATGCTGATCGCCTCCTACGGCCTGCTGCTCAGTGGTGGCCGCGGCCTGCGCATGCGCATCGGCCTGCACTACGTGGTGTTCAACGTCACCGCCTCGACCCTGTTCCTGATCGCGCTGGGCCTGCTGTACGCCACGCTGGGTTCGCTGAACATGGCCGAGCTGTCGCAGCGCATCGCGCAGGTGCCGCCGGCACAGCTGACCCTGGTGAAGGCGACGATGGGCCTGTTGCTGCTGGTGTTCTGCGCCAAGGCCGCGCTGATGCCGCTGTACCTGTGGCTGCCGGAAGCCTATTCGCGTGCGCCAGCAGCGGTGGCTGCGCTGTTCGCGATCATGACCAAGGTCGGCCTGTACTCGGTGCTGCGCATCCAGATGCTGTGGTTCGGCGATGACGCAGGCGCGATGGCCGGCTATGGCCGCGACTGGCTGCTGTGGGCCGGCGTGGCGACGCTGGTGCTCGGTGGCCTGGGTGCACTGGCCGCGACCCGCCTGCGCGTCCTGATCTCGTACCTGGTTATCGTGTCGGCGGCCACGCTGTTCATCGCCTTCTCGGTGGGCACGCCGCAGGTACTCTCAGCGGGCCTGTACTACCTGCCGCACAGCAGCTTCGTCGCCGCCGCGCTGTTCCTGATCGCCGACCTGATCCGCCGTCGTCGCGGCGGTGCCAGCGACCGAAAGGAAGTGGTGGCACCGATGCCGGGCAAGGAAACCCCAGCGGTGCTGTTCCTGATCGGGGCAGTGTCGGTGGCCGGCCTGCCGCCACTGTCCGGCTTCCTGGCCAAGGCCGCGCTGCTGGCCGGCATGCCGGCGCAGTACACCGGGCCGGTCTGGACCGCCGTGCTGGTCAGCAGCCTGCTGGTGATCATGGGCCTGACCCGCGGCGGCATCCGCCTGTTCTGGCGCGTGCCGCCGGTCGATCCAGAAGCACCGAAGCCGCGCAAGGCTCCCCTGCGCCGGGTAGAGCTCTACGCCGCCTGCCTGCTGCTGGCCTACGGCATCGGCATGACCTTGGCCGCTGCACCGTTGATGCGCTACACCGACGCCACCGCCGCACAGCTGCTGCACCCCAGCGAGTACGTGCAGCAGCTGCGCGCGACCACGCCGGAGATCCGCCAGCCATGACTGCCCAGCGCTCCCTGTTCCGTCGCCTGATCCCCTCGCCGATGCTCAGCATCATGGTGGTGGCGTTCTGGCTGCTGATGTCCGACAGCTTCACCCTCGGCCAGATCGTGCTGGGGCTGGTGCTGGGCGTGGTGGTGCCGCTGTTCGCCGCGCGCCTGGACCGCGAGTTCGCGCGCATCGGCACCCTGCGGCCGCTGCCCAGACTGGTGTGCGTGACCCTGTGGGACATCCTGATGTCCAACATCCGCGTCGCCCTGCAGGTGCTGGGCCCGGAAAAGAACATCCACCCGGGCTTCATCTGGCTGCCGCTGGACATCGCCAACATCCACGGCATCGCCGCGCTGACCAGCATGATCACCCTGACCCCGGGCACGGTCTCGGCCGCGCTCAGCGACGACCGCAAGTTCCTGCTGGTGCATGTGCTGCACCTGGAGGATCCACAGGACCTGATCGATACGATCAAGCGCCGTTACGAGGCGCCGTTGATGGAGATCTTCCCATGACCGGTTTTGAAGTCATCCAGACCACCCTGGTGGTGTGCATGCACGTGGTCGGCCTGGCCATGCTGCTGGCCACCTGGCGCCTGCTGCGCGGGCCGACCGTGCCCGACCGCATCCTCGCACTGGACACCCTGTCGGTGACCGCGATCGCCGAGCTGATGCTGTTCGGCATGTACCTCAATTCACCGATCTACTTCGAGGCGGCGTTGATCATCGCCATGCTCGGCTTCGGCAGCACCGTGGTGCTGAGCAAGTTCGTGCTGCGCCGGGACATCGTCGAATGATCACTGCCATCCAGATCGGCCTGTCGATCCTGCTGCTGTTCGGCTGCTTCTTCATCCTGGTGGGCGCACTGGGCCTGGTGAAGCTGTCGACCTTCTTCAAGCGCCTGCACGCGCCGACCAAGGCCAGCACGCTGGGCGTGGGCTGCGTGCTGGTGTGCTCGGTCTGCTACCACATCTTCCTCGGCCAGGACCCGCAGCCGCGCGAGCTGCTGATCACCGTGTTCCTGTTCATCACCGCACCGATCAGCGCGCACATGATGGCCAAGGCCGCGCTGTCGCTGCTGATGGAGACCCGCCCCACCCTGCCGGGCAACGAACGTGCCGCCGAGGAGCAGCTGCCACCGCCGGAACCGGTGCGGGAAGAAGAAACCACGCAGAACCGGTAGAACCGGCCGCTGGCCGGCAATGTGACGCCCGGTAGGTGCCGACCGCTGGTCGGCACGAACAGCAGCCGAGCATGGGCTCGGCTCTACAGCGCCGGTGCGCCGACCAGCAGCAGTTCCAGCACGAACCAGCCGACAAACGCGACCAGCAGGATCACACCTTCGCCGCGGCTGATCTTCAGGTCGCCACGCAGCATCGGGTACAGCACCAGCGCGAACGCCAGCAGCGCCGGCAGTTCCAGGCGCACGAACGAGGCCGGCAGCGCCAGCGGCTGCAGCACGGCCATCGCACCGATCACCAGGAGCAGGTTGACCACGCTGGAACCCAGCACGTGGCCCAGCACCATGTCGCCATGCCCGCGACGCGCGGCGGCGATGGCGGTGGCCACCTCCGGCAGTGCGGTACCGATCGCCACCGGCAGCAGGCCGACCAGCAGCGGCGTCCAGCCCAAGGCGACGCCAAAGTCGGCGGCGGCGCCCACCACCAGGCGCGCGCCCCAGTACAGCGCCAACGCGGCAATCAGCACGCGCAGCACGTTCAACGGCAGGCTGGTGCGGCTCAGTGCGGACTCGGCGATGGCCACCTGCACCTCCGCGCTCTCGCTGCGACCACGGCGCAGCAGCAGCACCTGCACCACGATGAAGCCGGCCAGCAGTATGCCGCCCTCCCAACGTGCCAGGCCGCCATCAAGCCCGAACAGGATCAGCAGCACACCTGCCGCCAGCAGCGACCACCACAGCACCGTCTGCAGGCGCGCGCGCAGCAGCAGGGGCGCAGCCATGGCCGCCACGGCCAGGGTCAAGCCCAGGTTGACGATGCTGCTGCCCACCGCGTTGCCCAGTGCCAGCTCCGGTTGGCCCATCGCCAGCGCGCGCGCGTTGACTGCCAGTTCCGGCAAGGAGGTGGTCACCCCGAGCAGCAACAGCCCGGCAGTGAATGGGCTGGCCCCGAAACGCTGGGCCAGGCCGGACACGGCCTTGACGATGGAGTCCCCGCCCAGCGCCAGCAGCAGCAGGCCGAGCAGGAACCAGGCAATGGCAATGGCGATCATCGAGCACTCCCCCAGCAATGGTGGCGCGATTCTACGCGTGGCCCGAGCGCATGGCTGGGCGGTGGATCAAGGATCAGCCACAGCCTTCGGCGTAATCGACCTGTGGGGTCTTGCCGACGCGCCAGGCACTGACCCGACCATCAGCGCCGAGCGCGAAGTCGATGACCGCACCACCCTCCTGCGCCGGGCGCACGCGCAGGTGCTGGGCCTTCTCGTCGTACTTGTCAGGGCCGACATCGGCCCGCTCCGGGTACAGCACCTGCAGCTCACCCAGGGTCATGCCGACCTTACCGCCGCCTGGTGCGGTGATGGCGGCGCTGCGCACGTCGTAGCGCACCAGCTTGCGGCCTTCGATCATCAGGCGCGGCTCTTCGGCATCCTGCGGGCGCAGGAAGTAGCAGCCGTCGTTGCTGTCGTCAGCCGGCAGCGGCTTGCCGCTGGCGTCGGTGCCCAGCCCCTGCAACGGGCTCCCGAAGCCGCTGCGGACCTCGGCGATGCCGCCGCCCAGCGCCGCCCCGGCAAAGCCATCCAGGCGCGCCGGACTGTCCTCGCGAAGGTCGTTTGCGGGGCGGGTTGCCAGATCAGGATCGGCCGACTGCGCAGGCCCGGTCGCCGAGGCGGTTTCCGCCGGAGTGTCGCTGCCGCTGCCGGCCGCCCCCTGCTTGTCGGGGCCGCCACTGCAGGCGGCGAGCGAAAGGAGCAACAGACCAGCAATCGGGAGGTGCTTCATCGGTGCGGTTCCCTGGCACGAAGATGGCTGCACGCTAACCCATCCCGTGTGCAGGCGCTGCATTGTCATCGCGGTTTCATCACCCTCGTTCAGGCTCGGCGAGCACCGACTTGGCCGTCCCTTCCATGCAACCGCGCAAGACCGATCTCGCCCGAACCGCGCTGCAGGCCCACCGCGCGCCGCTGGACATGCGCCAGCGCCGGCTGCTGATCCTGTGCGACGGCCAGCGCACCGTTGCCGACCTGACCGGTCTGCTCGGCCAGGAAGCACCGGCGATGGTGATCCAGCTGGTGCAGGCGGGCTATCTGGCGACCGGCACGGCAACGGCGGCGGCACTCCCTCACGCCGCTGCCGAACCGGCCAATGCGGCGCTGGTGAAGGTGCCAACGAACGCCAGCGCCACGCCGGTCGAACGTCGCCGTTCGCTGGTGGCAGCGCGCATCTACCTGCTGGGTATCCTGGAAATGCAGCGGCATCCGCAGGCAGCGGCGCTGTTCCGCGATCTGCAGCAGGCGCGTGCGGAGGATGAGGTGCTGCAGCGGCTGCAGTCGGCGATGCAGCTGCTGCCCGCGCTGACTTCGGATGGCTATTGCCAGCGCGTGCGCCAGCGCCTGCTGGAGGCGTTGCCGCTGGAGCATTGCGACGCCTTCGCCGAGGTGGCGTAAGCGCAGGTTCCGGCGCATCGTGCCGACCAACGGTCGGCACCCACCACGCTAGCGGGACGACCGGAAATTGTTGCGCAGGCCGTTCCAGCACTGCTGGTAGTCGCCCTGGCGGTGGCCGGCGGCCAGTGCCTGTGCGGTCGGGCGGATCACCGCGCGGGTCTCGAACATGAAGGCCATCGTGTCCTTGATGACATCGGCCTTGGAAAGGTCGGCATTGGACGCCTTGTCGAAGGTCGGTGCATCCGGGCCGTGGCCGCTCATGCAGTTGTGCAGCGATGCGCCACCCGGCACGAAGCCTTCGGCCTTGGCGTCGTAGGCGCCATGCACCAGGCCCATGAACTCGCTGGCGATGTTGCGGTGGAACCACGGCGGGCGGAACGTGTTCTGCGCCACCAGCCAGCGCGGCGGGAAGATCGCGAAGTCCATGTTGCTGGTCCCCGGCGTGTCGCTGGGCGAATGCAGCACCAGGAAGATCGACGGGTCCGGGTGGTCGTAGCTGATCGAACCGATGGTGTTGAAGCGGCGCAGGTCGTAGCGGTACGGCGCGTAATTGCCATGCCAGGCCACCACGTCCAGCGGCGAATGGTCGATCGGCGCACGCCACAGGCGGCCCTCGAACTTGGAGATCAGCTCGAAATCACCATCGACATCCTCGAACGCCGCGTGCGGGGTCTCGAAGTCGCGCGGGTTGGCCAGGCCGTTGGAACCGATCGGACCGAGGTCCGGTAGTTTCAGCAGCGCACCGTAGTTTTCGCAGATGTAGCCGCGACTCGGGCCATCGGGCAGCTCGACGCGGAAGCGCACGCCGCGCGGGATCACCGCGATCTGCTGCGGCTCGATCTCGATCACGCCCAGCTCGGTCAGCAGGCGCAGCGCGCCCAGCTGCGGCACGACCAGCATCTCGCCGTCGGCGTTGTAGAAGTAGCGGCCGACCATGTCGCGGTTGGCAGCGTATAGGTGGATGCCCACGCCGGCATGCGCATCGGGCGAGCCGTTGCCACCCATCGTGTACAGGCCTTCGACAAAATCCGTCGGCAGTTCCGGCAGCGGCAGCGGGCTCCAGCGCAGCTGGTTTGGCGAGGCCGGCTGAGCGCCGAAATCACACTGCAGCTGCGACTGCGCGAACGGGGTGAACTCGCCATGGGTCACCGCCGGGCGGATCCGGTACAGCCAGCTGCGGCGGTTGCTGCCACGCGGCGCGGTGAACGCGGTGCCGGTCAACTGTTCGGCGTACAGGCCGTGGGCCACCTTCTGCGGTGAGTTCTGTCCGACCGGCAGCGCGCCGGCGACTGCCTCGGTGGCGAATTCGTTGCCGAAGCCGGACTGGTAGCCGCGGGCGGTGATGGCGGGGGACATGGGAACTCCAGAGATTGCCGGCCAGCGGCCGGCACTACCATTCGGACAGACAATGTCGACCGGAAGCCGACATTGCCTGCAGACCTTACAGCACGCCGCGGCGGATCTGGTCGCGCTCGATGCTCTCGAACAGCGCGGTGAAGTTGCCTTCGCCGAAGCCTTCGTTGCCCTTGCGCTGGATGATCTCGAAGAAGATCGGGCCGATGCAGTTCTGGGTGAAGATCTGCAGCAGCTTGCGCTGGTGGGTTTCCGGATCGGCATCGATCAGGATCTTGTTCTTGGCCAGGCGCGGCACGTCTTCACCGTGGTTCGGCACGCGCTGGTCGATCACCTCGAAGTAGGTCTCCGGCGTATCCAGGAAGTCCACGCCCTGCGCGCGCATTGCTTCGACGGTCTCGTAGATGTTCTCGGTGAAGCAGGCGATGTGCTGGATGCCCTCGCCCTTGTACGCGTCCAGGTACTCGTTGATCTGGCTCTTCGGGTCCGAAGATTCGTTCAGCGGAATGCGCACGATGCCATCGGGCGCGGTCATCGCCTTGGACACCAGGCCGGTCTTCAGGCCCTTGATGTCGAAGTAGCGGATCTCGCGGAAGTTGAACAGGCGCTCGTAGTAGTCCGACCACTGCTGCATGTTGCCGAAGTACAGGTTGTGGGTCAGGTGGTCGATGAAGGTCAGGCCGAAGCCGACCGGGTGCAGGTCGGCCCCTGCGATCGGCTCGTAGTCGCCGTCGTAGATGCTGCCGGCCGCGCCGTAGCGGTCGACCAGGTACAGCATGCAATCGCCGATGCCCTTGATGACCGGGGCGCTGACCGCCTTGCTGTCCGCCTTGAAGGCGATGGCTTCGGCACCGTTGCCCAGCGCGGTCTGGTAGACCTCCTGGCCCGGCTTCTTGAAGCGGATGGCGAAGCCGCAGGCGCACGGACCGTGCTTCTCGGCGAAGTCGGCGGCGAACGAATCGGGGTCTTCATTGACCAGGAAGTTGACGTCGCCCTGGCGATAGACGGTAATCGGACGCTGCTTGTGCTTGAGCACCGCGCTGAAGCCCATCTTCCGGAAGTACTCGTGCAGCTCCTGGCCACGGCCGGCAGGGGCGGCGAATTCGACGAACTCGAAGCCGTCGATGCCCATCGGGTTCTCGAAGGTGGTGACCTGCATGCCGGGGTTGGGGTGCGAGGCGGTCGGGACTGCGGTATTCATGGCGTGGCTCCGAATCGGTACCGCATCGGTACAAACCAGGTGCGGGCAGGTAGGGACCCGGCGAGAATGCAGGGTCTGGACCCACCCCTTATAGTTACACTTGAAACCACCAGCAAGGTGCACCGCAACATGAGCCCCGATCCCGCCTCGACCCGCCTGCGTGCCTCGCACGTCCTGCTCGACCTGGAACAGTTCCTGCCGTACCGGCTGAGCGTGCTGTCCAACCGGGTCAGCGGCAACATCGCCAAGCTATACGGTGATCGTTACGGTCTGGCGATTCCCGAGTGGCGGGTCATCACCATCCTGGCGCTGTACCCGGGCTCCTCGGCCAGCGAGGTCTCCGACCGCACGGCGATGGACAAGGTGGCGGTCAGCCGCGCCGTGGCCCGCCTGCTGGAGCGCGGCTTCATCAAGCGCGAGACCCACGGCGATGACCGCCGCCGCTCGGTGCTGGCGCTGTCCGCGGCCGGTTTCGAGGTGTACGAGACCATCGCGCCGATGGTGATCGAGATCACCCGCAAGCTGATGTCGGTGCTGAGCGAGGAGGAGGAACAGCTGCTGGAAAAGCTGATCCTGCGCCTGGCCGGTGACGGCCTGGAGCGGATGGGCGAAGGCGTCTGAAAGAAAAAGGGGACGGAGGGGAGTAAGTCGTAATGAGTACAGGTGTGCCTGAAACGACTTAATCCCCTCCGTCCCCTTTTTTCAGCTCAGGTGCTTGCGCCGCGCGTGGATCCACGGCACCGCCAGCGCCGCGATGGCACCACCGGCGAAGCCAAGTGATGCAGCAACCGTGGCCGCCTCGACCGCACCGGGCAGCGCCAGCGCCGCCGCCACCAGCAGCAGCGACGGCAGGCCGACGAAGGTGCCCAGGAAGAAATGCCAACGCGGTGACCAGGTGTTGAGCTGCAGCAGGCTGACCGGTTGCCAGGCTTCGGATGCGGCCTCTTCGGCGATCTTCGCCACGGCCTTGCCCAGATCCACTTCCGGCAGCGCGCGCCCCTGCCGTGCGGTTGCCAACAGCTCGGCCACGGCCTCCACAGGCGGGAAACTGGACGGCCACGCGACCGGCGCCGGCACGCCATACGCGGTCAGCAGCGGCACGCTCAGCCACGGCGCCACCAGCGGGCGCATGCGACGGCGACCATGCACGCACCAGATCTGCGACTGGCCGTGCGCGGTGACGCTGTACAGCGCCAGTTCGTTGGCCGGCGGGTAGCCGAGCATGGTCACCCGTGCCGCCAGGCTGTCCTGGCCCATCGCGCGCAGGAAACCGGGGCGGCTACGCCCCTCCTGCATCCACGCCAGGCCGAGTGCACCCACCAGATAGGCCTCGGCCACGTCCTTGCTGCCGGCGGTGGCGCGTTCGTCGCTAGCCAGGTACCAGGCCAGCGATTTCGGTTCGGCGACATCGTCCAGGCCCCAGCGGCTGTCGTCACCCAGCACATGGCGCACCGGCAGGCGCGCCGGCGCGGTTTCGCCACGTTCGCCGGGTTGCAGGAACGGCAGCACGCCTTGGATGAAGGTGGACAGTTCAATCGCGCGCACGCCATGGCCCTGCCACTCCGGTGGCAGCAGCCCGGCCAGCTGGCCATCGGCGGCCAGTGCATCGAGCCGCGATTTCTGCTCGACCAGTTTCTGCACCGCACCCTTCAGCACCACGTTATCGGGCAGCGCGATCTGCGGCAGGCGATGGCGCAGCGGTGCCAGGTCGACGGTGGCCTCGCCGGTACCGGCGTCATCCAGCAGCGCCTCCTGCGGCGGCAGGGTCACGCCCTCGCCTGCTCCACCCTCGGCCAGCTCACTGGCGGGTCCGGGCAATCGTTCGGCGTGGTCGCTGTGCATGGGCGTTCCGGAAGGTTGCATCGACGGGATGTCGACTGAGGTCCTTGCCGGTAACGGCGAGCGCGTTGCGATATTGAGATGCCGATTCCGGGAATGTGACCGCAACCACAGTAGATCCACGCCATGCGTGGATGCACTTCTGTGCCGACCAACGGTCGGCACCCACCGGGGATGGCGGTCAGCGGTCGGCATCCGCCGGGGTAGGCGGCCGCGGTCGGCATCCACCAGAGCATGACGGCCAGCGGCCGGCACTCCCCTATTCCGGTTTGTCGGGTGCCCACTGCTTGAGGAACCCGCTCACCCGCGCAGGCTGGAACGCCCCGCCCCTGCGCAGCTCAGCGGTCGCCTGCGACACCAGCAGGCCACCATCGGCGTCCAGCACCAGCAGATGCGGATAGTCGCGTTCCATCACCGGGAACTGGGCAAGGAACGCGGTGTTGGGCTGCTCGTCGCTGGCGTTGACCTTCACCCACACGTAGTGGGCATCGCGGAAGCGACGCAGGTCGCCGTTGCCTTCCACCACATCGTCCAGCGCCCGGCAGCGCTCACAGGCGGCGTTGCCGATCTCCAGCAGGATGCGCTTCTTGCCCCGCTGGGCTTCCACCTTGGCGGTGGCCAGGTCATCGGCGGGGTTGCGGGCCGGGTCGAACTGCGCACCGAGCCCGGCGATGGCGGCGATGTCCGCCGCCACCGGGGTGTTGCCCGAGGCCACCGGTTCGCTGGGGTCAGCGACCGGTGGCTCGGTGGGTCGGGTATCCAGGGGCTGCGTGGGCTCGGCGGTCGCAGGTGGTTGCGGTTGGGAACAGGCGCCGATCAGCGCCGCACAGACCACCACTACCGCAGTACCGAGCTTGCTACGCATGCCTTCTACCCTCTCATCATCATTTGACGCCGTGCATCAGCTTGTTGATCAGCGGGGCGATCAGGAACAGCACCACGCCGGAGCCGATCAGGGCCCAGAACCCGAAGGTATACCCCTTCAGGGCCGACTCGACCGTCATGCCGTCTTCACCACTGACCACGCCAGCGAAGATGCCCGACAGGTTGTTGCCGATGCCGGTGGACAGGAACCAGCCGCCCATGCCGAAGCCGACCAGGCGCACCGGGGCCAGCTTGGTCACCATCGACAGGCCGATCGGCGACAGGCACAGCTCACCCACCGACTGGATGACGTAGACCATGAACAGGGTCCAGAACGGGATCTTGCCGTCCACCACCATCTGCGACAGGGCGAACATCAGCAGCGCGAAGGCGGCGCCGTTGAACAGCAGGCCCAGGCCGAACTTGCGCGGGATGGACGGATTGGCGCGGCCCATGGCGACCCAGATCCAGGCGATCACCGGGGCAAGGGTGATGATCGCCACCGAGTTGACCGACTGGAACCACGCGGTCGGGAAGGTCCAGCTGCCGAACTGGCGGTTGACGATGTTCTCGGCCAGGAAGGTGAACGAGCTGCCGGCCTGCTCGAAGAACATCCAGAACATCACGTTGAAGGCGAAGATGATCAGCATGGCGATCACGCGGTCGCGCTGCACCTTGCCTTCGCGGATGCCCTCGACCAGCAGCAGTACGGCCAGCGCGGTGAACATCGCACCCAGGATCCAGGCCAGCGCGGTGGCGCCGGTGGCCAGCAGGAAGTACGCGACCGGGATGGCAACCACGGCACCGGCCAGCACCATGATGATGCGGCCGAAACCTTCAGCGCCGGCCGGCGGTGCGCCGATGCCCTTCAGGCCGGCACGACCGATGTAGAACCACACCAGCGAGATCAGCATGCCTACGCCCGAGGCGATGAACACGACCTTGTAGGACGGCATCGCATCGGTACCGAACACCTTGCGGGCCAGGTACTCGGTCAGCACCGGGGCGATCATCGCGCCGATGTTGATGCCCATGTAGAAGATGGTGAAGCCCGAATCGCGGCGCTCGTCCTTCAGCCCGTACAGCTTGCCGACCATGGTCGAGATGTTGGGCTTGAACAGGCCGTTGCCGACGATGATCGTGGCCAGGCCGAGCTTGAAGATGTGCTCCTGCGGCAGCGAGATCATGAACAGGCCGGCGGCCATGATGATCGCGCCGGTCAGGATCGAGCGCTGGTAGCCCAGTACCCGGTCGGCCACGTAGCCACCGAAGATCGCCGCGGCGTACACCAGGGCCAGGTAGGCGCCATAGATGCGGCTGGCGTCGCCTTCACCGGCAGCGCTGCCGTTGTAGAACTGGGCGACGATGTACAGCACCAAGGCCCAGCGGATGCCGTAGAACGCAAAGCGTTCCCAGAACTCGGTCATGAACAGCATCCACAACGGGCGCGGGTGGCCCAGCGTGGTTTTGAAGTCCGGCAGCGCCGGCTCTGGGGTGTTCGCAGTGGCGTTTACGCTCATGCGGATTTCCTGGTTCGGTGGATGACGAGCACGTCCGCTGTGCAGTTGAAGCAACGCGCGAGGATCACCGACTTCTGGCGTTCACGTCAAATACACGCCGTTTGAGGCAGGTGGCAGCCTGCTCCCTGAACTTGCATCTGAAACGATCCAGCCGCCGGCTGGGATCCAAGCTGAATGGGGATCAACCCAGCGCTGTCGGGGGCGCGGCCTGCAGGCTGGTGCGCACCTGGAACAGCTCGGGGAAGAAGGTCAGCTCCAGTGCCTTGGCCAGGAAGCCCACGCCGGACGAGCCACCGGTGCCGCGCTTGAAGCCGATCACCCGCATCACCGTGCGCATGTGGCGGAAGCGCCACAGCTGGAAGGCGGTCTCCAGGTCCACCAGGTCCTCGCACAGCGCGTACTCGCGCCAGTAGCGGTCGGTGTCCTGGTAGATGCGTTCGAAGACCGGCTGCAATGCGTCGTCAGCCACGTGCGGCTGGGTCCAGTCATGGGCCTCGTAGACCGCCGGCACGGCATGGCCGAAGCGGGCCAGGTACTTCAGGAACTCCTCGTACAGGCTGGGCGCCTCCAGCACGCTGCGCAGCTGCGCCTGCCCGGCCGCATCGTGCTCGAACACCTGCAGCATCTGCGCGTTCTTGTTGCCCAGCAGGAACTCGATGTAGCGGTACTGCAGCGACTGGAAGCCCGACGACGGGCCCAGCACGTCGCGGAAGCCCATGTACTCGGACGGGGTCAGCGTTTCCAGCACCGACCACTGCTCGGTCAGCTGGCGCAGCACCTGCTTGCTGCGCGCCAGCACCTTGCGGCACTGCCAGACTTCATCGCGCTGCAGGAAGCCGATTGCGGCACGCAGCTCATGGCCCAGCAGCTTCAGCCACAGCTCCGAGGTCTGGTGCTGGATGATGAAGAGCATCTCGTCATGGTGCGGTGGGCTGGACAGCGGCTGCTGCGCGCTGAGCAACTGGTCCAGCCGCAGGTAGCCGCCGTAGGTGAGGCGTCCCTGCAGGTCGGTGTGGATGCCGGCTTCGAGATCGCGTTGGTTGTTGTCGACGGACATGGGCGGGACCAGATCGGGGGCGGCAAGGGTAGCGCGTTGCCGCCGCGCTGGCAGCCGCCGGGTCCATACCGGAGCGTGCGGTTGGCCGTGGAGCATCGGCCGATCCCGGGCCTGCGCGTGGAACCGTCCAGGCCGTTGTACTGGCGGTCAGCCAGAGGCGTATTCTGATGCTTTGCAGCAACGACTGAATACGTTGTTGTTATTGGCCCCCCACCCGCCGGCAGGGGTAAAACGGGGAATCCCCGTGTTGCGGCGCAGGAAGGCTATTCCGTACGCGTTCCTTAACATGGCGATTCATATCATTTGTAACTTCTCTGTCGAAGGTGCAGTACGCAATGACGGTTGCCGCTGAATTCAAGATCGAATACCTGCAGTACCTGGACACGGACGGCACGCTCGTCCGTGACGACCTGCCCGCGTCGCTGCGCGACCCCAAGGTCCTGGTACCGCTGTTCAAGCAGATGCTGTTCGTACGCACGTTCGACAGCAAATCCATCGCGCTGCAGCGCACCGGCAAGCTGGGCACCTATGCCGCCTGCCTGGGCCATGAAGCCGCGCACGTGGGTATCGGCGCGGCGATGCAGAAGGACGACGTGTTCGCGCCTTCGTACCGCGAGTATGGCGCGATGTTCATGCGTGGCGTGCGCCCGCACGACGTGCTGATGTACTGGGGCGGCGACGAACGCGGCAACGATTACGGCGGCAACGCGGCCAAGGACTTCCCGTTCTGCGTGCCGATCTCCACCCAGTGCCTGCATGCCGCAGGCGCGGCGCTGAAGTTCAAGCTCAACAAGGAACCGCAGATCGCGGTGGCGGTGTGCGGCGACGGCGGCAGCTCCAAGACCGACTTCTACGCAGCACTGAATTCGGCCGGCGCCTACAAGCTCCCGCTGATCCTGTGCATCGTCAACAACGGCTGGGCCATCTCGGTTCCGCGTTCGGCCCAGACCGGTGCCGAAACACTGGCGCAGAAGGGCCTGGCCGGCGGCCTGCACTGCCTGCAGGTGGATGGCAATGACCTGATCGCGGTGCTGGCGGCCATGGAGCAGGCGCGCGAACGTGCGCTGGCCGGCGACGGCGGCACCGTGCTGGAACTGATGACCTACCGCCTGTCCGACCACACCACCGCCGACGACGCGCGCCGCTACCGCGACGACGCCGAAGTGAAGGATGCCTGGCAGCGCGAGCCGATGCTGCGCCTGCGCAAGTACCTGATCAACGCCGGTGTGTGGAGCGAGGACGAGGAAAGCGCCTGGGTCGCCGAGTGCGGCACGCGCGTGGACGAGGAAGTGAACCTGTACCTCAACACGCCGGTGCAGCCGGTCGAGGCGATGTTCGACTTCCTGTATGCCGATCCGCCGCCGGACCTGCTGGCCCAGCGTGCCCAGGCGATCGCCCTGGAGAAGCGCCATGGATGAGATCAAGAACGGCGCGCCCGGCGCGCACACCAACGCCGCCGACAGCGCTGCGGTCGCGCGCGGAGAAGAGAGCATGACCACCACCCCGATCACCCTCATCGAAGCCATCACCCAGGCGCTGGCCTGGGAGCTGGAACACGACCCGTCGGTGCTGGTGCTGGGCGAGGACGTGGGCGTCAACGGCGGCGTGTTCCGCGCCACTGCCGGTCTGCAGCAGCGCTTCGGCTCGGACCGCATCCTCGACACCCCGCTGGATGAAACCACCATCGCCGGCCTGACGATTGGTCTTGCCGCGCAGGGCATGAAGCCGGTGGCAGAAGCCCAGTTCGATGGCTTCATGTACCCGATGGTCGACCATATCGTCTGCCACGCCGCACGCCTGCGTTACCGTACCCGTGGCCGCCTGCACTGCCCGATGGTGCTGCGCGTGCCGTGGGGCGGTGGCATCCGCGCGCCGGAACACCACAGCGAAGCCAACGAGGCGATCTTCACCAACGTGCCGGGCCTGCGCGTGGTGCTGCCGTCGTCGCCGCAGCGTGCGTACGGCCTCCTGCTGGCCGCGATCCGCGAGCCGGATCCGGTGATCTACATGGAGCCCAAGCGCATCTACCGCCAGTACAAGGAAGTGGTCGTCAACGACGGCGAAGCCTTGCCGCTGGACGTCTGCTTCGTGCTGCGCGACGGCACCGACGTGACCCTGGTGACCTGGGGCGCGCAGGTGAAGGAAGCGCTGGAAGCGGCCGACAAGCTGGCCGGCGAAGGCATCAGTGCCGAAGTCATCGACGTGGCCACGCTGCGTCCGCTGGACTTCGCCACCATCGCCGAATCGGTGGCCAAGACCGGCCGCTGCGTGATCGTGCAGGAGGCCCCGAAAACCGCGGGCTTCGGCGCCGAGATCGCCGCGCGCCTGGCCGAGGAATCGATCTACGACCTGCTGGCCCCGGTCGAGCGCGTTACTGGCTACGACACCCACATTCCGCTGTTCCGCCTGGAAATGAAGTACCTGCCGAGCGTTGAGCGGATCGTGGCTGCGGCCAAGCGCGCGGTGGCGGCCGGCTGACATGCGGGCCCGCCTTCTGGGGGCTTACCGCAGCCAGTATCCCAACCCGCTCCGGTTCCACACCGGCCAGATCGTCGAAGTAGGTGTGCGTGACGAGGAATGGCCGGCGTTTGCCTGGGTACGCACCAACGATGGGCGCGCTGGCTGGGCGCCCATCGCCTGGTTGCAGCTGCTGGACGAGGGTCGCGCCGAAGCGCTGTGCGACTACGACGCCCGCGAGCTGGATGTGGAAAGCGGCGAGATGGTGAAGCTTCATCACGAACACGGTGGGTGGTGGTGGTCCGAGCGCGCCAATGGCGCGACGGGCTGGCTGCCGGCCCGCGAACTGGAACTGCTGGAAGAGAACTGCAAATGAGCCAGACCAAGAACTTCAACCTGCCCGACCTGGGCGAAGGCCTGCCGGACGCGACCATCGTCGAGTGGTTCGTCAAGGAAGGCGATGTGATCAAACTGGACGAGCCGCTGGTGTCGATGGAGACCGCCAAGGCCGTGGTGGAAGTGCCCTCGCCGTTCTCCGGCAAGGTGCTGAAGCTGTCCGGCGGCGCCGGCGACATCATCCCGACCGGCTCGGTGCTGGCCAGCTTCGAACTGGACCCGAACCTGCCGCAGCGCGCCGATGGCCAGGACACCGGCCACAGCCATGGCCACGCCGCACCGGCCGCGCCGGCTGCCGCACCGACCCCGCCGCCGCTGCCGGCTGCGGCCGCACCGGTGGTCGCGGAAGAAGCCAAGCCCGCCGCGACCGAGCGTGACGATGCCGGTACCGTGGTTGGCGCCATGCAGAGCTCCAATGCCGTGCATGCCGAACAGGCGCTGGCCGTTGGTGGCGTCAAGGCCGTCCCGGCCGTGCGTGCGATGGCGCGCAAGCTGGGCGTGGACCTGAGCCGCGTGCCTGCCACCGGCACCGATGGCGCGGTGACCATGGCCGACGTCAAGCAGGCCGCCGCCAACGGCACCGCCAAGCTCGGCGCTGCTCCGGCGCCGGTTGCCGCCGCGTATGCCGCGCCGGCCCCGGCGCAGGTGTCTGCCCAGGTGCAGAGCGAAGCCCGCACCCCGCTGTCTGCCGCCGGCAAGCCGATGCGCACCCAGCCGCCGGGCGTGGTCGCCAAGGGCCAGCCGGAACCGCTGAAGGGCGTGCGCCGCAACATGGCCCGCGTGATGGCCGACGCGCACAGCAAGGTCGTGCCGACCACGCTGAACGACGACGCCGACATCCACGCCTGGCTGCCGGGCAACGACGTCACCGCCCGCCTGGTTCGCGCCATCGTCGTTGCCGCACAGAAGGTGCCGGCCATGAACGCCTGGTTCGACGGTGAAGCGCTGACCCGCACCCTGCACGCCCAGGTGGACATCGGCATCGCCGTGGACACCGACGACGGCCTGTTCGTGCCGGCCCTGCGCAATGCCGACATGCTCGATGCACGCGGCATCCGCGAAGGCGTCAATCGCCTGCGCGAGCAGGTGGAATCGCGTTCGATCGCCGCCTCGGAACTGAGCGGCTACACCATCTCGCTGTCCAACTTCGGCATGTTCGCCGGCCGCTACGCGACCCCGGTCGTGGTGCCGCCGTGCGTGGCCATCGTCGGTGCCGGCCGTGCCCGCCACCAGATGACCCCGGTGATGGGCGGCGTGGAAGCGCACAAGGTGATCCCGCTGTCGGTCACCTTCGACCACCGCGCAGCCACCGGCGGTGAAGCCGCCCGCTTCCTGCGCGCGATGATGGACGACCTGGCACTGGCCAGCTGATCGGCCACCTGACCGGTAGGTGCCAACCGTTGGTTGGCACATGAACTGGAAAAACGCCGGGCAGAGCCCGGCGTTTTTGTGCCTGCTCCGTCGCGCTCCATCCACGCATGGCGTGGATCTACACAATGCGGGCGATCAATCGCGCGCGACCAAGCCCTCGGCACGGCTGTAGACCCGCAGGCGGTGGCCATCAGGATCTGCCCCGACAAAGGTATGGCCGAACTCCAGCGTCACCGGCGCCTGCAGGATCTCCACACCAAGAGCGCGCCACACATCGTGCATCTGCTGCACGGCGTCGGGGTTGGCCACCACCATTGCCAGTTCGGCGGCGCCTGCCTGCGCGGACACCGGCGGTTGCACGTCGTCGCGCTGCCACAGGCCCAGTGCGGCGCCATCGCCGAGCAGGAACAGGGCGAAGCCGGGCGACTGCTCGACCGGCGGCTTGCCGAGGATGCCGCTGTAGAAAGTGGCGCTGGTGGCGACGTCGCGCACGTACTGCAGCAGGGTGCTGGGCGTGAACATGGGGAAGCTCCGTTGTTGGGAGCGCTCATGGTGGTACTGGCCTGCTGACAGATTCTGTCAGCATATTCGACTGTCGGTAGAGTCGTCTGTCGGTAGAGTCGACTGTTAGTCGACTGCTCTTCCTTCAACGCGCTTGAAACCCCGCGCTGCGCGCGATAGTCGACTAACAGTCGACTCTACCCCGCCGCCCGCTCCCCGCTGTTGCTGTGGCTACGAACGGTCCAACCAGTCCGGCGCGATGCCCTGCGCCTTCTGCCAGCGCCGCAGCAGCGTGGCGCGTGGCACGAGGTAGTGATCCTCCAGTGCGCGCACCTGGCGGATGCGGTCCAGCCGGAAATGGCGGAAATCCTCGCGGCTCTCACACCACGCCGCCAGCATCGGCACTTCTTCGAAGTAGCCCAGCGCGAACGGCCAGACGGTGCGCTCGGTACGCTGGCCCTGCGCATCCTGGTAGCCGAACTGCAGGCGTTGTTGCGCGCTCACCGCTTCGCGCACAGCCTGCAGGCGTGCAGCAGGTACCTTGGCCGCAGCGCGCGAAGGGCCAACGCGCAGGCCGCTATCTCGCAAGGCTTCCCGGCGTGCTGCGGGCAGCACATGCGCGATACGCGCCAAAGCATCACGCGCGGCCTCAGCCAGCGCCGGCTCGGTGCGGGCCGCAACCCAGCGCAGGCCAAGCACCAGTGCATCGTTCTCGGCGGGCGGCAGGGTCATCGGCGGCAGGGTATCGCTCGGCGCCAGCTGGTAGCCGACGCCGGCCTCACCACGCAGGTCGGCGCCTTGCTCGCGCAGGGTCTCGATATCGCGATACAGCGTGCGCAGGCTGATGCCCAGCGCTTCGGCCAGCACCTGCCCGGCCACCGGCCGCCGATGGCGGCGCAGCAGCTGTTGAAGCTGGGTCAGACGCAGCGCACGCGACATCAGCCGGCCAGCGCGCTCGATGCCACCACGTGTTCACCCGGTTGCGGGGCGAGTGCGGCCTCGACCAGTGCCTTGGCAATTTCGCTGGCCGGATTGATCCGCCACGCCCGTGGCAGTACTGGCCCCAGTGCGCCGAGTACCGTCAATGCGAAACGCTCGCCGCGACGAACCTCGTTGCGCTCGCCACCGATCAGTCCTGGGCGGACCAGGGTCAACGAATTGAAGCCCAGCGCACGCAGATCACGCTCCAGCTCGCCCTTCACCCGGCTGTAGAAGATCGACGACTGTGGGTTGGCGCCGGCTGCGGAATTCAGCACATAGGTCTGCGCCCCCTGTGCTTTTGCCAGGCGTGCGAACGCCAGCGGGTAGTCATGATCGATGCGATGGAAGGCCTCGCGGCTGCCGGCCTGGGCCATGGTGCTGCCCAGCGCGCAGATGATCGCGTCCACGCGCGCCCATTCGGGCGAAGTAGGCAACGCGTCGAATGCCAGTACCGGGTTCTCCAGCTTCCCGTGAGTCAACGCCAGCGGGCGGCGGGTCGGGGCAACCACGGCGCTGCAGCGCGGGTCGTCCAGCAGCCTGCGCAGGGTCAGCCCGCCGACCAGGCCGGTCGCCCCCAGCAACATCACGCGCATCACCACCTCCACTGCGGCATCCTGTCGCCCATCCTAGCCGTTCAAGCCCTCGGCGGCCGCGCCGATATGCTGGAACCAGTCCCTGCCAGCCCCAGGATTCGCTCCATGACGGACCAGCCCGACCACCGCCCTGCCCCCGGTACCGCCCTTGGGCCGCCGGCACGCGTGCGCGCGGTGGTGGACGATGGGCGGGGTGACCGCGTAGTGCTGCAGGGCGGCGGTGGCGTGGCGCTGCAGCAGCTGTTCGCAGGCGCCGATGCGCCGGAACCGCTGCTGGCGGCGTTCGCCAACGGCATGGCCACCCTGCCCGGCGAACTGGGCGACATGGGCGACCGCCTGCAGTCCGCACAGGCCAGCGCCGATTGGCCGCGCTATGGGCGCGCGATGCGGCAGCTGATCGACAAGTACATCCGCACCATCGAGCAGCATTCGCCGGACGGGCAGCCGGAAAGCCTGCGCCTGTCCGAGCAGCTGCGGCTGCTGCTGGGCGGTGCGGTGGTGGCCCTGCTGCAGCACGACCCGGACCTGCGCGAGCAAGCGCAGGCGCTGGCCCTGCGCCTGCGCCAATGGCAGCCGGGCACGGCCCTGGAACCAATCGAACAGGGCGTGCGCGAACTTGGCCACCAGGTCGGCGTGCGTGCCGAAAGCTGGCAGGAGCAGCAGGCGCTGCTGCTGGAGCTGTTCGCGCTGCTGCTGGAGAACGTCAGCGAGTTGCTGGATGACCGCAGCTGGCTGCAGGGCCAGATCGCGGCGGTACGCCAGTTGCTGGACGGTCCGTTGGAAGCGGAAGCGGTTGAGCGCACCCGGGCCGAACTGCGCGAAGTGATCTACAAGCAGGGGCTGCTGCGCCAGGGCATCGACGATTCGAAGGCGGCGATGCGCGGGTTGATGGGCGAGTTCATCGAGCGCATGGATGGCATGGCCACCAGCACCGGCGAATACCACGACCGCATCGGCAGCTACGCGTTGCAGCTGCGCGAGGCGCGCAGCATCGCCGATCTCAACCAGCTGCTGCAGGAGGTGATGCGCGATACAGGCAAAGTGCAGCAGCAGGCCGCACAGGCCCGCGATCACCTGGCCAATGCGCGGCAGGAAGTGGAGCGCGCAGAGCAGCGCATTGCCGAGCTGGAGCAGGAACTGCGCGCCGCTGGTGACCTGGCACGCATCGATCCACTGACCCAGGCGCTGAACCGCCGTGGCCTGGACGAACTGCTGGAGCGCGAGCTGGCCCGCGCCGCACGCAACAACTCACCCCTGGGCGTGGCCGTGATCGACCTGGATGATTTCCACCAGACCAACGACGCGCATGGGCATGCCGGTGGCGATGCGTTGCTGCAGCACCTGGTGGCCGTGTGCAAGCTGCTGCTGCGAGCCACCGACGGCATCGCACGGCTGGGCGGCGACGAGTTCGTGCTCGTGCTGCCGGAAACCCAGGGCGCCGACAGCATGGCCACCGTGCAGCGCCTGCAGCGTTCGCTGGCCCATCGCGTGCTGACCGTGCAGGACCAGCGCGTGCCGGTGCATTTCAGCGCCGGGCTGGCGCAGTGGCAGCCCGGTGACGATACCGAAACCCTGCTGCGGCGCGCCGATGACGCGCTGTATGCGGCCAAGCGGCAGGGCAAGAATCGGGTGCAGGCGGGCTGATGATCCAGCGTGCAGACGCTGTAGCGCCCGAGCCCATGCTCGGGCGGCGGCGCTCAGCGCCGTAGAGCAGCCGAGCGTGGGCTCGGCTCTACAGATCATTTCCCGCGCAGCTTCTGCAACCCGGTCACCGCCGCCAGCACGATGGCGCCGGCGATGATGCCGACCACCATGTTGGCCGCAGCACTGATCAGCCAGCCCCACTGCCCTTCGCCGCCCAGCGCCTGCACCGCGTGGTGCAGCGCCGGCACGTTGTGCACCAGGATGCCGCCGCCGACCAGGAACATGGCGATGGTGCCGGCCACCGACAGGAACTTCATCAGCCACGGCGCCGACGCCACCAGGCCTCGACCGAAGGCGGCAATGGCACCGCCCTTGCGCGAAAGGTACAGCCCGACGTCATCGAGCTTGACGATGCCCGCCACCAGTCCGTAGACGAACACGGTCATCGCCAGTGCGACCACGCTCAGCGTGAGGATCTGGTTGGTGAACGACGCAGTGGCGACCACGCCCAGGGTGAGCACGATGATCTCGGCCGAAAGGATGAAGTCGGTGCGGATCGCGCCCTTCACCTTGTCCTTCTCCCACGCGACCATGTCCACCTGCGTATCGGCCAGCGCCTTGCGCCGTTCGGCCTGATGCTCGGCGTCGTCCTCAGCTGAGTGCAGGAAGCGGTGCGCCAGCTTCTCCACGCCTTCAAAACAGAGGAAGGCACCACCGATCATCATCAGCGGCACGATCAGCGGCACGTTCCAGCCGCGGCTGCGCAGCCAGGCCTCCAGGGCGCTGATCGCCAGTGCTGCCGGTACCAGGATCACCTTGTTGACCAGCGAGCCCTTGGCCACCGCCCACACCACCGGCAATTCACGGTTGGCGTTGACTCCGGTCACCTGCTGCGCGTTCAGCGCCAGGTCGTCGCCCAGCACACCAGCGGTTTTCTTCGCCGCGACCTTGGTCAGGACCGAGACATCGTCGAGGAGGGTGGCGATATCGTCGAGCAGGGCGAACAGGCTGGCACCGGCCATGGGGCATCCAGGTAAGGGAATGGGCGGATTCTGACCGATCCGGTGTGGACTGCGGAAGACGTCGGGTTCACTGCGTGACCACCGCCCCCCGGCGACACTGCGACTCCCGAGTGCCGGCGGCTGCCCGGCAACCGCGCAGTTCCGGACATTGCCGGCCCGTGGCCGGCGCTACCTGTCTTCGTCGCATGGGAGTTCCGCTTGAGCAATCCGCCCACCGCCAATGGCAATCCTCCGCTGGTCAAAGGCATGAACCGGCGCAGCCAGATCCTGCGCCTGCTGATGCGCTATCGCCATTCAGGGGTGTTCTCGGGCATGAACCTGGATGCCGCAGGCAATCCAGCCGACGTTCCCGCGGACGGCAACCCGGAACAGTTCGTCAGCGATCTGGAAGCTCTGGGGCCAACCTTCGTCAAGCTGGGCCAGATGCTGTCCACGCGCCCGGACATGGTGCCGGTAGAGTTCGCCACGGCGCTGGAGCGCATGCAGGAAAAGGTAGCGCCGATTCCCGTCGAGCGCATCCACGCCATCATCGAGCAGGAGCTGGGCGTAGGGGTGAACAAGCTGTTTGCCGCGTTCGACCCCGAGCCGCTGGGCTGCGCATCGATCGCGCAGGTGCATCGGGCCGTGCTGCACGACGGACGCCAGGTGGCGGTGAAGGTGCAGAAGCCTGAAGTGGCCGCACAACTTCGCTCGGACCTGGAGGCGCTGCGCAGCTTCGCGCTGGCCGCCGACCACCTGACCCAGGTGGGCCGCCGCGTGCGTCTGCGCGACTGGCTCAACGAATTCGCCAAGACCCTGATGCAGGAGCTGGACTACCACGCCGAGGCCGAGAACCTGGCCCGTTTCGGCCGACACCTGAAGCCGTTCCGCCGCCTGTGGATTCCGCAGCCGCTGTGGGACTACAGCAGCCAGCGCGTGCTGACCATGGAACTGGCCACCGGCGTGCGCGTGGATGCGATTCCCGATGTGCGCCGTACCGAACAATCGATGGACCCGCTGGCGGCGGCGCTGATCCGCGGCTACCTGGACCAGATCTTCGTGCACGGCGAGATCCACGCCGACCCGCACCCCGGCAACCTGCGGGTGATGCCCGATGGACGGCTGGCGATCTTCGACCTGGGCATGGTTGCGCACATGCCGCCGCGCCTGCGCGAGCGCTTGCTGAAGATCCTGTTCGCAGCGGTCGATGGCCGTGGCGAGGAAGTGGCTGACGACCTGATCAGCATCAGCACGCGGCTGGAGGCGTTCGACGAGGAACGTTATCTGCGCGAGACCGGCCAGTTGATCGCGCGTTACGCCGCCAGCGGCACGTTCTCCGAAGGCCGCGTGGTGCTGGACATGGTGCGCATCGCCACCGCCTGCGGACTGCGCACGCCGCCGGAACTGAGCCTGCTGGGCAAGGCACTGCTCAACCTGGAAACCGTATGCCGCTTGCTGGCACCCGAACTGGATACCCGCCGCATCGTCGAGCGCCAGCTGCAGCATGTGATGCGTGCGCGCCTGAAAAAATCACTGTCCGCAGCCAACATCGCCAGCGAGGCGATGGAGCTGCAGCAGCTGCTGCGTGATGGGCCGCGCAAGCTGTCGGACATCATGGCGCTGCTGGCCGAGAACCGCCTGCAGATGAAGGTCACCGGCCTGGAAGAATCGCGGCTGATGGAGAACCTGCAGAAGATCGCCAACCGCGTGGCGGCCGGCATCATCAGCGCGGCATTGATCATGGCCGCCGCGATGATGATGAAGATCGACACCGGCTGGCACCTGTTCGGCTATCCGCTCATCGCCCTGATTCTGTTGTTCATCGGCGTAGTGCTCGGCCTTGGCATCGTAACCAGTGCATTGCTGTTCGACCGTCGTGCGCGGGCACGCGAAGAACGCGGGCATCGCTAGCGCATCGACAAAAACACCCGTATTCATGCAGTTTTTAATGCAATCCAGCTACCCCTTTCACGCTCGTTTTACCTTCTGAGCGCGATTGCGCGCGCGTCATTTCAACAAACATTTCAGTCAGGTTCGTGCATGCACTATCGGGTCATCGGCCTGTCACATGCATGTGCTTGCGGCAGCGCCGGTCGGATGGACACGCGTCGGTACGACGTCCATCACCACCACCCCGTCACTGCCGAAGCTGCCTATGCTCTGGATACTGCTGCTGTCGTTGTTGCTGCTGTGCTGGTTGTTCCTCGCGTCCGACAAGTGGGTGTGGTGGAAAGCCGGCGCGTTCTCGCTGCTGCTGCTCATGCTCAGCGCGTGGTGGCTGATCGACAAGCTGTCCGGTGATGGGCTCAACGCTGCCACCCTTTATCACCTCGGCGCCGACATGGAAGGCGCCGGTGTCTCCGACTTCAAGGGCTACATCGCCGGCTTCATCGTGCTGGCGCTGGTCTCGCTGCTGCCGCTGTTCGCCACGCGGGTGAAGCGCTGGCGCCGGCCCGGCCACGGTGGCGCGCTGTTCGCGGGCTTCGCGGCCGTGTGGGTGGCCACGATCATGATCAGCCCGCTGGCCCGCGACGGCCAACGCCTGTACCAGCAGCTGCGCCCGGTCGACTTCGCCCGCATCGCCCCCGAATACCAGGTGCCGACGCAGCCGCTGCAGCACCCACGCAACATCGTCTGGATCTACGGCGAGAGCCTGGAGCGCACCTACCTGGACGAGAACGTGTTCCCAGGCCTGATGCCCAATCTCAACCGCCTGGCCACGAAGTCACTGGACGTGCGCGGCCTTGCCTCGGCCGAAGGCAGCGGCTGGACCATCGCCGGCCTGGTGTCGTCGATGTGCGGCGTGCCGCTGACCACCTCGCAGGGCGATGAAAACAGCATGGACCGGATGGGCAGCTTCCTGCCCAAGGCAGTGTGCCTGGGCGACTACCTGAAGCAGCAGGGCTATACCAACCATTACCTGGGCGGAGCCAACGGCCAGTTCGCCGGCAAGGGCCAGTTCCTGGCCAGCCACGGTTTTGACGAAGTGCATGACCTCGCCTGGTTCAAGCAGCAGAAAAAGATCGGTCGCATCCACTACTCGGCCTGGGGCGTGCACGACGACGTGCTGCTGGATACCGCCTACCAGCGCTTCGAACAGCTCTCGCGCGCCGGCTCGCCGTTCATGCTCACCACGCTCACCATGGACACCCACCACCCGGCGGGCCACCTGCCGGTGTCGTGCAAGGGCGAGCGCTACCAGAGCCGGTACGGCAACATCAACATGCTCAACGCGCTCAAATGCAGTGACCGGCTGATCTCGCAGCTGGTCGAACGCATCCAGGCCAGCCCGTACGGCAAGGACACGCTGATCGTGATCGCCTCCGACCACCTGGCGATGCCCAACGATCTGACCCATATCCTGACCCGGCAGAAGCGCGAGAACCTGCTGCTGTTCCTGGGCGATGGCATTGCGCCGCAGCAGCTCAGCGCCGACGCCGGCACCACGCTGGATTCGGGTGCGACTCTGCTCAGCCTGCTGGACCCGAACCTGAAGACGATGGGCTTCGGCCGTTCACTGATCGACCCGCAACGCGCGCCCAGCGCCAGTGTGGCCGCGCGACGCGACCAGGGTCGCGACTACCCGCAGTATCTGGCGTTCGCCCGTTCGCTGTGGCTGGGTGAACCTACGCGTGAACTGAAGATCGACGGCGACGACCAGGTGGTGGTCGGCCTGCAGCACGTGCAACCGCCGGTGCTGCTGGAGTACGACAAGGACTGGGGGCTGAAGTCCGTCTATCTGGAAAACACCTCGCGCCAGTTCGATGATGCCAACCCGGACAACACTCTCGCCTACGTCGACCGCTGCACCGCGTTCGAGGATGGATCGGCCGACGGCGACTGGTGCGCCCTGCTCGTCAACCGCGACAATGGCATCAAGCTGTACCGCGACAATGATCTGCGCGGTGGCATCGCGGTGGATGCACCGCTGGATGCGCTCCAGGGCCCGCGCCCGAGCGTGCGCCAGGCACACATGATCACCCAGAAGGGCCGCCGCACCCGTGCCGGCCAGTACATGCTGCAGCTGGTGGCGAGCACGCGCCCGGATCGCGGCTTCTGGATCGAAGCAGTGTCGTCGCAGCGCAAGGTGGTGCTGGCCCAGCAGTGGGTGCAGCCCGATGCCGACGGCAAGATCAACGTGACGTTCGGGCTGGACCACGAAGTGGATGATCTGGAGATCCGCGCGTGGTTGAACCATGCCGAGAAGCTGGCGGTGGATACGTTCGCACTGGTGCCGTCGCGCAGCCGACCGCGAGGGTAGGGTTCTTTGCAGGGCTGCGCCCTGCACCCGCTACAAACCGGGGCAACGGCAACAGCAACAGCGTGCATTCCGTGGGATGGCGGGGCGGTGTCGGAGTGCGGGGATGCCGTAAATCCGTCCATGGAGGCTTGGCAGCCGCATCCATGCGGCTGACACCCCGCACTCCGACACCGCCCCACCTCTGACAGATTCCTGCGGCTGTCGGTAGGTGTCAACCTTGGTCGACACAATCTGTCAGATATCGAAAATCAAGATGGGGTCAGATCCGTTTTCCTCCGGAAAGCGGATCTGACCCCAAGAGCATTTCCGACAGATCGCGGAAAACTGTCGAAGGCGGGGTGGGTCCGGTTGCGGGGGTGTCAGCCGCATGGATGCGGCTGCCAAGCCTCCAGGGACGGATTCACGGCGTCCCCCGCAACCGGACCCACCCCGCCATCCCTCAGGAAACCAGCCTTTGCTGTTGCTGTTGAAGTTGCCGGCCAGCGGCCGGCACTACCGCGGGTGCAGGGCGCAGCCCTGCAGAACACCCCCTACTCCTGCGGATCGCGGGTGATGTGGATGTCGGTCGGGGTCGACAGCGGAATGTTCCGCTCGGCCAGGATCTGCAGCAGGCTGAAGTACAGATCGCTGCGGGTGGCATAGACCTGACGCGGGCTGGCCACGTACGCGAAACTGTTGATGGTGATCTGGCCACCGCCAATGCTGTCGATGTAGACCGTCGGTGCCGGCTGCTGCAACACGTTGGTGTGCGCGGTATACGCATCCAGCAGCGCCTGGCGCAGGCTGCCGACGTCGGTACTGGGCGGCACCGCGAACTGGATCTGGATGCGGCCCTGGTTGTTGCCCATCGTCATGTTGCGCACGGTCTTGGTGACCAGCTCGGAGTTGGGCACGATCAACGTCGACTTGTCGCCCACCTGGATCTCGGTCGATCGCAGGCTGATGCGGCGGATGTCGCCCTCCTGGTCACCCAGCTTCACCCAGTCGCCGATCTTCACCGGCCGCTCGGCCAGCAGGATCAGGCCGGAGACGAAGTTCTGGGTGATCACCTGCAGGCCGAAACCGATACCCACCGACAGCGCGCTGACCAGCAACGCCAGCTTGCTCAGCTGCAGTCCCATCGCGCTCAGGGCCCAGATCACCGCGATGATGATGCCGACGTAACGGGCTACCGTACTGACCGAATTGCGTGCGCCCAGGTCCAGTTCGGTCTTGGGCAGATAGGTGTCGGTCAGCCAGCGCTGTACCAGCTGGGTAACGGCCAGGCCAGCCAGCAGCACCAGCACCGCCAGCACGATGCGCACCGGCTCCAGCTTGGTTCCGCCAATGTCGAATCCAGAGGTGAACAGCGAGGAGAAGCGCTCCACCACCGCGCCGATGTTGCCGAACGGTGCCACCAGCGCCAGCAGCGCGATCAGTACGACGATGGTGCGCAACGCCGCCGACAGCAGCACGCCCGCCTGTTCCAGCCGCGATACGCTCAGGCCGGTGCTGAGCAGGATGGTCTGGCCGACCTTGCTGTCGGCGTTTAGCATCCAGGTGCTCAGGTCATCGACGAACTTGAACAGCAGGGTCGCCGCCAGCACCACGATGCTGCCGCCAATCAGCTGCTGGTTCACGAACTTGGCGAAATTCAGGTAGCCCATCAACGTCGCGGCGATGGCGGCCACCACCGCGACGTTGCCCGCTACGCGTGCCAGTACCAGCCAGCTGCTGCGACGCACCGGCGTTGCCGCACCCACGCCATCGGCCTGTGCCTCCAGCTTGGCCTCGGCTTCGGCGGTCTGCCGCCGATGCAGGCGCGCCAGGGTCACCAGCATGGCCATGATCAGGCCGAGGTAGGTCAGGGCAATCAGGCCGTCCAACGCCACCGTGGTGACGTCGCTGGTGCGCGTAGCCTGGTCGAGGGCCACCAGCACCGTGCTCAGCCAGGCCAGCGCCGCCGCGCCCCAGGCGTATTTGCGCAGCTTCAGCGCGGCGGTGTCGTCCAGGTTCAACAGCCGCCATGACGGGCGCTTGGGCACCAGCAGGCAGGCGCTGAGCGCGGCAATGAAAGCGGCGCGGAACGTGGCCGTCTCCAGGCCGTCGGCCACCACCTGCAGGCGCGGCGCGATGGCATCGATCGCATCCAGCGCCGCCATCAGTACCACCACGGCATAACCGGGCAGCAGCGTGCCCACCAGCAGCAGCCACATCGCCAGTCCGGATCGACGCAGGCGACCGTCCGGCGCGCGCTCGGACGCGGCGAACTGCCGCCCCAGCCTACGCAGCCACAACCGCAGCGGGAACATCATCACCAGCGCGGCCAGCAGGCCCAGCAACGGCGTACCCCAGCCATTGGTGCGGATGCCGGCGACCAGCGCGTCACGCCCCTGCTCGGCCAACGGCGCAACGCGCGCGATATCGATCGGCAGGCGCTCGGCCACCTTGCTCCACAACGCAGGCGACAGCGGCGAGGCGACCTTCTGGCCCAGTTCTTCCGTACGTTGTGCGGTGCGCTGCTGCTCGATGTCCGCCGCCAGCTGCTGTGCACGCACGGCACTGGCCTTGGCCTGCGCCACCGATGCGGCCAGCCCATCGCGCTGCTTGTTGAGGGTGCGCCGTTGCGCCGCCAGTTCGGGCGGCTCGGTGGCGCCCTCGGCAGGCGTGCCCAACTGCGCCAGCCGTTCGTCGAGGCGGTCCAGCTGCGGCTGCAGCGACTTCTCCAGCGCCTCGGCGTCACGCCGGGCCTTCGAAGCATCCTCGGACAGCATGGCCAGTGTTTCGATGGCCGCGGCATCACCACGCTTGCGGTCGACTTCCTTCAGCTTTGCATCGATATCCGCCAGCTGCTGCTTCGGCGTGGGGTCCTCATCCTGTGCCAGCACCGGTGCGGACAGCAGGAAGGCAGTGCACAGCAGCAGGGCCAGCCAGGGCCCCCGTGCACGGATCGATCGCAGGAAAGAAGACACGCCAGACATACCAGTTCGCGCGGACCACCGCGCCTGCGCGCGACTATACGGCACAGGCGGTCAACAGCGGATGGGCGGCCCCGTCAGCGTCGCGCGTCAGTACTTCAGGCGCAACTCTTCCACCGTCGGCTGTTGCAGGGCATACCAGTCCTGGAACTCTTCCTCGGTAATCTCATCGGGCGCATACACCGCCACCGGGTACCAGTCGTGGTCGGTCGGCAGCGGCTGGCGCGGGCCGGCACGCAGGCTGTAGCTCACGCCCTCGTAGTCGACCAGGTCATCGACCTGCGGCCACTGTTCGCGCGCGAACGCGGATTCACTCTTCAACAGGATCACCTGGTACATCGGCACCTCCACCTCGGTTGGATCAGGAAAACACGGCGCTGGCGGCAGGATACCGCCAGGCCGGTGGCAACAGGCACGTCGCAGCGGCGACGGAACGTTCTGGACACAGCCATCGCCCCGGCTTCACCCGCCCATGGCGAGCCCATCGGCATCGTGGAGACCCACCCCTGCCACCACTGCCGATGACCGACCACCCGCCGCTGAAGACCGTCCCCGACCTCAAGCTGCCCCGTTACCTGGGCACCTGGTACGAGATCGCCCGTCTGCCGATGCGCCACGAGCCGGAAGGCTGCACCGACGTGTCGGCGCACTACACCCTGCTCGACAACGGCAACGTCGGCGTCACCAACCGCTGCCGCATGGACGGCGAGATCGAAGAGGCAACCGGCGAGGCCTGCGCCGTCGACAACGACAGCGCGCGCCTGGAAGTCAGCTTCCTGCCCAAGGGCCTGCGCTGGCTGCCGTTTGCCAAGGGCGACTACTGGGTGATCCAGATCGCCCCGGACTACAGCGTTTCGCTGGTGGGCAGCCCGGATCGCAAGTACCTGTGGCTGCTGGCACGCGAGCCGCAGCTGGACGCCACCGTGCAGGAACATTATCTGGCCGCAGCGCGCCTGCAGGGCTTCGATCTGTCCGAACTGATCCAGACCCCGCATACCGGCCACCCGACCGCCTGAGCAGCACACTTCATGGACCTGAAAAGTGGCTACCCGTGGTGGGCCATACGCAACGGACTGATCCAGGCGTTCCCGCCGCTGGAAAAGGACCTGCGCTGCGACGTGCTGGTGGTCGGTGGCGGCATCACCGGTTCACTCATCGCCGACGAGCTGTCCCGGCATGGCCATGACGTGGCCTTGATCGAGCAGCGCGACATCGGCTGGGGCAGCACGGCCGCGAGCACCGCGCTGCTGCAGTACGAGATCGACACCCACCTGCTGGAGCTGGCCCAGCGCTATGGCAACGATGCGGCCGCCCTGGCCTACCGTGCCTGTGCCGATGCGATCCCGGCATTGGGCGAAGTGGCACGTGGGCTGAAGGACGTGGATTTCCGGCAGATGGACAGCCTCTATCTGGCCAGCCGGCGGCGCGACGTGCCGCGCTTGATGGCCGAAGGTGCTGCGCGCCGCGGCATTGGACTGGACGCCCGCTGGCTGGACCGCGAAGCCCTTCGCGAACGCTTCGACGTGGACGCCGGTGGCGCCCTGCTGACCCGCCAGGCGGCCCGGGTTGACCCCTACTGCCTTACCTACGGCCTGCTCAAACGGGTGCGCCGGCGCGGTGGCCATGTGCACGACCGCACGGTGCTGCACACGCTCAAGCCCGGCACGCAGGGCGTAACCGCAATGACCGAGGCCGGCGCCACGGTCCGCGCCCGCCATGTGGTCCTGGCGATGGGCTACGCCAGCCAGCGCTGGCTCGAGCAGCGGGTCGCACGCAACCGCAGCAGCTATGCCTTCATCACTGATCCCATCGATGCGGGCGCGCTCGGCCGGCTGCGCAACACCATGGTGTGGGAGAGCGCACGCCCGTACCTGTACCTGCGCGCCACCGGCGACCGCCGCCTGCTGGTGGGCGGGCTGGATGACGCCATCGACATTCCGGCTCGCCGCGACCGGCGCGTGCAGCACAAGGCCGACAAGCTGATGGATCAGCTGCTGCACTGGTTCCCGCGTCTGGATCCGGTACCGGCGTTCTCCTGGGCCGGCACCTTCGCTGAAACCGCCGACGGCCTGCCGTTCTTTGGCCCGCACGACCAGTGGGGGCCGCGGGTGCATTTCGCCATGGCCTACGGCGGCAACGGCATCACCTATTCGATGATCGGCGCGCAGCTGCTGCGGGCCCGGATCGAGCGGCGCAGGCATGCGCTGGAGGGATTGTTCGGATTCGGGCGGTTGTGACCTGCGGCCAGGCACGGCCTGGCTCTACCCCAATCCGGTGCCGACAGGCATCATTCAAGCAACCCCTGCTAGCGTCGGCCTGTACCGCCGCGTGTTGCGTGGCCACCTGTCCGCTGGAGCGCCGTCATGATCCGCCCCCTGACCCTGCTGCTGTGCCTGGCCCTGCCGGGAACCGTGCTGGCCCAGTCCGCCGCTGGCGCCACTGCGCCGCAGGCCGCTGGCCTGGACCTGACGCTGCCGCAGGCGCCAATGCGCTACCTCAACGACCCGGCCCTGCAGCAGGACCCGCCCGGCACCTATTACGGTGACAAGAGCGGCCCGCGCGTGCACGACGACGCGAAGATCGCCGACGTCACCGACGACAAGGTCAAGGTGTCCGGCAGCTTCACCACCGGTATCGGCTATTCGAAGAACGGTGGCAACAGCCACTACAACGCGGCCACGCTGAACCTGAGCAAGAACTACACCACCGATGAGGGCAAGACCCACGGGGTCAACGTCAACATCCACGTGAGCGAAGGCAAGGGTCCGGGGTTCTTCGGCCCGTATGGCGGCTACTACGGCCGTGGCCCGGGCTATTGGGATTACCCGCCGCCGTTTGGCTGGTAAGCCCCGACCCATCGATTAGGACATCCCTCGGCTGGTAGGTGTCGACCTTGGTCGACACGCTCTGGGTTGCACGCAATCCAGGCCGTCATCACCCGCGCCTGTGAATCTAAATGCGCAGTGAGCGATAAGGGCAACGCAGACCACCACCGCCATTAATTTGACGGTGATGGATTTACTGTGAGTTGTATTGCAAATCTGCGCGGCTCAGGTCATCGTCACCATCAGGGGCTCGCCAGAAGCTGGGCGAGGTTGGACGAAGTACCGTACAAGGAAGCACGGCTCAATGAGTATTGGACTCGGCATCGCGAGGTCGCACGTCACGCGCTGGTTGTTGCGTCAGCGGCAGAAGAGCCGTTCGCGTAAGAAGCATTGTCGCTTTTCGACCGGCACCGCCCCCCTCGATTTCCAGTTTGGCCGACCGCCGTCTGCGGCGTCTTTGCTGACACGATCAATACAAGCCTTCGAATGGCGGGCGATTTCCCCGCCGAAGCAGCCCGGCGTCGCACTGGCTTCTGTGGCGTGCGACAGGTTGTGTCGCATTCATCGATCAAGCTCAAGGCAACGGCGTCGCTGAACGTCGCACTATCGCCATGAGCGTCGATCAGAAAATGAGCTCCCGCAAGAAGAAAGACCCAACACGACGCAACGTCGTGCTGCTACGTCTGATTCCCCGTTACCCCGCAAGCATCTCGACGGTGCAGCTGCGTGATGCGCTGCTTCAGGAGGATCCTGACTTCGATATCAGCCCACGCTCATTGCAGCGCGACCTGGAAGGAATGCTCAATGGCCGTTTCAACCTCATGTGTTCGAAGGACCACGAGGACGCAGCCATCAGGCGGAAAAGGCCCTATCGGTGGTCATACGAGCCGCATGCGCGGGCAGGAGCTCCAGTAATGAGCTCGGCTGAAGCACTGGCCCTTTGCCTGTCTGAGAATCACCTGCGGCACCTTCTTCCCCCTGATGTCATGGCCCTGCTCGGGCCGCACTTCTCGGATGCACACTCTCGTATCAATGGCCAGATATCGGGTGGTCACGGTCGCTGGGCCCAGCGAGTACGCAGCATACCCAATGGCAAGGCGCTGCTGCCCGCGGTGGTGGATGGAACCGTCTGGAACACGGTAGCCGAGGCACTGCTGCATCAACGCCAGCTACAAGTAGACTATCTCAGTCGCACAAAAGGCGAGAGCAAACGCATGACCCTTCATCCCAAGGGTCTCGTTTCGCGCGGACCAGCAAGCTATCTGATAGCAAGCGTGTCCGGCTACCAGGATGTTCGCCACTTTGCACTGCATCGCATCGCTCAGGCGTCGCTTCTGGATATTCGCTCCGATGATGATGGGTTCGAGATGGACCACTATCTGCCTGGTGCAGCGTTCACACCGCGGCAAGGCTCGGGAAACATCGAACTGATTGCCGACATCCATCCTCAGCTTGCTTGGACGCTCCGGGAAACACCACTGTGTGAAGACCAGCATCTTGAAGCGCTGGAGGCTACGGACTGGGTCCGTCTCCACGCGCACCTGCCAGACGACCAGGAGAATTTCTGGTGGCTGTACAGCCTGGGGGACAACATCCGGGTCCTTCAGCCCAGTGGGCTTCGCGAAGCCATTCTTGACCGCAACCAACGCGTCATTTCCCTTTACTGATCATTGCGCGATCCCGCACAGAGCATGCTGATTACCGAGAGAAATTCCATGGAAGATCAAACCAGAAAAGCAATCCCGGCCGCTGTCAGCGTCTGTCCAATCTGGACGGGAGCCGCTGCCGAGAAGGTCGGCCAGATGATCCACCAGATCGATCAGAGCACCACGCTCATGCAACGAATTGCTTCGACTGCCCAGAATAAAGCGATCAAAGGCGGATTTGCGGCCGAAGCGTGGCATGCCGAAACGTTCAATCTTGATGCGATCCTGAAAGACAAGGATGTCCGTGCGTTCACCGACACGTTCAGCAACAGCCCACTACCACGCAATCACACGACCCACGATATCGTTGTGATGAAAGGGGATGAGCAGCTGCTGGGTGCCCAGCTCAAGTACTTCAAAGATGCTGATGCAACCCAGAAAGCCTTCCGCTCAAGCAAGGACGGCATTCATCGTTACCAGGACAGCGATCTGTTCTTAGGGCCGTCCGACCAGATAGAGGATATCCGTCAGTCTGCCCAGCGTGACGTGTTGAAGAACCAGCAGAAGCGTCCCGCCGTGTCCGAGGCTGCGGCCAAGGTCCGCGACAAAACTGCAGGCAGTATGGAGGTCGATGGAGCCACCTCAACTCCACTCAGCAAACGCGATGCCGAACAGCTTGGCACCGGTAGCGCAGAGGGGAAAGCTGCTCACAAACAGATGCAGGATGGCTACCTGAACAAGGCGACGCTGCAGCAGAGCATGCGTGCCGCTGGCTCCGCCGCACTGGTTACCACGGTGATCGCCGGCAGCATCAACACCTTCCAGCATCTGCAGCACGTCCGCGATGGAAAGATCACTACCGAACAAGCCGTACACCGGATCCTGCAGAACACCGTCATCGCCGCCGGCGATGCGGCGCTCAAAGCCGGCACGGCGACCGCAAGCGTTGCACTGGCCACCCGCGCCATGCCGGCCCTTTTTGCAGGTGCTGGCTTCACCAGCGTCCTTGCCCGCGGTGGTGTCGCCGGCGCGGCCGTGTGCGCCGTCGACTTGGTCCAGTGCCTGGTGATGGTCGGGGTTGGTCGCATGACGTTTGCAGAGCTGGAGACACGGACCGGCACCAACATCCTGCAGACCAGCGCGGGCGTCCTGGGCTCCTCCATCGGCGCAACGCTGGGCACGCTGGGCGGGCCACCGGGTGCCCTTGTCGGCGGCATCATTGGCGGCATCATTGCCTCGATGGCAATGACTATCGCCGTGGACAACCACGTCGAAAAAGCGTTCCGGTTGACGCTGGAAGGAACCCGCGAAGTCGTTGAGAACGGGTTGTCAATGCAGCAATCCCTTGAGCTGCTGCAGGAATCCCAACTGTTCTATGCCGATTTCCACAAGGGCCTGGTGCTCTCTGAAAAGCACTTTGCAGGGCAGATAACGACCCTGCAAGCCCAAAGTCGTCAACTTCGCGAGAAACTCAACCGTCTGTAAGGCCAGCCATGAACAGCATCATCGAAGACACATCCATGGATGTTTTCCATTCGTCGCTCGACGCGGACGAACAGCGAGCAGTCGCAGATCTTGTTGAACGTCACCGCGGTAATGCGGCCATGACCCAGCGATTGGCGCTGGATGCGTCCCGACTGCTGACCAGCAGCCAGGACCGGCTGCAGAAGCAGGCTGGGGCCGGCTTCTGCAAACGTCTGCTCGGCGCCATCAGCGGCTCGACCCGCAACAATGCGCTTGCCAACCAACATGACACGCTGAAGACCCAGAAGATTGCCTGGCACTATCTCCAACAGCTTCAGCAGCAGAACCTGATCAACGCTCAGGCCATCGCCGTCATCCGCAACAATCTCGGGACGATGAATGAGTTCATCATCGAAACCCGCTGTTTCCTCGACGAGGCAATCGACAGGATTGGCAACCGGCTTCGCCCTCTTGAAAACAATGTCCGGCTCAACAAGTGGTCGCTGAGCATCGAGGCAAACAAGCGGCGCTATCGCTCACTCCCGCGCTCGCTTCTTGTCGTACAGCTCGCTTATGACTTCATGCTCAAGCATCAGGATATTGAACTGACGCTGGAGGACATCAATCACCTAGTGGTGACGCTTGAGAATCTTGGCGTCAACTGTGATGACGAGGCTCGCCTGCTTGACTTCATCATCGACCTCATCGACCAGATGGATGTAACTGGCATCGATCTTTACCGACGCAACATCCAAATCGTCACCGAAGACATTGAGATCGAGTCCGCGTTCATCCAGTCCAATGTTTCCGGCATCGGATTCAATGCGCTCTACTATCTGTCCGACCAGCACAGCAGGATCATGGCGCTGATCAGCGACGATGAGCTGTGCAATTCAGATGCCGCGCGTGAGAAAATCATCTCCCGCATCTTTGGTGACGAGTTCGACGGCCTGGCAACGACGTACACCTTGCGTGACTTGGTCGCGGAGATCGTGGGCGGGGGCCTGCTGGCCATCGCCATTTACCGCGACATAAATGGGCTTGACGTCCAGGCCGACGTATTTCCGCCCGCTGAAGAGCAGCAAGAGCAGATCTCGCTGGTTTCCCGGCTACCGGACATCAAGCAGCACAGCTTCCTTGATGCAGCCGAAGACGCCGACCAGCGGCGCACCTACATCGAGTTGCTGTCGCTCTGTCTGCCGGATGCTTCGGAGTGCGGACCACTCGGCCGCGACTTCATCAACCACCTGGCCGCCAGGGCTGATACGCCTACGGCAGTGTCGGGCTTCCTCTCGAGGGACACCCGCGGCCACATGCAGGCTGAACACCTGCAAGAACTGCGCGTGCTGCTGACCGATGACAATCGCGTGTACTGCTGGCTGCTGGATGCATTCTTCCTGCTCTCCATTGAAGGACGAAAAATCGAGAGTCCGCAGGTTATGCGCATCCTCGGAGCGCTCAAACCAGCACAGTTCAAGGAGCAGCTTGCAGCCATCCAGTCGGTACTCGCGGATGAGGATCACGAACGTGTGCTGCAGGCAGGCGCGCGGCTGTCGCGGCTGACTGCTGGCTGGTCCAACGTTCTGCGCTATCGTGAATTCAGCCTCGTTGACACCTTCACTGATGCCAGGCGAGAGCTCCACGCAGCAAGCCTGGCGGCCATCAACCTCTCCGGTGACCTGAGCAAGGCCGGCATGAAGGCCATCGATTACAGCTACTTCCTTGGCGCCTCTCCCTTTGATGAGGGAATTTTCAGCAAATTCACCAACGCGGTGGGATCTACGGCCTTCTCGGTGGGTCGAAAGTCCTGTGCCAGTAGGCTGAACCAGATGCGTGGCAAGGTGGTTGATCTGCTCGCCACCCACGCCGGTGCCTTGTCTTCAGCCAATGCGCTGGTAAGTCGGTTCGGACTACCCAGATTCGACTTCGAGAACGATTCCGGATACGCGGACTTTGATCTCGACAACTCTGCAGAAAATGAGCAGTGGAGCGATCAGTTCGAGCACTATCAGCGGCGTTTGGAGAAAACACTGGCTAGCTTCTCGAGCGCCTGCGACGATGCCGACTGCCAGCTGGGACTGTTCGCAGAAGGAGACTTCTCCACACCTGTACTCGAACGGCGCTTGCGTGAACGGGAGCTTGCACTCCAGAAGCAGCGCGAGAAGAACCTGGCCAGCCGTTCGGCTACGGTGGAGAAGGACGGTCAGGTGCTGCTTGTCAGCATCGATTGGGAAGATATCACCTCCCCACCCTGCGACCCGGAGCAGATCCGGGATATGAAGACCAACGGTGACCGCTGGCTGGTTGCCACGCAAGAAGGCCGCTACTACCTCAGTGGTGACCGCGTGCAGTGGGAGGAGGTCCACCCCTTTGGCGTGGAAACCACTTCGACCAAGAACATCCTCGTGGTCAGCGGCACCTGGATTCTCACCGGGTACAGCGAAGGCTTTGCATACTCGTCCGACGGCCGTCACTGGAATCGAACGTCGTATCCCATCAACGAAGGGGATTATTCCTGTTCGCCTACAGATGACATCGTACAGTTCGAAGGCATCTGGATCTGGCGATTCCTCCGCGACCGTAGTTACAAGTACACCAAGAAGGGGTTGGTGTTCGATTCAGAGGAGACCGGCAGCTATCGCGAGACGGTGCTGTTTGCCACTCAGTCGTTGGACAGCCCTTGGTCCCGTTGGGAAGGCACACCCAACTTGCCAGAGGGTATGGAGGTTGACGCCCTGCGTGCACTTCCGGGCCATCATTCATTGCTGATCTTCTGCACCTACAATTGGATCTACGGCAATGACAAGAAGAAGACTGAACTCGAGCCCGCTGTAAAGTACTTCGTGCCCGGCAAAGGATGGCGCAATTGCACGTGGGAGGGACGGATGAACCAGGGTTCCGGTGTATTGGTCACGCGGATGGCCGATCATCTGCTGTGCTTTGGATCCAACGAGTTGTTCCGTGCTACCAAAGCCTACGAATGGAGCCGGGACAAGGACAGTATTTCCGTGCGAGACGCCTTCCACCTGGAGAACATGAGCGTCTTCTGGCACACAAGCCACAGCAAGCTCCTGCTCAGCCAGGATGGCCGGACGTTCGCGGATCTGACCCTTGAAGACGGCTGTTGGAACCACCTGTGCGCCAACGACCAGGGACTTCTGAGCGTGTACTCACCCAATTCGCATGAGACCTGGCTGCGTACTGGACGCTGGCGCGTCCAGCCGCAGCACTGACCGACCATAAGACAAGACGCTGGCCTTCCGGCCAGCGTCAACGTCCGGACCACGTATGGGTTCCGAACGAGCGACAGGATGTGTCGCAGCGACCCAGCAAGCTTGGTTTGTCGCTGCAATCCCGCAGCTTGGTAAGGAAACTACGTGGAAGAACTATCGCCGCTGTTGATCGCCTTCAATCTGCTCATCCTGCTGCCGTTGGAAGTGTATGCCCTTATCCGGGGTATCAATGTCCAGCGCTACAATCTCGGTATAGCAAAGGGCCGCCGCTACGCCGATGGATTCTGGTGGCGTCAGGCCACCGCTCTGGCCAGATCGCGCGCAGCCAAGGGGGGCAACTTCCTTGCTACGGTCATTCTAGCGTCGATGGGCCTGGCGATCTCACTGTTCTCGGAAGCCTGGCTGGACACTGCCATCTGCAGCTACGTGCTCATCAATGCACTTGTAGCAGCGAACTTCTTTGCGGCTCAACTGCCAATCATCGAGGCTGAACGCAGGGAGGCCGGTGACTGAAAAGGCTTGGGCCGGATATCCCTTTACCGCCGACCAAGATTGGCATCTTCCAACGCACGCCATCCGGCCGGTAGGTGTCGACCTTGGTCGACACGCTCTGCTTTCCGTGCCGACCAAGGTCGGCACCTACCGGCGCGCGAATCAATCCAGCCAGCCATCGCGCTCGCTGTGCAGGATGCGGCCGTCATAACCGCTCAGGCGCACGTCCACCTTCTGGTTGCGTGCATTGCGGGCCTCCAGCGACCAGGTCGCACCATCGCGTTCCAGCGAATGGATCTCGCGCAGGCCATGCGCCTGTGCCCGTGCCAGCACCTGCTCGGTGGTCAGCAGCGCGCGGCCGCTGTGCTCGTCGAAGATCTCGCCGGTCTTCGGGTCCACATAGACCCCGCTGAAGCGGCCATCGGCGCGGCTCACGTCGGCCTCCCACAGGCCGTCATCGCGCTCGATCTCGTGGATCTGGGTGTAGCCGGCCTTGCGCAGGGTCTGTTCAACCTGGGCCATGCCCAGCGGCGCGGCCTGTACGGCCGGCGCGACGGTCAGCAGGGCAACAGTGGCGAGGGTGAGCGACTTCAACATGGGGGTTCTCCTGTTCGTGTTCGTGGCCGGACCATCCCGGCAACGCCACAATGCACCCCGTGGTTAACAGCGCCTTAGCCGGCACTGTTAGCCAGCTGTTAGTCACCCCCGGCACACTCACGCCTGTTCCTACAGCCCTCCCTGCGCCCCGATGCTCTCCACCCTGCCCCTGCTGCTGGCCCTGGCCAACGCCCCGACCGCCGCCGCGCCCGTCCAGGACCCGGCGCAGCAGGTCGCGCGCCGTGCCGTGCAGCAGGGCCGCTACGTGCCATTGGAAAGCGTGGTGCGCGATGCACTCAAGCGCTTTCCGGGGCAGCTGCTGGAAGTGGAGCTGGACGATGGTGTCTACGAAGTGGAGATCCTGCGCGGCGACGGCGTGGTGGTGGAGCTGGACTATGATGCGCGCAGCGGAAAGCTGCTGAAGACGGAGCTCGACGACTGATGCGCATCCTGCTGGCCGAAGACGATGCCGCACTGGCACAGCGCCTGGTGCCCCTGCTGGAACAGGCCGGCTATGTGGTGGAGTTGGTTGCCGATGGTCGCCAGGCCGAGGAGATCGGCCAGATCGAAGACCTGCAGGCCGCCATCGTCGACCTCGGCCTGCCCGGGCTTGACGGATTGAGCGTGATCGAGCGCTGGCGCGGCAATGGCCGCAGCTTTCCGGTGCTGGTGCTGACCGCACGCGGGCGCTGGCACGACAAGCTGGCCGGCTTCGATGCCGGTGCCGACGACTACCTGACCAAACCGTTCCAGGCCGACGAACTGGTGCTGCGCCTGCGCGCCCTGATCCGCCGCAGCCATGGCCATGCCAGCCCACGCCTGCACTGCGGGCCGCTGCAGCTGGACGTCAACGCCGGCCGCTTCGAACTGGACGGACAGCCGCTGGCGCTGAGCCCGCAGGAGTTCCGCCTGCTGAGTTACTTCATCCACCACAGCGGCCAGGTGATCGGCCGTGATCGCCTGGGCGAGCAGGTGTTCGAAGGCGGCCACGACCCGGACTCCAACGCGCTGGATGTGCTGCTCGGGCGCGTGCGCCGCAAGCTCGACACCGAACTGATCCAGACCGTGCGCGGCCAGGGCTGGCGGCTGGCGGCGCCGTGACGCGGCAGCCCTCGCTGCGGCGGCGGCTGCTGCTGGCCGGCGGCGTCGGCCTGCTGCTGGTCTCGCTGCTGGCCAGTGCACTGCTGGGTGAACTGTTCAAGCGCAGCGCGCGTGATCGGCTGGACCACGAACTGCAGCAGGACATGCTGACGCTGGTCGCGCAGATGGAAGTTGCTTCCGACGGCCAGCTGCAGCTGCGCCAGGAACCCAACGACGCGCGTTTCCAGCGCGTGTTCTCCGGTGCCTACTGGCAGATAGCCGGTGCCGATGGCCGCGTTCTGCTGCAGTCGCGCTCGCTGTGGGATGAAACCCTGCCAACCACGACCACAGGTGCGGCCACCCGCAATCTGGCCGGCCCCCTGCAGCAATCGCTGCGCGCACGCGTGCAGCAGGTGCGCCTGCCGCGCGCCAGCGAACCGTTCGTGGCGGTGGTTGCCACCGATCGCAGTGCGCTGGATGCGGATGTTGCCGCGTTCCGCAAGCGCAGCGCCATCGCCCTGGGCGTACTGGTTGCGGCGTGGCTGGCGGTGCTGACCAGCCAGGTGCACTTCGGCTTGCGCCCGCTGCATCGCCTCGGTGCGCAGCTGGAACGGGTACGTCGCGGCGATGCGCAGCGCATCGACACGCAGGGGCTGGGCGCGGAAGTCGCACCGTTGGGTGAAGAACTCAACGCGCTGCTGGACCACCAGCAACGCATGGTCGCGCGTGCGCGCACCAGTGCACAGGATCTGGCGCATGCATTGAAAACCCCATTGAGCGTGCTGGCCACCGAGGCTGACGGCGACGGCGCGGACTGGCGGACCACCGTGCGCGAGCAGAGCGCCCGCATGCAGGCCAGTGTTGACCGTTACCTGGCGGCAGGGTTGGCCGCAGACCATCGCCAGCGCAGCGACGTTGCGACTGTCGCGCAGGCGCTATGCCGGTTGATGGCACGCGTGCATGGCGAACGCGGCATTGCGTTCACGGCCGCAGGTATCGATCCAGCGTTGCAGTTCGCCGGTGCCAGTGCGGATCTGGAGGAGATGCTGGGCAACCTGCTGGACAATGCCGGGCGTTGGGCGCGACAGCAGGTAGACATCACCGCAGACATCAGCGACGGACAGCTACGCATCGAAGTACGCGACGACGGCCCGGGCTTGGCCGCAGAGTCACTGTCACAGGTCACCCAGCGCGGTGTGCGGCTGGATGAGCGCGAGGGCAGCAGCGGGCTGGGCCTGGCAATCGTGGGCGATATCGCCGCCAGTTATGGCGGGCGCGTGGCGCTGGAGAATGTACAGCCGGGCCTGCGCGCGATGTTGTGGTTGCCGGTGGGGTGACTCGTTAACACGGGAACGCCAAGCGGGTAGAGTCGACTGTTAGTCGACTTTCGCGCGCAGCGCGAGATTTCCCAGCACCGCAACCAAGAGCAGTCGACTAACAGTCGACTCTACAGCCTTCGCCGGGCATTTCAGTTCCCCATCAACGGTGATGCATCCACCAGCAATCAATCGCGTCCAGCACGATGTGGATGATCAGACCGATACCGAACAACCGAGTTTTCTTCGGCACGCACAGCCCCGCGTAGACGGCGATGGCCGGGGCCGTATGCAGCGGGTGGAAACCGATGCTGCAGCGGTTCGGTGCGTAGATCGGATCGGCCAGCAGGTGGTCTAGATCGATGATCCAGCCCAGCAGCATCAGCAACCACGCCGAGGCGAAGCGCTTGCGCCAGAACAGCCATGCCAGCAGGGCTGGCACGGCGGCATGCAGGAACAGGTGGAAGGTCGCGCGCGCGCTCATCGGCAACGGTGGCACCGGGCGGGCCTGGCGCCGTCCATCACACCAGCGGTTCGTCGGACAGGTAGGTATAACCGGTCAGGCCGGCTTCCAGCGCGTCCGACAGTTCCTGCGCGCGTTCCGGCGACAGCTGGGCCTCAGCCACGCGCTGCGCATAGGCCGCACGCAGTTCGTCCAGGCGGTAACCCACGTAGTCCAGCATCACGTCGGTGGTGTCGCCGCGGCGCTGCTGGGTAATGGCATAGCCATCGGCATCGGCCAGCACTTCCACCGCGTCGGTATCGCCGAACAGGTTGTGGATGTCGCCCAGGATTTCCTGGTAGGCGCCGACCATGAAGAAGCCGATGCGGTAGCTCTCGCCCGGCTTCATCTTGTGCAGCGGCAGCGAGCTGTCCAGGCTCTCGTTCTCGACATAGGTTTCCACCATGCCGTCCGAGTCGCAGGTCATGTCAGCGATGATGCCGCGGCGGTCCGGGGTCTCGTCCAGGCGCTCGATCGGCACGATCGGGAACACCTGGTCGATCGCCCACACGTCGGGGATCGATTCGAACACGCTGAAGTTGACGAAGTACTTGTCGACCAGGCGCTCGTTCAGTTCGTCCAGCACCGGGCGATGGCTCTTCTCGTCATAGCTCAGGCGCGCACGCACGCCGTGGGCGATGGCGTAGAACAGATCGTCGATGCGCGCACGCTGCGGCAGGTCGATCTGGCCCAGCGCGTAACTGGCCAGGCCTTCGGCATGGAAATGCTGCGCTTCCTGGAACAGCTCCACCGCCGGGCGCACGTCCAGCTCGTCGTGGATCTCGCGCAGATGGCGGATCGCCGCCGGCTCGTCGTCGTGCTGGTCCGGCACGCGGCCTTCCTGCGCTTCTTCCACTTCCGACACGTTGGCGATCAGTACCGCGTGGTGTGCGGTCATCGCGCGGCCGCACTCGGTCACGATGCGCGGCGGGGTCAGGCCGAACTCTTCGCAGGCATTGGCCAGCGGCTGCACGATGTTGCTGGCGTAGGAATGCAGGCCGTAGTTGATCGAGCAGAAGCTGCGCGAACGGGTGCCTTCATAATCCACGCCCAGGCCACCGCCCACATCGACGTGGGTGATCTTCGCGCCCAGGCGCGACAGCTCCACGAAGTAGCGGGTGGCTTCGCGCATGCCGTTGGCGATGTCGCGCACGTTGGAGATCTGCGAGCCCATGTGGAAGTGCAGCAGGTTCAGGCAGTCGGCGTACTCGGTGTCACGCAGCGACTTCCACAGGTCCAGCAACTGGCGCGGTGACAGGCCGAACTTGGCCTTGTCGCCACCGCTGTTCTGCCACTTGCCGGCGCCCAGCGAGGCCAGGCGCATGCGCACGCCCAGGCCCGGCTTCACGTCCAGCGCCTTGGACTCTTCCAGCACCAGCTTCAGCTCGGACGGCTTCTCGATGACGATGAAGGTCTGCAGGCCCAGCTTGCGGCCGATCAGGGCCAGGCGGATGTACTCGCGGTCCTTGTAGCCGTTGCAGACGATCAGCCCGCCCGGGCGCGACAGCGCCAGCACGGCCATCAGCTCGGGCTTGCTGCCCGCTTCCAGGCCGAAGCCCTCGCCGTGGTGGCTGGCCAGGGTGCCGGCCACGCCGCGGGTCTGGTTGACCTTGATCGGGTACACGGCGGTATAGCCGCCGCTGTACTCCCAGTCCTGCTGGGCCTGGGCGAAGGCCGCCTGCAGCTTGCCCAGGCGCTGGCCGAGGATGTCCGGGAAGCGCACCAGCAGCGGCAGCTTGGCACCGGCCGCGCGCGCCGCGTCCACCACCTTGGGCAGCGATACCACCGGGCCGTCCGCCCCGGTCGGTCTCACCACCATGTGCCCGGCCTGATCCACGTCGAAGTAACCGTCCGCCCAATGCGGGATCGAGTAGGTCTTGCGGGCTTGGTCGAGGGACCAATCGGTCATTTCAGTCGGCCTTGTTGGCAATAAAAGGGGGGGCATGATAACGCCTATGTGCCCACAGGTTCGTTATCATGCGCGCCCGCGCCCGTGACAGGTTCCAACCTGAACGGGCCGATCCGTCCGGATGTGGCATCTGTGCCACGCGGCCCCGCCCGCCAGCCCGGCTCCACCCCTCCGAACAGGACTGTTTTCCAATGACTGACAGCAACAACTGGTACATCGAACACTTCGAGCGCACCGGCTCGGCCATCGGCTACCGCATCACCGGCAAGCTGGACGAGGTGCAGTCGCCGTTCCAGAAGATCGAGATCTTCCAGACCACCGACTGGGGCAACCTGATGACCATCGACGGGGCCATCATGCTGACCAGCAAGGACAACTTCTTCTACCACGAGATGATCAGCCACCCGGTGCTGTTCACCCACGCCGCGCCCAAGCGCGTGGTGATCATCGGTGGCGGCGACTGCGGCACCCTGCGCGAAGTGCTCAAGCACACCGGCGTGGAGAGCGTGACCCAGTGCGATATCGACGAGCAGGTCACCGTGATGGCGCGCAAGCACTTCCCGGAACTGTGCGATTCCAACGATGACGCCCGCGCCGAGCTGCTGTTCGACGACGGCGTGGCCTACATGGCCAACTGCCCGGCCGGCAGCGTGGACGTGGTGATCGTCGATTCGACCGACCCGGTCGGCCCGGGTGAAGGCCTGTTCAACAAGGCCTTCTACGAGAGCTGCTTCAAGGCCCTGAAGGACGACGGCATCCTGGTGCAGCAGTCCGAGTCGCCGCTGATGCAGCTGGAACTGATCAACGAAATGCGCGCCGAGATGGGCAAGGCCGGCTTCGGTTCGTTCAAGACCCTGCCGTTCCCGCAGCCGTGCTACCCCACCGGCTGGTGGAGCGTAACCATGGCGCGCAAGGGCGACAGCAGCTTCGACTTCCGCCAGGCCGACTCGGCCGCCAAGACCTTCAACACCCTGTACTACACCGCCGCGCTGCACACCGGCGTGCTGGTGACCCCGCCGTTCGTGCAGGCTGCATTGAAGGGTTGATCCAAACAGAAACCCGCGCTGGCGACAGCGCGGGTTTTCTGCTTTCTGTAGAGCCGAGCCCACGCTCGGCTGCTGTTCGGACAGGTTGCGATAAATCAAGCCGAGCATAGGCTCGGCTCTACAGTCACAGCGCCCAGATACCGGCGATCACCGCCACCACCAGGCCCCACTTGATCAGCTGATACGCCACCACGCTGCGCTCGCGCAGTGCCTTGGCCTTCAGGCGCACCTTGTAGACGCTGCCAAATGCCTTGTTGACGCCACCGGTCGGGTCACCCGGCAGGTTCGGCGATGCACCACCGGCCAGCAGCGTGGCCGCCACCGCGCGGTTGAACAGCCCCGGCAGGCCGAAGCGCAGCGGGCGGGCGATGTCGCAGAACAGGATCACGCGGTCATCGGGCGTCTCGTTGTGCGCGTGGTGGATGTAGGTCTCGTCGAACATCATCCACTCGCCATCGCGCCAGCTCTTCTTGATGCCGTCCACTTCGATGTAGCAGCCGTCGTTGTTCGGCGTGGCCAGGCCCAGGTGCAGGCGCAGCGAACCGGCGAACGGATCGCGGTGCGGACGCAGTTCGCTGCCCGACGGCAGCTGCGCGAACATCGCCGCGCGCACGTCCGGCAGCGACTCCAGCAACGCCGTGGTCTTCGGGCACATCGCCTTCGCCGACGGGTGCGACGGGCCATACCACTTCAGGTAGAAGCGCTTCCAGCCACGGCGGAAGAACGAATTGAAGCCGGCATCGTTGAACTTGCTGGAGGCCGCGATCTTCTGTGCATCGCGCAGCGCCAGCGCCTCGTCGCGGATCATCTGCCAGTTCTGGCGCAGCGGCTCCAGCTGCGGGAACTCCTTGGCCGGGTCCAGGAACGGCGTGGTCGGCACCTTCGAGAACATGTACATGACCACGTTGATCGGGGCCATGAAACTGGAGTGGTCCAGCAGCTGGCGCGACCAGCGCGCGCGAACCTTGCCACGGAAGTGGATGTACAGCACGCAGGCGACGAACAGCGCTGCAATGACGATTTTGATGATCAAAACACTTTCCTCCAGCCGCAGCCGGAACGGGAAACAGGGCGATGCACGGCCAAGCGGCCAGCACCGGTGGGGACCGCGGCAGGGAACGGGGACGTGCCAGGAAGGGGCGGCCGCCGATGTCGCGAATTAACAGCTTATGGTCGGCAGGCCGTGCGTCGGGGTCAAGTTGCCCGTGCGCCGTGTTCATCCGGTTGCGAAGGAGGCGCAGGGCTGGGCGCGCAAGCTGTTGATGCTAAAGGCCAGCTGGAATAAGTGAGACAGAATTGTCCGATTCTGCGCGACGAACTGTTCCAGCCACGACCCCGACATTTCTCCGACAAATCGTGGAATAGCGAACTGGCGAGTACTAAAATTAACGAAAACTTAGTAACTCCCTGTAACACCGGTTCGCTTGACGCATTGCGCCACCCACCGGGTCGTCCGAGACCCCGACATGCATCTTCCTGCCCTGCCATCCTCCTCCTGCGGCGATGACGCCGCCTCCCCGCTGCTGCTCAAGCGCGGCGAGCGTTTCCTGGCCCCGGATGTCTACCGCACCTGCCTGGACGGGCGCGAGGCGGTCATCAAGGACTATTCCCGCTACCGCGGCACCCCCGTTTCGCTGATCGCGCGGCTGATGGTGCGCCGTGAAGCACGCATGCTGCAGCGCCTGGGCGGCTGGAAGCATGCCCCCGCACTGCTCGGCACCCTGGGTGGCCTGGCACTGGGCATGGAGTTCATCCCCGGCCAGACCCTGAGCACCGCGCAGGCCGTCGGCAATGACGTGTTCGAGCAGCTGCAGCACGCGCTCAGCCGCCTGCACGCCGCCGGCATCACCCACAACGACCTGCACGGCACCAACGTGGTGGTCAGCGGTGGCGTGCCGGTGCTGCTGGACTTCACCTCGGCCTGGCGCGCGCCTCGCTGGCTGCGCCGCAATCCACTGAGCCGGCAGATGCGCCGCAGCGACATGAAGAACCTGCTGAAGATCCGCCAGCGCGTGACCGGCCAGGCGCCGAGTGCCGCGCAGGCCGCACTGGTGGCCGACCCGGGCTGGGTCGCCGCCGTGCGCCAGGGCTGGAAGCGGTTCTACAAGTGGGCGAAGCGCCGGTAAGCGCTGTTCGCCCTGCATTGCTTGCGCGACTGCTGTTTGCCCCTGCATTTGCCCCGGGCCACACGCCCGATGTGCTCTGCGATACTCGTCGGCACGCCACTCGCAAGGACGCTGGGGATGCCGACACCTGAACACACCCACCTGCTGACTGCAGCCGCAAGATCCATACTGCGCCCCTTGGGCTGCGTGCAGAAAGGCCGTTCGCGCACTTGGCTTGACGACCAGGGCTGGTGGGTCGGGGTGGTCGAATTCCAGCCTTCGGCATGGGACAGGGGCAGCTATCTCAATGTCGGCGCCTGCTGGCTCTGGGAAGAAAAGGACTACCTGTCCTTCGATGAGGGCGGCCGCGTCGCCGGATTCCAACCCTTCACCGAGACCGCCGAGTTTGCCTCGGCCGCACAGACACTGACCGAGCAGGCCGCAGCCGAGGTAATGGCCCTGCGTGACCGCTTTCCCACCCCGGGGCACGTGCGTACATTGATGAGTCATCACCCCAAACCGGGCATCCGCGAACACATCCATGCGGGCATCACTGCCGGGCTGGCGGGCGCTTACGACGAGGGTCGCAGGCACTTGGCACTGGCCGCTACGGAGACCCACCCAGCGCCATGGGTCGATGTGCTGAAGCAACGCTGTGCCGAACTCACGCCGCTGCTGCAACCTGATGGCGGCTTCGAGGCAGAGATCGACGCCATCGTGACGCGCACCCGCCGCGCGCTCGGTCTGCCGGAGTGGCGGTCGTCACCCCTCATTCCGCCCGGTTGATCACACCGGGAGGGCACTTCGTCGCACACGGGTATTCGCGCCTCCCGATCCCGGCTAGGGTCATCGCCTTCCACGCACAGGACTGCACCGAACCATGCGCCGCTGGCTCCTTCTCGCCTGGGCTACCCTGCCCTTCTCCGCCGACGCCATTGTCATCCGCAGCGATGTGGATGACAGCGCCTACCGCGTACCGGCATCCGCGTTCCCGGCCTTGGCCGACCTGCCCGGGGAGGGCCACGGCGTCCTGATCGCGCCGCGCTGGGTGGTGACCGCCGCACACGCCGCGCCCATGGAAGGCATGGACACCGAGGTGCAGATTAGCGGTCGCCCGTACCGTGTCGAGCGCGTGTTCGTGCATCCCGGTTACCGGCGCATGCCCGAAGCGCTTGGCCAGGCAGCGCTGGCGTCAGGGAACCCAGGCCCCATCCACGCCTTCCTCGCCGCCTCCGATGACATCGCCCTGATTCAGCTGGCCGCACCGGTCAGCGACGTTGCGCCGGTTCGCCTCTATCGCGGGCAGGCCGAAGCGGGAAAGATCGCTACTCTGGTCGGCAAGGGGGCCACGGGCACCGGCATGACCGGGCTGGCGCCGGGTGGGCCGCACCGCGGCGAACTGCGCCGCGCCGAAAACGCAGTGACAGGTGGCAATAGTCGTTACCTCTGGTATCGATTCGACGGGCCCGACGGCGGCCTGCCACTGGAGGGCGTGCTCGGCAGTGGTGACAGCGGCGGCCCATTGATGATCCACGGCGCTCATGGCTGGGAGCTGATCGGCCTGGGCTCGTGGATCACCGCAGTGCCGGAGCATGCGCTTGAAGCCGGCTACTACGGGCAGGTGGTGCACAACGTGCGCATCTCGCGCTATGCCGACTGGATCGACACCATCATACGCACCGCGCCGTAGAGTCGAGTCTGCTCGACTCAAGCAACCCGCCGGCCAAGCGACAGAGCCGTATAGCCTGGTGGCATTGAATGCCTGACGGGGTACAGCCGACTGCTAGTCGACTGCTCTTCCCGTCCGTGACCGAAATGCCCGCGCTGTGCGCGATAGTCGACTAACAGTCGACTCTACCCAGAAGTGTTCCCGGGACCAGTCGCGTTCGCGCATCCTGCGTTGCACTTACAACGCGTCCGCGTCCAGTTCACCGGTACGGATACGCACCACGCTGCCCAGGTCGTACACGAACACCTTGCCGTCCCCGATCTTGCCGGTGCCGGCAGCCTTCACGATGGCCTCAACCACCGCCTCCACCTGGTCATCGGTCACCGCCACTTCCAGCTTCACCTTCGGCAGGAAATCGACCACATACTCCGCGCCACGGTAAAGCTCGGTATGGCCCTTCTGGCGACCAAAGCCCTTCACTTCCGTCACCGTGATGCCGGTGACCCCACGCTCGGCCAGCGCTTCGCGCACGTCGTCGAGCTTGAACGGCTTGATCACCGCCATGACCATCTTCATCGTCTATCTCCTGTCTTCCGGCGTGGAGGATAGCGCCTGAACGCGGCCCGTGCGAAGCCGCTGCGGCCTGTCCGGGCAGTGGGTGCCGGCAGTATGCTTGTGCCCGACTGGCCTGCCCGCGCCGGATGCACGGGCCCACCCCCACGGAGCACCCCATGATCGACCTGAACCAAATCGATGACCTCGCCCGTCGCCTCAGCGACCTGGTGCCGCCGGGCCTGCGCGAATCGCGCGAGGAACTGCAGGCCACCTTCAAGAGCGCGCTGCAGGCCGGCCTGGCCAAGCTGGACCTGGTCACCCGCGAGGAGTTCGAAGTACAGCGCGCCGTGCTGCTGAAGACCCGCGAAAAGCTGGATGCGCTGGAAACGGCCGTGCGCGAGCTGGAAGGGCGCGGCGCCGCAGAATGAAAAAAGGAGGCGCACCGCGCCCCCGTTTACAGATTATTTCCCGGATGGGGCCTTGCAGCAAGGCCCACCGGGCGCCCTAGACTCGCCGGCCTGTCGATCCGGCAGGACATGCAGGGGCAGTGCCGATGGCGCAGGACACCGAATGGACACCCGTTTCGCATGACACCTGCGACCAGGTCGCCGGGCCGTTCTACCACGGCACCCGCGCTGACCTGGCGGTGGGCGAGTTGCTGAGCGCAGGCTTCCGCTCCAACTATCGCGACAGCGTGGTGATGAACCACATCTACTTCACCACCATTGCCAAGGGCGCCGGGCTGGCTGCGGAGATGGCCCGGGGTGAAGGGCGGCCGCGCGTGTATGTGGTGGAGCCGACCGGGCCGTTTGAAGACGACCCGAACGTGACCAACAAGAAGTTTCCCGGGAACCCGACGCGGTCGTATCGCAGCGCGCAGCCGTTGCGGGTGGTGGGGGAGATTGTGGAGTGGGAGCTGTATGACGCGGAGTTCGTCCGGCAGTTGAAGGCGTTTGTTGCTTCGGGGAGTGGGGAGATCATCAATTGATGGCGTGAAAACGTCTGCTTTCGGTCAATAGCGGCCCTTGGCTTGCTATGAGTATGCGCCAACAGTCGACTTCCGGATGGTCCTTGCGCATCGCCGCGGAATGGCCATTATCACAATGATGATTGACTTCGCCGGCTCCGGCCGGGCTATTCGGCGCTGCCAAGCCAAGGCCGCAATGTGATATTTTCGGAGTCCGTGCCGCGTTTCCCACGACCTGGCCGACGCAACTTGGCGGCAGCTCCTTCCTCCTGAGTGGCTTACACATGCGACCGATTAGCCGCGCACGCTTCGAGGCCCTGGCTGCCTACTGCCGCATCGGGCCGGCGATGCATCTGGTAGACGAGTACGCTTGGTACGAATCGGGCGATGGCCGGCTGCTCGGCTTGGTGCTGCGTGAGCTTGTCGACGGCGAGTACCAGGGCGCCTTTCTGGCACGCGATTTGGTCGAGCGCTTTCGCTGGATTCACGGGACGAATTTCTTCGATAACCCCGAGGCTGCTGCAGCCGCGTTGCTCGAGCAGGCGCCGGGGCTGCTGGCCCGCCTTGACGAAGAGCGGTGTCAGGGCGACGAACCGCGCCGCGCCGTGGACTTCTTCGCCCCGCGCGTGCCCGAGGTGCGCGCTGACCCGAGCTTCGTGAATCTGCGAGACCTCGAAGGCTACAGCCCGGCGCGCGATCTCATCAGCGCGATGATGCGCTGGCACGATGACATCGATGGTAACTACGTCGAGCAGTTCCAGTCCGCCGCCTTCGATGCTCGGCTGATGGAACTGTACGTGTTCGCGCTGTTGGTCGAGAACGGCTTTGTCGTTCGCCATGAGGGCACAGCCCCGGATTACTTAGCCAATGACGGCAACGGCGAACTCGCCATCGAGGTGACCACGGTCAACCCCACGCTGGATGCACAAGGGCAGCGCGTGCCCCCTCCGCCGGTCGATACAGACGAGGAGATCGCGGCGTACCTTAAGCAGTGGATGCCGATCAAGTTCGGCGGTCCGCTCACGGCGAAGCTGCGCAAGCGCTATTGGACCTTGCCGCACGTCGCTGGTAAGCCCCTGCTATTTGCGATCCAGGACTTTCACGCACCGCAGTCGATGGTCCGTGCCCGCTCGGGCTTGGGCATCTACCTCTATGGCTACGACCACGACTGGCACTACGACGCAGAAGGTCGCTTAGTTATTGAACCGCGCCGCGTCACCGAGCACCGATGGGGCGAGAAGATCATTCCGAGCGGCTTCTTTGACCAACCCGAGGCTGAGAATGTTAGCGCCGTGCTATTCAACAACAGCGCGACCTTGTCCAAGTTCAACCGCATGGGCTTCGTGGCAGGCTTCGGATCGCATCGCGTACAGATGATCCGAGAAGGCTTCGCCTTGAATCCGGACCCCAATGCCGCCGCGCCAACTTCGTTCGCGCACCAGGTCGACAAGGACTATTGGGAAACGTGGTCGGAAGGTTTGGATATCTTCCACAACCCGCGTGCACTTTATCCGCTCGATCCTCGCCACTTTCCCACGGCGGCACACCACACTTTGCAGTCCGACGGGCAGGTCAGCACGCTGCGGCTGACCGATGACTTTCATCCACTAGCATCGATCACCCACATTCTGGTCCCGGACGACACGGCGCACTGAGGGATTCAATTTTCCCAAGAAGAGCACATCGCCTAGTTGACCGAGAATCCTTATGGAGTCGCATAATGTGCGTGCTACGGAGGCAGATCCCGCGCGATGCGCCATTCTGCTTCTCACGCGCAGGCGTTCTTGACCTAGGCAAGGACCGAACGAAATGGAGACGAGGAGCTGGGGACCGAATCAGCTTGCCGATATCCCGCCCCGAACTGAGGACAGTTGAGCTGGCGTCCACTTTGAGTCGCAAGGCACCGTTGGGCCAGCAGCCTACGTTCAGAACTGTCGAACTAAGCCGAGCCGCGAAGCAGCTTCGGCTTGGACTAATTGATAGCCGTCACTTCACGTGAGTAGCTACAAAATTACGAATGGCTGCGTACGAGCCGGGGGCTGACTGTGTGATCTCCCTGTTCAACCCAAGATTGAATGATTGCACGCCACCACCGGTGGACATCGTGATTGAAGCGCTATCAATTCTAATTAGAAGCATCCAGATAGAGTCCGGAGCTGTCGGGTCCAGCGGGTAGTGGGAAAAACAAGTCGCGTGAGAAATGTTGACGTTGAGGCAGCCAAAGCCCGCTCCAACCCTGTTTGAGAAAGCTTTTAAAGCTTTGCCAGAAGTTAGGTCTAGCGTAATGGATGTGCTTATACCTGGCTTTTCAAAGGTGGAGTAAAGATCAGCTAAGTACTTGTTGATAAATATAGATGGCGGATAGTCAGACAAGCAAAGAAAATAGCGTGCCGAAGACGTCTTGGCATGGGGCTGGTTCAGTTGCGCTTGAGGCTCAGGAACCAAGGCGATCAACCGGATTAGATCAGCCACAGCTTCTGCAGAGTTGGCCGAAGCGCGAGTATCTTGCCCGCTGGCTGTCCGGCGGTAGGATTTGAAGAACTTTCCTTCAACATAGTTTCTGTAGCGCCAACCATAGTTCGCTAGACGGGCTGTTCCCAATTTTGAGCCGCCATAGTCCAGAAAAATATCGCAATCTCTATTGACTGCCCCTGCGGGTAGCGGAACTGCCTGCGTCCCATAGCTATTCTCCAGTTGCATTCTTTGGATTGGATCGAGAATATTCTTGGCATGCAGCGCGTTCAGAAGGGAGAACGAAAAACTTCCGACCACGTTTGCTTCCCTTCGAACGCGCTGGAAGCCGAAGCCAGCAACTGACTCCGGAAGCATTGAGAAAGCACTTTCAATTAGCAAAAGATTCCCCTTTTACAGCCTATTTCCAGATAGACAGAGCCACGATTACTTTTACAGTGCATTGTGAGCTCCCCCTTGGCTCCCGCTCAATATTAGGCCGACTGAGTCCGGCTAACAACCAAGCGAATAGCCCCCCGGGCCAAGTTCAACGACCGCAGCACGCAGATGTGCAGATGTCCGCTTTGGGTGGATAGCGGACTCTAGCATTTTTGGTCGCGCTGCCTCGCGCCGTCACGTCTGCTTTCGGCCAGAAGTGGACGTTGGTTGTCAGCCACCACGTGCCGGTCAAGAGATGAGAAGGAATCTCCTCTAGCGCACACTGCGGTGCATCCACTTCCCAATACACGAAGCAACAACCGCACCCCTCAAAGTTTTCGGGGCAGGTAGCCATGTTGTCTCGCCAGCGGTCCAACCATTGTTCGACAAGCTCCCACTCGGCATTGAACTTAGCCTCGGATCCGGCGTCGTCACCTTCACCTAGCAGGGCAGTTATGACAGCTCGCGGCATCGGAGGAGAATGTCTGCTTTGGGTCGAAAGCGGAGAATAGCACCGGACTAACGCCTACGCAGTGCTGATGTCTGCTTCCGGCCAGAAACAGACGCTCGCAATACTTCAACCACGCCCAATCACGAAGCGGTTTGGCCCTGAAATAACTTCTGAGCCAGCCTCACTTGAGCATCTCCAACAGATCCCTGTCCTCATGCCGCTGCTCCCACGTGGAGAGAAAGCAGAAGCTCGCGCCGCTTTGCATGGCAGCCTTCTGGAACCCCGCCAGTTCCTCCTTCGTAACCGGGTACTCAACCGGATCAAAGTGGAGAATCCCCCACGGCTTGACGAAAGAGAACCCGGGCATGAGTTCCGAGAAGATCGCCTTGAGCAGGGGCCGGATATTCGAAAAGTCCTTGATAGGACCCGCGCGATTGCCAAGGGCATGACACTGGCGACGGATGGTCCTGTCTCCACCGACCAAGCGCGCAATAAAATGGTCCTGGCGCACTTGGACGTAGATCAGCTGGCGGCGAAAAATTCTCATCTTGCTCTCAACTCCGCACGCTCAATCATCGCCCAAGTGCAACATACCCTTCCATCAATGCGCAGGCTCCGCCTTCAGCGCGCTTGAATCCCTTCGCAGTAGGTACCACGCAACCAGGAACGGCCACAGCGAGTTGATCGATGAAAACACGCGCTGGGTCAGCCCTCTGAACCCCTCCGGATCCGCCCCCACCAGGTTCAACCAGAGATAGACGATGCCCGCGATGCTCACCGCAGCGGTCACGGCGTACGCCCTTCGGTTGGCAGACCACGCGCTCAGTTCGATGTGCGACATCGCCGGTGCAATGATGTTTGCGATACCGATGGTGTAGAAGCCGTGCATCGGATGGCCCATGGGCCAGAGCCCGTTGGTCAGCATGGAAATGCCAAAGACCAACCAGCAGATTGCGCCTACGGCAATCCGGCGGCCGGACTCCCGCCATACCCCGATGGAGAACGCCACGAAGCCCATACCGGAGCCGATAGCCGCGATCCTGCCGCAGATGCTTGCAAGCGTTGGCGCCTGCAGCAACTCGCTGGCGTGCTGTGCAAGTGGGTTGTAGCCCGGCGCGAACACGGCGGCAACGATGGTCCAGAACAGGAACCACGGAAGCGGGATCAGACCCGCGCAGAGAAGCAGTCGGCTGCGGCGTGACACGTACAGTGGTCCTTGTTTGGCCTGCGCCAGTGGGTGGAATCCAGTCGAACGCCGCAGAACCTTCCTGCTGCGGGCAGGACGGCGTTGAGTAACTACAGCAGTAGTCAGATTGCGCGTGGCACTCGGTGGGTTCAATAGGCAGGAAGTCATTTAAACCATCCAGCGGGTGTCGCAGCGGTTCGGTTGCATGAGCGATCACGCGTGCCCGATGGGCGAGTGCTGTCGCATTTGCCGCGCCTTGCATCCCTGACGGAAGGTTCTGACGACTCCGTTCCAGAAGTGCCATTCCGCCTAGCACGCCAAGGCTCTCGCCGCTTCCGGTGCTATGCGATAATGCCAAAAGCGTCTCGGGTTTTGGCGGCATTGCCCCTACCCGTTGGCATTCCGCACAACAGCAGGTAATCGTTACTGCGCCACCGTGCATCGGTGGCCGGGACTCGAAAACCCGTTGTTGTGATGAAGTTTGCGCTTGCCAGCCGGCATCACCTTGCGTGGTGCCGGCTGGCAATCCGTCTGCCGGCTATGGCGGGCGGGGCGTGGGGGCCTCGTGCCCACCGGCGATCATCACACACCGGTTTTCGAGCCACGCTCTGCCCGCCACCTTTATCGGTGGCGGCTTCTGCCTGCATGCACGGAGCCTGCCATGACCACGCCGCACTCCCCTCCCCCGCGCCCGATCCAGCAAGCGCCCTCGGCCGCTGCGGCCCTGGCCCCCAACAGCCTCATCGCCATCCTGCACGCCATCGGCGCGGGCGCTGCGGCCGACGGCCAGCCCTGGCCCGAGCGGCACCACCTGCGCAGCCGGCAGATGGCGTTGTCCGACGCCGACTGCGCCCTCACCGGCCAGCGCATCGTGCAAGAGATCCTGCTGGCGGCCGAGCGCACGCGCCAGAACGGTGAGCCGGAGCAGTACGTCGGCGACCGGGTGATGGAGGGGCTGGTGATGGCCGATCTGGCACTCACCGCCTTCATCCACGAGCGGATGCGACCCAAGGACTGAGCGCGCTTATGGCGCGGACCTTTCTGCCTGTGTGCGGGGTGACGAATGAAGATGCACGGCCTGGCCGCTGCGGCGGTGTGCATCGCGGTGATCGGCGCGATGTGGGTGGAGTGGCCCGGGCCCGCGGGCGATCAGGTGTGGGCCTACCAGAAGCTGCAGCCGGCCGATTACCGCCTGCTGCACAGTGATGCACTCGGCTTCGTGACCGCGAAGGCACTCGAGGGCTTTGAACTGCACACGCGCCATGCCGGGGCGACATCCTTCGAGATCCAATGCAAGGGCGTGCTGGTGATGGAGGTGGAGAACGCGCCCTCGCGCGTGCTGATCCGCATGCCCGCCGATGCACGCTGGCGGGCGCCGGACATCGAACGTCTGCGCATCAGCTTCGAGCGTTGGCTGGATCTGCACCAGAGCCAGGGGCGATTGCTGGTGGAAAGTGCGGGGCCTTCGTGGGTTGAGGCTCGGTTTGGGCGCTTCAATGGGTTGGTGCTTGATGAGCAGCGGTGTCTGTTTGGGGTGCTGGGCCGCCATTGACCGCCCCCCCAATCGGCCCATTCGCAACAAATGTCTGGAGAAAGCAGCGCCTCCTGGGACTTACCCGCGCCAAAGGCGATGGTCCTGCCATCCAGTCGCAGCCCCGATGCTTCTCGTTCGGACTTCGGTCGTCAGGCCAGCCGAGAGATGGGTATCGACACGTTCACGCCAATCCCTGAAATCAGCGGTCGTCGCTTCCAAAAGTCTGCGAAGCAGGAGCAACAGAAAGAAGCAACGATTCGGTGCGTATGGCGCCTCGCGCTCAGACCATCCTGCCGACCGTGGGCGAACTGCCGAAACACCGAGCTCCTTGTTCCATAACCTACTGTGGTGTGCAACGACGTTTCGCGCCACGCTGGTGACATGCAGCCAGTTTGCGAAGACTGGCGCGGCCAGCAGCATCTCCCCCGCAACAGCCTTCTGTTCTCTGGAGTGCAGCGCTTTGTAGAAGCGAGAAAGCGAGCCGAGCGACATGACTTCTGTCGCCATCCAGATCGGTACTCTGGGGAATGCGGGTGAGGCGTACTTGTCCTTGTAGTGCCGAATAAACGCCTCCTTGGAGCGCGTCACTTCACTTTCGACGCCGCCGAGCCAATCCGCATACTCTTGCCCGGTGAATGCCAGATTGCGCGGCTCCAAATGTCCGAAGGCGCCATAGGCATGGGCAAAGTGGTACGTGAGCACGGTCCGCGTTGCGACCTCGATATGGCCAACGGCCTCCATTACCAGGTCTCGAAGGGCCCTATCGAATTCATAGAGACTGACCGCTTCTTCGAATGTCGCTTGAGCTCGGAAGCTGTCGCTACCGGGCACACGCTGTGTGTAGAGATAGCCCATGAGGCGGTAGTAGCCAACACACTGCAGATAGCGTTTGGCATTGGCGGCGTCGCCGATGGCCAGCCCGCGCTGCTGGAGGAGATCCAACTGCTCCTGAATCGACAGGGGTGGTTTGCGGTAGTGAGTCATCCTGACTCCAATCAGCGGGCAAAAAAAACCCGCCAATTTGAGCATGTCGCGAACTGGCGCGTCAGAGGCTTGGCGGGTGTGTTGGGTGAATTTTAGCGCCCCTTTTGCTTACTTTCAAGTAAATGTCTGTAGTTCCGGTGAAATGTAAATGCCTGTACGAAAAGCACTTCATAGGGAATTTTCTTGGAATTCCGCAGTCTCCCGGGCGCAGATCCAGTGAGGTGAAAGGCCGGCCCGGGCGAGCGGCAACGGCCTATTCCCCGGCGTTGTTCCACGTCATACCGGTTGAGTTCCGACACTCGATCGCGAACACAGGCCGCTACGAAGCGCGCAGGCGCACTCCAACGGTCTGCAGGAATCCCCCTAGGCGTCTCACCCGCAATGCCCGATGGCGCCATGCCGAACGCCTGCCGCACCATCAAGCATCCCTCCGCAGGAAACCACACATGAGCCTGGCGCTGGTCCACAGCCGTGCCCGCGCCGGGGTCGATGCCCCACTGGTGCGGGTGGAAGTGCATCTCTCTGGCGGCCTGCCTGTCACCCAGATCGTTGGCCTAGCCGAGACCAGCGTGCGCGAATCCCGCGAGCGCGTCCGTGCCGCCCTGCTCTGCGCACGCTTCGACTTTCCGCAGCGGCGCATCACGTTGAACCTGGCGCCTGCCGACCTGCCCAAGGAAGGCGGCCGTTACGACCTCGCCATCGCGCTGGGCATTCTGGCGGCCAGTGGCCAGGTCGATCCGCAGTCGCTGCTGCAGTACGAGTTCCTGGGCGAGCTGGGCCTGAACGGCGAACTGCGGCCGGTGGCCGGTGCACTACCGGCTGCGATCGCGGCCGCTGAAGCCGGGCGCATCCTGGTGGTGCCGCCGGGCAATGCCGCCGAGGCGGCGCTGGCCGAGCACGCGGACGTGCGTGTGGCGCGGACGCTACTGGAATGCTGCGCCGGGCTGGGCAATCCGCGCCTGCTGCCACCCGTAGAGCGCGTGGACACGACGCCGTTGCCGCTGCCGGATCTGGCCGACGTGCGCGGGCAGGCGCACGCACGGCGCGCGTTGGAAGTGGCCGCTGCCGGTGGGCACCATCTGTTGTTGATCGGTAGTCCTGGCTGCGGCAAGACTCTGTTGGCCTCGCGCCTGCCCAGCCTGTTGCCGGATACCGAAGAGACTGAGGCGCTGCAGCTTGCCGCGATTGCGTCGGTGAGTGGCGAAGGGCTGGACCCAAGACGATGGCGGCAGCGGCCCTTTCGGGCGCCACATCACAGCGCCAGTGCGGCGGCGCTGGTGGGTGGGGGCAACCCGCCCTGCCCTGGTGAAATATCACTGGCCCACCATGGAGTCCTCTTCCTTGATGAGCTCCCAGAATGGAACCGCAGCGCGCTGGAAACCCTGCGCGAGCCACTGGAGTCCGGCCACATCCGCATCGCCCGCGCGGCGCGCAGCGTGCAGTACCCCGCGCGGTTCCAACTGGTGGCTGCGATGAATCCCTGCCCGTGCGGCTGGGCCGGTGACCGCAGCAACCGTTGCCTGTGCAGCGACGAGCGGATCAACCGCTACCGTGCGCGGGTGTCCGGTCCGTTGCTGGACCGCATCGATCTGCACATCGGCGTAACGCGAATGGACGCGGTGGAGCTGCGGGAGAGCACGCCACTGGGTGAGCCCAGTGCTGCGGTACGTGCACGGGTGGAAGCCGCCCATGCCCGGCAGCAGGCACGTGGCGGGCTCAATGCACATCTGCCGCCGGCGGCGCTGCGGGCGTGCACGAAGCTGAGCGAGGCCGATCAGGATCTACTTGAGCAGGCGATCGAACGTCTGCAGCTTTCCGCACGGGCGATGCACCGGATTCTGCGCGTGGCGCGCACGATTGCGGATCTGGCGGGTTGCGAGGGTATCCAGACCGCGCATCTGGCTGAGGCGATTGGCTACCGGCAGTTGGATCGGGGAAATGCATGAGCCTGATTGCCGGGAGCCCTCGTCCGCACGGGAGCAGCAACAATCAAAAAAATACCCCGGCCGCGTGCCCAGAAGGACAGAGACGGTACCGGGGTGTACCTGACCACCGTACCCCACACGGCGGCACACTGCAATCGGCATCAGTGGAGGCGTCCAGGCAGCGATGAGCCATGACAGATTCGAAGAAGCCCTTTCCCTGGAGCGCTTTGGCCGCTACCTGGATTGGGCGGGGGGCGACCGTAGCCGAGCCATCGCCCTGTATGGATGCAATACCCACTTGTCTGAAAGCCTCTACGCACCACTGCAGACGTTGGAAGTGGCACTGCGAAACCGCATCCACACCGTTCTGACCCAGGCCAAGGGCGAGGCGTGGTACGGCCGAGGCGCTGGCGCCCTGAAGGTTGCTCATCAACTCGAGCAGGTCGCCAAAGCCGTCAACGAATTGGTCAGATCGGGAAAGACGGTAACAGCAGGCGGTGTGGTCGCCAGTCTCACCTTCAGTTTCTGGACAACAATGTTCAACAAGGACTACGAGGCCCTTTGGCAGCAGATCCTTCACCGGATTGCGGACCCCAGTGCGCCCAGGGGACTGAAGAGGAGGAGCTTTTCGGGACCGCTGACTCGCATACGCGTGCTACGCAACCGCATCGCCCATCACGAACCGATCCTCGCCTGCAACCTGCGCGGGCACCACGATGAGATTCTGACGCTGATCGAATGGCTATCGCCGCCCGCCGCGACATGGTGTCGTGAAAACAACCGCTTTCCCCAGGCATACCCGGAAGACGGAATCACCTTGGTATGTTCGCCCGAGTCGAATAGACGCTGACTGCGCGTGTCCTCCTGCGGCCGGGTGCGAAGAGCGGTCGACTAACAGTCGACCCCACCAAGGGCAGGCATCAGGCTGCCGAATGCAACCGTCCCCGCTTCGCCAGCAGCGCCACCCGACGGCTGACCAGCGCGTGCAGCTCCGCCAGCTCCGACGCCCGGCCAGCCGTCATGTTCCCGCCAAACAGCACCCGCGACAACGCCGCCTTGTCGCTGTCGTCCGGGTGCTGCCAACGGTCGCGATACACCTTCTGGCACACCAGCCACGCTTGAGGCAGCCCGCCACCGGGTAGCGGGCGGACCATGCGTTCGTAGACCTGCCAGAACTGGTATTCGGCCCGCAGGTCGAATGCGAGCGCCACGGACAGCGCTTGCCGGGGCCGTACTGGGCCTCGGATGCCGAACAACCGGGTTGGCGGGGTCTGCTGTGCCATGCCAACAGAATGACCCAGCAACATTGTGGGAACCTTGCGTCGCCGCCAGAAAATCCCTGTTGATTGCCCAAGGGGGGCCAGGTGGGTTTGGGGGGCCGCCAAGTGCATCCACGCATGGCGTGGATCTACCTAGAACGCCATCGAGGTGCTGAACATCAGCTGCCGTGGCGCGCTGCGCTGCAGGGTCTGGTAATCCCCCGAGAACGACGAGCCGGCGATGGTGGCGGTACCGATGTTGTGGCGGTTGAACAGGTTGCTCACGTCCAGCCGCAGCTCCAGGCCGGGCACGGCGCTGTCTGCACCGAAGCGGTAGGCGGCATAGGTGTTGACCTGCCAGAAGGTCGGCACGCGGATGTCGTTCTCGTAGGTGAAAGGCTGGCGCAGGTACGAGGTGCTGGTTGCACCAAAGCGCCAGTCACCGAAGTGCGCGGACAGGTCGCTGACCAGCGAGATCTGCGGGTAGCCCGGCTGGGCATTGCCCTTGATCGGGTACACCGTGTCGCCCACCACGAAATCACTGTCGTAGTACGAACGGGCTACGGCCACGCCCAGATAGAACTGCAGGTGGTTGGTCAGGTCGGCGGTGATGCCGAGGTCGGCACCGATCACATGCATCTTCGGCATCAGCCGAACCGTGTTGATCTGCGCGAACTGGGTACCGATGGCGGCCGACAGCAGGCGGTTGCGGATGTCGTTGTAGAACACGTCGCCGGTGATCGTCAGCCGATCGAAGCGATGCGACGCGCCTACGGTGAGGTTCCAGTTCTTCTCCGGGCGCAGCGTGCCGGCCACGCGGTCGAACTCTTCCTGGTCGGTGATGGTCCATGCCGAGGCGGTGTAGCCGATGTTGCCGCGCTGGGCCACGCGGTAGCCGTTCATGGTATTGGCCAGGTCGATGAAGGCATCGGTGGATTCGGTCGGGCTCCAGAACAGCGAGACATGCGGCAGGAAGTTGCTCTTCGCGCGCAGCGTGCCGTTCACCGGCCGGTCCTTGGCATCACCCAGGCCACCACCGCGGGTGCGGAAGTCCACGGCCTTGAAGCCGACACCCAGCTTCAGCGTGTCGTTCAGCACGATGTCGTCCTGCAGGTAGAACTGGCGCGAGCGGGTCACCCAGCTCGATGCGTTGTCGGTCTTGAACGCGGGGCCGTACACGTCGAACGGGCCGGTGGCCTTCAGCGGCGGGCCCTCGCCCAGCAGTGGCTGCTGGTACCACTCGGTCTTGGCCGCGGCCTTGCTCTTCTCCTGCCAGAAACCGGCAGTGAAGGTGTGCGCGCCGGTCTCGAACTGCAGGTTGACCATGCCGCCCAGGCGGTTGAGGCGCGGCGTCTGTACCTGTTCGGAGAACGGTGCGCCGTTGGGCGACGGTACGGTCGGGTCGGTCAGCGTGGCCTGGGTGTGGCTGTTGGCGTTGTACAGCTGCACGTTGCCACTCAGCGCCGGGGTGATCTGGAAGCGATGGTTGATCGATGACACGCGGTCGCGGGTGGTCTGGCCGGTGTCGTACGGAATCAGTTCGGACAGCTCACCGCAGGTGCAGGCGCCGCAGGATTTGTCCGCGTTTTCCGGCGAGGCCACGTACCACGCCCACGCATAATCGGGATAGAAGATGTCGGCCTTCCAGCCCAGCTTGCGGATCATGTCGAAGGAGATGTTGTTGTAGCCCCAGACCTTGGCCTTGCTGTCGGACAGGAACACGGTGAAATCGCCCCAGGCGACGTCCTGCTGCAGCTTCAGGTCGCCGCGCAGGAAGTTCTGCGTGCCCTCGCCCTGGTACTTGTCGGCGGACACGCGCTGCAGGTCGACCAGCACTTTCGGGCCCTGCTCGCCGAGCTGGCCGCTCTGCCCGGATACGGTGGTGACCAACGTGCTGTTGCTGCCCACGCCCTGCTTCACGCGCAGGCTGGGCGTGTCCTGCAGCTCGCGCAGGCGGTATTCCAGGCTGCCGCCGTTGACGCTGCTGGAGAACACGCTGACCGGTGCGCCGCCAGGGCTGACCGTGATCGCGCCGATACCATCGGGCACGCCCACGTTCACCACGCTAGTGCCGGTGAGCGAGAGGAAGCCGTTGTCGTTCAGCGGCACGCCCTCGAAGGTGATGCCCATTTCGTTCATGCGGAAGCCGCGCACGAACAGGCTGGTGGCGGAGATATCCAGGCCCAGCCCGTCGGTGGCGGTGTAGCTGGCGCCCGGTACCTGCTTCAGCATGGCCAGGCCGTTGTTGCCGGTGACCATCGCGTCGAGGTCTTCGGCCTTGATGATGTAGCGGTTGGGGCCGATCACCTGGGTCGGTGCCACGGCCGCACCGCGCGGTGTGGCGATGACCTGCAGGGCGTTGAGCGTAGTGGGCGTGTCGTGCGCGGCATCGTGCGTTTCTGCGGCGTACGCAGGTGCGGTGATGGCCGCGATGATGGCCAGGGCGAGGCGTGTCGTGGGTGGGATGTTCATGGGCAGATCCAGGGTGCAGGGAGAGAGCGGCGCAGGCGCACGCCCAGCGCGTTGCAGCACCGGTGTCGGCGCCCTGGCTGGCGATGCGGTTGCGTTGGGGGTGACGGCGCAGTGCGCGCCGGTCAGTGGCAGAGGAAGACGATCATCTGCCGTGGGATTCGGTGGGGTGATTTCGACGTGCGGAATTCTTGCATCGCACTGCCGCATCCGCCATTGCACCGTGGTACAGCGCCAATGGCGGTGGGGATGGGTGGGTTATACGTGGGTATAGCCCCGGCGTGGTGGGGGCCGACCTTGGTCGGCGCTCGTGTGCCAAGCAAGGTTGGCACCCACCGGGGCGGATGAGGTTGGCACCTACCAGAGCATAGGGACGCGCGGTTACTGCAGGACGAAACGCTCAATGGCGCGCGCCACGCCTTCGTCAGCATTGCTGCTGGTTTCAAACCGCGCCACCGCCTTCACAGCATCAATGGCATTGCCCATCGCCACGCTGGTACCGGCGTACTGCAGCATGGTCAGGTCGTTCTCCTGGTCGCCGATGGCCATCACGTGGGCACGGTCGATGCCCAGGTGCTCGGCCAGCTTCTGCAGGCTCGGGCCCTTGCCGGCGCGGTGGTCGAACACTTCCAGGAAGAACGGCGCGCTCTTCAGCACCGCGAAGCGCTCGGTCAGTTCGCTGGGCAGGCGCGCGATGGCGGCATCCAGCACGTCGGGCGCGTCGATCATCATCAGCTTGATGAAGGACATCGACGGGTCCATGTCTTCCACGCGGCGGTAGGACAGCGGCATCCGCGAAAGATGCGAGTCGGCCACGGTGTAATAGCTGATGTCCTGGTTGGGCGTGTACATGCGCTGGCTGTCCAGCGCCTGGAAGTGCACGCCCACTTCGCGGGCCACCTGCTCGCAGAACAGGAAGTCGTCGAAGCTGAGCGGATACTCGACCACGGTTTCGCGCGTGCCGATGCGCTGCACCAGGCCGCCATTGCAGGCGATGCAGTAGTCGTCGTCGCCGGTGATGCCCAGCTCGTGCAGGAACGGTGCCAGGCCGGGAACCGGGCGGCCACTGGTCAGCACGATGTGCACCCCCAGCGCGCGCGCCTGCGCGATGGCCTGCTTGGCCCGGGCGGTGAGCGTGTGGCTGGGGTCCAGCAGGGTGCCATCCATGTCGATGGCGACCAGTTCGATGGTCGATTGCCTGCGGCCCATGTCCATTGCGTTCAACTCGTGCGGGGCACGCCAGTTTACCCCCTCATGCCCGGTTCACCTCTTTGCCCACGTTGGCCGGGATACTGCGGGAGCCTGTGCGTCCCCCACCGCAGGACGGCCCGCTGACCGCCCTTCCCTGGAGAACCTTGCGACGCATGACCTACCGTGCCCCCGAAACCAATGACAGCGCGCCCCTGGCCCAGCAGATCGAGCAGATGATCGAGGAGCTGCCCGGCGACCAGGTGCGCGTCGGCACCCTGCTCAGCGCGCTGGGCGATGAGGGCCTGCTGCTGATCGTGATCCTGCTCTCGGCCATCTTCATCATCCCGGTGTCGATTCCAGGGCTGAGCACCGTCTTTGGCGCCTCGATCCTGCTGATCGGCCTGAGCCGTGTGCGCGACCGCCCGCTGTGGGTGCCGCAGAAGCTGGCGCGCCGCGAGATCGCCACCGACAAGCTGAAGGCCAACCTGGGCCGTGCGCTGAAGTGGGTGCACCGCATGGAGCGGCTGTCGCGGCCGATGCGGCTGGCGGTGATGGTGCGCTCGAAGAAGATGATGCGCCTCAACAACCTGATGCTGGTGTTTGCGACCCTGCTGCTGATGGCGCCGGCCGGGCCGATTCCTTTCAGCAACACGCTGCCGGCACTGGCGCTGATGTCGTTTGCGATTGGCTTCATCCAGCGCGATGGCGCGGCGGTGGCGGCCGGTTATGGTTTCGTAGTGGCAACGGTGGTGTATTTCGGCGTGCTGCTGGGCGGCGTGGGATTTGCCGCCGAGTCGGTGTTCAGCGGGTTCCGCAGCAGTACTGCGGAACTGTAGAGCCGAGCCCACGCTCGGCTGCTGTTCGCTCGGTGCACGGAAACCCGCGCGCTGCGCGCGTAAGCCGAGCATGGGCTCGGCTCTACAAAGGCCGGATCCACAGCAGTCGAGCGTGGCTCGACGCTACACAGCTACTTGGCTGAGACCCGCCACACCACGTCGCCCACGTCGTCGGCGACCAGCAGCGCGCCCTCTGCATCCATGGCCATCCCCACCGGTGCACCCATCAGGGTCTTCTCGTCCTTCGAGGTGAAGCCGCTGACCACGGTCTGCGGCCGCCCGGTCGGCTTGCCATCCTTGAATGGTACGTACACCACTTCGTAGCCGCTCAGCGGTGAACGGTCCCAGCTGCCGTGTTCGCCGATGAAGGCACCGCCGTGGTACTGCGCCGGCAGTGCCTGGCCGGTGTAGAACAGCAACCCCAGCGGCGCCACGTGCGAGCCGATCGCGTAGTCCGGTGTGATCGCCTTGGCCACCAGGTCCGGCCGCTGCGGCTGCACGCGTTCGTCCACGTGCTGGCCGTAGTAGCTGTAGGGCCAGCCGTAGAAGCCATCCTCCTTCACCGAAGTAAGGTAATCCGGCACCAGATCGGCACCGATCTCATCGCGTTCGTTCGCAACAGCCCACAGCTTCCCGGTGCTCGGCTCCCAGTCCAGCCCGGTCGGATTGCGGATGCCCGAGGCGTAGATGCGGCTGCCGCGGGTGGCCACGTCCACTTCCAGCACCACCGCACGGCGGTATTCGACGGCCAGGCCGTTCTCGGTGATGTTGCTGTTGGAGCCCACGCCCACATACAGCTTGCGGCCATCACGGCTGGCCAGCAGTTCCTTGGTCCAGTGGTGGTTGATGGTGCTGGGCAGGTCGGTGAACTCGCGGCCCTTGTCCGACATGCGGGTTTCGCCGGGCACGTAGTGGTACTGCATGATGTTGCCGGTGTTGGCCACGTACAGCGTGTCGCCGATCAGCTGGATGCCGAACGGCGAATGCAGGCCCTCGATGTAGACATGCTGGGTCCACGTGTTCGTTCCCGGCGCGCGGCGCAGCAGGGTGACCCGGTTCCCGCCCTTGCCGGCCTTGCCCGAGCGCGCTTTGACCTTGCCGGCAATCCACTGCTTGGGCGTGGTGACCGGTTCTTCGCCGGGGCCGTTGCCTTCCACCACCAGTACATCGCCATTGGGCAGGGTCAGCAGGCGCCGCGGATGCTGCAGGTTGGCGGCGATGCGCTCGATCTTCAGGCCCTCGGCCACCGTGGGGGTCTGTCCATCAGCCCAGCCGACGCCCTTGGGCACCTGCATCGGCGGCATCAGGAAGTTGGCCGGCTTGGGCAGCGGCGGCTGCGGGCCCGACTGGTCGGCGGGATGGTATTCAGCCTTGCCGGCGCAGGCCGACAGCATCACGGCCAGCGCCAGGGCGCCCATGGTGGGCAGGATGTGCTTAGCCATGACGGCCTCCCTGCAGCACCGGCGGCTGCAGTGACAGCAGGATCAGGCCCAGGGCAATCAGGGCCACGGTCAGCGCCGACAGGATCGTGCCCGGCACCGCAACGGCGTACGCATCGCGGCTGTGCACGAAGGCGTTCCAGATGGCCAGCACCACCGCGACCAGGTTGAGCAAGAAGTCGATGCGGTCGATGCGGGTGGCCGTGCCGTTGCGGCGCCAGACCGCGAACAGGTTGATCAGGCGCGGCACGATGGCGATCAGCAGGCCGAAGGTGATCAGCCAGGCGGCTGCCTTGCCCCACATCACCTCGGCGCTGTTGAGGTAGATCGCGTCGAAGATCAGTGCGCCGACGAAGAAACCGAAGGGTATCGGGTTCAACAGGCTGAACAGTGTGGTGCCGAGGCCGCGATGAGCCTGGGCGAGCGGATTGACCATCATCGTGCTCCGTGCGGAAGGGTGCACGGGCTGTAGTAGCACAGCGCGATGTGAGGGCGCGCGATGACACATGGTAGATCCACGCCATGCGTGGATATGCGGGCCAACCAAGGTTGGCGTCCACCAGATGCGGGGCTCGGCAGTCGTCATTACCCCGCGGCATAAGCGTTTGTGACGCAATCGGCACATCTGCAGATTGGGTGTGTGAAGAGGTAGGGGGTTCTTCGTTGTGTCGCGTTTGGCTCGTTGCGATGGGGCAGATCCGCCCCGCCGTCCTGCCATGCCGATTCACAACAGAAGGATTCGTGTATGAAGCGACACACGCAACGCTCCGCGCCACCGCGCTCTGCGCGCCTGGCCCTCGCCACTGCCCTGGTGCTGGGCAGCCTGGCCGTCACCGCCCAGGCCCAACAGGCCGATCCACTGGCGGGGATACAGTGGCACCTGCTCAACACCGGGCAGACTGTCCCGGCTGACACACTGCCGGTGGCCGGCAACGACCTGAACGTGGATGGCCTGTTCCGCAATGGCATCCGTGGCCAGGGCGTCACCATCGCCATCGTCGATGACGGCCTGCAGATCGCGCACCCGGACCTGGCCGCCAACGTGGCGGCGGTGGCCGGCAAGAACTTCACCAATGGCTCGAACAACCCCACCCCGACCAACCCGGATGTCGACAACCACGGCACCATGGTCGGCGGCATTGCGGGCGCGGTGGGCGCCAACAACCTGGGCGTGCGCGGTGTGGCGCCGGCGGCGACGCTGAAGGGCTTCAACCCGATTTCGCGCTCGGCCCTGGGCAACCAGCAGAGCAACATCGAGTACGCCTGGTGGGACGGCGCGGAGTCGGCCGACGTGCAGGTGTTCAACAACAGCTGGGGCGCCGGCCCGGGCAATCCGAACCTGCCGTTGGCGTACAGCGAAAACACGATTCGTTCGTACGAGCAGGCGCTGTCGGGTACGCGCGGTGGCCGCGGCGGCATCTACGTGAAGTCGGCCGGCAACAACTTCAACAATGCCTCGATCAGCCAGACCCAGGATGTCTGCACCACCGACACCAAGAACCGCAACACCGGCTGCGTGCCGGCTGGCCGCGACCCGCGCAACAACCTGTTCAACGTCATCACCGTAGGCGCGGTGCGCGCCGATGGCGTGCGCTCGTCGTATTCGTCCACCGGCTCGGCGCTGTGGGTGTCGGCCTTTGGCGGCGAGTACGGCCTGCAGGCGCAGTATGCGCCCGGCCTGGTGGCACGCGCCTACGACCCGGCCATCGTCACCACCGACGTGACCGGGTGCGCGCAGGGCAGCAACAAGAACACCAACCGCCAGAACACCCTGGACAGCAACCTGTCGGCCATCGACAGCACCTGCAACTACACCGCCAAGATGAACGGCACCTCGGCGTCGGCGCCGATGGTCTCGGGCGTGGCGGCGCTGGTGCTGGAAGCCAATCCGAACCTGTCCTATCGCGATGTGAAGTACATCCTGGCTACCACCGCCACCCGCAACCACCCGAACCAGCCGGCGGTGACGCTGGCCGACGGCCGCACGCTGGTGCCGGGCTGGACGGTGAATGCTGCCGGCCGTGCCTACAGCAACTGGTATGGCTTCGGCGTGGTCAACGCTGCACGCGCGGTGCAGGTGGCCGAGAACTTCCAGTCGCTCGGTGCGCTGGTCGACAGCGGCTGGCGCAACACCACGCGTACCGTGGCCATCGGCAACACCTCGGCCGCCGCCGCACGCCTGACCTTCCAGCTGGCCAACGGCGCGCGCAACATCGAAAGCGTGCAGCTGGGCTTCCGGGTCAACCACCGCAACACGCGCCAGCTGCAGTTCGTGCTGGTGTCGCCCAGCGGCACGCGCAGCGTGGTGCAGCCGGCGTTCACCGCGATCGGTTCGGGCACGGGTGGCGCGCAGAGCAACTTCACCAGCTGGGACCTGCTGTCCAGCAATGCCTTCCTGGATGAGAACGCCACGGGCACCTGGACGCTGGAAGTGACCGACATGGGGCAGGCCGCGACCGCTGCATCGCGTGGCAACCTCGAATTCTTCAAGATCCGCGTTCTGGGGCACTGATGATGAAGACGACCATTCTGTTGAGCACGCTCACCTTCGCGGTGATGACCTCCCCTGCCTGGGCACAGAGCTCGGGGCAGACCCCTCCGGCCAGGACCCTGTCGACCGTGGATGCGCAGGAACTGAAGGCATCCGCTACCGGCCGCACATTCGACGTGGGCGGCACGCGTTTCCAGCTGTCGCCCTCGGCAACGGTAAAGCAGGCCAGCGGCGGCCAGTTCACGATCACCCCGCAGGCAGCGGCGACCACCAGCGCGCGTACCAAGCGTTCGCTGGATGGCGCCACCGCCGCGCCTGCTGATGCCGGTGCCGGCAAGTTCGCGGCGGCGGTGTCCCGTGACGGCGCGCCGGTGGTGGCGACCTCGCGGGTCAAGGTGTTCTTCACCGATGCAGCCTCGGCCCAGCGCGCAGCCGCCGCCACTGGCGGTACCGTGGTGAAGGTCTCCAAGGCTTCAGGCCAGGCCATCGTGGAGTACCCGTCGGTGAACGCGGCGCTGGATGCGACCACCAGGCTGCTGTCCATCGCCGGTATCCGCGCGACCGAGCCGGACGTGGTGCAGTGGGAAGAGACCAAGTAAGGCGTTGAGTGGTGCCCCTGGCCGGTTGGCTCTCCTGGCCGGCCGGGGGATTGGTGTCAGGGTGTGCCGACCAACGGTCGGCACCCACCGGACTCATGCATCACGTGTCGACCAAGGTCGGCACCCACCGCGGTAGAGGTGGCGTCAGCGGGCGGCGAACGCGTCGCTGTGCTTGCGGCTGCAGCTGGCCAGTGCGTCGTTACCTGCCGCTGGATGGGCCGGTTCCAGCAGCAGGCGCTGCACGTCGGAGAACAGCTTGTCCACCGGCATGCCGTACGGCGCGAACAGGCGCAGGCGGCCCTGGCGGTCGAACACGTAGCCGCCCGCGATGTGGCTCATGGTGTAGGTCTCCGGCACCTGGCCGGGTTCCTTCTCGTAGAACGCCTTGAAGTCGCTGGCCATCGCGGCCAACTGCGCTTCGTTGCCAACCAGTGCGATCGCCTTGGGGTCGAAGGCTTCCACATAGGTGCGCGTCACCTCCGGCGTATCACGCGCCGGGTCGACGCTGACGAACACCACCTGCAGCTGGTCGGCATCCTTGCCCATCAGGTGCTTGACCTGACTCAGCTCGACCATGGTGGTCGGGCACACATCCGGGCAGCTGGTGAAACCGAAGAACAGATAGGTCACCTGCCCCTGCAGGTCCTTCGGGCCACGCACGGTGCCGTGGCTGTCGGGCATCGACCACTGCTGGCCAAGTTCTTCGCAGGCGATGTCCTTGGAGTAGAAGTCCATGCGCGACTGCGCACTGCAGCCAGCCAGCAGGCCGATGGCCAGGCCTGCCAGCAGCGGCAGGCGGAAACGGGGAGAGAACAACGAACGGACAACAGCAGCAGGACGCTTCACGGGTACCACCAACGCAGATGCGGGCGGGGTCTCGGTCAGGCCTGCCCTTGGGGGAAAAGAGGGCTGAGGTGCCGGGGTGATCGCGCGATCCGTGCCGATCACCCCGGCCACGGTCAGTTGATCATCATGTGGTAGTGCATGCTCCAGATGATCCACACCGACAACGCGACGATGATGAACAGGATCACCAGGGTGAACACGAAGCTGGCCAGGTTCCAGCCACCTTCGGACTTGCGGTCCATGTGCAGGAAATAGACCAGCTGCACCAGGATCTGCGCCACCGCGAAGCCGACCAGCAGGAACAGCGTGAGCGGACGCGACAGCACCGGGTTCATCACCAGCGCGAACGGCACCACGGTCAGCAGCGCGCACAGCACGAAGCCGATCAGGTAGGACTTGGCGGAGCCGTGCGCATTGCCGGCGCGCGAGGTTTCGACGTGGGCCATGTCAGAAGGCTCCGATCAGATAGACGAAGGTGAAGACGCAGATCCACACCAGGTCCAGGAAGTGCCAGAACAGGCTCAGGCACGACACACGGGTGATGTTGGTCGGGGTCAGGCCACGGCGGTAGACCTGGTGCATGACCACCGCCATCCAGATCAGGCCGCTGGCCACGTGCAGGCCGTGGGTGGCGACCAGCGCGAAGAACGCCGACAGGTAGGCACTGGTGCTGGGGCCCGCGCCTTCGTGGATCAGGTGCGAAAACTCGTAGATCTCCATGCCGATGAACGAGGCACCGAGCACGAAGGTCACGCCCAGCCAGCGCAGCACCGCCGAGGTGTCGTGGCGATGCATCGCCAGTACGGCCTGGCCGTAGGTGATGCTGGAGACCAGCAGCAGGAAGGTCTCGGCCATCACGAACGGCAGCGAGAACAGCTCCTTGCCGGTGGGGCCGCCGGCGTAGGCGGTGCTGAGCACCGCGTACGAGGCGAACAGCGAACCGAACAGCACCAGGTCGGACATGAGGTAGACCCACATGCCGAACACCTTCATGCCGCCCTGTTCGTGGCCGTGGTCGTGCTCGTGGTGGTCCTCGTGCGCCTGCGTGTCGCTGGCCAGCTCGGGGCGGGTCAACAGGTTCATGCGCGTACCTCCTTCAACTTGGCCAGGCTGGCCGCTTCGGTGCGCGCCACCTCTTCGGAACTGACGTAGTAGTCCACGTCCTCGTCGTAGGACCGCACGATCAGGGTCACGATCATCGCGATGAAGCTGGCCGCGGCCATCCACCAGATGTGCCAGACCAGGGCGAAGCACAGCACCAGGATCCAGATGTTGAGGATCAGCGGCACGCCGGTGTTCTTCGGCATGTGGATCGGTGCGTACTTCTTCGGCGGCGGCGGCAGGCCGCGCTTCTTCGCTTCGTGGAAGGCGTCCAGCTCATCGGCCTTGGGCACCACGGCGAAGTTGTAGAACGGCGGCGGCGACGGCGTGGCCCATTCCAGCGTGCGTGCGTTCCACGGGTCGCCGGTCAGGTCCAGGTTGCGCTTGCGGTCGCGCACGCTCACGTAGATCTGCACCAGCATCAGGATGATGCCCGCGAACACGAACAGCGCGCCGATGAAGGCGGCGATCAGGTACGGCGTCCACGCCGGGTTGTCGTACTGGTTCATGCGGCGGGTCATGCCCATGAAGCCGAGCATGTACAGTGGCATGAAGGCCAGGTAGAAGCCGATCACCCAGCAGGCGAACGACCACTTGCCCAGGCGCTCGTTGAGGGTGAAGCCGAACACCTTCGGGAACCAGTAGGCGAAGCCGGCCAGGTAGCCGAACAGCGCGCCGCCGATGATGGTGTTGTGGAAGTGCGCGACCAGGAACAGGCTGTTGTGCAGCAGGAAATCCGCGCCCGGAATGGCCAGCAGCACGCCGGTCATGCCACCGATGGTGAAGGTGACCAGGAAGGCGATGGTCCACAGCATCGGCACGCTGAACTCGACGCGGCCGCCGTACATGGTGAACAGCCAGGTGAAGATCTTCACGCCGGTGGGGATGGCGATGATCATCGTCATGATGCCGAAGAAGGCATTGACGCTGGCACCGGAGCCCATGGTGAAGAAGTGGTGCAGCCAGACGATGAACGACAGGATGCCGATCGCCAGCGTGGCACCGACCATCGACTTGTAGCCGAACAGCTTCTTGCGCGCGAACGTGGCGGTCACTTCGGAGAAGATGCCGAACGCCGGCAGCACCAGGATGTACACCTCCGGATGGCCCCAGGCCCACACCAGGTTCACGTACATCATCGGGTTGCCACCCAATGTGTTGGTGTAGAAGTTGAAGTCCAGGTAGCGGTCCAGGGTGAGCGCACCCAGCGCCACGGTCAGGATCGGGAAGGCGGCGATGATGATCACGCTGGTGACCAGCACGGTCCAGGTGAACACCGGCATCTTCATCAGGGTCATGCCCGGCGCACGCATGCGCAGGATGGTGATGAACAGGTTGACGCCGGTCAGCAAGGTGCCGACACCGGACGCCTGCAATGCCCAGATGTAGTAGTCGACACCCACGCCTGGACTGAACTCGATGCCCGACAGCGGCGGATAGGCGACCCAGCCGGTCATGGCGAATTCGCCAACGCCCAGCGAGATCATCATCAACGCTGCGCCGACTACGAAGATCCAGAAGCTGAAGGCGTTGAGGAACGGGAACGCCATGTCGCGCGCACCGATCTGCAGCGGCACGATGATATTCATCAGGCCGACCACGAACGGGGTGGCCACGAAGAAGATCATGATCACGCCGTGCGCGGTGAAGATCTGGTCGTAGTGCTCGGGCGGCAGGAAGCCGTCACTGCCTGGCCCGGCCGCGGCCAGCTGTGCGCGCATCATCAGCGCATCGGCAAAGCCACGCACCAGCATGACCAGCGCCACCACCACGTACATGATGCCGATCTTCTTGTGGTCCACGGTGGTGAACCAGTCACGCCACAACGGGCCCCACAGCTTGAAGTACGTCACCGCGCCAAGCAGCGCGAGGCCACCCAGCACCATGGCCACCAATGTGACCACGACGATCGGCTCGTGCAGCGGCACGGCCTCCCACGTCAATTTACCCAACATGTTCGTTACTCCTGGGAAACCTGGGCACCGCCGGCAGCGCCCGCCGGGGTAGCCGCAGCGGTGTTCTCACCGACGCCGATGAACTGGTCGATGACCTTCTTGAACAGCAGCGGTTCAACACTGGAGAAGTGCTGCACCGGTGCGTTCTTCGACGGCGCGGCCAGCGCCTTGAACTGCGTGAAGCTGAGCGCGTCCGGCGCGCTGCGCACTTCGGCCACCCAGCGCTCGAAGTCTTCGTTGCTGCTGGCAGTGGCGATGAACTTCATGTTCGAGAAGCCATGCCCGCTGTAGTTGCCGGACATGCCACGGAACTGGCCGGGTTCGTTGGCGATCAGGTGCAGCTGCGTGCGCATGCCGGCCATCGCGTAGATCTGCCCACCCAGCTGCGGGATGAAGAAGGTATTCATCGTCGAGTTGGAGGTGATGTTGAATGCCAGCGGACGATTGGCCGGGAAGTTGAGCTGGTTGACCGTGGCGATGCCCAGGTCCGGGTACACGAACACCCACTTCCAGTCGGTGGCGATCACGTCCACGTGCAGCGGTTCGCCAGCCACGTCCAGCGGCTTGTAGGGGTCCAGCTCGTGGGTGGACTTCCACACGATCACCGCCAGCACCGCGATGATGATCAGCGGCACGCCCCAGACCACGATCTCCACCTTGGTGGAGTGCGACCAGTCCGGCGTGTATTTCGCTTGGGTGTTGCCGGCGCGGTAGCGCCACGCGAACACGAAGGTCAGCACGATGGCCGGTATCACCACGATCAGCATCAGGCCGATGCAGATCAGGATCAGGTCGCGCTGGGCGAGCCCGACCATGCCCTTCGAATCCAGCAGCACCCAGTCACAGCCCGACAGGCCGACGCAGGCCAGGGCGACCAGCGCCAGGCGGATGCGGTTCCAGCAGATATTCATTGGAGGTCAACCCTGTTGAAGAAGCGCGCTTGACCGGCTCGCCTGCGCGCAGCGCCCGGGCGTGGAGCGGCTACACTGTGGGTATGAGGCCGCCTACAAGCAGGCGAGCCACTCCAATCAAGCCCATACAAGATACAGCATTGTATGGACTTGTGCATCTGCACGTATGGAAAAATCTGACCGATGACGCCACCTGCTGCCGGCCGCCGCCTGAAACACCCCAATCGCACCTGGGTCCGCCCCTTCCGCGAGGGCGCCGGCCCGCTGTACCTGCAGATTGCCCAGCAGGTGCGCGAGGCGGTGGATGACGGCGTGCTGCGCCCGGGCGACCGCCTGCCGCCGCAGCGCGACCTGGCCCAGCAGGTGGGCGTGGACCTGACCACGGTCACCCGTGCCTTTGCCGAGCTGCGCCAGGCCGGCCTGCTCGATGCGCAGGGCGCCGGCGGCACCTTCATTGCGCTGTCGGCCGGCAACCGCAGCACCTCGGTGGACCTGAGCATGAACATCCCGCCGCTGCTGGGCAGCGCGCCGTTCGCACAGGGCATGGAGGCCGGTTTCCAGCACGTGGGCCAGCAGCTGGGCCAGGGCGAACTGATGAGCTACCACGTCGGCGCCGGCACCCGCGAGGACCGCGCCGCCGCTGTGCAGTGGCTGGCGCCGATGCTGGGGACAGTCGGTGCCGACCAGGTGGTGATCTGCCCCGGCGCGCAGACCGCGCTGTGCGCGCTGATCCTGGCCCGTACCCAGCCAGGCGAGCTGATCGCCGCCGAACAGCTGACCTACCCGGGCCTGCTGGCCGCCGCGCGCGTGCTGCAGCGGGGCGTGGTGCCGGTGGCAATGGACGCCGAAGGCATGCTGCCCGACGCCTTGGAAGAAGCCTGCCAGCTGCGCCGGCCGCGCCTGCTATACCTGGTGCCGACCATCCAGAATCCGACCACGGCGACGATGTCGGCGCAGCGTCGGCAGGCCCTGCTGGCGGTTGCCAAGCGCCACGATCTGACCGTGATCGAAGACGATCCCTACTGGTTGCTGGCTGGTGACGCCGCGCCGCCGTTGGCCGCCCACCGCGACGCCGGCTGCCCGGTCTACTACATCTCCACCCTGTCCAAGTGCCTGGCCCCGGGCCTGCGCACCGCTTACCTGGTGGTGCCGGCCGGCGAGCCGATGGAGCCAGTGCTGGACGCCCTGCGCGCGATCGCACTGATGCCGACCCAGTCGATGGTGGCGGTGGCCTCGCAGTGGATCCGCAGTGGCCAGGCCCAGGACATGGTGCAGCGCTTCCAGCAGGAGCTGCGCGAGCGCCAGGCCATTGCCGCCCGGTATCTGCCCACCCGCGCCCAGGCCCATCCGGCCGGCCTGCATGTGTGGCTGCCGCTGCCGCCACGGCTTGACCAGTACCGGCTGATCCAGGCCGCGCAGGAACAGGGCCTGGGCATCGCCAGCTCGGATGCCTTCAGCGTGGAAGAGCCGCCGCCGGGCAACGCAATCCGCCTGTCGCTGGGCGGCGCGGTCGACCAGGGCGCTTTGGCCGGGGCGCTGGCCAAGCTGAACGAGATCCTGTCCGAAGTTCCCGAGGCCCGGCACAACGCCATTGTCTGAACCGAACGTTGAACCGAACGCATGGCGCCCAATCCATACAAAATGATATTTTGTATGCAATGTATGGATGAAGGGACGTGCATCGATGCGCGCCGAGAAACTGAAGTTCCACCTGGTGATGGCCGGTTGCGGTGGCTTTGTGGTGCTGATGCTGGCCGCGCTGGCCTGGGTCTGCCTGCAGCCACAGACCGTGGACGTACAGGCCGCCGAACGCCACGCCATCGAGCAGTGCGTGCAGCGCAGCGAGGATCCGTCGCGTAGCGAGATCCAGCGCCGCGCGCAGGCCGATTCCTGCCGCGAGATGCGCAAGCAGTACGTGCACAAGTTCGGCCGGGAAGACTCCTGATGGGCGCAGCCGCGCCGCGCCGCCGCTGGCTGCTGCCGACGATGATCGCCCTCGCCTGCCTGTTCATGGCCGGCGTGGCGGCTGCACTGTGGCAGTACTTCGGTTACAGCGCGCAGTCCACGTTCACCGAACAGGCCATCGTCTTCGACGACTCGCAGCTGCGCCTGCCGGCCGATCTGGCCGGAGATACCGGCCGCATCCGCGTGGTGCATTTCTGGGACCCGGCCTGCGGCGTGTGCAACCGCGAGACCGGTGCGCACCTGAGCTACCTGATCAGCATGTACCGCCGTGCCGGCATCGACTTCTACGCGATCCGCCGCCCTGGCACGCAGGGCGCGCTGCCCGAGCCGCTGCGCAACAAGGTGATCAACCTGCCGACCGTCGACGGCATCGAGCTCATCCCGGCCAGCCCTGCCGTGGCGATCTGGGACCGGCACGGCCATCTGGCGTATGCCGGCCCGTACAGCATCGGCATGGTCTGCAACTCGGCCAACAGCTTCGTCGAACCGCTGCTGGACAGACTGGTGCGCGGCGAAACCGTGCGCCCCAAGGGACTGCTTGCCGTGGGCTGCTACTGCCCCTGGCAGGCCAAGCGCTGAGGACGCGCAATGACATCACTGGCTCTGGGTGGCGCGACCGCCGTAAACAACAACGGCGGTCACCTGTCCGAACCGACCGATGGTTATGGACAGGCTCCCGCCGTTGGAAGCAACGATACGCCCCGACATGCTCCGTACATGCCGCGACCGGATGTCGCAGCGCGCGAGTGGGTGCAGGACGTGCTCGCGCACAGCGGTCCGATCTACCTGCGCATCGTCAATTCGCTGGAACGCACGGTGCGCCGTGGCGGCCTCGCACCCGGACAGCGCCTGCCCTCGCAGCGCGCGTTGGCACAGCAGCTGGGCATCGACCTGACCACGGTCACCCGCGCCTTCGATGAAGCACGCAAGCGTGGCCTGATCGAAGCACGCGGACCACAGGGCAGCTTCATCGCACCGCCCAAGGCCGGCTTCGACCAGGTGGTGGACCTGAGCATGAACGTGCCGCCGGTGCCCGATGCCGATGCGCTGGCCGAGACACTGCGCCGCGGTGCCGCCGCCGTGCTTGCACGCAGCAACGCGCCGAACCTGATGACGTATCACCTGGGTGGCGGCAACCCCACTGATCGCTATGCTGCGGCGCGTTGGCTGCAGCCGATGCTGGGCGCCGTGGATGACGACTGCCTGCTGCTGACCGAAGGCGCGCAGGTGGCATTGGCCGCGATCCTGGTCAGCCAGGGCCGCGATGGCGATACGATCCTGTGCGATGCGCTGGTCTATCCGGGCCTGTTGCAGGCCGCAGCGGCGCTGGGGCGTCGGCTGATGCCGGTGGACAGCGACGAACACGGCATGTGCCCTGAAGCGCTGCTGCGGCAGGCGCGCGAAAGCGGCGCGCGCCTGGTCTATCTCAATCCCACCTGCCAGAACCCGACCGCGCTGACCCTGCCGCTGCAGCGGCGCGAGGCGCTGGCGCGTGTACTGGAGAGCGAAGGCCTGCTGGCGATCGAGGATGATCCGTACTGGCACCTTGCCGAAGATGCACCGATACCCCTGGCAACGCTGGCACCGCGCCATGTGTTCTATGTGGCGACGCTGTCGAAGGTGATCAGCCCTGGCCTGCGCACCGCGTTCGTGCAGTGCCCGAGCGCTGCGCACGCCGAGGCGATGACGGCTGCGTTGCGGGCGACGCGGCTGATGGGCCATCCGCTGGTCTCGGCATTGGCCAGCCAACTGCTGCTGGATGGTTCGGCGCAGTCACTGCTGGCCCAGGTACGCGCCGAGGCACGCGAGCGCATGCGCATGGCACGTTACCTGCTCGCGCCGTCGCTGCTGCAGCGCGCGGAGGGCCTGCATGCCTGGTGCCGGATACCGGCACCCTGGACCGACGCCACGCTGGTGCGTACCGCACAGCTGCAGGGGCTGGCGATTGCGCCGTCATCGGCGTTCTGTCCGCCGGGGGTCTCGCTCCAGTACGGCGTGCGGTTGTCGCTGGGGCTGGCGGCGGACCGACGGCAGCTGGAGAGTGCGTTGCGGCGGATTGACCGGTTGTTGTTGTCCGATGCGTTGCCGGCGATCGAGCGGTAGGCGTGGAATGGGATGTGCCGACCAACGGTCGGCACCCACCCGATCGGTAGTGCCGGCCGCTGGCCGGCAGCTGCTCGTGGGCGACGATCATGAGGTTGCCGGCCAGCGGCCGGCACTACCGTTCATGATCAGGCCAGGGCAGAGAGCGCCGTCACCAACGCATCCATCTGCTCGGGCCGGGTGAACACCGACGGCGTCACCCGCACGCAGGCGCCGGAGTCCAACCCGTCACGATGCGTGGTGAACACGCGATGCTCGTCCAACAGGCGCTTCTGCAGCGCGATGTTGTCAGCCACGCTGGTGCGCCCGCGCAGGCGGAAACTGGCCAATGCACTCGCCAACGCCGGGTCCGGTGAAGACAGCACTTCGATGTGCGCCATCTGCCGCGCCGGCACCGTCCAGCGCTCGCGCAGGTAGCGCAGGCGCGCCTGCTTGTTGGCCGCGCCGATACGCTGGTGCAGCGCGATCGCTTCTGGCAGCGCCAGGTAAGCGGCGAAGTTGACCGTGCCGGTGTGCACACGGCTGCCCACGCGGCCATCGTCGGTCTCGCCCATGTACGGGTCGAGGTCCGCAACGCGGCCCTTGCGCACATACATCGCGCCGACGCCGACCGGCGCACCGATCCACTTGTGCAGGTTGATGCCGACGAAGTCGGCCTTGAGCTGCGGCACCGCGTAGTCGATCTGGCCGAACCCATGCGCCGCATCGACGATCACGTCGATATCGCGTGCGCGTGCGCGCTCGGCGATTTCGGCCACCGGCAGCACCAGCCCATGGCGATGGCTGACCTGGGTCAGCAGCACCAGCTTCAGGCGTGGCAGCCGCGCGAACGCGGCCTCGTAGGCCTGCAGGATCTGCACATGGTCGGGCACCACCGGCAGCGCGATGCGCTCGACCTGCACGCCACGGCGCTGCTGCAGCCAACGCATCGCGCCGATCATGCTGTCGTAGTCGATGTCGGCGTACAGCACCCGGTCGCCGGGCCGCAGGCGGTTGTAGCCACCGATCAGCGCCAGCATCGCCTCGGTGGCGCCACGGGTCAGTGCGATCTCATCCGCGCCCACGCCCAGCAGTTCGGCCACCTGCCGCTGTACTGCCAGGTACTGCGCCGGGAATTCACGGCGGCCGTACCAGGCGTTGCCACGGTTCACTTCAGCGGTGTGGCGCTGGTAACTGGCCAGCGTCTCAAGCCCCATCGCGCCCCAGTAGCCGTTCTCCAGATGGTTCACTTCGTCGGTGATGTCGAAGTGACTGGCCACGGCGGTCCAGTAGTTTTCATCGCGGGCCAGCACGTCCGGCGCCACGGTCGTTGCGGGAATCTGCATGGGTGCAGCGTAACGCGCGGCAGCCGTGGCGGGCAGTGAAGACAGTGCAGCTGCAGCCGGCAGCAAGGTACCTGCACGCAGAAGGGAACGGCGGGCCGGGTCCATCAGAAGCTCAGCCGGTACTGCGCGTACAGATTGGCACCGTCGGTGTCGTACGGCGCGTTGCGCGAGTAGACCAGGCCGCGACTGGCCTGGAACGTGGCTTCGTCCGGATAGCGGTCGAACACGTTGTCGGCACCCACGCGCAGGCTGTGATGTTCGTTGATGCGATAGCCGACAGCCAGGTCGAGGAAGCTCATCGCGCCGAAGCGCTGGTAGATATCGCCCACTGCATTGCCGCTGGAATCGGTCCAGGCGCCGTAGTAGCGCATGCGTGCCATCAGCGACCAGGCGCCGATGTCCCAGCTGCCGGTCAGGCTGCCCTTGTGCTCGGGCAGGCGGTCTTCGAACAGCACGCGCTGGGTCTCATTGGTTGCCACCGAGGTGCTGCCATTGTCCACGCGGGTGCGGTTGTAGTTGTAGGCCAGGGTCAACGTCATGCGACCGGCGCCGAGATCACGCAGGTAGTTGCCGACCACATCCACGCCGGTGGTGGTGGTATCGAAGTCGTTGGTGAAATAGTTCACCGAGGTATAGCCCAGCGGATTGGGCGTACCGGCCGGAATGGCGAAACTGGCCGACTGGCTGAAGCGGTCGCTGAGCTTGATCTGGTAGACATCCACCGAACCGGACAGGCCCAGGTCGGTGCGCCAGGTCAGGCCCAGCGAGGCGGTACGCGATTCTTCCGGCTTCAACGGCCTGGCACCGAGCAGCTGCGCCAGCGGATCGTTCGGCGACAGGCGGCCGCTGGTGAAGATCTGCAGCGTGCGCGTGTCCAGGCCCTGGGTGGTACTGGTGGTGTTGAGCTGCGCCGGCGTCGGCGCACGGAAGCCGGTGGACACGGTACCGCGCAGGGCTACATCCGGCGTGATCGCGAAGCGCGCCGACAGCTTGCCGTCCAGCGTGCTGCCGAAGCTGGAGAAGTCCTCGTAGCGGCTGGCCGCACCGATGCTCCAGCGCTCGCCCAGCGGCACTTCCATATCCACATAGGCGGCCTTGCTGCGCTGGCTCCACTGCCCGGCCTGGCTGGCCGAGAAACCGGGCGCACCATTGGAATTGGCCTCCAGGCCTGCAGCCGCGCCCGGACCCACCGCGTACGACGCCGGGTCACCGGCGCGCACCTGGTAGGTCTCCTGGCGGAACTCGCCACCGAAGGCGACGTTGATCGGCCTGGTCAGCGCGGCCACGTCCCACTCATAGTTGAAGTCGGCGTTGGCGTTCTTCTCGGTCTGGGTCAGGCGGCCGAGATCGAACGCGGTCGGGCTGGCGGGACCCAGCGAGGCATTGATCGAATTCTTCAGGCTGTAGTCGATGGCGTTGCGGCCATACGAGGCGCTCACGTCCCAGCGCAGCTTGGGTGTGATCTCGCCGCGCAGGCCGCCGACCAGCTGCAGATCGCTCTGGTCGTTGCCGTACTGCGGGCTGAAGCCCACCGGGTACAGCGAACGCAGGTTCCAGCCCGGGAAGATCGACGTGGTGCGGTAGGCACCGGTGGTGGTGTCCGGGTTGCGCCAGTTGAAATCGCTGACGCCATCACTGTGGCTGTAAAGACCGAACGCATACAGCTCCAGCGTCTCGCTGGCGTTGGCCTTCACGTTGAAGCCAACGCGGCGGCTTTCCAGGTCCGGCTGGCCCCAGCGCTGCACCGGGTTGGGCACGTCCAGCTCCGGATGGGCCGCCTGGAAGGCGATGGCATCGGGGCGCTGGCGGGTGCGCGAGGTGGCGTCGGAGTTGGACGACTCAGCGAACAGCACCAGGCTGCCATAGTCGCCCAGCGACCAGCCGGTGCGCGCACTGAAGTCGCGCGAGGCACCGTCCCCCTGCGCGTACCGCGAATAGCCGGCGGTGATCTCGGTGCCCGGACCATCCTCGAGGATGATGTTGATGACACCGGCGATGGCGTCCGAGCCGTACTGCGCCGATGCGCCGTCGCGCAGCACTTCGATGCGCTTGATCGCGCTGGTCGGAATCTGTGCAAGGTCGGCCGCCTGTGCACCACGGTTGCCGAGCAGCGCGCTGCGGTGGAAGCGACGCCCGTTGACCAGCACCAGGGTCTGGTCCGGCGACAGGCCACGCAGCGTAGCCGGACGCACGAACACCTGGCCGTCCGCCATCGGCAGGCGCTGCACCACGAACGACGGCACCAGATGCGCCAGCACGTCCTTCAGGTCGGTGGATTCAACAGACCTGATGTCTTCCTTGGTGAACACGTCCACCGGCGCCAGCGTTTCGAACTGGGTTCGGTTGGACGCGCGGGTACCGGTGACCAGCATCGCGTCGAGCTGGGTGGGTACGGCGCGGCTGCCGCCTGCGGCATCGACCGCATCGGCCTCCGCTGCGATCGCGCCTCCTGCGCTGGCCATGGAAAGGGCGAGGAGGATGGAACGCGAAAGCTTCGAACGATGCACGGCAGGGCTCCGGGAGGACGCGACAGGGCCAGCACCTGCAGGGATATCCCAGGCCTGGACAAGGCGCGCAGTCTCGGCGCGATCTGTGAAGGAGGCATGACGCCAGTGCGACAGCTTGAGTCCGCGCAGGCGCAAGAACTGCTAAACGCCGCGCCTGCCGATCCGCTACTGTGTCCAGCATCGGATTCATGGAACGACAGGATGAGTGCGGCAGGCAAGGCGGTGTGGTACATCGAAACTCATGCGGAGCAGCCGCTGGCCTTGGCCGATATCGCCGCTGCGGTGGGACTGTCGCCATTCCATCTGTCGCGCCTGTTCCAGGCCCGCACCGGCACGTCGGTGGTCCGTTACCTGCGTGGGCGCCGCTTGACAACGGCCGCGCAGCGGCTGGCCAACGGCGCATGCGACATCCTGCAGGTGGCGATTGGCGCGGGCTACACCACTCATGCCGCGTTTACCCGTGCCTTCAGCGAACAGTTCGGGCAGACACCGGAACGGGTACGCGAACAGGGCACCGATGGGCTGGCGCTGGTGCAGGCGATCCGCGTGGACGAGGCGCCGGCTGCCTGCGCTGAGGCGCCACAGCTGCTCGACACCCCGGCCTTCCAGCTGGCCGGCATCGGCATGCGCCATACCCGCAACAGCGGCGGTGCCATTCCCGGGCAGTGGGCCCAGCTCAACCGGGAATGGCCGGCGCCGGCCCCGGTCAGTTTTGGGGTGTGCTGCAACAACGACGACGACGGCGGCTTCGACTATATCGCCGCGCTGCCGATTGGTTCACTTGGCCCTGTACCCGCGCACTGGCAGCGCGTGGATGTGCCCGCACGACGCTACTTGGTGGCCTGGCACGGCGGGCACATCTCGGCCATCCGCTCGACCTGGTTCTGGTTGCTGGATCACTACCTGCCCAGCGCCGGCCTCAGCCTGGCCGACGCGCCGGACCTGGAGCGCTACGATGCCCGGTTCAACGAGCACACTGGCAACGGCGGCGTGGAGATCTGGCTGCCGGTAGACGAAGGTCCCTGCTGACATGGAGCTGAAGATGCGCGTGAACATCACAATTGTCGGGCTGCTGCTGATGGCAGCGGCGCTCTCCGCCCACGCAGGCGACACCTGGAAAGCCGGCGAGCGCCATGGCACCACGACGGTGGCCAGTGCCGCCGTGCGCGATGCGCAGCACCGCAACACCCTGCGCTACACGGTGTGGTATCCGGCACCGGCCGATAGCAGCGAAGTCGAGGTGACCATCGGGCCGCCTGGCACGCCCCTGTTCGATGTTGGTCGCTCGGCGATGGATGCGCCGCCCGCAGGCGCTCGCCTGCCGACACTGCTGCTGTCGCATGGCAACGGCGGCAGCGCGCGCATGATGGGCTGGCTGGGCACCGCGCTGGCACGGAAAGGTTATCTGGTGATCGCAGTCGATCATCCCGGCAACAATGGTGCCGACCAGATGACCCTCCATGGCAGCATGTTGACCTGGCTGCGCGCGGATGATCTGCGCGCGGCACTGGCGGCCGTGCAGGCCGATCCAGTGCTGGGCCCGCACGTCGATCCTGAACGCCTGGGTGTTGCCGGTTTCTCGGCCGGTGGCTACACCGCGCTGTTGGCGGCTGGGGCGCAACCGGACCTGCAGCGACTGCTGGCGTTCTGCACGGCGCATCCGGATGACGGCGTCTGCCGGCCTCAACAGGAAGCGGCAACGCACACGATGGAGGCGCGTGTTGCCGCTGCGGCGTCGGCCGAGCTGTCGCCGTGGATGTCCCACGCCAACGACGCACGCGCCATTCCCGGCGTGCGCGCGGTGTTCCTGCTGGCACCGGCGATCATCCAGGCCTTCGCGCCCGAGCAGCTGTCCTCGTTGCGGCTGCCCGTGTCGATTGTGCTTGGCGAGGCTGACACGGTTGCGCCGCCACAGACCAATGGCGCGGCCGCGCGTGCAGTGATTGCGGGCGCTGCACTGCAGCTGCTGCCAGGTGTCGGCCATTACGATTTCCTCGCCGCATGCACCCCGACCGGGCAGCAGCGGCTGCAGGACCTCTGCAGCACGTCAGTGCCAAAGGCAAAGACCCACGCGCAGACAGTGGACGCAGCAGTGCGGTTCTTCGACCATTCACTGCGCTAGTGGCCGCCGGGCGTGGCCCGGCGCTACAGTGGGCGCGTCCACGGAGAATCGATCATGCGCCTGCTGCACCTCACCCTGCCGGTATCCGACGTCGCTTCCGTGGCCGCGTATTTCCATGATGTGCTGCAGCAGCGCGTGGTCAGCAACCATGTGCACATCGGCTGGAGCACCATCGAACTGCAGCCGGCGGGTGATTACCCCGTCGGTGGCGTGCACCTGGCCTTCAACGTACCGGACAACCGCTTCGGCGAGGCGATGGCCTGGTTGCGCGAACGGGCCCCGCTGCAACGTAATCCTGAGGGCCTGGATTACTTTGCGCTGGAGAGCAGCTGGCAGTCGCAGTCGGTGTACTTCACCGGTCCTGATGGCCTGATCCTCGAGTTGATCGGCCGGCGCCGTCTGCCAGTCAGCACGCGCGCAGGCGCCTTCCATGGCAGCGAGCTGACCTGCCTGAGCGAGGTTGGCCTACCCAGCCACGATGTCGATGCGGTGCGCGAACAGTCCAGCCAGCGCTTCGGCCTGCAGCCGATCAGCCCGCCGTCGCCGCAGTTCGCGCCGATGGGCGACGACGAAGGCCTGCTGATCGTGGTTGCTGCGGACCGGCGCTGGTTCCCCGAGCAGAAAGACCTGCCCCGTGCCCAGGGCGTGCAGCTGCAGGTGGGTGATGTGAACGGTAGCGGCGAACTGCGCGATGCCGCGCTGGGCTGGCGGGTGTGGGCGGCCTGAGCTACCAGCTGCCCGAAGCGCCGCCGCCGCCGCTGCGACCACCACCACCGGACCAGCCGCCGGAACTGCTCGAGGACGAACTTGACGACGAGGTGCTGGACGAGGAACGGTAGCCTTGGGACGACCTTCGTCCGCTGCGTGCTTTTTCGCCGGGCAGCAGGGTGAACAGCCAGATGAAGTACAGGAACAGCGTGCCTACGCTGGACACGATCATCGCCAACACGCGTGCGTTCTCGTCGCTGGCCCGGTCGATGGCCAGCAGCGCGCCCAGCGCATAGGCGCCGGTCAACAGCACCAGTACCACCAGCCGCACGGCGAAGCTGTTGCGGTTCCTGCGCCAGCGCGCGCGGCCGGCCTGCACCAGGAAGAACACCAGCATGGCGGCAAGGGCGACCGCCAGGTTCAGCAACGTGTGCAGGGCAAGGCTGGGCGGCAACTGGCCACGGACCAGCATCACCGCGAAGAAACCGATACTGACGGCCAACATGCCGCACAGCACGATGCGCACACCACGGCTGCGACGCCAGCACCATCCCAGCAGCGCCGCCACCGGTACAGCAGGTAACAGCACGAAGAACAGCGCAGGCAGCACATGCCGCGGCAGCAGCAGCGTCGCCGAAACCAACCCAGCGGCCATCACTGCCGTTACCAGCAGCGGTCTACCCCAGGCAGGCAATGTCGGCCAATTCGGCCTGGGCATTGCCGCATTGGCTGCCAATGCCTTGCGCCGCCGCTCACGGCGTTTAAAGCTGAACTCGGCCTCGGTCCTGGTGGCCAGCAGGCGCGGCGGTGATCGCCACAGACCGGCCAGGAACCCCACCAGCAACGTCAGGGCAACGACCGAATCCCCTGTGCGCCAATCCGCTGGCAACAGGTTGCGTGCGGATGAATCTTCCTGGGGCGGCAGCGGCTCGCCATCGATCAACGCCACCAGCACCTTGCTGCCGTCCAGCAGGCCCTGGTCCAGGTCTCCCTCACGCAGGCGCGGCACGATCGCCTTGTCGATGATGCGCGCGGCATAGGCATCGGGAATGGTGCCTTCCAGGCCATAGCCGGTCTGGATGCGTACGCGCCTGTCCTGCACTGCCACCAGCAGCAACACCCCGTCATCGACACCGGCGCGGCCCAGCTGCCACTGTTCGAAGACGCGCTGTGCATAGGCTTCGATGCCGTCATCGCCAACACTGGGCACCACCAGCACCTGCAGTTGCGCGCCTTTGCGTGCCTGCAGCTGCAATGCCTGCTCGCGCAGCGTGGCGCGGGTGCTGGCGGACAGCGCGTTGGCGGTGTCCACCACCGGATCATCCAGTGCCGGGATCGAGGCCGCCGCCAGCACTGGCAGCGGCAACAGGCAGAGCAGCAGTGCCAGCCCTACCCGCTGCCATGCGTTGCGCCACCGCAGCATCCGGCTCATGTGGACGCCATGCTTTGCAATGGCGGCGTGCTGTGCATCATGCGAAACGGCATCCGTGTATGTCCTTGCCCCATGAACGGAAAAGCCGGCCGGATTACCCCGGCCGGCCTCCTTTACCACACACCTCTTCACACGCAGCGGTCAACGGCCCATGGCCACGCGCTGCTGCTCGTCCTGCACGTGTTGCTGCGAAGGCTCATGCTTGGCCAGCATTGCAGCGCTGGTCTCCTGCAGGCTCGGTGCCGTCTGGGTCATGTCCACCGCAGTACGAAAGCCGGGAACGGTGCCGATGACGAAGGCCTTGCCATCCTGCACGGTGACGCCCTGCAGCTTCTCCGGTGAATCGATGCCGGCGGCCTTGGCCTGGGCGGTCACATGCGCGCTCATCTCGTTGCAGATCATGCCCGGCATGTGGCCACGGATCGCATTGTGCAGCGGCGTATCCGGATGCGCCTTGTCGCCCAGTTGCGGCCCCTTCGGCGCCGCCTCGGCGTGGCTGCGGCCTTCGGCCAGCTTGCCCAGCGTCGCCGGACCCGCCACGCCATCGGCGGTGAGCCCGTGCTGCTTCTGGTAGGCGATCAGTGCGTCCCTGGTATTGGCACCGAACTTGCCATCCTCGCTCAGCGGATTGCCTTGGCCGTCGCGCACGCCCAGGCGGTTGAGTTCCTTCTGCAGCGCAGTCACTTCCTCGCCCTTGGCCCCCTGGCGCAGCACACCGTTGTGGTCGGCGTCATGCGAATGGCCACCCTTGCCGGTTTCCTTCAGCTTGCCGTGGTCCCAGAAGTCCTGCGGGCTGAGCAGCTTGCCGTGCGGATCCTTCAACTGGTAATGCACGTGCTGGGCATACTGCCCCGCACCGCCCGGGCCACGCCCGCCCATGGTGCCGATCGGCTCGCCCGCCTTGATCGGCTGGCCTTCCTTCACCTGGGTCGAGTGCAGGTGCAGGATCTCGTGCGAGTTGCCCTGTGCATCCCTGATCTTCACCGTGCCGTAGTCGCCACCGACGAACGTCACCGTTCCGGAGATCGGCGCGTGGACGGTCGGGTGCTGCAGATTACGGCCGTGCTGGCCGCCGACATAGTTGAAGTCGGTGCCACCGTGCGGCTTGTGCGCGCGGTGTTCGCCGAACTCACCGGTAACGTGCGGCTTGACCCCGTTCTGCGGGGGCAGCATCACCTGCATCGTCTGCTCGAAGGTGCGGGTCTGGCCTTCGGCATGCGCCGCTGCCGGCTTGGCCTGCGCGTGGGTGGCCGCAGCTGCGGCGGGGGCCGCGTGGCTGCCATGGGACTGGCCGTGGGTCAGGCCCAGGCGCTGCTCCACGAACCGCTCGTACTTGTCCACGTACGGCATCACCTTCTTTTCAGACAGGGTGAGGCCGCCGTAATCGCGGGTCGGGCCGTCGTGGTGGTACTTGTAGATGTACTCCTCACCCTGGCCGCGCTTGTGCGCCAGCGTGCGGTTATCGATGTAATGGTCAACCAGTGCGTCGGACTGTGCGCCGACGTCGAAGCGGTTGCGGCTGTTGAGGTGGTAGTGGTTGCCGGTCTTGTCGATGAACTGGCCCAGGCCCGAGGCCGAGGTGGTGCCAGCGGCGGCATCGGGGTTGAAGCCCGATTCAACGCGGGCGATGGCCAGCACGTGCGCGGTTTCGCGCGGGGTCAGGCCCTTCTCGCGCGCCGACTCGATGATCGTGTCGATCACCCGTGACTGTACTTCCGGGGTCGCATCGCCCCACCGGCGGGAATTGCCATGCAGGCGGCCGTCGCTCTGGTCGATCGGCTCCCGGTAGTGGCTCCACGGTTTGATGCGGTCACTGCTGTAGGCCGCCCCGCGGGGCTGGACCATGTCCTGGTAGATGTCTGCCATGTCTGTGCTATCCATTCTATGAAAAAGGGGATTTCCTTAAGGGGTACTGCTCCTGGTACTTCTGGTACTGCGGTACTGCGGTGCTGCGTTCACAGCGCGCGTGCGACGTCCTGCCGCTGCGCTCAGTCTTCGATGTAGTTCACCTCCGGGTGCTTGATGCCGAGCGAGTCGATCAACGTCTCGTACTCGTCGTTGTTGGGCTCCTGCTCCTCGCCTTCCGCGCCGCGCAGCGGGGGTGTGCTGTGGGTCAACTGGCGGCCACTGGCGTCGTACAGGTAGTACCACTCGCAGAAGCTGCAGCCGAACGGCAGTTCACCGTACTGCACGACGAAGTACGGCGTACCGCTGCGGTCCTGCACGCAGGCCAGGCCAACGGCGGTATAGCCGTCCATCTCCTTGGGCGCAGCAATGGCCTGGCGTGCGCCGTCCTTTTCGATTTCCAGCGTGGTCAGCCGGGAAGCGTCCGTGTCTTGGGTGGGCTGGGCCGCCAGGTGCAGGCGGGTGCCTTGGCAATCGATATGCATGCCGGTCTCGTCGCGCGTAAGAGAGGTGGGAAGGTCCGCAACGGCAGCCGCTGGTGCGGCCGGCGACGCTGCCGGGTCAGTAGAAGCGGGGGCCGCCGCCGGTGCAGCCGCCTCAGGGCCGCTGCAGGCAGCAAGCATCAGGGCCAGCACGGGGGCAACGGGAGACAGACGCATGCGGTGCTCCTTGGGTGAATCACACGACCGCCCGCAGGCGGTCGCTTAGGGGTCAGATCGATTCGTCCTCACGCTTGACCAGTTGCCAGCACGGCTTCTGGGCAAAGGTGTAGATCTGCTGGTCGCTGGTATCGGGGGTGCGCATCTGCACCTGTACCTGGCCGTCGGGCAGGCGGGTGACCTGCATCTCGCGGCCCTGGCGTTGCAGCGTGGCCGGGTCCGGCATCACCGGCCATTCGACCTTGGCAAGCGGCACCTTCTCCTCCACCTTGCGTGGCTCCGGCTCGGCGTCGCCATCGATGTGGCTGTCCAGCAGCGGATCGGCAGTGGACGTTTCCTGCAGCGCGATCTCGTTGCCGAAATGCTTGAGGAAGTCGTCGAAGACCGGATGGGGGCAGCTGGCAGACGCGTCTGCCGGGGCCGCGGCAACCGGCGTGGCCGGCGTCGTGGCGGCGGCCGTGCTGCTCGGAGCCGGTGCGGCGGCGTCAGTGATGGCAGCCTGGGGCGCAGGCTTGCAGCCCGACAGCGCAAGCCCCAGGGCAAGCGCAAGCAGGGCAACGGGGCGGAGCTGGTTCAAGGGATCCTCCTGATTCCGGGCGGTCGCGCGCGGTTCCGGCGCGGTAGGGAGGCAAGGATAGCCATGCCTCTGTCGATTCAGTTTCAACATCCGCTGTCAGGAATATCCCGACATGCTGAATTGAGACTCATATCACACTTGGGCTGAAATCAACGTCATCGCAGCAGCCGTTAGACTACGCCGCACACGCTTCGACCCTGGCCCCCATGCGCGCATTCCTGCTTGCCCTCTCCCTGCTGGCGCCAACGCTGTGGCCTGGTGTTGTGGCCGCACTGGAGGTCCGGGAAGGCGACCTGCTGTTCGTCACCGCCGGCCGCAGCGGCCTCAGCGCGGCCATCGACGATGCCACCGGCAAGCAGCACGGCCCCAGCTTCGACCACGTGGCCCTTGTCGCCTTGGCGTCGCAGGGGTGGGAGGTACTGCATGCCGACGAGAAGGGATCGCGCCGGCAATCCCTGGTCGAGTTCCGCCAGGACGCCCGCGCCAGGCAGCGGCAGATCGTGGTCTATCGCCTGCAGGCACCGCAGCAGGCCGCCATCAAGGATGCGATCGCGACCGCACGCACGATGCTGGGCAAACCGTACAACACGTCATACGTGTTGAACGAGGACAGCTACTACTGCTCGGACTTCATCGAGCGCGCATTCCGTGCGCACCATGTGTTCGCGTTGCAGCCGATGAACTTCCGCAACCCGCAGACCGGGCAGATCGCCCGGCACTGGGTGGATCTGTACCGCGGCATGGGCATGGACGTGCCGCAGGACCAGCCCGGCACCAATCCCAATGACATGTCGGCGGCGCCGGTGCTGCAGCGTATCGGCGTGCTGGAATAAGCGAAGCCCCGCACAGGGCGGGGCTTCGCGGGTTGCCCAGGCTGGGGCATCGAAGTCACTCTTCCTCGTCCTGCCCACCCTGCTGCTGGTTGCGCTGGTTGCGCTGCTGCTGTTCCTGCTGCTGTTGCTGCTGCTGGTCGCGGCCGCGCCCCTGCTGCTGATCCTGCTGGTTCTGCTGGCCCTGCTGCTTCTGGTTCGGGTTCTGGTTCTGCTGTGCCATGTCCGATCTCCAAAGCCACGCGCGGAATGCGGTGGACGGGACCATCGTCTGCAGCGATTGGTTAATCACACGTGGGTGGCCGGCTACATTCGTGTGTACGCCTGTGAATGAACGCGCGGAACCTCTTGCGGCACAAGCGCCTGAAGGATTCATGCAGGTTCGGCATGTGCTCATGCCGTCATCGGCGTTGCACGCATTCATGGCGCTCGCAGCCGGAGACACGCGCTGAACGAGGCTGGCTTTCCCGGCTCACACAGGGAAGCCAACGCTGCATTCATGGCATCACCGGCGGCACGTACGCCAGCGTCATCCCCAGCAGCCACAGCAGGCCCAGCACCAGCGGGATATGCACCAGCAGCTGGATGAAGGTGAAGCCCACGATGTCGCGTGCCTTCAGGCCCAGCACGCCCAGCAGCGGCAGCATCCAGAACGGGTTGATCAGGTTCGGCAGCGCTTCGGCCGCGTTGTAGACCTGCACGGCCCAGCCCAGGTGCGCCTTCAGTTCGTTGGCGGCCTGCATCACGTAGGGCGCCTCGATGATCCACTTGCCGCCACCAGACGGCACGAAGAAGCCCAGCACCGCCGAATAGACGCCCATCACCAGCGCGAACGAATCGGTGCTGGCCACGTGCACGAACAGGCTCGACAGCCGGTGCGCCAAGGTCTGCCCGTCACCGCCGGCGGCGTGGGTGAGGATCATCGCGATACCGCCGTACAGCGGGAACTGGATCAGTACGCCGGTGGTGCTCGGCACCGCCTTGGCCACCGCGTTGAGGAAGCTGCGCGGGCGCCAGTGCAGCAGCAGGCCCAGCGAAATGAACAGGAAGTTGTAGGTGTTGAGGTTGGCGATGGCGGTGACCACCGGCTTGTTGGCGAACTCGTTGAACAGCCATCCGAACGCCAGCAACGAGAGCAGCACGGTCAGCAGCGGGCTGTACTCCAGCCATTCGCCCGGGCGCGTGCGCCGCTGCAGCGGCTCCGGCTCGGCCTGCGCGGCGCCGGGGAAGTCTTCGGCGGTGCGAGCGCTGCCTGCGGCCGGTGCGGTCAACCAGGCGATCAGCAGCGAGACCAGAATCAGAACCGCAGTCAGCGCGATCGACTGCCACAGGAAAATGGTTTCGGTAAACGGCAGGACGCCGGTAATCTCCACCAGGCCCGGCGGCATGCTGGCCGGGTTGGCCTGCAGCTGTGCGGCCGACGAACTCAGCCCCATCGCCCACACCGCCCCCAGGCCGAGGTAGGCCGAGGCGCCGGCGGCGCGATAGTCCATGCGCAGTTCGGTGCGGCGTGCCAGCGCGCGCACCAGCAGGCCACCGAACACCAGTGAAAAGCCCCAGCTGAGCAGCGAGGCCAGCATGCTGACCAGGCCCACGTACACCACCGCACCACGCCCGGTGCGCGGCACCCGGGCCAGGAAGTCGATGAAGCGCGCGACCACCGGCGCGGTGGCCACGGCGTAGCCACCGATGACCACGAAGGCCATCTGCATGGTGAAGGGAATCAGGCTCCAGAAGCCGTCACCGAAGGCGCCGGCGGTGGCCTGCGGGGTCGAGCCGAAGCCCATCGCGGCCAGCGCGACGATGACCACGCCCAGCACCGCGAACACATACGCGTCGGGGAACCACTTTTCCGCCCAGGCGGCCGAGCGCAGCGCTGCGCGCGCCATCCAGCCATCCTGTACTGCTGCCTTCGAGGCCATCGCCTACCCTCCCAGGTTCGATGCTTCGATTCTGGGCGGTGGGGTGCAGGCTGTCAGCCACCTATTGGTCGTAGGTGGCGGAAGGCCCGGCGCTGTGCGCCGCCGCCCGAGCATGGGCTCGGGCGCTACGGAAGCACTGTCAGCTGTAGAGCCGAGCCCACGCTCGGCTGCGCTTCTCAACGCAGCGCCAGGTCCACGGCGATGCCGGCAAACAGCGCGGCACCCACCCAGTTGTTGTGCAGGAACGCCTTGAAGCACGGACCGCGTTCGCGGTTGCGGCAGATCCAGAACTCGTACACCACCAGCACCGTGGCCACGGCCACACCGGCCAGGTAGTACCCACCCAGCCCGCCACGCACGCCAACCAGCGCCATGGTGGCCAGGAACAGCGCGTAGAGCACGCCCTGGATGACCAGATCGAGATCACCGAACAGAATCGCGGTGGAGTGCGAGCCCATCTTCAGGTCGTCCTCGCGGTCGACCATGGCGTACCAGGTGTCGTAGGCGGTGGACCACAGGATGTTGCCGGCATACAGCAGCCAGCCCAGCATCGGCACCTCGCCCTGCACGGCGGCGAACGCCATCGGGATGCCCCAGCCGAAGGACATTCCCAGGTAGACCTGTGGCAGATGGGTGTAGCGCTTCAGGTAGGGGTAGCTGGCGGCCAGGAACACGCCGATGAAGCTCAGGCCGATGGTCAGCCCGTTCATCGTCAGCACCAGGCCAAATGCCACCAGCATCAGCACCGCAAACAGCGCCAGCGCGGCACGGCCACTGATCGCACCGGTGGCCAGCGGGCGCGCCTTGGTGCGCTCCACGTGCGGGTCGAGCCAGCGGTCGGCGTAGTCGTTGATGACGCAACCGGCCGAGCGGGTCAGCCACACGCCGGCGGTGAACACGAACAGGGTCCACAGCGGCGGCAGGCCGCCGGCAGCCAGCCATAACGCCCACCACGTGGGCCACAGCAGCAGCAACGTGCCGATCGGGCGATCAGCGCGCATCAGACTCCAGTAATGCCGCCAACGCGGCGTCGCCGGCGACTGCGGCGAAGTGAGGGGGGTATCAGCCATGGCGATAGGATACTCCTGCGCCTCCGGCAGGGCTTTGCCCGTGGGGGGAGATTTGTTCGGCGAAACTGGATAGAATGCCCGTCCCGCACCGCCTCAGGGCGCTGCGATGCCCGCCCCGGAACTGGCCGACGGCGCGGCGGTTCTACAACGCGCCCGTAGCTCAGCCGGATAGAGTAGTGGCTTCCGAAGCCATTGGTCGGGGGTTCGAATCCCTCCGGGCGCGCCATCTTCCCCTGTGTTGCCTGCACGCTGCCAGCCCGCGGTGGACGTTGCCGGTGCCTGGAACTGCGCGGTCCGCCGCATCACCAGCTAATTGCACTTGCCCGTCAATCCGGCTCTGGAACGAAGGGCAACGAGCGATGCTCGCAGCCCTGAAGATCGCGCACGACGATCGACAGCGTCTGCCCTTCGCGCACCGCACCGGCCATGAGGCCCCTCGCCTTGATACAGAAAGTTGCCCACCTTGTCGGGTGCCACTACCAGGCGAGCAGCGGACGGTTCGACTTCTTCCAGGACCGCATTGAAGAGACGCCAGCCCCTCTCATCCGCACCCCGAATCTCTGTCGTTGCCGCGCGCGTGCAGGAGACGGTCCACACTTGCGAGTGGCAACTGTAGCTGCCGTGCTTCTTCGAGCTAATCTGAAACCGGCCGAGCGTCATATCCTTCACAGCGGCAGCACCGAGGTACGTGATCGGGGCGTGCGGAGAACGTACAGCACCTGCCGAGTGCGATGCGCACGCGGCCAAGCCTGCGGTCAGGAAGGGAGTGATCAGCAGGATCATGGACTGGCACTCGGGGTATCACTGCCCTGTGCAGGCGCTGCAGCCACGTTCTTACTCGAAACACCCGGCCTGCGCGCATAGCTGCGATTGGGATCCAGCGTGGCACGGACGATCTGGCTTCGCGCGTGCCTGATCGCGCCGGGCAACCAGCAGCACCAGCACCACCACACAGATCATTCCCAGCCGCGCCCATTCACCCGCGACACTGGCTCCGATCAGCGGCAATGCCGACACCAGGATGATGACCTGTGTGTACAGAAGATAGAGCAGTACGTGCCCAACCGCGGATCTGAACGAAGCTCGACGCGACACCCTCGGCAGGACATCTTCGCTTGACGCTTTCGAGCAAATCGCAGCGGAAAGCGCTGCCCGCTAGTGCCACAAACTGGGCAGATGGAGGTCATCAGGCGCATCGGTAGAACCTCTTTTCAGAAAATTCCATCAGCAGGTTCCATCTGCGGCGTCGAACCTACGCACCACATCATCAAACCTCGGGTCCTGGCACATCATTTCCAGTGGTGTCCGATCAAGCTCATTTCCCGCGTGTGGGTCTGCATCGCACCAGAGGAGTTAGGCCGTTGCCGCGACGCTGCCATGTGCCACCGCGCTTGCCAGCGGCACAAGCCCCTTCTCTTTGGCCAATGCTACAAGCCGCTCAACCACTGCAATCCATGCCCCCGCCCGCAGGCACACCAACAGAGCACTCGCAAATGAAATTCCCACTTTCCTATTCCCACCTCAGACCCACTCACATAAGAATCTTCAAAGCGCTCCTGAGCACCCTCCGAAGACTTTGGCAGGCCTCTTATTCAGGCTCACAGCAACCACTCGATGCACTTGCTCCCCACAACTTCCCATTACCCCGTACAAGATGAGAATCCCATTGTCATTTATGTAGCCGACAAAACTCCCGCCTCCTGCACCCGAGGCAGCTCTGACGAGATAAACAGCCCCCCCCTCTGCCGGCACTAACCCATTCAACTGTAGTGGCGCGAATTTATCAGCAGCATCCGATGCTTGCATGATGCTCAAGTTCTGATCGAGCATCCACTGAGCAATCAACTTTTCGCTCTGCGGATTCAAGGTGGCCAAGCGGTCACTCTGAAGTATCGTCGAGTTCCCAGGAATGATCTCATCTGATGAAACATCCACCCAATCTGAGTTCCATTCAGTGTGTTTGATCTGGCTAGTACCGCAGCCTCCCAGCAATGGAAGAAGCAGCGCAGCCACGCGTAGACTCACCATCATTTGCACCTCAACCGCTTCTTGATAGCGTCCCGAACCCTATCGTCTGGAACGCCAAGATGCTCTGCCATAATGTTTCCCTCCCACCCCGGAACGGGCTTGGCAGAACGAGATGGCGCCTGCGACACCACATCGTACATATCAAAACGACCATCGTACTTGAATTCATCAAATGCCCTGCTTCGTGCGCAGCCGTCCACTCAGTGTTTCCTGCATACCATTTACCGACACTGCCTCCAGTTACGGTCGCCCCCCTCCCCAGCGGAACCTCAACACGGTTTAACCGACCTTTCTCCGGCTGGCTAACAGTCACTATAAATCCGGGCGCAGACCAGGTCGATTCAATTGCATTTATCATTTTTCTCAAAGTCTCAGGAGTAGCTCCCTCACCACTGAAGCGAATAGGGATGTCGATATGAACTCCACCGTCCACGCAAGTGCAATTGGCCAGCAGTCCGAGCGGATCAACCGCCTGCACTGGATCAGCTGATACATAGGAGAAGGTAGATACCCCCCCGTCGAATCCCATCGGATCACTCTGCGAATAGCGCCCCGCTGCCGGGTCATACTCCCGCTGATAGTTGTAGAACAACCCACTCGCATCCGTGGCCTGCTGGCCCGGGAATCGTAGCGCCAGCTCGAACGCCCCACCATCCCCATCCGGATCAGCGTTCGGAATCTGGTTGCCGAACACCTCGCTCTTGTTGTTCCACTCCCAGATCGCCGCATCGCGCATCGGATCGATCACCACGCGCGGCGTACTCAGATGATCCGGCTGCACGTAGGCCAGGTGCGGAACACCGGTACTCGGCACATTGATCAGCGCCACCGGATAGTTGTCCAACCAGATGGCCTGCAACTGCGCCTGGCCCGTGGCCGAGTAGTTGCCCAGCCATTGCCCCGCCTCGTCATACAGGGTGATCTGAGCCGCACCACCGGCAGGGGTCCGCAGCACGCGCTCGCCGCGATGGTTGTAGGCGTAGCTCTCCAGTACAGCATCGCCCTGCTTCACCGCGTTCATGCGGTTGGCATCGTTGTAGGTGAACGTCTTGCTGCCGATGCTGGTGGTGTTGCCCGCTGCATCATGGTTGCGCGCTTCGCCATCCACGGCGGCAAGGCGATGGCTGGTTGCGGGATAGGTGTAGCTGGCAGTGCCCGCCGAAGTGGTCAGCGAAGCACGATTACCGGTGGCGTCATACGCGTAGGTTTCGATCGGCGTGCCAGTCGCGCCGTCCTGGGTCTGGGTCAGGCGGCCCAGCGTGTCGCAATCGCAATTGGCCCACGGGACAGAGCATCGCGCAATGGCTTCAGACCAACGGAAGAGGATCAGCGCATAATCCAGATCACGATCAGGGGAATCAGCGATATGAGATACACAAGGAACGAGAACCAGAACACCAAGAGGAACAACTTGCGCACTCCTGATGCGCCGTTATGAACCCGCTTCCATCCGCAGATCGGATACTTGGTTAAGAAATGATCTCGCTCCAGGATCGCAGGTCTGCCAAGGGTGTCCCACAGTTCAGGGGAATTTCTCCTTAACTCCCAAACCAGAAAAATTCGCGAAACGAAAGCTATCAACAACGTTGCGATAGCGAGCATGCAAAGGGCTTCAAAAACTGATTCTAATGACATTCGCAGTCGCTCCAGGTAACTCCATTCCCCATGAATCTGCTTCGCCCAATCAGGTAGCTCGCCGAGGCATCCCAACCCCCCTGCCCCCCAATTCCAAATGAAGATACATCGCCAATCCTCAGGGTTGACAGAGAGCCCCCCCCACCGGCCGCTGCTCCCAACGAAAGAATGGAAGAAGCTCCGAGCAATTCGCTTGGATCGACATACATCAGGTTGCCTCCAGTGAGAGTGACATTAGAGACGGTGACGGAGATGGGAGATCCAGTGCCGACGCCAACCCCAGCAAAGCCGAGTTCGACGGACGCCTGACGGCCATTGAGACATTCGGACGTAAGGGTCAGTCTTGCACCACCCACACCACCTACAATCCCTACGCCAGTGCCCGCAAACGTCATGGTTCCAGTCCATGTCGCCAATCCGAGCGGGTCCGCTTTAGCCTGTGGAGTGAGATCCGCGTAACTGAAGGTTGAGATTCCCCCATCCAACCCAATTGGATCACTCTGCGAATACCGCCCCACCGCCGGGTCGTACTCGCGCTGGTAGTTGTAGAACAACCCACTCGCTTCCGTCGCCTGCTGGCCCGGGAAACGCAGTGCCAGCTCGAACGCCACACCATCTCCATCCGGATCAGCGCTCGGAATCTGGTTGCCGAACACTTCGCTCCTGTTGCTCCACTCCCAGATAGCGACATCGCGCACCGGGTCGATCACCACGCGCGGTGTGCCCAGGTGATCCGGCTGCAAGTAGCCAGTTCCGGCACGCCGGTAGCCGGCATGTCGATCAACGCCACCGGGTAATTGTCCAGCCAGATGGCCTGCTGCCGCGCCTGGCCCGTGGCCGAGTAGTTGCCCAGCCACTGCCCTGCTTCGTCATACAGGGTGATCTGCGCAGCGCCACCGGCCGGCGTGCGCAGCACGCGCTCACCGCGGTGGTTGTAAACGTAGTTTTCCAGTACAGCATTGCCCTGCTTTACCGCGTTCATGCGGTTGGCATCCACATACATACGGCAAAACGGGAAACAGCTGAAAATCACTATTTACACATTTCTCTCGCTCTAGCGAGAACGGCCGCACTTGCTCGTCCGACCTCGAGCCTCCGTACCAAGGCGGAACATTCAGGGGCATTTCCAGTCTTCGCTCCATAGATCACGAGTTCACCAGCTCTATCTAATCCGTCCAAGTAGAGCACTGCACATTCACCAGCGACTGTACTAATGCGCATCGCACGAACACGCTCGGCGCTCGTGCCTGGCCCCACTTCACCCTCGCACATCCCACCGTAGTACAAACTACTCAGATCCGCATAAATGGGCTTCAGCTGCAGCTCTCCTAAACGGCCACCTTTGCATCCACCGAGAGCGAATGCACAGCCGAATGCGAGAAAAATACATCGCACCAGTATATTGTTGGTACTTAGATAACGTTCACGAGAGACCCATTCTTGACCATTATTTTCCATTACCCTCTCCCAGAATGGCAGATGGAATAATACCACCCTTTGGTATGAAGTAATACTTTGCACCCTCCATTAAATATGCATCCTGGAAAACACGACCAGGAAGGATTGATCTATTCTTTATTGCGTCGATTGAAATCAACGAATCAGCCACGGCAGTTGCGCAGTTGCGTGATTTTACGTTGTAATCCTTGCAGTCGTGCGACCTCATGACGCTCTCCATAAGTGCTTCCTGTGCAGCGGATGTTTCGAACTCCACAATTTCCACGTTTCTATTTTTCAACTGGAACTGAATATATTCACCAACCGACGAACCATAAGCATGCGATGTTCCGTAGCTATATAGGCCCGACTCTGTTGCAAGAGCAATGTGACCGAACGGATTGTCACCAAACAGCGGGATACCACCTTGCTCGGAAGCGGACAGAATCGCCAGACTCTTCCGCAGCCCCAGCGCATCAATGGCCAGCGTTGGCACACCGTTTACATAAGCGTACGCGGATATACCCCCATCCAGCCCAATCGGATCACTCTGCGAATACCGTCCCGCAGCCGGGTCGTATTCCCGCTGATAGTTGTAGAACAACCCACTCGCATCCGTGGCCTGCTGGCCCGGGAAGCGCAGCGCCAGCTCGAACGCCACTCCATCACCATCCGGGTCGGTACTCGGAATCTGGTTGCCGAATACCTCGCTCTTGTTGCTCCACTCCCAGATTGCAACATTCCGCACCGGATCAATCACCACGCGCGGTGTGCCCAGGTGATCCGGCTGCACGTAGGCCAGTTCCGGCACGCCGGTGGCCGGCATGTTGATCAACGCCACCGGGTAGTTGTCCAGCCAGATGGCCTGCTGTTGCGCCTGGCCCGTGGCCGAGTAATTGCCCAGCCACTGCCCTGCTTCGTCATACAGGGTGATCTGAGCCGCGCCACTGGCCGGGGTACGCAGCACGCGCTCACCGCGATGGTTGTAACCGTAGCTTTCCAGCACGGCATCACCTTGCTTCACCGCGTTCATGCGATGGGCGTCGTTGTAGATGAACGTCTTGCTGCCTATGCTGGTGGTGTTGCCCACCACGTCATGGTTGCGCGCTTCGCCGTCCACGGCGGTCAACCGGTGGCTGGTTGCGGGTTCATTCATGCTGAACAAAGCGGCTTCCAGCCTGCTGGAATTCCTTACAACCGCGCCTTCCTTCCGCCTCGGCGAAGCGGACTTTTCTTCTTGCCAATCAGCATCGAAGCAACAATAAACATGGCGCCGCCGATGACCCACACCACCCCAATTATTTTATTGTAATGCGCCTGCCCCACCAGTCGAATAATCGACATATATAGATCACAGTTCACTCGACAAGGCCCAGTCCCAACCAATGCGCCGCCAATTACAGCCAGGCCAAATGCTATCGTAACAAGCCCCACCAGAATTCCAAATGCTCGCAAAATCATTTACTTACCTCCGCGACCGCCAGTTTATTATGGAGTCTCGAACCAGATCAATCAGATCAAGAGGATCCGCCTCGGGATTAGATAGTAGAGGATGCGAGGGATTAGAATAATATGGAGTTAGGCACTGACATCCTCTTGAATGGACCTGCGCAACGGTTGGATTCGATGGAAAGCCCCCCCTCAGGACGTCACCACTTGTGCACTGATTTTGATCATTTCTACAGACCTCAGCCGCACAATACTGAGTATAGTCATGCTCACTTATGAGGCTCGCAGCATTCTCCAACGACCCCACTTCCTCGGGCGAAAGTCCGCGCGAGTAAATTGGATTCGTATGTGAGTTTGACTCGATTGCCTGACGTTGGGCACGCGCAGCAACTCTCCTTTGAGCGGAGTTACCGCCACCCTGTCGCGCAAGACTTGGCGGCCTTCCGCCTTTCAGGCCCATGGAGTCCTCGTTGGACAGTGGATCACCATCGACATAAGAGTACAGTGAGTACCCACCCCTGAGCCCAATCGGATCACTCTGCGAATACCGCCCCACAGCCGGGTCGTATTCCCGCTGATAGTTGTAGAACAGCCCGCTCGCATCCGTCGCCTGCTGGCCTGGGAAGCGCAGTGCCAGCTCGAATGCCACACCATCGCCATCTAGATCGGCACTTGGGATCTGGTTGCCGAACACTTCGCTCTTGTTGCTCCACTCCCAGATCGCCACATCACGCACCGGATCGATCACCACGCGCGGCGTACCCAGATGATCCGGCTGCAAGTAGGCCAGCTCCGGCACGCCGGTAGCCGGCACATTGATCAGCGCCACCGGATAATTGTCCAGCCAGATGGCCTGCTGCTGCGCCTGGCCCGTGGCCGAGTAGTTGCCCAGCCATTGCCCCGTCTCGTCATACAGGGTGATCTGAGCAGCGCCACCAGCCGGAGTACGCAGCACGCGCTCGCCCCGGTGGTTGTAACCGTAGCTTTCCAGCACCGCATTGCCCTGCTTCACCGCGTTCATGCGGTTGGCATCGTTGTAGATGAACGTCTTGCCGCCGATGCTGCTGGTGTTACCCACCGCGTCATGGTTGCGCGCTTCGCCATCCACGGCGGTCAGCCGGTGGCTGGTTGCGGGATAGGTGTAGCTGGCGGTGCCTGCCGAGGTGGTCAGCGCGGTCCGATTGCCGGTGGCGTCGTAGGCATAGGTTTCGATCGGCGTGCCGGTCGCGCCGTCCTGAGTCTGGGTCAGGCGACCCAGCGTGTCGTAGGCGTACTTGGCCAGCACCGTCGAGCCCGTGCCGTTCTTCAGCTCGGTGACCGAGCCGACCGGATCATAGCCGTAGCCCAGCGACAGGCCGCCCGCGGCCGGGTCGTGCACCGCTTGCGGGCGATAGTCCAGGTCCAGCGGACGCTGCAGCTGGCGGCCATTGCCATAGGTCCAGCCGGTCACCGGGCCGAAGGCCACATAGGCCACGTTGTTCACCACGATCTGGCGCGCCTGGCCGGGGCGGGTCAGGCCGATCTGGCTGATGCGGCCCTGGGTATCGCGCACGTAGTCGGCCACGCTACCGTCGGGGTAGGTCAACGTGGCCAGCCGTCCCGACTTGCTGTAGGCGTAGCGAAGCGTGCTGGCGACACCGTTGACGGTCTGCACTTTACGGGTGACCTGGCCGAAGCGGTCGTGGCAGTACTGGGTGCTGCCATTGGCATGCAGCACCTGCCCCAGGCGGCCCTTGGCGAAGCGCTCGTCGGCGGCACAGGCGGCCGGCGCCACGTCATAGCTGTAGCCCACGTCCAGATTGGGGTCCGGGTAGGCGATGCCGATCAGGCGGTTGAGTGCATCGTAGTGATAGGTGGCGGTGACGCCGCGTGCATCGGTGGCCGTCTTGCGATTGCCGGCGGCATCCACGGTGAAGCTGCTGGCACCGCTGTCCGGGCTGACCTGCCCGGTCAGATCACCGAAACCGTTATAGGCATAGGTCGTATGCAGGCCCTTCGGGTCGGTGACTTGGGTGACCTGATCCAGCGCGTTGTACTGGCTGCGGATCTCCGCCGCCACGCCGCCGACGTCCTGCAGAGTCTGCGCCAGGCGGTTCAGCGGGTCGTACTGCTGGCTGGTCACGCGCTGCAGGGCGTCGGTGATCGTCTGCGGGTTGCCGTTGGCATCGTAGGCAAAGCCGGTGGCGTGGTTGCCCGCATCCTTCAGCGCGGTCAGCTGGCCAAGCGTGTTGAACGTCCGCGCCAGGGTACGGCGCAGGGTGCCGCCTGCATCCAGCGTGTCTTCCTTGAGGCGGTTGCCGGCGTTGTCCAGCGCATAGTGAATGGTGTTGCCCGCACTGTCCGCGATGTCCGTCAGCCGCTGGGCGGCGTCATAGACATAGGTAACGCTGCTGCCGTCAGGCTCGGTGATCTGTTGCACCTGGCCGGTCGGCAAGTAGCTGATCTGGGTCACCCGGTCCTCGGCTGTGGTGGCACCGCGCACGGTGACCGAGGTCGGCCAGCCGCGGGGATGGTAGGTGTAATCAGTCACCACGCCGTTGGCATCCTTGACCGACACCGGCCGCCCGAACGCGTCGTAGGCCAAGGTCTCGACCGTCTGGCCCAGCGCATCGGTCACGCTGCGCAGGTCGCCCTTGCGATAACTGCAGGCACCACTGGTCGCGCATCCCGCGTCGTCCGCGGTGTAGTAGGCATAGGTGGAGACATCCGCCACATCACTGCGTGGGCCATCCACGCTACGCAGCAGTCCCACCAGCGGGCACTCCGGCCCTTCGGCCTCACAGTAGGTCTGCGTGGTGATGCGGGTATCACCGGTCACCATGTCGCGCACGGTGATGGTGGTTGGCTGGAGGCGCGCATTGCGTGCGATGCGGATCTCACGGTTACCGACGGTCTGCTGCACCAGCCGATTGCTGTCCATGGCCACGCGCGTCTCGCTGACGCGCTGGTCCGGAGTACCGGCCGCTTCGGTGGTGGTGGTCACACTGACAGCACCTGCGACAGCGTCGCTGGCCTCCGCATAGGCGTAGTTGGTAACAACGCCACGGCGATCGGTCACCGACTGAAGCCGACGCCGGAAATCGGTGCCCTCAGGCAGATAGGTGCGACTGATGCTGCCGTTGCTCTCGGTGATGCCGTTGACCTTGCGCGGAAGGCCACTGGTGCCACTGGCGGTCAATGCGTACGTACTCTGCTTGCCCAGTGCGTCGGTGACGATGGTGGTGCCTGCCGGGGTGTACTCCAGGCGCACGCCATCAATGCCCACGTCGGCTTGGCTGCAATCGGCGGAATGGCGGCTGCAGGTGACCCGCCCCTTGGCGTCGTAGCCGTACCAGCTGTAGCGCCGGGTGTCTTCGGCGGTCACGCCGGTCAGGTAGCCCGGGAAGCGGGCGTCCTCATAGTGGTACGTACGGCTGGCACCGTCTGCATAGGTCGCGGTGATCAGTTCCCCGGCCGGGGAGTAGGCGTAGCTCACCACAGGCTGGCCGGCGATCACCAGGGCCGAGATCAGTGAATCGTCGCCCGGCGCGAGGTACTGGACGTCCACCCGTCGGCCGGTTGAATGGGTGATGCTGAGCAGGCGGCCGCGGCTGTCGTGTGCATAGGTCAGCGAAGTACCGTCTTCAAAATCGCGGCGCTGCATCAAGCCATCAGCATCAAAATAAATGCGCTCTCCGGCACGTGAAAGTTGCCAGTTGGTGCCCTGCTGGACCGCACGATCGCCGCTTCCGTCCATGGCTTCGTAGCTTGCCCCCACTTTCTGGAATGCGGTCTGCCCGCCATCGGCGCCGATCAGCCCAACTTTCAGTTCGGAGCTGGGAGGGAAGGTGGAATCGTCTACGCCTGCGGTAAGCCGCAGATTGTGGGAATGGGTCCAGCCCGTACCCAACGCGCCGCCCGCCGTGCTTGTCAGGGAGTGATAGTGGCGTTGGAAGCTCATCCATCCAAGGCTGAAATCCGGCTCAGGCTGGGATTTATCGCCAGTGGTCGGATCACACGGGTTACCAACAGGACACTGCTGCGGCGGCAGCGGCCCGCTTGTGTAGGAGAGCATGGGCGACATGTGCGGCTCGTCCTGCTGGACCAGGGAGCACATCTGCAGGGCCTCATTCCACGTCAGGGACGGTCGATTCGGACAAAGCGCCGTTCTGGCCCGGCGCACACGCTCCCACCCCACTATCGACGAGCATTCTTGAGTGCTCTGATGATAGAAGTTCAAGGTGTAATGGAAATCCTTCTCCTCGTTGGTGACGCTGCCATCGTCGCCCCTGCCAAGTCCAAGGAGCTCCACCCAAGGATCCTCCGTGAGTGAAGTCGCCGGGCACTGCGGGTCGCTGACGCGGGTAGCGAGGATCAGGCTACGAATCTGATCTTCGGATGAGTACTCCTGCCCTGAGTGGATGTAGACCCAGTCGGTAGTAACGATCTTCTCGGGTCTCACCCGGTAATCGTAGATGACCTTCTTTCCAAGGACGCGTTGGCGTTTGACATGCCAATCGAAGGGTTTGTCCTTTTCGTACTGGGAAAAGAGCGACTTGATGTCCTTCTGCACCGCCGCTTCGGTAGCTCGCGGCTGGCCCATCGACAGGTAGCTCTCCCATTTCTTCTGCACCTCCTGCGCCTGCGCAGCCCCGGGAACCAAGCTCGCCAGCGCAATCATCGCCAGTGCGACACACGAAATGGACTTCAATCGTTCCAACATCCCTGTTCTCCTTCCTGGACGAACACAGCACCGGCGGGAACGAGAACGTGGGGCGGTTGCCTCACCACGTCATGCTTCGGATCGTCCCTGGTCCGGAATGCGGTCTGACCGCATGGGGGACGTTATCTCCGATGTCGTTTACACATTCAAGTCAGAAACTGTGGAGTGGGTCGGATTTCAGAGTTTTCTGATGCAGGGGGGGGGAGCGTGTCGGAAATTCAGCCGAGCGTGGGCTCGGCTCTACAAGGCGAATGCCTCCAGAAACAGAAACACCGGGCAGTGCCCGGCGTCTCCGTCACAGCGTGGAAGGGTGTAAACCTCAATACTTACCGTCGAACGCGAAGATCGGCTTGCGCGTCTTCCACGCACCAGCAGTAAAGTCCGGGAACTCCAGCGTCTGGAAACCGTTGGCGATCGACTGCTCGCTCAACGGGGTGATCGCACTCCAGGTCACCGCGTCGTAGATGTCGATCGGCATCGGTGCCTTGGCTTTGAGCGCTTCAACAAATGCATGGATGACGAACCAGTCCATGCCGCCGTGGCCGGCGCTGGCGGCGGTGTCGGCATTCTGCTTCCACAGCGGGTGCTCGTACTCGTCCTGGTACTTCTTGAACTCCTCCCACTGGTGCGGCGGGCTGCGGCCTTCGATGTGGATCGAATGGTTCACATCCATCCACAGGCCCTTGGTGCCCTGCACGCGGAAGCCCATCGAGTACGGGCGCGGCAGCGAGGTGTCGTGCTGCAGCAGAATGGTCTCGCCGTTCTCGCACGCCAGCGTGGTGGTGACGATATCGCCGAGCTTGAACTTCACCTGGGTGCTGGGGTGGGTGGTGCCGCCACTCTTGGCCACGGTGTATTCGTGCAGGCCGCGTGCCTTGGTCGCGAAGGCGTTGATGTGGGTGAAGCGGTTGCCACGGTTGATGCCGGTGTACATCGCACAGGGGCCGATGCCGTGGCTGGGGTACAGCTCACCATTGCGTTCCACCGAATGCTCGGTGCGCCAGCGAGCTTCGCTCCAGCCCTTCGGACCGAACTCCACGCCGCTGTCGTAGGGCTGGTTGGGGTCGCCGGAATTGAACTTCACGCCGCGCAGGTCGTGCTGGTAGCCGGCCTGCAGGTGCACCAGTTCGCCGAACAGGCCCTGGCGCACCATCTGCAACGCCGCCATCACGTCGCGGCGGTAGCAGACGTTCTCCAGCAGCATGTACGGGGTGCCGGTGCTCAGCTGGGTCTTCAGCACGTCCCAGTGGTCCTGCAGCGTGATGCCGGCCACCACTTCACAGCCCACGGCCACGCCGGCCTGCATGGCGGCAATCGCCATCGGTGCGTGGTACTCCCACGGCGTGGCGATGATCACGCCATCGATGCCCTTCTGTTCCAGCAGGCGCTTCCACGCGTTGGTGTCACGATCCTGGCCATAGGTCTTCGGCGCGGGCTTGCCGGCCTTCGCCACCATCTCTGTGGCACGGCCCAGCATGATCGGCTCGATGTCGCACAGGGCAACCACTTCGACGTCGTCGCGACGTACCAGCTCCTTCAGCAGCACCAGCCCGCGCATGCCGGTACCGATCATTGCCAGACGCACCTTGCGCCCGCGTGCCCATGCCGGGGTCTGCGGCAGCAGGCTGCTGGCGGCGACAGCGGCACTGGCCGCGATGAATTCCCTACGCTTCATGGCAGACATCTCTCCTCTTGGCAGCGGGGCGCGCCCCCCCCGCCCCCCCCCCCCCCCCACGCCAGGTCACGCAAACGGAATTACTTGAATCGGTAGCCGATGGTCACACTGTAACCACGACCGAAGATGGTGGCGTAGTCACTGGAGTCACCCAGGAAGCTGTTCGGATCGTAGAACGGCAGGCGGTTGAACAGGTTCTTGACAGTGAAGCTCAGGTTCCACGCATCGTCCGGGCGCCAGGTGACGCTCATGTTGGCGGTCCACCACGACGGTGCACCATCGCACTTGCTCTTCTGCAGGGCCAGGTAGCCGCCGGTGCAGGTTTCCTTGTTGTTGCTCTCTTCGTCGATCTGGTCGGTGGCCCACTTGGTGCCGCCCACGTAGTTGACGAACATGCTGGTGGTCACTTGCTTGTAGGTCCAGTCTGCATTGAGCGTGGCACGCAGGCGCGGGTTGTTGTAGTAGCCCACCACGTCGCCGTAGTACCAGCCGTTCTCCGCGTCCATGTAGAAGCGGTTGCGGTTGGCGATGGTGGCGGCCAGGCCGATGTTCAGGTTGCCCCAGTCGCCCAGCGAAAAGCGGCTGCGCGCGTCGATGTCGAAGCCGTCGATCAGCGTCTTGCGCGGTTCTTGTACTGGCCGACCACGCTGGCCACGTTGCCGGCGGAGTAGCCCGGCAGGGTGGCCGGGCAGCTCACGCCGCTGGCCGGGTCGGCGCACATCGCCGCCAACTGGGCAAGATTGGCACGGTCGCTGTCGGTGATCGGCGAGCGCGACATCGAGATGATGTCTTCCATGCGGCGGTAGTCCGGCGCGACGATTTCATTGTCACGGTAGATGAACCAGTAGTCGGCCGACACCGACAGCCAGGTTGCTGGCTCGTATACGAGGCCGAGGGTGGCGATCTTGGCCTTTTCCGGCTTCAGGTCCTTGTTCGGCTGGGTCATGCGCGCCACGGTGTGGCTGCAGTCGACGTTCAGCAGGTTCTTGCCGAGGTCGACGTCACCCGGCCGCTGCGACTTCAGCAGCAGGTTGGCGATGGCGTTGGTCTCGTTGCAGCGCAGCTCGTCACGGAAGCCACCGAGCTGTGCGAACACGCCGCCGTTGCCGGACTCGGCCAGGCTCGGTGCGCGGAAGCCGGTGGAATAGGTGCCGCGCAGCATCAGCTGGTCGAAGGCCTGGTACTTGAAGCCGATCTTCGGCGCCACGTTGGCACTGAAGTTCGGGTACTTGTCCACGCGCACCGCCGCATCCAGTTCCAGCTTGTCGGTGATCGGCGCCACGGTCTCGGCGAACAGCGCGTAGGTGTTGCGCTTGCCGTCGAACCACGAGCCGCCCTGCTGGGTGATCAGACCGTTGGCCGCATCGGCATTGCCCGGGGTGTAGAAGGTCTCACGGCTGGCGTTGAAGCCGAACGCGGCGCGCATCTCGCCCGCCGGCAGCTGGAACAGCGGTCCTTCGATCTTGCCGTCCAGGGTATGCAGGCGGGTCCACGACTGGATGTCGAAGGTCGGGAACGCTTCACGGATCAACGCGGCGTTGGCTTCGCTGATCTCGCCGAACTTGTACGCCGGGTGGTCGGAGATGATCACCCGACCGGTACCAGGATCGATCGTGTACGGCCCGAACGCCTTCTCGAAGCCCTTGGTGTTGACGTTGATCGTCTGGTAGGTGGTGGAGTGGGTACCGGCGCTGGCGAAGGCGGTCTCCCAGTTCCAGTCACCGCGGTTGCCACGCGCACCGGCCAGCACGCGGTAGCTCTTGTCGGTATTGCGCTGGCCGAAATAGTTCGGGCCGGCATCCTGCAGCAGGTAGTTCAGGCCGACCACCCCGCCCATCATCGCCTTCAACTGCGGACTGGCATGGTTGTATTCGTTGTTGGGGCCCAGGAAATGGGTACAGGAACTGGTTGACGGTGTTGCCGGTATTGCGCGAGAACCAGCTGGTCGGGTTGCCGGTGGTGGTGCCGTAGGTGCGCGGCGTGCCACCGTTGGCGCGCAGGTCGATGTCGGTGTAGGTCGCCTCGGCGAAGATCTCGGTGTTGTCACCGACCAGGAAGGTGCCGTTGAGGTAGGCGGTGTTGCGCTCGGACTTGGCGCCGGCATCGATCTCGTTGTTCATCCAGGTTTCCCAGACGCAACGCGGACCGGCCGCTTCACTGGTCAGCACGTTCCTGCAGCCCGGCGCGGCTTCCTGCACGCGGCGGCCAGTGACCGGATCGAAGGCGAAGTAGGTGCCCGGGTTGAACTCGCCCGGCTTGCTGCCCACGCCCAGGCGCAGGTTGTTGAGGTAGTTCGGATTGTTGACGTAGTACTGGTCGGGCCGCTTGTCGTAGAAATCGCTCAGCGGAATCGCGTCGCGACGGTACATGTTGACCGCGCCATAGATGTTGAAGCGGTTCTCGGCCAGGTCACCGAAGCCGGCGGTGATGCTGGCCTGCCGCTCACCGTAGGAATCGATGCGCGAGGAGGTGTCGTTGGTGAAGCTGATCTCGGCACCCTGGAAGTTGCGCTTGGTGATCACGTTGATCACGCCGGCCACCGCGTCGGTACCGTATACGGCCGACGCGCCGTCGGTCAGCACTTCCATGCGCTCGATGGCCGCGGCCGGAATCGCATCGATGTTGACGAACTGGGTCTGGAAGCCCGGGGCACCGTAGTACGACAGGCGGCGACCATTCAGCAGCACCAGGGTGCCCTGCGCGCCCAAGCCACGCAGGTTGGCCTGCGAAGCACCGTCGGAACCGGTGAACAGCGAACGCGCGTCCTGCTGCGCCGGGCGGGCGGCCGGCAGGTTGTCGAGCACCTGCAGCAGCGTGCGCGCACCCATGTTCTGGATGTCCTGCTTGCTGATCACCTGCACCGGCGAGGCGGTTTCCACGTCGGTGCGGCGGATGTTGGAACCGGTGACCTCGATGCGGGCCAGGTCGGTGGCCTTGTCCTTTATCTCCTGGGCTAAGGCAGGAACGGCGACCGACAGCAGCACGCCGGCGATGGCCAGCGACAGCGGAGCGATCGAACGACAGGGGGGCGGTGGTGGCGGGCGGGCAACATCGGGGTTCTCTCCTGGCAGGGGTGCAGCGCAATAAGTGAGCGCGTGGGCGTTCGGCGGGCAAAACGCTCCCGGGCCACGGCCACGAGGGCCGTAGTCGGAATGGGCGGGGAGGAGCGGTGTTACGAGGGGGTCATGGGGCGACGATGCTGGCGGAGTCGCCCTCCTGGCCGATCAGTACGGCATTGGCCCAGTTGGCGCAGACCTGGGCGGGTTGACTGCCCTGCGCACCCAGCGTGCGCAGGCTCAGGGTGGAAAGGCCTCGGATGTCCAGCTCCGGCTTGACCACGCCGGGTGCCTTCACCAGGCCGCTGTCATACAACAGGCGGTTGTCACCCCAGACCTGGAACTGCAGGCCACCGGCGCTGCGGCAGGCGTCGTCGATGCCGAGGTCGGCGCGCAGCAGGTGCCAGCCGCCCTGCAGGCGCAGGTCGATGCGGCTGTTGGCGCCGACGCCCAGGCCCCGGCGGAACTGCAGGCCGTTCATGCGCATGCCGGCGTCGCCACGGAAGGACTGGTCGGTGCGCACCTGGCTGGCCAGCGCGGCCGGCACCGGCAGCTCGGAGAGATAGCGCTGCCGGGCCGGTCGCTCCGGTTCCTGGTGTTCGTTCGAGATGTGGAAGGTGGACAGTGCGATCGGGCCGACGTCGCGCGGCTGCAGCGCATCGAAGGCGCGGGCACTGCCCTGTGCGGCGGTAACCATCGGATCGGTGCTGCTGGCGCCATCGCCTTCCGGGTTCTGCACGCTCAGCACGCGGAAGCGCAGCAGGCGGCCGGCATGGGCCGGGAACGCGATGCGCTGCACGCCTTCCTTCAGCTGCAGGCGGCCACGTGCGATCGGCTCACCCCATTCGCCATTGCTGTCGCCCAGGTACACCTCGTAGTCGCGTACCTGGCCGTGCTTCCAGTTCTTGTCGTTGCGCGGCGCGATGTCGATGCCATCGATCATCCTGCGCTCGCCGAACCCGATCACCCACTCATGCGCACCGGTGCGGCACGGCCTGCGCACACTGCGGAACCAGGTGGCCGGGTCATCATCGAAGGCATTTTCCAGCGCATGGCCGGGCTCTTCGGCCGGGCGATTGACCACCAGCAGGCTGTCGGCCGGCAGTTCGGCCGAGTACCGGCGCAGCCGGATAGGCATCGTCGGCGGCCGCAGCGGCCACCTCGAAGTCCAGCTGCAGCTGAAGCGGCTGGCGGATGTCCTGGGTAGCGGTACGCACGTGCAGCGTGCCACGGCGCTCCTTGGCATCGAAGTACCAGCCTTCAGCCGCACCGTTGAACGCCGCCGCATCGGCCAGCGCCGGCAACGCGCGGCCAGCGGCCTGCACCGCGCGCGGCGCCTGGCGGCTGAGCACGCGCAGGCCATAACGACGCTGCGCCAGCTGGCCGTTGTACTGGCCCTGCACCGCATCGATCTGCACCTGCACCGGGCCACTGCCCTGTGCCGGCGCCTGCACGCGGATTACCTGCGTGCTCGACTCACCCTGCTGGTAGCGGCGCGTGTTGCCATCGTCTTCGTACAGCGTGTACTGCGACTCGCCCTGCGGATACAGATCGAAGATCACTTCATCGAGCGGCTTTTCGCCATCGAACAGCATCGACGGGTACATCGGCAGGATCGCACCGGCACGCACGAACACCGGCAGCGTGGCCAGGTCCACCTGGCGGTCGAGCTGGCGGCCGTCGGCGCCGGCCTGCACGCGGCGGCCATCCCAGTAGTCGATCCAGCCGCCGGCCGGCAGGTGGATGTCGCGGCGCCAGCCACGGCTGGCGGCGGCTGGCTGCGGTACACCGGCGCCACCAGCAGATCGCGGCCAAGCAGGAACTGGTACTTGTAGGTTTCATCCTGCGCGTGCGGGTCGCGCGGGTTGTCCCACATCAGGCCACGCACCGGTGGTGCGCCGGTCTGCGCGGCCTCGTGCACCAGGCCGTACATACATGTACGGGGTCAGGCGCATCTTCAACTTCAGGTAATCGCGGTTGATGCTGCGGTAGGGCTCGTCGTACCACCACGGATGCTTGCGTGCGTTCGACGACCAGCCGCTCATGCCCATCAGTACCGGCGTGAACGCCTTCCACTGCAGGTCGCGGGTGAAGGTCTCGGCGCTGCCGCCGAAGACGCGCATCGACGTCGCCGCTGGCATAGGCCATGCCGGACAGGCCGGAACCGACCAGGGTCGGCACGTGCCAGCGGATGTAGTCCCAGCTGCTGCTCTGGTCGCCGGTCCAGGCCACGGCATAGCGCTGGATGCCGGCCCAGCCCATCACCGTCCACAGGAACGGGCGCGAATCGGAATTGTCGAGGATGCCGTTGAACGCCTGGCGGTTGGCGTCCATCGCGAACTGGTAGCCCTTGCCGGTCCAGGCCACGTCCAGCTTCTGCACGCGGCTGCCGGCCTTGCCCACTTCCCAGGCGATCTTGTCGACGCCGTTCTCGGTCCACAGTCCGGTGCGGAAACCGTAGCCGGCCAGCCCCTTCACGGTTTCCGGCAACTGCTTGTAACCGCAGCCGTAGCCGTCGTTGGGCAGGATCCAGCCACCGGGCATGTCGTGGGCGCGGTACTGCTTGGCCACGCTGTCGATCACATCGGGGGTGGTGCCGGTCGGGCCGTCGCTCCAGCCTTCGCACGGTGCCGGGCTTCCTGCTGTTGTCGCCATCGTTGTAGCAATCGGCGTCGCCGTAGGACAGCGCCCAGCGCGCGACCATGTTCGGGCGGCCAGTCAGCTGGGTGTAGCGCTCGATCAGTTTCGGCAGGTCGGCGCCGACGAAGTAATAGGCATCGAAGCGGTCTTCGCGATGCAGCAGCGTGGACTGGTCGGCCTCGCGCAGATCGTAGCTGCCATCGCTCCAGGTGTTGCGCAGCATGCCCCAGCCACGGCTGCTCAGCAGCATCGGTGCAGGGCTGGGGCGGTCGCCCTCTTCCCAGCCGCCGGAATAGGACACCTCCAGCTCGCGGCCCTTGAACTGGTAGCGGCCGTTCTGCTGGCCGCCACCGAAGTAGCCCTCATCGGCCTGCGAGGACAGCACCTGCACGCTCTGCGTGGCATCCAGGTCCAGCGGCTGCAGTTCCTGCCACAGCGCGGTGGGCTGGCCGTTGTCCAGCCGTTCCAGGCGCATGCGCAGCGGCTGCCGCTGTACATGCATGCAGCACCGGGACTCGGTCCGCACGCGGATTTCCTGCGCGTCTTCTTCCAGCTTCGCCTGCACGTTGGCCTTGGGCTGCGGCGTACGTACGATCGGCGCGGCCTTGTCGCCGGCGCCGGTCAGCGTGCCGTTGCGGCCGGCCTGCACGCGGATGATGTCGGTGGCCGGCAGTTCGATGCGGATGCGCGCGCCCTTGTCGGTCTGCAGGTCCCAGCCCTGCACGCCGTCGCGGCTGGCGCTGGCGGCAACCGAACGCAGGTTGCCGACCGGCTCGGCCCGGGCCGGCATGGACGCCAGCATCAATGCCGGCAACAGGGCCAGCATCAGCGGCGAGCGACGAACGCAGTTTTCCACGCGGACTCCCAACCCGTTCACCGGGCGTTTCGAAAGCGGTTGGGCCGACTCTAGGGCAGCGATTCGAAAGATGTCAACAAATTGAAAGGAAAAAGGAAGATACATTCCATTGAAACGAAAGTTGTTGTGTCGCAACACTTTGTGTAATCGATTGCAGCTGCCTGTTAAGCATTGTGCGATACGGCATTCAGCCCGTTCTTTCGTTTTCCCGAGTGCTCGGCAGCGGGAAAAGTCATCGCGTCATTTTCTTTCTTTTTACTTTCGATGTTTGACATTTCGAAAGAAAACGCAGATGGTGCGCTGGCCCAACTGGAACCTCCGAATGGACGTCACCCTGCTTTCCGATGTGTCCGCCTGGCAGCGCCTTGGCGGAGCCGATACCGCTACCGAAATCGCCCAGCAGCCCGCGCTGTGGGAAGCCCTCGCCCAGGATCTGTCGCGTGCCCGCGACCGCCTGCAGGCCTTCCTCGGCGGCAGCCTCAACGATCCCAACCAGCGCGTGCTGTTCACCGGCGCCGGCAGTTCGGGCTTCATCGCCGAAATGGTGGCCGACGCGATCAATGCGCAGTGGCCGGCCGAGGTGCGCGTGGTGCACACCACCAGCCTGCTGACCCATCCGGCGCTGTACCTGCAGCGCGACCGCCCGACCCTGCTGGTGTCGTTCGGCCGCAGCGGTTCCAGCCCGGAAAGCGTGGCCGCGGTGGAGCGCGTGCGCAGCGACGTGGATGACGCGCGCTTCCTCGACATCACCTGCAACGCCGATGGCGAACTCGCCCGTCGTGGTGCCGGCCGTGCCGATACCTGCACGCTGCTGATGCCGTCGGCCAGCTGCGATCGCGCCTTCGCCATGACCAGCAGCCTGACCTGCATGCTGCTGGCTGCGCTGACCGTGTTCGATCGTTCGCCGTGGGATGCGCGCGTGGCGCGCCTGAAGCAGATCGCCGCGCTGGCCCGCGAAGGCCAGGCGCAGTGGGATGCACCGGTGGCGGCGCTGGCGCAGCGCCCGTTCAACCGCATCATCTACCTCGGCAGCGGCCCGCTGGAAGCGCTGGCGCGCGAGTGCGCGCTGAAGGTGCTGGAGCTGACCGCCGGCCGCGTGCTGGCGTTGGCCAACACGCCATTGGGGTTCCGCCATGGCCCGAAGTCGACGCTGGACGGCAACACCCTGGTGGTGGTGCTGCGCAGCGTGCAGCCGCTGGCGCGCCGCTACGAACAGGACCTGCTGGAAGAGCTGCGCCGCGACGGCGTGGCCGGCCAGGTGCTGGCGATCGGCCCGCATTCGGACATCGGCGCCGATGACGAATACACCCTCACCGTGCCGGCACTGGATGATCCGTGGCTGGCGCCAGTGTGGCTGGGCTTCGCGCAGTTGTTCGCGCTGCAGCGCTCGGCGGCGCTGGGCCTGACCCCGGACAACCCGTTCCCGGACGGCACCGTCAACCGCGTCGTCAAGGGCGTCACCATCCACCATGGCTGAGCTGATCGCCCACGCCTGCTATGGCATCGACATCGGCGGCACCAAGATCGAGCTGGTGGCGTGCGATGCGGCGATGCGGGTCACCTGGCGCCGCCGCGTGGCCACCCCACAGGGTGACTACGACGGCTTCCTGCAGGCGGTGGTGGCGCTGGTCGCCGAGGCGGACGCTGCCCTCGGCCGCAGCGATGCGGCCATCGGCATCGCCCTGCCCGGCGTGCGCGACCGCCGCAGCGGCCGCCAGCTCAGCGCGAACGTGCCTGCACTGACCGGCCAATGCGTGGCGCAGGATCTGCAGGCACGCCTGCAGCGCCCGCTGCACTTCGGCAACGATCTGCAGTGCTTTGCCCTGTCTGAAGCGCACGGCGGCGCGGCTGACGGCTACCCCAGCATGTTCGGCGCCATTCTCGGCACTGGTGCCGGTGGTGGCTTCTGCCTGCAGGGCCGCCTGCTGACCGGTTTCAACGGGCTGGCCGGCGAATGGGGCCACTGGAGCGTGCCCGGTCATCTGCTGCAGCGCCACGGCCTGCCGCTGATCGACTGCGCCTGCGGCCTGCAGGGGCTGCGTGGAGCGTTATGTGTCCGGCAGTGGCGTGGCGATGATCGAGCGCCACCTTGGTGGCAGCGCCGCCGACGCCAGCGCCGTGATCGCCAGCGCCGTGATGCCCGCCGCGCCGGTGATGCCCGCGCGCGCAAGGCGCTGGACATCCATCGTGACCTGCTCGGCCACAGCCTGGCCGCGCTGGTGCTGGCACTGGACCCGCACGTGATCGTGCTCGGCGGCGGACTCTCGCAGTACGCGCCGCTGTACCAGCAGCTGCCGGCCGCCATCGCCACCCATCTGTTCAATGGCGTGCAGGTCCCGCCGATCGTGCCGCCACGGTTCGGCGATGCCGGTGGCGCACGTGGTGCCGCCCTGCTCGCCTGCCAACCCTCGTTTTCCTGATGTCCGGAGCCTGACCATGTCCCCGTTGCAGACCCTGCTTGCTTCCCACCGCGCCGGTGCCAATGTCGGCCTGTACAGCGTCTGCTGCAGCAACGAGCAGGTGCTGCGCGCGGCCATGCACGTGGCGCTGGCGCACGGTACCGTGCTGCTGATCGAGGCCACCTCCAACCAGGTCGACCAGTTCGGCGGCTACACCGGCATGACCCCGCCGCAGTACCGCGACTACGTGGGCACGCTGGCCGATGAAGAAGGCTTCCCGCGCGAGCGGCTGATGCTGGGCGGCGACCACCTCGGCCCGAATGCCTGGCAGAAGCGCCCGGCGGCCGAAGCGATGACCCACGCACGCGTGCTGATCGAAGCCTACGTCGCCGCCGGTTTCCACAAGATCCACCTCGATTGCAGCATGTCCTGCGCCGATGACCCGGTGCCGCTGCCCGATGCCGTCGTTGCCGCACGCTCGGCCGAGCTGGCCGAGATCGCCGAGCGCACCGCCGCCGAACACGGCCTGCCGCCGCCGGTCTACGTGATCGGTACCGAGGTGCCGATTCCCGGGGTGAAGCCTCGCTGGCCGAGGGCCTGCAGGTGACCACGCCCGCTGCTGCCGCGCAGACCCTGGCGATTCATCAGCAGGCGTTCGATACGCCGCAGCTGCGCGATGCGTGGCAGCGCGTGATCGCCATGGTGGTGCAACCGGGCGTGGACTTCGACCACAGCAGTGTGCACGAGTACGACCCAGCCGCCGCCAGCACGCTGGCCGACTTCCTCGAACAGCAGCCGCGCATCGTGTTCGAAGCGCATTCCACCGACTACCAGCGCGAAAGTGGCCTGCACGCCTTGGTGCGCGACCACTTCGCCATCCTCAAGGTCGGCCCGGCGGCGACCTTCGCCTACCGCGAAGCGCTGTTCGCGCTGGCCGCGATCGAGGCCGAACTGCTGCCGGCCGCACAGCTCGCGCGCTGCCGCAGGTGCTGGATGAAGTGATGGTGGCGCAGCCGAAGTACTGGCAGTCCTACTACCAGGGCGATGAGGCAGCGCTGCGCCTGCTGCGCAGCTATTCCTTCAGCGACCGCTGCCGCTACTACTGGGGCGAGCCCGCGCTGGTGCAGGCGGTGCAGACCCTGTTCGCCAACCTGGAACAGCACGCGCCGCCACTGGTACTGCTCAGCCAGTACCTGCCGGAGCAGTACCGCGCCGTGCGTGAGGGCACGCTGGCCAACACGCCCACCGCGCTGGTGCAGCACCGCATCGGCCTGTGCCTGGGCGAGTACGCCCGTGCCTGCAGCGCCAACCAGGCCGGAACCCGCACGCATCACGCAGACGCGGCTGCCGCCGTTGCTGCGAACGGCTAATCTCTACCTTTCCCCGCGACACCGAGAATGGCCATGCGCAACACCCGCTCCCGCCGGCAACAGATCCTGCAGCTGCTGATCGAGCACGGCTCGGTGCAGGTGGCCGATCTGGTCGAGCGCTTCGGCGTGTCGGCGGTGACCATCCGTGCCGACCTGACCCACTTCGAATCGCAAGGCCTGGCCAATCGTACTCACGGCGGCGCCACGCTGGTGCGCACGCCGCCACAGGAACAGGACATCCACGAAAAGGACGCACTGAACCTGCCGCTGAAGGAATCGATCGGCGCGTGTGCCGCGCGCCTGGTGCGGCCCGGTGACAACATCATCGACTCGACTCGACCACGATGACCCCTGGCCCGTCACTTGCGCACCCAGCGCGACGTGACGGTGATGACCAATGGGTTGAACATCGCCTGGGAACTGGCCAACGCGCCCGGCATCAACGTGCTGCTGACCGGTGGACTGCTGCGCCAGCAGTCGTTGTCGCTGCAGGGCAGCCAGGCCGAAGCCAGCCTCAACTCCTACAGCTTCGACACCCTGTTCCTGGGCGTGGACGGCCTGGACCTGCAGTTCGGCCTGACCACCCACGATGAAGCCGAAGCCCGCCTCAACCACCGCATGGTCGAGCGCGCGCGCCGCATCGTGGTGCTGACCGACGCCTCCAAGTTCGGCCGCGTCAGCCTGCACCGCATCGCACTTCTCGATCAGATCCACGCCATCATCACCGACGCCGGCATCGACGACGCAACCCGTGAAGGGCTGCAGCGGTTGGGCATCGAGGTGATCATCGCCGAGCCCACTGCATGACCGACACCCGCACCCTGCATGGCCGCATCCTCACGCCGCTGGGTTGGCGGCGTGGCCACGTCCACTTCGATTCGCACATCCGCCAGCTGCAGGTGGACGACCACAGCGGCGCTGACGACCTGCAGCTGCCGGTGATCCTGCCCGGCTTCATCGACCTGCACGTGCATGGTGCGGCCGGCGTCGACCTGATGCAGGGCGGCGACGTGGCCCGCACCATCGCCCGCACCCACCTGCGCTTCGGTACCACCACGCTGCTGGCAACCACAATGACCGCCGGCCTGGATGAGATCGAGCACGCGCTGCACGGCGTCGCTGCGGCGATGGCGGCGCCCGATGCCGACGCCGCCAGCATCGCCGGCGTGCATCTGGAAGGACCGTTCATCAGCCCGCAGCGGCTGGGCGCACAGCCCAATCGTACGATCGAGGCGACGGTGGCACTGGTGCAGCAGCTGCACGCGCTGGCGCCGATCCGGGTGATGACACTGGCGCCGGAAATCGGCGAGCACACCGCGCTGATTCCCGCGCTTTCGGCAATGGGCATCCGTGTGCAGCTTGGCCACAGCGCTGGCACTTACGAAGAGGGTGTTGCTGCGCTGCAGGCCGGGGCTTCCGGCTTCACCCATCTGTTCAACGGCATGACCGGCGTCGACCACTACCGGCCTGGCATCGCCGCGGCGGCGCTGGCACATGCGCAGTACGCCGAGATCATTCCCGACCTGCAGCACATCCATCCCGGCGTGATCCGCCTGGCCGCGCGCGATTTCCGCGCCTGTACGCGGTGACCGACGCGACTGCCGCCACCGGCATGCCCGATGGCGAGTACGCGCTGGGCGAGCAGCGCGTGCACAAGTGCGGCGGCTGCGTGCGCCTGGCGACGGGTTCGCTGGCCGGCAGCGCACTGACCATGGACCAGGCGCTGCGCAACCTGGTGCGCGTCGGCCTGGAGCTGGCCGATGCCTCGCAACGTGTTTCCACCTTCCCGGCCGACTATCTGGGCCTGGGCGATCGCGGCCGCATTGCGCCCGACGCCCGCGCCGACCTGGTGGTACTGGACGCCGAACTGCGCCTGCAGCAGGTGGTCATTGGTGGGCGCGTGGTCGATCTGACCTGACGCAAGCGATGCGGCCCGGATGCCGCGCGGGCTCCCTGCAGAGCCGAGCCATGCTCGGCTCACCGCGCGAAGCGCGGCATGGGGAACCTCGATATCGGAACGGAAAGCAGCCGAGCATGGCTCGGCTCTACAGAATGCACTCTGCGACGAACCGCCGCCGGGCCTGGCCCGGCGCTACCACAGGAACTGCCGATGACTGCAAGCACCGCCCCGCGCTGGCCCGTACGCTACCTGCTCTTCATCGGCGGCTTGGGGGCCTGCTGTACGGCATCGACATGGCATCATCGCCGGTGCCCTGCCCTATCTTGAAGCGACCGCCAGTCACGCCTGGCAGCTCAGCAGCCAGCAGCTCGGCTTCGTGGTGGCGGCGGTACTGCTGGGCAGCGTGCTGTCCTCGCTGTTCGCCGGCATGGTCGCCGACCTGATCGGTCGCCGCGGTGCGATGCTGCTGGCCGGCCTGCTGTTCACCGCCTCGATTCCGATCATGGCGCTGGCCTCGGGCTACACGCCGCTGCTGCTCGGGCGGCTGCTGCAGGGCATCAGTGGCGGCCTGATCGGCGTGGTGATTCCGCTGTACCTGGCCGAAGTGCTCAGCCCCGAGCGGCGTGGACGCGGTGCGGCGATGTTCCAGCTGCTGCTGACCATCGGCCTGGTGCTGGCCGCGCTGATCGGCCTGTACCACGCCCATGCGGTGGATGCCGCCGCCGAGGCCGTGCGCTCGCTGCCGCTGGCGCAGCAGGCGCAGGAACTGTTCACGGTGAAGGACCACGCCTGGCGCACCATCTTCTGGAGTTGTCTGGCGCCAGGCCTGCTGTTCTGTGCCGGCATCTTCTTGCTGTCCGAATCGCCGCGCTGGCTGGTGCGCCGCGGCCGCGTCGCTGAAGCCCGGCGCAGCCTTGAGCGCGTCCTCCCCGCCGCAGAGGTTGAGCCCACGCTGGCCCAGATCCAGGCGCCGGAATCGAGCAGCAGCGACGGCAAGCGCGACCCACTGCTCAGCCGCCGCTACGTGGTGCCGTTCGTGCTGGCCTGCGTGGTGCTGGCCTGCACCCAGGCCACCGGCATCAACTCGGTGCTGGCCTACGCGGTCAACATCCTCAACCAGGCCGGCCTGTCCGGTTCGGTGGCCAACGGCCGACGTGGCAATCAAGCTGCTCAACGCGGTGATGACCGTGGTCGCGCTGCTGCTGGTCGACCGCAAGGGCCGCAAGTTCCTGCTGATGCTGGGCAGTGGCGGCATCTGCGTGGCCCTGCTGGCCGCGGCCACGCTGTTCTTCCAGGCTGAACGCGGCCGTACCGACGTGCAGCCGCAACTGCAGGCGGCGGTCAGCGGCGACGGCCTGCAGCTGGTGCTGGATGATGCGCAGTGGCAGCGCTTCGGCGCTGGCATCGACAGCGAAGGCCGGCCGCTGCAACTGACCGTGTCGTATGCCTGCCTACGGCGACTTCACCAATGTGCGCGCCCTGCGCAGCGACAACCTGATTGATCGCGAACTGCGCATCGAGCGCACCGGCACCGTGCAGCCGGACAGCGTGATCGGTGCGTTCTTCCGCAAACTCCACCTGAATCCATTTGCCGACCCGGCCAGCGCCAGCCAGGCGCCATTGCGCATCGAGCAGGCCCGCATTGGCCCGGTGCCGCCACCGGCACACGGCTGGGCCGTGGCCACCTGCATCCTGGTGTTCGTCGCGTTCTTCGCCGTCGGCCCCGGCGTGTGCGTGTGGCTGGCACTGTCGGAGCTGATGCCGAACCGCATCCGTTCCAATGGCATGAGCATCGCGCTGCTGATCAACCAGTTCGTGTCCACCACCATCGCCGCCATCTTCCTGCCCACGGTGGGCCACTACGGCTACGCCAGCATGTTCGTGTTCTGGGCGGCGTGCACCTTTCTGTTCTTCCTGGTGGCCGCGTTCTGGCTGCCGGAGACCAAGGGCAAGTCGCTGGAAGAGATCGAGGCACGGTTCGCCCGGTAGCGGTCGACCTTGGTCGACCTCCCCGCGCGCCGCGGGTTCATGGCGCGTCCGTCAGTCGCCAGTGATGTGCTTCGCCAGCTCCTGCGCCTCGGCAACGCTGGGCAGCCCGCTCAGCATCATCGATTCGCCGAACGGCCCCTGCACCGTCGCCACCATCAGCACACGGCCATCAGCTCGCGCTGATCCAGTGCTGCCGTGTCCCACCAGTGCTGCCGTGTCATCGTGGATGCGCTGGTGCGCTTCGGGCCGGTAGCGGATCTGCAGGCCGGGCTGCTTGGCATCGTCCAGTACGTAGCGCACATCAGCAATGTCCGCACTGCCGGCAATCGGCGGCTCGCGCAGGGCCAGGGTTTCGCCTTGCCATTGCGCCGGCCTGCCTTTGCCGGAGGCGTCCACCGCGCTCAGACGCACATCCACGCCGGGGCGTGGCGCATGATCCTTGCCTGCCAAGGCACCGGGTGTGCCAGGCCTGCATCCGGTCAGGGCCAACGCCACGCCCAGCAACAGGGAAAGCGCAGCCCTCACTTCAGCTTCCGCAGCTTGAATGCCACCAGTACCTGCAGCAGCCCATACAGCAGGCTGCCGATGCCGATCCACAGCGTGGTCACCGCCACGCCTGCGTACGGGTTGGCCGCAAACAGCAGGCCCAACACCACCGCAAGCACACCACTGAGTATCAGCAACCACTCGCCCTGGATCTGTTTGCGCACGCGGATCGCGAACACGATGCGATAGATGCCCGCCACCAGCAGCCACGCTGCGAGGAACAACACCAGCCGCTGGCGGTGGCCAGCGGGTTGATCACCGCCAGGATGCCGAAGCCCAGCGAGGCGATGGCATACAGCGCCAGCCACCCACGCGAGGCACCACTGCCGCCGCTGATCAGTGCGAACAGGCTGATGACACCTTCAACGATGGCCATCACGCCCAGTGTCCACGCCAGTGCCATCGCTGCGGACAAGGGCCAGCCGATGGCAACGATGCCAAAACCCAGTGCGACAAGCCCGTACAGCAGCAGGATCCACCAGCTGCGGCCAACCGCCGACAGCAAGGGAGACAAGGGGGAATTCATGACCACTCCTTCGATCCGGAACCGGCCTCATCCTAGCCCCTGTGGATGAAGAGGGCGATCACGGCGCCCGCGCGCAGACCCACACGCGCACCTCCGCAGCGCCCACCAGGCGCAGCGTCTCGGCAACCTCCATCACCGTGCTGCCGGTGGTCATCACATCATCGACCACGGTCAGCCGCGTTGGCACCAAGCCACGCACATCGAACGCATCGAACAGATTTTCCCTGCGCTGTTCGGCCGTGCGCTCGGACTGCGGCGCGGTGTGGCGCCGCCGGTACAGCCCCTGCCAGACCGGCATCGGCAGCAGCCGGCACAGCTCGCCCGCCTGGTTGTAGCCGCGCTGGCGCAGCCGGCGATTGTGCAGCGGCGGCCCGGCACCAGCGGTGGACACCACCACGGCGGCGGTGCGCGCTGCATCAGCTGCGCGAGCAGGCGTCCGGCTGCGAGATCCTGATGGAACTTGTAGCGGACCAGCAACTGGTCGACCGGTGGCAGGTACAGCAGGCTGGCGTGGGTAGCCGTCTGTGGCGGTGGCTCCTCGCGGCAGCTGCCACAGACGATCAACGCGGTGTCGGGCAACGGCAACGCGCAGCGCAGGCAGGCACGGCCTGCCCAGGGCAGATCGGCCAGGCAAGCGCAGCACAGATCAAGATCATCGTGGCCCGGGTCGCCGCAGACCAGGCAGCGGAGCGGTAGCAGCACACCAAGCAGTGCGCGCGAGACACGGGTTGCCGAACGCAGGAGATAAGTACGCATCACCCAATACTTGATGGCGCACGCCGCGTGCGGCCATCGGCGAAGCACCGATTGCAGTGTCGGAACTGCCCTCAACTGCGACGGGGCCGCCGCCCGTCAGGAAAGGCGTTCACCCTGTCCGGTCGCCGGTGGCGTAGCGGCGGGCCCGATCAACAACTCCGCCAGCCCGCGATAGATCGGCACCCTGCACACCCGGACACGCCACGCGCGATCAGCACCGTGGCCAGTATCGGCAGCAGCAGGTCGCCGCTGTCGGTCAGTTCCAGCGAGATCACCGCCGACGTCAGCGGGGCCTGGGTAACGCCGGTCAGGTAAGCACACATGCCCAGCAGCACGAACGCGCGCGGATCCACGCCCGGCATCAGCACTGCCAGGTTGTGGCCGAGTCCAGCGCCGACCGCCAACGCCGGCGAGAACAGGCCGCCGGGAATGCCCGCCACGTACGAGGCCAGATTGGCCAGCAGCTTCATCAACCCGAACTCGTGGCCGACCAGCGCCTGCCCCTGCACCAGACTGCGCGCTCTCGTAGCCGGTGCCGAACGCGCCTTCACCGAAGACCAGGGCGAGCAGTACCACCGCCATGCCGCAGCCTGCGGCCAACAGCACCGGATGCCGCTGCCGCAGTTGCCCGAGCCAACGCGGGCGGCCCGCACTGGCCAGCACCGCACGCGCGAACAGGCCACCCAGCAGGCCCGCGACTACGCCGCACAGCAGGATTGCCAGCCAGCCCTGGCCGAGCGGCAGGCGTGCGCTCACATGGCCGAAAATAGGTGTAGTTGCCCAGCAGGCCCAGCGACACCACGCCACCGACGATCACCGCGGTCAGCAGGGTGCCTGAGAAACGATGCTCGAAGCGGCCGCTGAGCTCCTCGATGGCGAAGACGATACCGGCCAGCGGCGTGTTGAAGGCCGCCGCGATACCCGCCGCACCACCGGCCAGCAGGAAGTGCGAGAGCTCGCGGGGATCCTTGAAACCGAACCAGCGGCCGAACAGATACATCAGGCTTGCGCCTACGTGCACGGTGGGCCCCTCGCGCCCGACCGATGCGCCCCCAGCAGCGACAGCGAGGTCAGCAGCAGCTTGCCGGCCGAAACCGCTGGGGAAAGGTTGGTTTTCCGGAACGGCTCATCGGCCTTGTCCAGCGCAGCGATGACCTGCGGAATGCCGCTGCCCCGCGTGGGCTTCAGCACGCCGGAAGTGAGCCACGCCAGCAGCGCGAAGATGCCGGGCGTGAGCAGCAGGGCCCACCATGGCGAGTGTGACGTGATGCGCTGGAACAGATGGAAGGCCGCATCGCTGGCCTTGGCGAACAGGATGGCCACCAGCGCCACGGCGGCGCCGCCCCAGAGCGCGGCGCGGCGGCGCCAGGCTTCGCTGAGAACCAGCGCGGTGATGCGGCCGCGGAGGCGATGGAGATCGGTCATGAGTCAAAGTCTGCGCGCCAGCGCTTTGGTTAGACAGCGGCCACTGTGGCCGAAGGCCTTGCAGGATGCGGTGAAATGCACGTATGCCGCCAGAAGAGCGTCCTGAACTCGGGCAGATGCAGCGATCTGCGAGATCTGATGCTCAGATCACCAAACGATGGAGAATGTGGGTCAGCGTCAGCTGAGAACAGCCTTGGTTCGGCAACACACCATCCTCTCCCGGCGTGCCCATCTCGAATCCTTCCTCAACGTCCTCGTAGTACAGCAACCCGTCGGGCAGCTGTGCGACCGCCCAGACCCACTCAATCATGCCCAGCCTGTGCAACCGAACCGCATGGAATGGCACGCGCAGGGATTCGAAGGTGGCTCGTTGGACAGGTGAGCAATCCTGCAACTGCCGTGCGACCAGGGTTTCCAGTTCTTCCCGGGTGATCGGCTGCCAGTTGTCCGGATTGTCCATTGCAGCGCTGCCCGATTGAACGTGTGTGCTTGAGGTTACGTCCAACGCGCTGCGCGGGTCGATCCTGACGATGTTCGGGCCAAGCTCACCGCGCAGGCTGCCCCCGCTCCCGGCCCGAGGACGGGGTTCGCCGCGGCAGCAGCGATGCCCGCAATCGATGCAGCGCCATGGGCATCGCTTGTATGGGATTCCATTCCAGTCACGGCCAAGTAAACCAAAACATCAAACTAAAAGTTGACAGCCCGTGCCCCCCAACCACACTGCCGCCCTCGCTCCATTCGTACCCAAGGCCCCGCCATGGCTGCTGCCATCCGCCACGACTGGCATCACGACGAACTGCAGGCGCTGTTCGATCTGCCGTTTCCCGAGCTGCTGTTCCGCGCCGCCGCGGTGCACCGCGAGCACTTCGATCCGGCGCAGGTGCAGGTGTCCACGCTGTTGTCGGTGAAGACCGGAGGCTGCCCGGAAGACTGCGCGTACTGCCCGCAGGCGCAGCGCTACAGCACCGGGGTGAATGCGCAGAAGCTGATGGAGACCGATGCGGTGCTGGCCAAGGCGCGCCAGGCCAAGGCCGCCGGTGCGTCGCGCTTCTGCATGGGTGCCGCATGGCGTTCACCGAAGGATCGCGACATTCCGAAGGTGGCGGCGATGATCGCCGGGGTGAAGGCACTGGGCCTGGAGACCTGCGCCACGCTGGGCATGCTCAGCGGCGAGCAGGCACGTGCGCTGAAGGATGCGGGCCTGGACTACTACAACCACAACCTCGATACCGCACCGGACTACTACGATTCGATCATCCACACCCGCCAGTACCAGGACCGCCTGGACACGCTTGAGCACGTGCGCGATGCCGGCCTGAAGACCTGCTGCGGCGGCATCGTCGGCATGGGCGAGACGCGCGCACAGCGCGTCGGCCTGCTGCTGGCACTGGCCACACTGCCGGCGCACCCTGATTCGGTGCCGATCAACAGGCTGGTGCAGGTGGCGGGCACGCCGCTGCATGGCAGTGCAGAGCTGGACCCGTTCGAGTTCGTGCGCATGATCGCGGTGGCGCGCATCGCCATGCCGCGCTCGATGGTGCGGCTGTCGGCGGGTCGCGAGGCGATGAGTGACGAACTGCAGGCGCTGTGTTTCCTGGCCGGCGCCAACTCCATCTTCTACGGCGACAAGCTGCTTACTACCGGCAACCCGGAAAGCGAGCGCGATCTGGCGCTGTTCGCACGGCTGGGGCTACAGCCGATGGCGGTGCAGGTGGATGCCGAAGGCCACGACCACGGCGGTACCGTGCACGCCGATATCAGTGGCGATGCACCCGGCTGCGGCTGCGCTCACGCGGCCTGAGACGGGCCGCAAGCAGGCGCGGCAACGCGCTACCCTAGCCGCTCCGTCGACGCATTCAGCCACCATGGCCCGCCCCGACCTGACCGCCCGCCTCCACGCCCAGCGCGCTCTGCGCGATGCCCAAGGCCGTCGCCGCCCGCGACGCATGGTCACCCGACGTGATGGCGTGCGCCTGGAAGTGGACGGCCAGTGGCTGACCGGCTTCTGCAGCAACGACTACCTGGGCCTGGCCCAGCAGTTCAGCGTGGTCAACGCGCTGCAGGACGCCGCCGCACGCGAAGGCGCTGGCGCCGGTGCCTCGCACCTGGTCTGCGGCCATCATGCCCTGCATGAGGCGCTGGAACGCGAGGTGGCCGAGTGGCTGGGCTATCCGCGTGCGCTGCTGTTCGGCAGTGGCTTCGCCGCCAATCTGGCGGTGCAGCAGGCACTGCTGAGCGAAGAGAACGATGTCTGCGTACAGGACAAGCTCAACCACGCCAGCCTCCTTGATGCCACCCGGCTGGCCGGTGCGCGCCTGCGCCGCTACCCGCACCTGGATGCGGAAGGCGCGATGCGCCAGCTCAAGCACGCGCCCGATGGCGCGGCCATGCTGGCCACCGATGGTGTCTTCAGCATGGATGGCGACATCGCACCGCTGCGTGCATTGTCGCTTGTGGCACGCCTGCAGCAGGCGCTGTTCTTCTATGTGGATGATGCGCACGGTGTCGGCGTGGTCGGTGATGGCCGTGGTGCCGTGGCCGCCGCCGGGCTGGGCGTGGACGACGTACCGCTGCAGCTGGTCACACTGGGCAAGGCACTGGGCGGTTCCGGTGCGCTGGTGCTGGGCCGCGACGACCTGATCGAGCATCTGGCCGAAACCGCGCGCCCGTACATCTACACCACCGCGGTGCCACCGGCGATGGCCGCTGCTGCGCTTGAAGCAGTGCGCCTGGCGCGCCGCGACCACTGGCGTCGCACAAAGCTGACCGACCTGATCGCGCTGTTCCGCACTGAAGCGCGTCGCCATGGCCTGGACCTGATGGCTTCGGAAACACCGATCCAGCCGCTGCTGTTCGGCGATGACCGCACCGCCGTGGCGATGTCCACGGCGCTGGAACAGGCCGGCTGGCTGGTCGGTGCAATCCGCCCGCCGACGGTGCCGGAAGGCAAGGCACGCCTGCGCGTGACACTGTCCGCGCTGCATACGCCGGAACAGGTGCGTGGCCTGGTGGAGGCCATCGCCAGCGCGCGCGATCGCGTGACCCTGGCCGTGCGTGAAGCCGCGCCACCGCCGCCCGCCCGCTTTTGCCTGAGTTCCGTGTCATTGCCCATGCATATTGACGTCACCGGCCGTGGGCCGGACCTGGTACTGATCCACGGCTGGGCCCTGCAGGGCGGTGTATTCGCGCCGCTGGTGCAGCGCCTGGCAGACCAGTTCACCCTGCACCTGGTCGACCTGCCCGGCCATGGCCACAGCCGCGACGACACCACGCCGCTGCGCCTGCCGTTCGTGGTCAGTGCCATTGCCGCGGCCACACCCCCGGCGGTGTGGTGCGGCTGGTCGCTGGGCGGTCTGTTCGCGCTGCACGCTGCCGCGACGCTGCCGAAGGTGCGCGGGCTGGCGATGATCGCGGCCACGCCACGCTTCGTGCGTGGCGAAGACTGGCCGCATGCAGTGGAACCGGCGGTGTTCGAGCAGTTCGGGCGCGAGCTGGCCACCGACTTCGGCGGCACCCTGGAACGCTTCCTCGCGCTGGACGTGATGGGCTCGGCACACGCCCGCGAGGAGCTGCGCATCCTGCGGCAGCGCCTGGTCGAGCGCGGTGCGCCCACCGAACGCGCCCTGCTGGAAGGCCTGCGCCTGCTCGAAAGCACCGATCTGCGCGGCGCGCTGCCGACGCTGGGCAAGCCCAGCCTGTGGATCGCCGGCCAGCGAGACCGGTTGGTGTCTCCGGTGGCGATGCAGGCCGCCGCGGCGCTGGCCCCGGGCGCGCAGGCGCTGACGATCGCCCATGGTGGACATGCGCCTTTCCTCGGCCATGCCGATGAGGTGGCCGCCGCCCTGCAACACTTCGTTGCCGGCCTGTCACCGGCCGATGGCGGACAATGAGCCCCCTCCGAATTCCGCAGGATTGACGCATGGATCTGGGTATCAACGGCCGCTGGGCACTGGTCTGCGGCGCAAGCAAGGGGCTGGGCCTGGGCTGCGCGCGTGCGCTGGTGCGCGAGGGCGTCAACGTGGTGATCGTGGCTCGTGGCGAGGAGGCACTGCAGGTTGCCGCCGCAGGGCTGAGCGCCCTGCCCGGTGCCGGTGAGGTGCGCGCCGTCGCCGCCGACGTCACCACCGAGGCCGGCCGCACTGCGGCGCTGGCCGCCTGCCCGCAGGTGGACATCCTGGTCAACAATGCCGGTGGTCCGCCGCCCGGTGATTTCCGCAATTTCGAACGCGACGACTGGATTGCCGCGCTGGACGCCAACATGCTGGCGCCGATCGCGCTGATCCGCGCCACCGTCGACGCGATGATCGAGCGCGGCTTCGGCCGCATCGTCAACATCACCTCGTCGGCGGTGAAAGCCCCGATCGACATCCTGGCGTTGTCCAACGGCGCGCGCAGTGGCCTGACCGGTTTCGTCGCCGGCCTGTCGCGCCGCACCGTGGCCCACAACGTCACCATCAACAACCTGCTGCCCGGCCAGTTCGACACCGACCGCCTGCGCGCCAACTTCGCCCACAGCGCGGGCAAGGACGGCGACGCCGGCAAAGTCGCTGAACGCCGGCGCCAGCAGATTCCCGCCGGCCGCTTCGGCACGCCGGACGAATTCGGCGCCGCCTGCGCCTTCCTGTGCAGTGCACAGGCCGGTTACCTCACCGGGCAGAATCTGCTGATCGACGGCGGCGCCTACCCCGGTACGTTCTAAGAGAGTTCGCAATGCCGTCCCACTTCGATGCCCGCCATGTCCGTCGCGCGTTCGCGCGTGCCGCCACCAGTTACGACGCTGCCGCCGCCCTGCAGCGCGAGGTGCAGTCGCGGCTGATCGAATCGCTGGACTACCTTGAGGCACGCAAGCCCGAGGTGGTGCTGGACATCGGCGCCGGCACCGGCCATGCAAGTGCGTTGATGAAGAAGCGCTGGCCGAAGGCGCAGGTGATCGCGCTGGACGTGGCGCTGCCGATGCTGGACCAGGCCAAGCGCCAGGCCGGCTGGTGGAAGCCGTTCCAGCGCCTGTGCGGCGACGCCGCTGCGCTGCTGCCGGCCGACAACAGCGTGGACGTGATCTTCAGCAACCTGTGCCTGCAGTGGGTGGACGACCTGCCGGCGGTGTTCGCCGGGTTCCGCCGTGTGCTCAAGCCCGGTGGCCTTCTGGTGTGCTCCACCTTCGGCCCGGAAACGCTGATCGAACTCAACGAAGCCTTCGCCGCCGCCGATGACCGCCCGCACGTCAGCCGCTTTGCACAGATCGCCCAGTTCGGTGATGCGCTGATGATGGCCGGCTTCCGTGACCCGGTGCTGGACCGCGATCTGTTCACCCTGACCTACGACGACCTGCCCTCGTTGATGCGCGAACTGCGCGCGATGGGCGCGACCAATGCGCGGGTGGACCGCCGCCATACGCTGACCGGGCGTGGCCGTTTCGCTGCGGCGGCAGCGGCGTATGAACCGATGCGGCGCGCCGACGGCAAGCTGCCCAGCAGCTGGGAAGTGATCTATGCCCACGCCTGGGCACCGGACCCGGGCGCGCCGATCCGCGAAGGCGGGCATGACGTCGCCTCGGTGCCGGTGTCGGCGATTCCGATCCGACGCAAGCAGACCTGATCGTCTGGTAGTGCTGGCCGCTGGCCGGCAACCTCACGATTCCATGGTGGGCATCTGCCGGCCAGCGGCCGGCACTACCCAATGCGACACCGCGCCCAACGCAGGCTTTCGCCCTCAGGTATTGGCCGGCGAGCTCAGCGGCGGGCGCACCAGGTCGCGGTGGAAGAAGTAGATTTCCTGCACCAGGAAGCGCCAGCTGGTGTGGAAGCTGCGGAAGCGCGTGCTGGGCGTGGACGAGGCCAGCGCATCGATGCCCAGCGCCTTGCTCAGGCGCAGCGCGCGCGCCATGTGCAGCGGGTCGCTGACGATGATCACCCGGTGCAGGTCGCGCTGGTCCATCAGTCGCTTGGCTTCCACCAGGTTCTGCACGGTGTTGCGTGACGCGGTCTCGATCAGGATCGCATCGTCCGGCACGCCATGCTTCAGCGCATAGCGCCGCGCCACCTGCGATTCGGAGAAGCGCGCACCGGTGCCGCCATAGCCACCGGTGAAGATCAGCAGCGGCGCGTACTGGGCCTCGTACAGGTCTAGTCCATGCCGGATACGTTCTTCGAACACCGGCGATGGCTTGGCGTCATAGGCGGCCGCACCCAGCACGATGATGGCATCGGCCTTGGCGGCCTGGTCGCGCTCGCCGACCCAGACGATCCAGGCGGTCACGCCCAGCAGCCAGATCACCAGCAGGACAAACAGCCGCCACAGCCAGCCCAGCAGGCCGGTGCGGGGCCGGTGCCGGTCGCGGCTCATGGCGCGCCCCAGCGCAGCGCAGGCAGGTCGACATTGCCACCAGACAGCACCAGGCCCACGCGCAGGCCGGCGAAGCGCTGTGGCTGTGCCAGCACGGCAGCGAGCACGGTGGCCGACGACGGCTCGACCACCTGCTTGAGCACCTCCCACAGCAGGCGCATCGCCGCCATCGTCGCCGTGTCATCAACCACGATCACCTCGGCACCTGCCGCGCGCAGCAGTTCGAAATTCGGCGCGCCGATCAGGGTACGCAGTCCATCGCAGATCGTGTCCGGGGCGAACGCGCCCTGGCGCTCGCCAGCGGCCAGCGAGCGCGCGGTATCGTCGGCTCCGGCTGGCTCGGCCAGCACCAGGCGGGTCTGCGGGCTGGCGTGCTGCAGGGCCAGCGCGGTGCCGCTGGCCAGGCCACCGCCGCCGACCGGCACGACCAGCACGTCGAACGGGCCGTCGCTGTGCAGCAGCTCCAGCGCGGCGGTGCCCTGCCCCGCCATCACCGCCGGGTCGGTGTATGGATGGACGAGAGTCGCGCCGGTATCGGCCTGCACTTTGGCGCAGGCGGCCTCACGATCGGCGGTGGTCGGCGGGCAGCGCCAGAGGGTGGCGCCATGGCGCGCGATGTTGGCCAGCTTGGCCGCCACCGCGCCTTCCGGCACCACCACGTGGCAGGGAATGCCACGCGTGCGCGCGGCCAGCGCCAAGGCGGCGCCATGATTGCCGGAGGAGTGCGTGACCACGCCGGCACTGGCGCGATCGGCCTCCAGCGACCACACCGCGTTGCAGGCACCACGGAACTTGAATGCGCCGCCGCGCTGCAGGTGCTCGGCCTTGAACGCGAGTTGCGCGCCGGCCAGCGCATCAAGCATGCGCGAGCGCAGTACCGGGGTCACGCTGGCATGCGGGGCAATCCTCGCCGCAGCAAGCAGGACGTCATCGGCGCGGGGCAACAGTGAATCGCTCATGACGCAAGATTAACGTATGGCTTCGCGCTGGCGACCGGGGCGCAGGTCATGCCAGCATGCAGGCCTACGCCTCCATTCATCCTGGCCGGCGGAATTAAGGGCCGATTCAACGCTGGCGCCCGAAGCTGACTGCACACCCGTCCTCTGGGGGGACCCACCATGAAAATGCGCCTGATGCTTGCCGGTGGCCTGCTGCTGGCCCTGACCGGCTGCACCACCTACGACTATGTCGGCGGCGGCCGCAGCGGCAGCTACTACCACGGTGCGCCGTCGGTGGAGTACCGCTACCCGGCCGGCTATCCCTACAACTACGGCCCCTACTACGGTGGCTATGGCGGCTACTACGGCGGCTACGGCAATCCGTATTACTCGCGCCCGATCTACCGCCCGCCGCACAACCATCGCCCGCCGCCGCGCCCGGGCAATGGTGGCGAGCACCGTCCGCCGCCGCCGTCGCGACCGTCGTACAACGGTGGTTCGCCGTGGCGGAACATGGACTCGATGCGCCGCCCGCCGCAGTCGAACGCACAGCCGCCGGCGCCCCAGGCCCGTCCGGCACCGGCACCGAGTGCGCCGAGGATGAACGGTTCCCCCTGGCGCAACATGGATCGTGCGACGCAGCGCACAGTTGAGCGCTGAACCGTCTTGCATTTCACACGGTCCAAGCCGCACTCTACGCGGACAGTGACGGCCCACGTCACAAAGTGACAAAAACGACACGGGCCGCCGCAAAAAGCTCTACGTCGATATCCGACAGGAACATCTGGATCCCCCTGTTCCGGCCCTGTCGGATGTCGGCACCTCTGAAGGCAGACGGCCCCGCAATGCGGGGCCGTTTGTTTTGTCAGGTCGCCAACCGGCGAAAGCCCAGCTTCAGTAGATCCACGCCATGCGTGGATGGCGCCTTCCCGACAGCCGCAAAAAAAGGGCCGGACAGTCCCCCGACTGCCGGCCCTCTGCTCCCCCATCGTGCGCCTGTACCGGCCCCTGTTCCAATTCCGGTCACGGGCCCTGCGGCGCCAGCCACGATGGGTGCTATTGGGTTATCTGCAAAAATCCTGCCAACTTTAGGGCCGATTTCGCCGCCGACTGGCCGGCGCCGGCGTCCGGACCCCGAATGGCGCTAAAATCGCCACCCCGGCGCCGCCCCCGGCCGCGCCTGCCCCAAGCTGAACAGCCCCCATGAACCCGTCCTTCCATCGTTACGACGTCATCGTCATCGGCGGTGGCCACGCTGGCACTGAAGCCGCGCTGGCCGCAGCCCGCACGGCGTGCGCACCCTGCTGCTGACCCACAACATCGAAACCGTGGGTGCGATGAGCTGCAACCCGGCCATCGGCGGCATCGGCAAGGGCCACCTGGTCAAGGAAATCGACGCGCTCGGCGGTGCGATGGCGCATGCCGCCGACCGCGCCGGCATCCAGTGGCGCACCCTCAACGCCTCCAAGGGCCCGGCCGTGCGCGCCACCCGCTGCCAGGCCGACCGCAACCTGTACCGCATGGCGATCCGCGCCATCGTCGAAGGCCAGGCCAACCTGACCGTGTTCCAGGCGGCCGTCGATGACCTGGTCATCGAAGGCGACGCCGTGCGCGGGGTCATCACCCAGACCGGCCTGCGCTTCGATGCCGAGGCCGTGGTGCTGACCGCCGGCACCTTCCTGGCCGGCAAGATCCATGTCGGCCCGACCCAGTACGCCGCCGGCCGCATGGGCGACCCGCCGGCCACCACGCTGGCCGCGCGGCTGCGCGAGCGCCCGTTCCAGGTGGACCGCCTGAAGACCGGCACGCCGCCGCGCATCGACGGCCGCTCGCTGGACTACAGCGTGATGGATGAGCAGCCCGGCGACTCGCCGCGCCCGGTGATGTCCTTCCTGGGTTCGGTGGACGAGCATCCGCAGCAGGTCAGCTGCTGGATCACCCACACCACCGAACAGACCCACCAGATCATCCGCGACGCGCTGCACCGCTCGCCGCTGTACAGCGGCCAGATCGAAGGCATCGGCCCGCGCTACTGCCCGTCCATCGAGGACAAGGTGGTGCGCTTTGCCGAGAAGGCCAGCCACCAGATCTTCGTCGAACCCGAAGGCCTGGGCATCGTCGAGATCTACCCCAACGGCATCTCCACCTCGCTGCCGTTCGACGTGCAGCTGGAGATGGTGCGCAGCATCCGCGGTTTCGGCAACGCGCATATCACCCGCCCGGGCTACGCGATCGAGTACGACTTCTTTGATCCACGCGGGTTGAAGGCTTCGCTGGAAACCAAGCTGGTCAACGGCGGCCGTTCTTCGCCGGCCAGATCAACGGCACCACCGGCTATGAAGAAGCCGCCGCGCAAGGCCTGTTGGCCGGCCTCAACGCTGCACGCCAGGTGCGCGGACTGGACGGCTGGTGCCCGCGCCGCGACGAGGCGTACCTGGGCGTGCTGGTGGATGACCTGATCACTCACGGTACCAACGAGCCCTACCGCATGTTCACCAGCCGCGCCGAGTACCGCCTGCAGCTGCGCGAGGACAATGCCGACCAGCGCCTGACGCCGGCCGGCCGCGAGATGGGCCTGGTGGATGACCGCCGCTGGAACGCGTTCGAGACCAAGCAGGCCGCTGTTGCTGCCGAACGCGCACGCTTGGGCGCGCTGTGGGCAACCCCGGCCAATGCGCTGGGCCGCGAAGTGCAGGACACGCTGGGTGTGGCGGTCAGCCGCGAGACCAGCGTGCTGGACCTGATCAAGCGCCCCGAGCTGGACTACGCGCAGCTTATGCAGGTGCCGTCGCTGGGCCCGGCGGTGGCCGACGCCAAGGTGGCCGAGCAGGTGGAGATCGGCGTGAAGTACGCCGCTACTACCCGCCAGCGCGAGGAGATCGAGCGCCAGCAGCGGCATGAAGCCACGCCAATCGCCGAAGCCTTCGATTACGCGGCGGTGCGCGGGCTGTCGGCCGAAGCGCTGCAGAAGCTGGAGCGCGTGCGCCCGCAGACCATCGGCCAGGCGCAGCGCATTCCGGGCATGACCCCCGCGGCAATCTCGCTGCTGCTGGTGCACCTGGAGCGTGCACGCCGCGGCCGCGTGGCGTAACGCGGGATCGGTGGATGCCATCCACCAATGCGGCGCGCGATCCGTTCTGGCAGGTGTCGACCTTGGTCGACACGGATGCATGAGGCATTCCGGCAGTTGCGGGTGGCGGGGTCGCCATTGGCCGAGCGGGTATCATCGTCGCGGACGCCCTGATTTCCGTAGACATCGATGAACCCGCTGCGCCCCTTCCGCGACAAGATGCCCGTCCTCGGCGAGCGTGTACATCGACCCGTCGTGCACGATCATCGGTGACGTGGAGCTGGGCGAGGACGTCTCGGTGTGGCCGGGCACGATCATCCGCGGTGACGTCAACCACGTGCGCATCGGCGCACGCACCAACGTGCAGGACGGCACCATCATCCACGTCAGCCATCACAGCCCCTACAACAAGGCCGGCTACCCGACCCTGATCGGCGAAGGCGTGACCGTCGGCCACGGCTGCATCATCCACGCCTGCACCATCGGTGATTACAGCCTGATCGGCATGGGTGCCTGCATCCTCGACGGCGCGCGGGTCGAGCGCCATGGCTTCGTCGGCGCCGGTGCCGTGGTCGGCCCGGGCAAGGTGGTCGGCGAAGGCGAGCTGTGGGTGGGCAACCCGGCCCGCCCGGCACGCACGCTGAGCGACAAGGAAATCGAGGCGCTGCATTACTCGGCCGACCACTACGTGCGGCTGAAGGACGAATACCTGGGCTGAGCGGCCAACGCCGCCATGCGGCTCTGCTAAAGTCTGGGCCGACCAGGACCTGTCGAGACCCCCATGCCTGTGGCTGCCTGCCGGAGAGGACTCCGGCGCCCACAACGAAGGCCATCACGCTGATGGCCGCACCGATGCTCGATACCTACCGCGAGGTGGTAACGCCGGAGGGTGTGCCGCTGCAGTTGCCTGCAGCCGGCCCGGTACCGAGGGCGATGGCCTGGCTGGTCGATCTCGGCGTGCGCATCGCGGCACTGGTGCTGATGTCGATCCCGCTGGCACTGCTGGACCAGTTCGGTTCCGGCCTCTACCTGGTGCTGATGTTCCTGGTCTACTGGGCCTACCCGATCGTCTGCGAAGCAGTGGGGACGCACCCTGGGCAAGCGTGCGCTGGGGCTGCGTGTGCTGTCCCGCGATGGCGCGCCGGCAGGCTGGATGGCGGCGATCACCCGCAACCTGCTGCGCACGGTGGACATGCTGCCCTTCGGCTATGCGCTGGGCCTGATCAGCAGCCTGTTCGATCCGCATGGCCGCCGTCTGGGCGACCTGGTGGCAGGCACTGTGGTGGTGCATGCACCCGCGCTGTACCTGCCACCGCCGCCGACCATCGGCAGCGTGCTGGCCCCGCCGCAGCCCCTGCGACCAGAGGAACAGGCCGCGCTGATGGCCTTCGCCGAGCGCGCGCCACGCTTGTCGGCGGCGCGCCAGCAGGAGCTGGCCGGTATTGCCGAGCCACTGACCGGCACCCACGGCCAGGTCGGCGTGTTGCGCCTGTATGCGATGGCCAACTGGCTGCTGGGGCGGCGATGAAACAGGAGCAGTTCGTCGCCCGCTACCAGCAGGAATGGCAGGATCTGGAGCAGTGGCTGCTGCTGCGTGCCGGCGCCTCACGCCGCACGCGCCGCAAGGCCAGCGGCCTGGCACTGGACGACACTACCTTCCCGCAGCGCTACCGGCGGCTGTGCCAGCAGCTGGCGCTGGCCCGCGAGCGCGGCTACAGCCCGCAGCTGGTGCAACGCCTGCAACAGCTGATGCAGCAGGGCAGCGTGCTGTGCTGTACCGCACGCCGCCAACGCGCTGGCGGCGTGCCCTGGAGTTCCTGGTGGCCGATTTTCCGCTGCTGGTGCGCAGCCAGGCGCGCAGCATGTGGGCGGCGCTGGCGATGTTCGCGCTGCCGGCGGTGGCCTGCTTCGTGCTGGTGCAGGTCTATCCGGACCTGATCCACATGCTGATGGACAACCGCCAGATCGCCGAGATGGAGCGCATGTACGATCCCGCCGCCGAGCGCCTGGGGCGTGACAGCGGCACCGACTGGATGATGTTCGGCCACTACATCCTGAACAACATCAGCATCGCCCTGCGCGCCTTCGCCAGCGGGCTGCTGGCCGGGCTGGGCACGCTGCTGGTGCTGCTGTTCAACGGCGTGATCATCGGTTCAGTGGCAGGCCACCTGCAGCACATCGGCCATGGCAACCCGTTCTGGCGCTTCGTGGTCGGCCACGGTGCCTTCGAGCTGACTGCGATCGTGATCGCCGGCGGCGCCGGCCTGCAGCGGGCATGAAGCTGCTGGCGCCGGGCCGGCGCAGCCGCCTGGATGCACTGGTCGACGGCGGCCGCATCGGCGCGCGGCTGTGCCTCGGCGTCGCCTTCATGCTGTTGGTGGCCGCCTTCATCGAAGCCTTCTGGTCATCGATCGCCGAAGTACCTGCATGGGGCAAGTTCAGCGTGGCCGGTGTGTTGTGGGCCGGCGTGCTGCTGTGGCTGTGGCGCGGCGGACGTGGAGCTGGCCATGCGCATTGACCACCTGGACGTGGCGCTGCGTGCCCGCAGTGGCTGGGAAGCGATGGAGCTGGGCACCGCGCTGTCCCGCCGTCACGCGCGCGCGCTGTGGGGCAGCTGGCTGCTGGCCAGTGCACCGCTGTTCGTGGTCTTCAACGCGCTGGGCTGGTGGCTGGATGCCTTCGGCTGGGCCTGGCTGGCGATGTGGTGGTGCAAACCGCTGTTCGAACGTGCGCCGCTGTATGTGCTGTCGCGCGGCATCTTCGGTGAACCAGTCGGCACGCCTGGCCGCGCTGCGTGCGCAACGTCACTGGGGCAACAGCGGCTTCTGGGGCTACCTGGGCTGGCGCCGCTTCAGCGTGCTGCGCAGCCTGTGCCTGCCGGTGAACCTGCTGGAAGGCAACACACCAGACCAGCGCGGCCCACGCCGCCGTGCGGTGGCCGCCGGGGCTGCAGGCGCGGCACTGGTGCTGACCGTGAGCTGCATGGCCTTCGAAGTGGTACTGGTATCCGGCGCGATCGGCGCGGTGTTCATGTTCATGCCACTGGAGCTGATGTCCGAATCATGGCGCGCCGCATGGGACATGATCGGCCAGGACACACCCGCATGGGCACGGCTGGGCTTCAACCTGGCGTGCTGGCTGGCCTCGGTGCTGATCGGCCCGTTCTTCGTCGGTGCGGGCTTTGGCCTGTACTTGAACCGGCGCACGCAGATGGAAGCCTGGGATGTGGAGATCGCCCTGCGCCGCCTGCGCGAGCGGCTGCTGCCGGCGGCATCGACGCTGGCCCTGCTGCTGTGCCTGGCACTGCCGCTGGTCCCCGCACCGGTGCATGCGCAGGACACAGACGCCGAGCCCGAACGAACCATGGGCAAGCCCAACGACCGTGGCATCGACGCCGAGGAAAGCGACGGAGCACCGACCATCGACCCGGCCAACACCCCGGCAACGATCTTCGGCGGTACGCCGGTGGACACCGCCGGTTTCCGTCAGGCAGTGAACCGCGCCTATGAAGACCCGCTGCAGCGCCCGACCCGCCAGGTCACCCGCTGGAAGCCGATCGAACAGGCCGAGGAAGAGAAGAAGGAAGACAAGCAGCTGCAGCGTGACACCAACAGCAACGGTGAACGCAAAGCACGCAAGGACGGCATCGCCTGGCTGGCACGGCTGGCCGAATGGGGCCTGTGGGGGCTGCTCGGCGTCCTGCTGCTGGTGCTGCTGCTGACCGCACGGCTGTGGCTGCCGTGGCTGCGGGGCAGCGGCCGACGCAAGGCCGAGGCCGCCGCCGCCGGTGGTGGAGGAACAGGTGGAGTTGCCGGTGGTGCTGCCGCCGGACGTGGCCACCCAGCCGGCCTGCTCTGGGACCAGGGCCGGCCGCGGCAGGCGCTGGCCCTTCTGTACCGCGCCAGCGTGCGCACGGTGGGCGAGCGCAGCGGTATCGCGCTTCCACCCGGTGCCACCGAAGCGCAATGCCTGCGCGCGTCGCGGCGCATGCCCGAGGCCAGCGACCGTGACCTGTTCGCGCGCATCGTGCGCATGTGGCAGTACGCCGCCTACGGTGGCCGCCTGCCCAGCCGCGCCGATTTCGATGCGATGGCCGATGCCCTGCGCCAGCAGTACGGGTGGCAGGCATGAGTCCGCGCCTGTTCTGGTCGCTGCTGCTCGGTGCATTGGTGCTGCTCGGCGTACCGCTGGCGATCCTCTACCTGCGCACGCACGAGCGGGTAACCGAGACCATCCGGCTGCCGCCACGGGGCGAGGCGGCCTACAACCCGCTGTACGTGCTCGGCCAGGCCCTGCGCGCTGATGGCATCGCCGTGCACTCGCGGCCGCGGCTGGACCTGGACCTGCAGATGGCGCTGGGTCCGCACGACACGGTGGTGGTGCTGCAGGACAGCAGCGAACTGCCGGCGCCCGTTGCCAGCGCGCTGCTGGACTGGGTCGACCGTGGCGGCCACCTGCTTGTACGTACACCGCCGCCGGTCGAGGACGATGCCGGCAGCACGCAGGGCCCCCTGCTGGACCGGCTGGGCGTGGACAGCCTGTTCCAGCGCAGCGATTGCCAGCCGTTCCATGTCGACGACGATCCTGGCCACGTTGAATTCTGTGCTGGCCGCCGCTTCACCCTGGGTTTTGCCGCCAATGCGCAGGCCGAACGCCGCTGGGGCGGTGACCGTGACCTGGTGTTCGCGCGCCTGCGCCATGGCCAGGGCAAAGTGAGCGTGCTGGCGGACATGGAGTTCCTGCGCGGTGATATCGACTCGCCTGCCGCGCGCCTGGCCGCGGCTGCCGGCGGTGCCAGCGATGGCCTGCACGACAAGGCTCACCGCGACCTGACCCGCTATCTGCTCGATCCGAACTACGGCAAGGGTGCGGTCTGGCTGATCTATGCCAGCCGTCCACCGTCGCTGTGGTCGCGCATGTTCTACCAGGGCTGGCCGCTGTGGGCGCCGCTGCTGGCCCTGCTGGGCTGGTTGTGGGCCCGCTCGCAACGCTTCGGCAGCCTGCTGCCGTCACCGGTACTGGAACGCCGTTCGCTGCTGGAACACGTGCACGCCAGTGGTGAATTGCTGCTGCGTTTCGGCCACGGTACGCGCCTGTACGAGGCCGTTCTCGCCCTGTTCCTGCACCGCCTGCGCCTGCGCGCACCGGTGGCTGCCGCACTGGATGGTGCGCCACGCGAACAGGCCATCGCCGAACTGCTGAAGTGGCCGCAAGGCCGTGTTGCCGCCGCACTGACGCCACCTCTGCCGCACGATTCCTCCGCCCTGCGCGAGCGTATCCGCTTGCTGCTCCAGATGAGATCCCTGCTATGACCGAAGTCCCCGAGCTGCCGGCGGCCGCCAACGCCCGCCTGATCGAACGCGTCGATGCCATCCGCACCGCCGTTGGACACGCCTTCATCGGCCAGGCCGATGTACTGGACCAGATCCTGGTGGCGCTGCTGGCCGGTGGCCACGTGCTGATCGAGGGCGTGCCCGGGCTGGGCAAGACCCTGCTGGTGCGTGCACTGGCACAGGCCCTGGAGCTGGACTACGGGCGCGTGCAGTTCACCCCCGACCTGATGCCCAGCGACGTCAGTGGCCACGCGGTGTACGACCCGAAGAGCGAGAGCTTCAAGATCCGCCGCGGCCCGGTGTTCACCAACCTGCTGCTGGCCGACGAGATCAACCGTGCCCCGGCCAAGACCCAGTCGGCCCTGCTGGAAGTAATGCAGGAAGGCCAGGTGACCATTGAGGGCAAGGCCTTCACCCTGGCGCCGCCCTTCATGGCGCTGGCCACGCAGAACCCGCTGGAGCAGGAAGGCACCTACCCGCTGCCGGAAGCACAGCTGGACCGCTTCCTGCTGAAGGTGCTGATCGACTACCCCCAGCTGGAGGACGAGAAGCGCATGGTGACCGCGATCACCAGCGGCCGCGCTGCCAGCGATTTCGACCTGAGCCAGGTGCCGCGTGTGCTCGGTGCCGGCGAGCTGCTGGAACTGCAGCGTGCCACTGCGGCGATCACCGTCGATGACGAGGTGATCGACTACGCGGTGCGCATCGTCGCCGCCACCCGGCAGTGGCCTGGCATCGCCGTCGGCGCCGGTCCGCGCGGCAGCATCGCGCTGGTGCGTGCCTCGCGCGCACAGGCGGTGCTGGCCGGCCGCGACTTCGTCACGCCGGACGACGTGCGCGACATCGCCCGCCCGGCGCTGCGGCACCGCATCGCGCTGGCCCCGGAACTGCAGATTGAAGGCCAGGACGCCGACGATGTGCTGGGTGCACTGCTGGCCAAGGTGGAAGCGCCGCGCCGATGAGGCCGGCTCCGCTGCTGCTGCTGGCGCTGCTGCTGGCCGGGCCGCTCTGGGCGGGCTGGTGCTGGGCGGATGGCTGCCGCGCTGGAGCTGGGCACTGGCGGCCGTGGCCATCGCGTTGCCCGCCCTGTGGGACCTGTGGCGGCAGTGGCGGCGTCCGTCGCCGCAGGTGCAGCGCGAGCTGCCCGAAGCGCTGGCACTGGGCGTGCGCCGCGAGGCGGCGTTGCGTGTGCAGGCCGAGCAATCGATGACGGTGCAGGTGTTCGACCTGGTGCCCGGCGGCTGGCCGCTGGAAGCGCTGCCGCAGCGCGTGAGCCTGCAGGCCGGTACGGCGTCCACCCTGCACTACCACCTGCAGCCGCTGCAGCGTGGGCACTTCCGCTTCGAGGGGTGCACCTGCGCATGCGCTCGCCGTGGCGCCTGTGGTGGCAGCAACGCACGCTGCCGCCGGCGCTGGAGGTGCGGGTCTATCCGAACTTCGTGCCGCTCACCCGCTTCGCATTGTTCAGTGCCGACCAGGCCTCGCGGCTGGTCGGTGCGCACGTGAAGCGCCGCCGTGGCGAAGGCACCGACTTCCACCAGATGCGCGAGTACCGCATCGGCGACAGCCTGCGCCAGCTGGACTGGAAGGCCACCGCACGTGCGCGCAAGCTGATCTCGCGCGAGTACCAGGACGAGAAACCAGCAGTTGCTGCTGATGCTCGACAGTGGCCGACGCATGCTGGCCAGCGAAGGCGGGCTCTCGCACTTCGACCATGCCTTGAATGCCTCGCTGGTGGTGGCCTACCTGGCGCTGCGCCAGGGCGATGCCGCCGGCCTGTACGCTGCCGGGGGCGAACGCCGCTGGGTAGCACCACAGCGCGGCATGGGCACGGTCGAGCACCTGCTGCGCGCCAGCTACGACCTGCAGCCGCGCGCGGTGGCCACCGACTACCTGGCTGCGGCCACCGAAGTATCGCTGCGCCAGCGCCGGCGTGCGCTGGTGATGCTGGTCAGCAATGTGCGCGACGAGGACATCGAAGACCTGCTGGCGGCGGTGCGCCTGCTGCAGCGGCGCCACCTGGTATGCGTGGCCAGCCTGCGCGAGCGCGAGCTGGACGGCGCGCTGGAGGGTGACGTGCAGACCCTGGAGACGCCACCCAGGCCGGTGCCGCCGCGCTGTACCTGCAGCAGCGCTCGAAGGCGCACGAGGCACTGCGCAGCGAGAAGGTGATGGTGCTGGACGTGACCGCCGACGCCCTGCCCGGCGCGCTGGTGGAGCGCTACCTGGCGGTGAAGCGCGAAGGGTTGCTCTGAGCCGAGCGTAGGCTCGGCTCTACACGAATCGGGTTGCCTGTAGCACCGAGCCCTTGCTCGGCTGTCGGCCAGCGGCCGGCACTACCTACCCCTGCAGCAAGCGCCGCTGCAACCGCTCCACCGCACGCTGCAGCAGCACCCGGTTGCGGGCCAGCTTCATCCACTGCGGCAGGCGCGAGAACATGGATCGGTGATGGCCGCGGCTTTCGCGCAACGTCGCGCCCGCGTATTCGTGCAGTGCCTGCAGATGTTCGGCGTTATAGGCCCAGAGCAGGCCCGCGCGGGTCGGTTCGACCAGGCGCAGCGGCAATCCGAAGTGCGGATCGGCAGGCTCGGCGTCACGCAACGGACGCACCGCGACCGAAACATCGGTACTGCGATCACATTGCGCACATCGAGCAGCGAAGCACGCCGGTGCAGGCACTCCCGCGGGAGCCCGGCGACGCACATGCAGCCACTGATACCCACAGAATCCACAAGGTTGGCGGCCCAGCATGTAGACCGCACCGACCCAGTCACCACTATCCAACGCAGAACTGCAGCCGGTGCAGCGGAAACGCGCGGTCCATCGATAGGGTTCCCAGCGGGCGATCACCCAACCGGGGGTGTCGCAGCGGTGGCAACGCACCGCGACGCGGGCCGCGAAGGCCTGCAGGCTGCGCCCGTCATCGAAATGCCGGCCCGGCGCGGGCGTGGCACGTCCATGCCGGCCAGGCAACGCCGCACCGTCATCAGACGTAGATCCGCGTCGGCGCCTCGTCGACGATCGCGTGCGGCACGAACCGCGCACTGTCGCGGGTGATCGCGCTGTCGTCCTCGCGGATGCCGATGCCGCAGGCGTGGTCACCCACCACCCAGCTGCCGATCAGCGGGTAGCCACCTTCGAAGCGGGTCAGCGGATGGGCGCGCTGGATGATCGCCGGGCCGTCATAGGGACCGTCGCTGCGCTGGGTGCTGCCATCGGCCAGGTGCATCTCGATGTTGGCACCTTCGCGCGAGAACAGCGGCTTGCGCACCCAGCCCGGGGCCAGCGTGCTGCCGTCATCGAAGTGCGCCTCCAGCAGGTTCGGATGGCCTACGTTGCGCTGCCACAGCAACGGCAGGATGCCCTTGTTGCTCAGCACCGCCTTCCAGGCCGGCTCCAGCAGCTGCACGCCCGAAGCGGGCAGCGCGCGGCCGAATTCCTCGGCCATCAGGTCTTCCAGCGGATACAGCTTGAACAGCGTGCCGATCACCGAATCATCCAGCGCGGTGAAGCGGCCATCCTCGGACAGGCCGATGTCCTCGATCGCGATGGCCTGGCCATGCAGGCCGGCCTGCGACGCGCAGTCGCGCAGGTACTCGACCGTGCCGCGGTCTTCTTCCGAGCTTCCCACCGCGCTGAAGTACAGCGGTGGCGGCAGCTGCGTGGCCAGTTCGCCGAAGCGCTCGACCAGCGCCTCATGGATCGCATTGAACTGGTCGGCATGCTGCGGCAGGCGGCCGGCGTTGCGCTGGTCTTCCAGCCACTGCCACTGGAAGAAGCTGGCCTCGAACAGCGAGGTCGGCGTATCGTAGTTCAGCTCGTACAGTTTGGCCGGGCCGGTGCCGTCGTAGGCCAGGTCCAGGCGGCCGTAAAGGTGCGGCTGGCGCTGGCGCCAGCTGTCGGCGATCCAATCGCGGTAATGCGACGGAATCGCCAGCTGGTCCATCAACCGCTCGCTGCCGATGACATCACCGACCAGGTCCAGCGCCATCTGGGCAGCTCGGCACTGGGGTCTTCGATGTCCTGTTCGATCTGGCGCAGGGTGAACGCGTAGTACGCGCTTTCATCCCAGTAGGGCTGGCCATCGATGGTATGGAAACGGAAACCCGCTTCCCCGCGCGTGCCCGCCACTGGGCACGCTCGGCAATCCGGATGCGCTGCATGGGTCGATCAGCCGCCGTAGCTGCCGCTGGTGCTGCGGCGTGCGCTGGTGTTGCCGAAGCCACCACGGCTGGCAGTGACCGCACGGTTCGGTTCGCTGGTGACCGGTGCCAGACCGGCCTTGCCGGCGCCGATGCCGCTGGCGGTGTTCAGGCCACCGGTGCCGCCCGGTGCCGGGCGCGCCCAGCCAGCGTTCTTGTCCTGGTATGCCGGTGCCGACGCCGGCGCCTGCGGGGCGAGGCCGCCGCGGTTGCTCAGCATCTGCGACATGAAGAAGCCCATCATCATCGGGCCGATGAACGAGGTGCCGGCCGAGGTGTGCTGCTGCACGCACTGCTCCGGCTTGTAATCCTTCTCGCAGGCTTCCTTGCTGGCGTACTTCGGCGCCGCATCGGCGGCCTGCTTCTGCGCTTCGGCAAAGGCATTGCGGCACGACGACGGATCACCGGTGGCCTCGGTGCAGGCCTCGACCGAGGTGTACAGGCCTTCCTGCACCTTCACCTCCGGCTCCTTCTGGCAGGCGGTGAACAGCAGCGGCGCAGCGCTCATCAGCAGCAGCGCGGTGGTGCGGGAACGTTTCATGGCCTCATGCCCTGTCGACGGATCAATGCCCCAATGATGCCAAATCCGGGCCAGCAACCGGAATCGGCAAAGTGCGAAAGATGAACGGAATTTCATTTTCGTCGTTCCCCATCATCCGCGCATGACGTGGATCCACCGGTGTCGACCAAGGTCGACACCTACCAACAGCCGCAGGAAACGTCGAAGGCGGGGTGGGTCCGGTGGCAGGGGTGTGAGCCGCATGGATGCGGCGACCAAGCCCCCATGGACGGGTTAAGGCGTCCCCTGCCACCGGACCCACCCCGCCATCCCACGGAGCGCCCGCCTTTGACGTTGACGTGGACGTTGCCTCTGCGGGTGCCGGGCGCAGCCCGGCCGGACCACCCGGTGGTTGCAGCAGCAACCGAAAAAAAAAATTGGCCATGATCGGCTGACCCCCACGTCGTACGGCACGCCCGTTCCGCCCGCCATGCCCGAATACCGTTCCCGCACTTCCACCGCCGGCCGCAACATGGCCGGCGCCCGCGCCCTGTGGCGTGCCACCGGCATGAAAGACGGCGACTTCCACAAGCCGATCATCGCCATCGCCAACTCCTTCACCCAGTTCGTGCCCGGCCACGTGCACCTGAAGGATCTTGGCCAGCTGGTCGCGCATGAGATCGAACAGGTCGGCGGTGTCGCCAAGGAATTCAACACCATCGCCGTGGACGACGGCATCGCGATGGGCCACGACGGCATGCTGTACTCGCTGCCCAGCCGCGAGATCATCGCCGACGCCGTGGAGTACATGGTCAACGCGCACTGCGCCGACGCGCTGGTGTGCATCAGCAACTGTGACAAGATCACCCTGGCATGCTGATGGCCGCGCTGCGCCTGAACATCCCGGTGGTGTTCGTCTCCGGCGGGCCGATGGAAGCGGGCAAGACCAGGCTGTCCGAGCACAAGCTGGACCTGGTCGACGCGATGGTGGTGGCCGCCGATGACAGCGCCTCCGACGAGAAGGTCGCGGCCTTTGAACGCAGCGCCTGCCCCACCTGCGGCTCCTGCTCGGGCATGTTCACCGCCAACTCGATGAACTGCCTGACCGAAGCGCTGGGCCTGTCGCTGCCCGGCAACGGCACTACGCTGGCCACCCATGCCGACCGCGAGGCGCTGTTCCGCCGCGCCGGCCGCCTGATCGTCGAGCTCTGCCATCGCTGGTACGGCGGCGAAGACCCGAGCGCGCTGCCGCGGGATCGCCACCCAGGCCGCGTTCGCCAACGCGATGACCCTGGACATCGCCATGGGCGGCTCCACCAACACCATCCTGCACCTGCTTGCCGCAGCGCAGGAAGCGGAGGTCGACTTCGACCTGACCCACATCGACGCGCTGTCGCGACGCGTCCCGCAGCTGTGCAAGGTGGCGCCGAACACACCGAAGTACCACATCGAGGACGTGCACCGCGCCGGCGGCGTGTTCGGCATCCTCGGTGAGCTGGATCGCGCCGGCCTGCTCGATGCCACGGTGCCAACCGTGCACAGCGCCAGCCTGGCCGACGCACTGGAACGCTGGGACGTGGTGCGCAGTGACAACGACACCCTGCACACCTTCTTCAAGGCCGGCCCAGCCGGCATTCCCACCCAGGAGGCCTTCAGCCAGGCCACGCGCTGGCCGACGCTGGACCTGGACCGCGCCGGGGGCTGCATCCGTTCGCTGCAACATGCGTATTCGCTGGAGGGCGGCCTCGCGGTGCTGCGCGGCAACCTGGCTGTCGATGGCTGCGTGGTGAAGACCGCCGGCGTGGACGAATCGATCCACGTGTTCGAAGGCCCCGCGCGCGTCTATGAAAGCCAGGACGCCGCCGTCGCCGGCATCCTCGCCGACGAGGTGCAGCCGGGCGAGGTGGTGGTGATCCGCTACGAAGGGCCGAAGGGCGGCCCGGGCATGCAGGAGATGCTGTACCCGACCAGCTACCTGAAATCGAAGGGACTGGGCAAGCAGTGTGCGCTGCTCACCGACGGCCGCTTCTCCGGCGGCACCTCGGGCCTGTCGATCGGCCACGTCTCGCCGGAAGCGGCCAGTGGCGGTGTCATCGGTCTGGTGGAGAACGGCGACCGCATCCGCATCGACATCCCGGCCCGCCGCATCGATCTGCTGCTGGACGAGGCCACCCTGGCCCAACGCCGCGCCGACGCCGATGCCCGCGGCTGGAAGCCGCGTGCGCCGCGCCCGCGCAAGGTCACCAGCGCCCTGAAGGCGTACGCCCTGCTCGCCACCAGTGCAGACAAGGGCGCCGTGCGTGCGCAACGCCGCCCTGCTGGGTGATTGACCGCCATACGGTAGTGCCGGCCGCTGGCCGGCACCTGCACCGTGACGGCCCACATCGATGAGGCTGCCGGCCAGCGGCCGGCACTACCCATCCTGATCCGTTATGGTGGTCCAGGAAGTCACCAACACGGAGGTTGCGATGATGTTGCTTTCCTTTGCGCTGGCCGCTGCCATGGGCACGTCGACAGAACCGCCAAAAGCACCCGACTGCCGCTACGACCGTGCAGCGATGCTGGCGATGGAACCGGATGCGTTCGATCAGGACCTGGAAGGTGGCTGGCGCACGCTGGCCGACCGCGGCTGCCACCGTGAAGCCGCTGATCTGCTCGCCGCCTATGCTGCGTTGCCCAAGGCTGCGGGCAACACCATGATTCTGTGGCATGAAGGCCAGATGCGTGCGGAGGCGGGCCAGTACCCGCAGGCGGTGGCGCTGATGCAGCGCACCTACAAGCCCACCGACACCGACCCCGGTTACTGGAACGCCTACGTGGACGGCACGATCGCCTTCCTGCGGCGGCGCGATCGCGGCGCTGGAGAACGCGCGAGCAAGGTTGATTGCGATTCCTGCGCCGGAGCAGATTGCCAGGGCGCTGAAGAATGGGCGTTATCATTTCACGACCGCCGGCGGGCAGAAGGTGGATGTGCCGTGGCCGCCCAACCTGGACGTGCTCGATGGTTTCCTGCGCTGCTTTGATCGCGACTACCACAATGCGATGGGCAACCAGGCCTGCCGGAATCCGCTGGGCGGTTGAACAGCAGAGTGCGTGGTGGGGTCAGAGCCTTTCCTGCGGAAGGGATCCGACCCCGTCTCAGCCGATCACGCGCTTGAACGGTGGCAGCGCGTCGATGATGCGCTTGCCGTAGCGGCGGGTCAGCAGCCGCGAATCGAGGATGATCACGCGGCCGGTGTCGGTGGAGGTGCGGATCAGGCGGCCGGCGAACTGGGTCAGCGTGCGCAGCGCGTGCGGAATGGCGATCAGGTTGAAGGCATTGAGCCCGCGCCCCTCGAACCATTCGCTGAGCGTGGCGGTCTGCGGGTCGGTCGGCACCGCGAACGGCACCTGGGTGATCACCACCGTGGTGCAGGCTTCACCGGGCAGGTCGAGGCCTTCGCCGAACGAGTTCAGGCCGAACAGCACCGAGCCTTCGCCTGCCTCAACACGCCGCAGGTGTTCCTCGATCAGGCGGGTCTTGGACATCTCGCCCTGTACCAGCACCTGCTTGCGGCGCGCGGCCGGCATCAGGCCGGCCACCTTCTCCATCTTCCAGCGCGAGGTGAACAGCACCATCGAACCCTTGGCCCAGTCCAGCTCGGTGTCCAGGTAGCGCGCCACTTCGCGGGGATGGCCTTCGCGATCGTCGGGGGTGACCGGAAACTTCGGCACGATCAGCTCGGCCTGGTTGGGCAGGTCGAACGGCGACGACAGCGAGACCATCTCGGCCTCTTCCGGAATGCCGTTGTCGATCGCCAGCGACTGGAAATCGCCACCGCCGGTCAGCGTCGCCGAGGTCATCACCACCGAGTCCACTTCATCCCACAGCAGCTTGCGCAGCACGTGCGCGGCCGACACCGGCGAGCCGTGCAGCACCAGGTCGCCGTCGCGGGTGGCGGTGACCCAGCGCGCCATCGGCGGCGCGCCGTCCTTGTCCTCGCGGCGCCAGGCCTGCCACAGGTTGTACTGCTGCTCGATCATTTCCAGCGCCATGCCCAGGTTGCGCTGCGCGCGCGGCGGCATCGTCCGGCTTGCCCTTGGCCACCTGCGCGGTGGCGGCATGCGCCCAGTTGTAGAGGCTGCGGGTATCGTCAGCCAGCGCCTCGATCGGCTCGCGCCAGGCGTCGGGCAGTCGCCCATTGGCCGCGCGCCACATCGGCTCTTCGTCCGCCGGCGCCGGCATCCACACGCGCTCGATATGATCGCGGAACGCGCGCAGCTGCTTGGCCACGTTGCTGGCCACTTCGATCGCTTCGTTCGGCAGCAGGTTGCCGAGGCGGTCCTTGTCGACCGCGCGGTAGGCACCGGCGATCAGGATCTGCAGGCGGCCGGTGCGCTTGGCCATTTCATCCAGCGCCAGGCTGGCCGCGCCCTGGTCGATCGCCACGTTGCCGATGTGATGGCCTTCGTCCAGCACCAGCAGCATGTCCGACGGCGGCGCAATCAACGGCTGGCCGTTGTCGCTGTCACCGATCGACAACGCCGACAGCAGCAGCGCGTGGTTGGTGACCACGATCTGCGCATCGCGCACGGTATTGCGCGAGCGCAGCACCGCGCACTGCGCCGAATACGCACAACGGCGCCCGGCGCAGCCCGAAGCCGGCGTGGTGATGCGGCTGCGCAGGCCGGGGCTGATGGTCTCCGGCGCATTGTCAATGTCGCCATCCCAGCTGCCGCTGGTGAAGGCGTCGGTCAGGCGCTTGGCGATGTCCATCTCGATCGGCGCCAGCGGCCGGTCGAACAGCGGCGCGTCATCCTCGAACATGCCGCCCTGCGAGCCCTCGCCCTGCGCCTCGGCGGCATTGCGCGTGCACAGGTAGGGGTACGGCCCTTGGCCAGCGCCACGGTCGCCTCCAGGCCGGTGGCCTTGAGGAAGTTGGGAATGTCGCGCTCGACCAGCTGCGACTGCAGCGCCACGGTGCCGGTGCTGATCACCAGCTTCTTCCTGGTGGCCAGCGCGATCGGCACGCCTGCGGTGAGGTAGCCCAGGCTCTTGCCGACGCCGGTGGGCGCCTCGACCACGCCGACGCCGCCACTTTTCGACAGCGCACGCGACACCACGCCGATCATCTGGCTCTGCGAGCGGCGGGTGGAGAAGCCGGGGGTATTGGCCTGCAGCGTGGTGTACGCCTTGCGGATCGCGTCCTTCAAGGCGTCATCGAGCATGCGCGGAGCGGCGACGGTTTCGGTCACGCCGGGAACTACCGTAGCTGGATCAGGCCGGTCATTGTCGCATGGCCGGCCACGACCGCCGCCGCTGCCTGCCTGAACAAGCCAGCGACGACACCCGGCGGCCGGATGAACACGCCGGACGCTGCTGGGGACAGACCAGGGCCGTCACCGGGGTCACTGCACCACGTTGCCACGCAGCCGCAGCAGGCGCACCAGCGCCCACACCAGCAGCACCACGCCGATGGCCTCAACCATTGCCAGCGCGAAGTGCAGCACGCCGAGGATGGTGCCGATGCCCGACACGGCGCCGAAGTTGCCGCTGCTGACCAGCCACATCGGCAGGATGCCCGCTGCCAGGCCGCCGAGACTGGACAGCAGCAACAGCAGCAGGCCGGCCAGGGCACCGGTGCGGGTGGCATCGCGCGGCGCGCCGACCACCCAGACCAGGCCGATGCACAGCGCGATCAGCACCGGCAGGCGCACGCCCACCATGCTCAGCACGGTCACCAGCAGGGTTGTGCCGTCCATCGATCAGTCCTCGCCGGCCAGCACGGCCGAGCCCTGCGCAGCGACTGGTAGACCTCATCGGTCTGCGGGCGCACGCCATGCCACTGCAGGAAGCTCTCGGCGGCCTGTTCGACCAGCATGCCCAGCCCATCCACGGTATTGCGGCAGTTCGACGCGCGTGCCCAGGCCAGGAAGGCGATGGCAGCCTCGCCGTAGTTGAGGTCGACGGCGGTGGTCATCGAGTTGACCAGCGACAGCGGCAGCTTGAACTCGACGTCGCGGTCGCGGCCGGCCGAGGTGGCATTGACGATCAGCTCGAAGTCACCCAGGTCACGCAGGTCTTCCCAGTAGCGGCTGATCGCGCGGCCCGGTTCGCCCATCGCGTCGATCAGTTCATCGGCGCGTTCCGGTGTGCGGTTGACCACCACCAGCTCGGTGATGCCGGCATCGAGCAGCGCCGGCGCGACGCTGCGCGCGGAACCGCCGGCGCCGATCAGCAGCACGCGGCGGCCACGCAGGTCCAGGCCATGGCGGTCGGTCAGGTCACGCACCAGGCCGATGCCATCGGTGGTATCGCCGTGCCAGCGGTCGCCCTTGCGCAGCAGCGTGTTGACCGAGCCGGCGCGGCGCGCGCGCGCGGTCAGGGTGGTGCACACCGAGAACGCGGCTTCCTTGTGCGGCGAGGTGACGTTGGCACCGACACCGCCTTCGGCGGCGAAGGCTTCCAGGCCGGCCAGGAACGCATCAGGGGCCAGGTCGATTGCACGGTAGTCGATGCTGATGCCTTCCTGGCGACCGAACGTCGCGTGGATCTTCGGCGACTTCGAGTGGGCAACGGGGTGTCCGAAGACGGCGTAACGGTCGGTCATGGAATCCTCAAGCTGGCTAGACTGATGCTCTTTCGTGCATGGACCCGGATGATGCGCATCACCCCGCCCCTGCTGGTGCTTGCCGCCAGTCTACTCTCTGCCCCCGTGGCGATGGCGTTGAACGAGTACGGCATCGAAGGCATGGGCGTGGTCTCCACCCGTGCCGACGAGGGCCGCGCCACGATCAGTCCCGATGGTCAGCGCATCGTCTTTGCCCGCCGCGGTGAGGCTGGCTGGGGCCTGTGGGAGGCGCGCGTGGTCGACGGCCGCTGGCAGCAGGCGCAGGCCCTGCCGGTAGGCGTGGCCGGTGAGGTCCGTATCCCTACTTCAGCCGTGACGGCCACTGGCTGCTGTTCGCGGCCGGCCGCGAGGGCAGGCTGGCGCTGTACCGCGCCGCACTCTCCGCCGATGGCCAGCTGGGCAAGGCGCAGCCTTTGGCGGGCGACGGTGACCGCCGCGAAGAGCGCGGACCAGCCCTGAGCGTGGATGGCAAGCGGCTGTTGTTCGCCCGCCAGCAGGGGCGTGGTGCCGGCTGGGACCTGCTCGTGGCGACGCTGGACGCGCAGGGCGTGCGTGGCCCGGCAACCGCACTGACCGCCTTGAACAGCGGCGACGACGAGACCGACGGCGACTGGCTGGGCAACGACGGCGCGGTGGTGTTCAGCCGCGGCAGCGGCACGACCGCACAGGTGTGGAGCAGCGGCTGCGCGTGGAGTGGCGCGGCCCTGCAGCCGTTGGGACTGTCGTTCAACCAGACCGGCGGCTGGACCGGCGCGCCGGTGATCGACAACGCCAAGCCGGGCGAGATGCTGGTGGCCAGCAGCGCGGCGAAGGCGCCGCGCGCCGGTGGCGTGGACGTGTACCGCTTGGCGGTGCCGAAGGTGGCGGCGGTGGCCGGGTGCGTGCCAGGCGCGCGGTAACGGCAGACGCCAACCAAGGTTGGCGACTACCAGGGCGATGGAGGTGCCAGGTGCGTGCGATAGATCCACGCGATGCGTAGATGATCGCGGGGTAGGTGCCGACCTTGGTCGGCACGCCAAGGTGCCAACCAAGGTTGGCACCCACCCGTCAGCGAGACAACACCTTGGCGCGCTGCTGCTCGTACTCCAGCTCACTCAGCTGGCCGTTGTCCTTGCGCTGGTTCAACGCGGCCAGCTCGGCCTGCACGCTGTCCGGCAGCGCCTGCTCACGGGCCACGTGGCGGGCAGCGGAGAGCTGTTCCGGCGGGCGCTTGCCGGCCCGCCAGGCGGCGATGAAGACACCGACGATGATGGCGCCGAACACCAGTGTTCCGGTGCCCCAGATCAGCCATTGCATCCATCCCAGTTCGGTGCCATCGCAGTCCTCCGTCTATCGTGTCGCTATTGTCAGCGCTCGCGCAGCCATCGCGCCACCTGCGGCGCGAAATAGGTCAGTACGCCGTCGGCGCCGGCCCGCTTGAAGCCCAGCAGCGACTCCAGCACGCAGGCGCGTTCGTCCAGCCAGCCGTTGGCGAAGGCGGCCTTCATCATCGCGTACTCGCCACTCACCTGATAGGCGAAGGTCGGCACACCGAATGTCTCCTTCACCCGGCGCACCAGGTCCAGGTACGGCATGCCCGGCTTGACCATCACCATGTCGGCGCCCTCTTCCAGGTCCAGCGCGATCTCGCGCAGGGCCTCGTCGCCGTTGGCCGGGTCCATCTGGTAGGTCTTCTTGTCGGCCTTGCCGAGGCTGGCCGCGCTACCCACCGCATCACGGAACGGGCCGTAGAACGCCGAGGCGTACTTGGCCGAGTAGGCCATGATGCGCACGTTGATGTGGTTGTCGGCATCCAGCGCACGGCGGATCGCGCCGATGCGGCCGTCCATCATGTCCGACGGCGAGACGATGTCGACCCCGGCTTCGGCGTGCGACACCGACTGCTTGACCAGCGCTTCCACGGTGATGTCGTTCAGCACGTAGCCCTTGTCATCGATGATGCCGTCCTGGCCGTGGGTGGTGTACGGGTCCAGCGCCACGTCGGTCATCACGCCCAGCTCCGGGAAGCGCGACTTCAGCGCGCGGATCGCACGCTGCGCCAGGCCGTCCTCGGCCCAGGCGGCCGATGCATCCAGCGACTTCAGCGACGGGTCGATCACCGGGAACAGGTCGATCACCGGAATGCCCAGCTCCAGCGCCTCTTCGGCAACCTTCAGCAGTTCTTCGATCGACAGCCGCTCCACGCCCGGCATCGACGGCACTGCGGTGCGGCCGGCCAGTTCGTGCACGAACACCGGGTAGATCAGGTCGTCGGTGGTCAGCGTGTTCTCGCGCATCAGGCGGCGCGAGAACTCGTCGTGGCGCATGCGGCGCGGGCGGTACAGCGGTGGGACATGGCAGGCTCCGAGGAGTGGCTATTGCAACAGGTAGCCCTGCGGCAGCAGGGGTTCGGGCAACGGGCGTTCGCCGAGCGCATCGAGCTGGTCGATCTCGATCGTGCGCACCAGCGCGTCCAGCGGCAGATCGTTCGGCTCAAGGCCGAAGGGGTCTTCCATTTCTTCGCCCAGCTGGTCCAGGCCGAAGAAGGCATAAGCCAGCACCGCCGACAGCACCGGCGTGCCCCAGCCCAGCGAACTAGCCAGGCCGAACGGCAGCAGCACGCAGAACATCCACGCGCAGCGGTGCAGCAGCAGGGTGTAGGCGAACGGCAGCGGCGTGGTGAGGATGCGCTCGCAGCCGGCCTGGATCGACGACATCGCGTGCAGGCGCTCTTCCAGCTGGGTGTAGAGGATCGGATCGAGCTCACCGCTGCGCAGCGCCTGGGCCAGTTCGGCGGCGATCATCGCCAGCAGCGCGTCGGGCACGTTCTCGCGCTGGCCCAGCTGTTCGCGCTGGCGCTTGTCCAGCCACGGCAGGGCCATCAGCGCCACGATGCGCCCACGCAGGCGCCCGGCCAGGGCGTGGGCGAACGCGGTGGTGACGTAGGCGATGCGGCGACGGCGGCCGGTGTCATCGGCCAGCAGCAGGTTCACCTGGCGGGCGGGCCAGCGAACGCGATTCGTAGACCAGCTGGCCCCACAGCTTGCGGCCTTCCCACCAGCGCTCGTAGCAGGCGCTGTTGCGGAAGCTGAGGAAGATCGACAGCACCAAGCCGAGCAGCGTGAACGGCGTGACCGACACGCGTTCGATGCCGGTCGGCGGCGCCAGTTCCACCACCGCAGCCACGGCGATGGACAGGATCAGGATGGCCAGCACCTTGGGCGCGATCGCTTTGACGATCGAACCGCGCAGGATGTACAGCAGTTGCCAGCCGTGGGGACGGGGTCGGATGATCATGGGGCAGCCGCGCCGGGCGCGGATTCACAGGCACGCGGGGGCTCGCGCAGCCATTCATTGTACGCCCCCGCCCGGCCATCGGCCGTGCGCCTGCGACGCCCTGTCGCACCCGGGCGCGGGCTCAGATGACGCCACCACCCAGGCCGAGGCGGAGGATGCCCACCACCACCACGATGCCGTTCAGGACCAGGCCGGCCCAGGCCCGGCCACGCTTGCTCGGGTGGGTGAACAGGATGCCCAGCGCGGCGATGACCGCGCCCACCGCAGCGAACGGGATAAGGAACCAGTTGCCCCAGCCGAGCAGTGGAATCAGCGCCAGATCATCCACAACAGCGCCAGTACGCCCCACAACAGACTGATCACGCCCATGCCACTCTCCCGCAGTTGGTTCCTGCCCCAACCATAGACGTTCCCGCTGCCGTCGCCTACTGCCGTTGGCGGGGCTGTCACCCCCGGCGTGCTAGCGTGCTGCCGTGCGTGCCCTGGCCCGGGTGTTGGCGCCGATTCAGAGTGGCCCGCCGATGATCGCAACCAGTCCTACAGGGGTCGTGCCATGAACATCCGTTGGGCCGCGTTCGGCCATCCTGCTGGTCGCCGCCGGCTGTGCCAGCACCTCCAAGGTGATGCTGGGCCGCGCCCGCGCACCCATCGATCCGGCACTGGTGCAGATCTATTCGACGCCTCCGGCCGGTTCCCGAGGAAATCGCCCAGCTGGAATCGGCGTCCGCCGTCGGCTTCGGCACACAGGGCCAGACCGATGCAGCTGTGGCACGCCTGAAGCGTGAGGCCGCCGCGCTCGGCGCCAATGGCGTGGTGCTGATGGGTGGGCAGCAGTGGCTCGCCGGTGGGCATGTCGGTGGGCGCCGGCACGTTCGGCTCGCACGTCGGTGGCGGCGTCGGCATCGGTATTCCGACCACGCAGAAGCGCGCCGCCGGCGTCGCGATCTGGGTGCCGAATCCGGCACCGCCGGCGCGATTGCCGACACAGGTGATTACCCCGCAGCGGTGAGGCGGCAGCGTCACCGCGGGTAGCGCCGGGCCATGCCCGGCGTCTCTCCCGCTGCGCTCGCCGGGCATGGCCCGGCGCTACCGATTATTTCTGCCGGTACTTCGGCACGAACACCTTGTTCACCGCATCAGCCAGCTGGTCCGGCGGCAGCAGGCCCTGGTCGAGCAGGAAGTTGTTGAACGCAAGGCGGTCGAACTTCGCACCCAGTGCCAGCTCGGTCTGCATGCGCAGTTCCAGGATGCGGGTGTAGCCGTAGAAGTAGCTGCCGGCCTGGCCCGGCATGCGCACCATGTAGCGGTCCAGTTCCTGGGTGGCCATTGCCTTGGACAGGCCGACCTGCTCCATCAGCACGCGCTCGCCGTTGGTGCGGTCGGTCAGGCCGAGGTTGAGCATCGGGTCCAGCATCGCGCGCGCGGCGCGCAGCAGGCGGAACTGCAGGGCGATCATCTGACCGTCCAGCGGTTCGTAGGGCACCATCTCGGCCTCGGCATACAGTGCCCAGCCTTCCACGTTCACCGAATTGAACGCGAACATGGTGCGTGCCAGCGACACGCCACGCTCGACCATCGCGGTGAACTGGAGCTCGTGGCCGGGGCGGCCTTCATGCGCGCTCAGCGTCCATGCTGCCGCACCGAAGTTGAAGTCGTCGTACTGCGCGCCCGGGCCCGCTGCCGGGTTGCCCAGCGGCAGCACGAAGGTGCCCTGCTGCCCGGTGTTGTTGACCAGCGGCGCCGGCAGGAAATGCGGCGCGGGACTGGCCGCGCTCGGCGGCCGAACCCAGGCGCATCTGCATGGCGCGCTGGGGCACGTCGACGATGGCATGCTCGCGGATCAGCGGATCGATCGCGTCGATCACCTTGCGGTAGTGGCCTTCCAGATGGTCGTCGGCGATCTTGTCGGCCTTCAGCGCGCGGATCACCGCCACCGGGTCGCTCGGGTCGGCCACCTTCAGGCCCTTGTCCTTCACCACCAGCGGCGCCAGCTGCTGCATCGCCGAGCGGGTTTCCATGAACTCCAGCTGCGCGCGCTGCATCAGCAGCTTCGGGTCGATGTCGATGCCGACCTGCTTGAGCTGGTAGGCGTAGCGGCGCGCCGGCAGGCGCGCATCGGTGCGTGCCTTCGGCAGCACGTCCTTGCGGGTCCAGGCGGCGTAGTCCTTCATCTGCCCGGCCAGGGCCTTCATTGCTTCATCGGTGCCGGCGATTTGGTACTTCTTCAGCAGCGACTCGATACCGGTGATGTAGGTCTCGACGTTGTCCAGCGACTGCTGCACTTCGATCCTGGTCGGCTGCAGCAGGCTGGTGTCCTTCAGGCGCTCTTCATAGCGCTGGCGGGCCAGCGTGGTGAAGGCGGTGCCGCCCGGCTGCAGGCCGGCATAGGCCTTGAGGCGGTCGATCGCCTTGGCCCGGCGCTCGGCCGGCACCTGGTCGGACAGCAGCAGGTTGAGGCCGCTGAACACGGTCTGCGGCGCATCACTCCACGGCAGCAGGTATTTCTCGTTGAGCTCGCTGCCTTCGATGTTCTGGCTGGCGGCGTGGATCATGATCTCCAGGTCCTGGCGGACGTTGGGATCCTTCTCGGTGGCCAGCTTTGCCTTGAGTTCATCGCGGGCTTTGGCCATCGCGGCGCGATAGCGCTTGCCGTTGTCCGGGCCAAGGTCTGCGACCTTGTCGTCGTAGCCGGGAACGCCGAAGAAGCCGGTTTCCTCCGGCTGGAACGGGCCTTGTGCATCAAGCAGGATCTGCGCCAGTGCATTGCTGCGGGCAACCCAGGCCGGGCTGGCCGGGGTAGCGGCCTTGGCGGCGGGTGCGGCCAACGCCGGTGGCGCAGACAGCAGCGGTGCGGCAGTCAGGGCCAGGGCAACGGCGAACGCAATCGGCTTCATGGTGCACTCCAGGACGGGGTTGCCCGCACCCTACGCGCTCACGGCGATGGCGACAATCGGCGGGAAGTCATGGCGGCTGGTTGTGCAGCCGGGGCTCCGCGGAAGCCTGCCGGCGTAGAGTCGACTGTCAGTCGACTATCGCGCGCAGCGCGGGGGTTTCGCTATCTGACCGAAGAGCAGTCGACTGACAGTCGACTCTACCCGGTCGACGTCCCGCAGTCGCCTGCCCGGGGAGGTCACAACGCGGCGGTCAGCGGGCATTCGCCGCGATCACGGCAGGCCTGCAGCTCGCACTCCTGCGCAGCCTCATCATCATCCAGCGCCGTCAGGTCGAAGGTCTGCTTGTCTTCGGCCAGCACGTACATCACCGGGTAGTCCCAGACATCGTCACGACGGATGCCCTGCACGAACAACCGCCCGCGTGCCTGCGGCCCTTCCAGCGCAACGGTCAGGCCAACGTCGCGCTGGCCGTTGATGGCGGTCTGCATGCTGCCCAGCGGCATCGATTCGATATGCAGCGGCTCGCCGAAGGCTTCCACCAGTTCGATGCTGCAGCCCGCGCGGCGCAACGCTTCGCGCATCGGTGGACTTTCGCGTGCCGCCTCGCTCCAGCGCAACAGGCTCCAGGTCACCACGCCGCCGGCGCCACCCAGCACCAGCACCACCGTCAGCGGCATCGCCCAGCGCCAGTGGCGGCGCCACCATCCGGTGGACGTCTGGCGATGGGCGGGAATCGGCGGTGGCAGGGTCATCGGCGGGCTCCTTCCCGGTTGCGGATCAGGGTTTCAGGCAGCGTCCCAGGAAGGCTTCGGCCACGCGGTAGCGATGCAGGGCATCGGCGCCCGACAGGCCATGCTTGGCACCCGGGTAGGTCATCAGCTCGAACGGCTGTGCACGCTTCTGCAGCGCGCTCATCAGGCTGGTCGAGTTGGTGAACAGCACGTTGTCGTCGGCCATGCCGTGGATCAGCAGCAGCGGCGAGCGCAGGCCGTCGATATGGGTCAGCACGCGCGCTTCGCGATAACCGGCTTCATTGCGTGCCGGCAGATCCATGTAGCGTTCGGTGTAGTGGCTGTCGTACAGGCCCCAGTCGGTCACCGGCGCACCGGCCACGCCGCAGGCGTACTGGTTCGAGGCCTTGGCCAGCAGCATCAGGGTCATGTAACCGCCGTTGGACCAGCCCTGCACGCCAATGCGCGCCGGGTCCACCCACGGCTGCTGCTTGAGCCAGGCCACGCCCGCAGCTGGTCGGTCACTTCCACCGTGCCCTGCTTCCCGTACAGCGCACCACCGAAGTCGCGGCCACTGCGCGGGGTGCCGCGGTTGTCCAGCGAGAACACCACGTAGCCCTGCTGGGCCAGGTACTGGTTGAACAGGTGATCACCGCGGCCGGGCCAGCTGTCGGTGACGGTCTGGCTGGCCGGGCCGCCATAGACATACACCGCCACCGGGTAGCGCTTGGACGGATCAAAGCCGGCCGGCTTGATCAGGCTGTAGTTCAGTGGGGTCTTGCCATCGGCGGCGGTCAGCGTGCCGAACTCGACCGGGCGCTGCGCGTCGCGGTAGCGCGCATACGGGTGCCTGGGATCGGCCAGGTCGTTCTCCACCAGCGTAGCGATCTTCTCGCCATTGGCGCGGAACAGCTCGATCTGCGGCGGCGTGGTGCTGTTGGACCAGCTGTCGACATAGACGCTGGCATTGCGGGCGAACGTGGCGCTGTGCATGCCCGGTGCCTTGGACAGGCGCTGGGTCGCCGCCCTGCAGCGATACCGCGTAGATCTGGCTTTCGCGCGAGGTTTCGATGCCGGCGCGGAAGTAGGCCTTGCCGGCCTTCTCATCAACCGCCAGCAGTTCGTCCACCGGCCAGTTGCCGTGGGTCAGCGCGGTGGTCTTGCCCTTGCTGTCGATGCGGTACAGGTGCTGGAAGCCGGTACGCTCGGACGACCACAGCACGCTGCCGTCTTCCAGGAAGCGCAGGCTGTTATGCAGCGGCACCCAGGTCGGGCTGGTCTCGTGGGCGAGCACGCGCTGGCGGTTGGAGTCGAGCGCCACTTCCACCAGGTCCAGCTGCTTCTGGTCACGCGACTGGCGCTGGAAACTCAGGTGCTGCGGATCGCGCCAATCGACGCGGGCCAGGTAGATATCCTGTTCCCTGCCGAGGTCGACCCAGCGCGGCTGCGCATCGGCGGCCGGTGCGATCACGCCCAGCTGCACGCGCACGTTGGCGTCGCCGGCGGCCGGGTAACGCTGCTCGATCACGTCGGTGCGGTCGGCATAGACCTCGTAGCGCTTCTGTACCGGCACCGGCGATTCATCGATGCGGGCAAAGGCAATGGCCGAATCATCCGGCGCCCACCAGTAGCCGGTGTGGCGATCCATCTCCTCATCGGCGACGAACTCGGCCACGCCGTTGCCGATGGTGGTGCTGCCGTCGTGGGTCAGCTGCAGCTGCTTGCCATTGGCCAGGTCGATCACCCACAGGTTGCGGCCGCGGATGAAGCTGACGAAACCGCCCTTGGGCGACAGCTTGGCGTCGGTGGCGAAACCTTCACCGTGGGTCAGCTGGCGCACGGCCGCCTGGCCCTGCTGCTTGAGGTCGTACAGGTAGAGTTCGCCGCCCAGCGGGAACAGCAGGCGCTGCGCGTCCGGCGACCACTGGTAATCAACGATGCCGGTCATCGCGGCGATGCGCTGGCGCTCGCGGCGTGCCTTTTCCGTCGTCGCTGAGGGTCTCGGTGCCGGGCAGCACCACCTTGGAATCAACAAGCAGCCGGGTCTGGCCGCTACCGATGTCGTAGGTCCACAGGTCCAGCTGGTTTCGGTCGCTGTCCTTGCCGCGCAGGAAGCTGACCTGGGATCCGTCCGGTGCCACCTTGGGCTTCATCAAGGTCGGGCCGGACAGCGGCAGCGGACCGGTGATGGCTTCCAGGGTCAGCTTTTCAGCGTGGGCAGCGGTTGTGGTGGCAAGCATGAGGGCGAGCGAAGCGAACAGGTGGCGCATGGAGGGTCCCGGCAAACGGCAGGTCCGCCCCCGCGATGGACGCGGAGCGGTCGTCCCCCATCCTAACCAAGCCCGTGCGGGAAGGCAGCATGACCTTCTGCCCATAGCAGTGCGGACGAGTGCCGACCAACGGTCGGCACCCACCTTCAGATGCCGGGGTCAGCGCTGGCCGAACAGATGCTTGCGCTCTTCGTCGCTGAGCGGCTTGCCGGCGTTGGGGTTCACCTGCTGGCGCAGGGCATAGGCGCGCTGGGTGGCCGGGCGTGCGGCAATCGCTTCATGCCAGCGCTTGAGGTTCGGGAACGCGGCGAAGTCCACCGGCTGCGTGTCGTAGGCGCCGACCCACGGGTAGCTGGCCATGTCGGCGATGGTGTACTCATCGCCGGCCAGGAAGGCGTGCTGGGCCAGGCGCTTGTCCATCACCCCGTGCAGGCGGCGCACCTCGTTGTCGCGCGCTCGATGGCATAGGGAATCTTCTCCGGCGCGTACACGTTGAAGTGGCCCATCTGGCCACTCATCGGGCCCAGGCCCGCCATCTGCCAGAACAGCCATTCCAGGGTGGTCACGCGGCCACGCGCGTCGCTGGGCAGGAAGCGGCCGGTCTTCTCGGCCAGGTACAGCAGGATCGCGCCGGACTCGAACACACTCTGGGGAGCACCGCCATCGGCCGGGGCATGGTCGACGATGGCCGGCATCTTGTTGTTCGGCGAGATGGCCAGGAATTCCGGCTTGAACTGGTCGCCCGAGCCGATGTTGACCGGATGGATGCGGTACTCCAGGCCGGCTTCCTCCAGCAGCAGGGTCACTTTGTGGCCGTTCGGGGTGGGCCAGTAATACAGGTCGATCATGGCGGCGGCTCGGGGTGCGGAAAGGAACCTGAAGTCTAGTGCGTGAGTTGGGTTGGCACCGTCATGGCGGGCCGGTAACCTCGCGGCTCCCCCGAAACGCACTGTCCTGCATGAGCCACAGTCCTCGTCCCTTGTCCCCGTTGTCCTCGCTGATCTTCGCCTCGCGCTGGCTGCAGCTGCCGCTGTACCTGGGCCTGATCCTTGCCCAGTGCGTCTACGTGTTCCTGTTCGGCAAGGAACTGTGGCACCTGCTGTCCCACTCGGTGTCGATGGGCGAACAGCAGATCATGCTGATCGTGCTGGGCCTGATCGACGTGGTGATGATCTCCAACCTGCTGGTGATGGTGATCGTCGGCGGCTATGAAACCTTCGTCTCGCGCCTGCGCCTGGAAGGCCACCCGGACCAGCCGGAATGGCTGAGCCACGTCAACGCCAGCGTGCTGAAGGTGAAGCTGGCGATGGCGATCATCGGCATCTCCTCGATCCACCTGCTGAAGACCTTCATCGCCACCAGCGCGTTGAAGGGACTGCCGCTGTGCAAACCGGAACAATGGGCAGCGGCAGTGTCTTCGGCGTCGACCAGTTTCTACAACGCTGGCGTCGATACCTGCACGACCATGACCCAGGAAGGTGTGCTGTGGCAGACCATCATCCACTGCGTGTTCATCCTGTCGGCGATCGGCATCGCCTGGACCGACAAGCTGATGTCCAACGGCCACAGCAAGTCGCACGACAAGGCACACGACCACTGAGGTCGCCGCCGGCCACGACATGATCACTGCGGCCCCACCCGGCCACCACCCCTTGTGCGGGGCGGTGGCCGGGATGCTAGATTGCATCCTCGCCGTTGCCGGCGGTGGCGTCGGGAAACGCCACCCTGCCGCGCCTGGACCACGGGTCCCGGCCATGCATATCAATGATTTACGTCACGTCGTCTTCTAGAGGGGAGCAGGATGTCGCACGTCTCAACGATCACCGCCGCGCGCCGGTGGCTGCCGGTTGCTTTGGCACTGGCGCTGGCCGCCTGCTCGGGCAAGGAAGAATCCGCAGCACCGGCTCCGGCCGCCGCCCCCAACGCCGCTGCACCGGCCGCACCGGTGGTCGCCGCCAAGGTGCAGTCGATGGGCACCGAGCAGCTGCGTGAGTCGGCCAGCCAGGCCCTGCGCGAGAACCGCATGTACGCGCCGGCCGGCGACAATGCCATCGAGTACTACCTCGCCCTGCGCGACAAGACCCCGGACGACGCCTCGGTGAAGAGCGCGCTGACCGACCTGCTGCCCTACACCCTGATCGCCGCCGAGCAGCACCTGGGCCGCGAGGACTACACCGAAGCACAGCGCCTGGTGGCACTGATCGAGAAGGTGGATGCCTCCGCGCCCGCCCTGCCGCGCCTGAAGGACGGTCTGTCCAAGGGCGTGGAAAACGCGGCCAAGCGCACCGAGACCGAAGCGGAGAAGGCAAAGAAGGACGCCGAGGAGCGCAGCAAGCAGCAGATCGAACAGCAGCGCCTGGCCGAACAACGCGCCAAGGAAGCCGACGCGGCCAAGCAGATCGCTGCCCAGCAGGACGCCGCACGCCGCGACAACGAACGCCAGGAAGCCGAGCGCCAGGCCGCCGCACGCCGCGAAGCCGAACAGAAGCAGCAGCAGGCCGCGGCCCAGCAGGCCAGCGCGGCGCGCCAGGCCGCGGCTGCCGCCGCGCCCACCCTGCGCCCGATCAGTACGCCGGCGCCGCGCTATCCGGCCGAGGCACTGCGTTCGGGAACGTCGGGCGAAGTGCTGGTGGAGATCACGGTCGGTACCGACGGCTCGGTGGTCAACGCCCGCGTGCTGCGCGCAACCTCCGGCCGCACCTTCGACCGCGAAGCCCTGAACGCAGTCAAGCGCTGGCGCTTCGAGCCGGTCAGCGCGCCGGTCACCACCCGCCGCACCCTGGTGTTCGCGCCAGGCGGCTGACCGCAGAAAAGGGGACGGGGGGATTAAGTCGTTTCCGCCCCAAAATGACCACACGGCCCGGCATCTCCGGGCCGTGTCCGCTTCAGGAGAGGCTGTCAATCAGGCGTTGCAGTGCCGGATCGCGCGCGGCCAGCACCTGGAACAGGCCCAGCGCATGCAGGCCCGGCAGCAGCCCACGCAGATCTGCTTCGGCGGTGGCGCGGGTGGCGTCATCGCTGGCGGGGTCCTGCCAGTCACGGACGCTGGCGAGGAAGGCGCCCACGCTGCCCTTGCGCACGATGAGGCCGTTTACCTGCACGTCGTTCTGATGGTCGGGAAGAATGTCCTGGGGCTGCATCGGGGCGGCTCGTGTTGGAATGGGCGCCCAGTGTGGCGCGCGCGGATCGGCGCTTCTGCCGTATAACTGCCAATGGATATGGCAGATCAGACACCGACCGGCTTGATTGATCCGGCATTGGCGGACGCCGACGACGGCCCCATCGTGCTGGCCGGCCAGCTGCGCGTGCCCGGAAGGCGGCGCACCGCGCGCCACCAGCACGTGCGCGGCCAGTTGCTGGGTGCCCACCACGGCCTGCTGCGGATCGAGGCCGGCGACCTGCACTGGCTGCTGCCGGCGGGGCATGTTGCCTGGATACCGCCCTTGCTGCCCCACGCCCTGGTAGGGGCAGACGCATTCGATGGCTGGAGCCTGTACGTCCGCGCCGATACCGGCCTGGATCTGCCCCCGCTGCCCCGCATTTTCCAACCCGATGTGCTGTTGCAGGCGGCGGTGACGCGGGCACTGCGCTGGCCGCATCAGGCACTGGACGCTGCGCAGGCACGCCTGGCCGGCGTCATCGCCGATGAGATCCGTGCCAGCACTCCCTTGCCACTTGCCCTGCCACAACCGCAGGATCGACGGTTGCGGCGGATCGCGGCGGCGCTGGCACGGTCGCCGGACGACCTTCGCAGCGTCGAAGCGTGGGCAGCCACCAGCGGACTGTCCAGCCGCAGTCTCGCCCGCCGTTGGCAGGCCGAAACTGGCATGGCCTTGAGCCAGTGGCGGCAGCGCCTGCGCGTGCTGCTGTCGCTGCCACTCCTGCTGGCGGGCGAACCCGTGATCAGCGTCGCCCTGTCGATGGGCTACGACACGCCCAGTTCGTTCATCGCCGTGTTCAAGCGCGAGATGGGTGTGACGCCTGCGCGGTATAGAAGAGGCTGACGCATTCGGCACTTCCGCCGCCTTTCCGCACCTCCCAAGCTCGCTGTCGATCTCAAGGAAAGAACAGATGAAGTACGACGACGCCAGCTGGCATTCCGGCGGTGATTTCCCCGCGGATCTTCCTGCAGAGGCTGGGGCTACTCACATTGGCATGTACCTGGCGTGGCTGCTGCTACAGGGAATGGCAAGCGCGGAACTCGCCGAGGACGCAGAAGAAGACCTGCAGGCGCTGCGGGAACGTAGTACGACGCCGGGCCTGTTCCTGCTTCAATGCAGCGACGGCAAATTCGTAGACGCTCTGATCAGTGATGAAGCCAACACGTTCACTGCTGTGTACTACGACCTCGAGAATGGCCAGTATCTCGAAGACTATGAGGCACAGCTGGGGGCCCACGTCATTTCGCTGTACCACGTCGCCGACACCTGGGAAAACTTCGACCGACTGGCACCGGTGATCGCTCAGCGCTTCGCCGCTTGGCAGGCAACACAATCCTGAAAACAACGAGGCCCGGAATGACCGGGCCTCGTTTCATATCCGCCGGGCATGGCCCGGCGCTACCCGTGGCGGTCAGCCGGAGATGGCCAGGCGCTCGTTGTGGTAGCGGCGCACGGCGGCGAACCACAGTACGGCGGCCAGGCCGAGGCTGGCGCCGAGGTAGATCGCCCAGACCGTCGGGGTGATGGTCTCGTGGCGGATCACCTTCAGCAGCATCTGGTTCTGCGACAGGAACGGCACGGCGTACTGCCACATCTCGCTCTTCAGCGGATAGGCCACCAGGGCGTAGCCAGGCAGCATCGGCAGCAGCATCAGCCAGGTCATGTGGCTGCGCTTCCTTCATGCTCTTGGCCGCAGCCGACAGGAAGGTCAGCAGCGAGGTGCCGATCAGCAGCATCGGCAACATCACCAGCAGCATCTGCAGCATCGAGCCGACGTTCATGTTGAACTGGCGGCCGATGTTGCCGGGGGCGATCTGCGCGCTCACCTTGAACGCGACCAGGGTCAGCAGCAGCGACACGAAACCGACCACGCAGGCGGCGGCGATCTTGCCGCTGACGATCGCACTGCGCGAGCCCGGCGTGGCCAGCAAGGGTTCCAGTGACTGCCGCTCGCGCTCGCCGGCCGTGGCGTCCATCACCAGGTAGGCGCCACCGATGAACGAGGTCAGCGTCAGCAGTACCGGCAGCAGCATCGACAGGATCATGCCGCGCTTGGCCTCGGCACTGGCCAGGTCTGGCGCGCCACGTCCAGCGGGCGTGCCACCTGTGCGTCGATGCCGCGTGCCATCAGGCGCAAGGCACCGACCTGGCCGTTGTAGGTGGCCAGCGCCGCCTCCAGGCGTGCACTGGGCACTTCGGCCGCGCGACGCGTGCTGTCCTTGATCACCTCCACCAGCGCCGGCTTGCCCTCGGCCCAGTCCTTGCCGAACTCATCGCTGATGCGCAGCGCCACATCGATGTCCTGGGTGCGGATGGCCTCGGCCAGGTCCTTCGGTGCCGGTGCGGTGTTCAGCCCCTGCGCGGCGAGGAAGCGCACCAGGTTCGGCGCGTTGTCCGCACCGATGGTCGGAATCTGCAGCGGTTGTTCGATCTGGGTGCGCACCCGGCTCTCGGCCAGCTTGCCCATGCCCAGCAGCAGCACCGGGTACAGCAGTGGCCCGAACAGCAGGGTCAGAAGCAGCGTGCGGCGGTCGGTCACGCGACAGGTCACGCAGCTCCTTGCGCATCACCGTCATCAGGGTCGACATCATGCTCATGCGTGCAGGCCCTCTTCTGCCGATCAGTTTCACGAACGCATCTTCCAGGTTGGATTCGCCGGCCTGCGCACGCAGTTCGTCGGCGCTGCCGGCGGCCATCACACCGTGCCCTTGGCGATGATCACGATGTGATCGCACAGCGCGGCCACCTCCTGCATGATGTGGCTGGACAGGATCACACAGCGACCCTCTTCGCGCAGGCCCAGCAGGAAGCGGCGCAGCGCGCGCGTGGTCATCACGTCCAGGCCGTTGGTCGGTTCATCGAGAATGACGTTGCGAGGGTCGTGCACCAGCGCGCGGGCAATCGCGGTCTTGGTGCGCTGGCCCTGCGAGAAGCCATCGGTCTGGCGGTCGAGGATGTCCCCCATGTCCAGCGCGTGCGACAGCACCTCGATGCGTTCGCGGATGCGCTCGGCCGACAGGCCATGCAGTTCGCCGAAGTAGGCGATGTTCTCGCGCGCAGTCAGGCGCTTGTAGACGCCACGCGCATCAGGCAGCACGCCGAGGTGGCGACGCACCTCCACCGGATTGCGCGCCGCATCGATGCCGTCGACAGTGATGCTGCCCTGATCGGGCGTCATCAGCGTGTACAGCATGCGCATGGTGGTGGTCTTGCCGGCACCGTTGGGCCCCAGCAGGCCGGTGATGCGGCCATCCTCGGCGCGGAAGCCGACGTTGGACACTGCCTGGATACGGCCGGTGCGGGTGTCGAAGGCCTTGTGCAGGTTGTCGGCGACGATCATGGTTCCCATCCGTTGAACGAGGTGAACGCCGGCACGTAGCTCAGCGTATCCAGGCAGCCGGCGTCCAGCGCCTTGGCATCGGTCGTGTCGATGAACTGGCCGAGCAGGCGCGGCATGCAGCCGGCGGTCAGCGTGCCGTGGCCCTGGCCACGGGCGACCAGCGCGCGTCCATTGGGCAGGCCCTTGAGGACCTGCTCGGCATAGCGCGGCGGGGTCACCGGGTCCAGTTCACCAGACAACAGCAGCGCCGGTACGTCACTGCGCAGCGGCACGGCATTGGCTGCCGGTGCCGGACGGTGCGGCCACACCGGGCAGGCCGCGAAGAACGCACTGGCCACCTCGTTGCTAAACAGCCGCTCGGGATCCTCGGCCGGCGCGTGGTAGCGCGGCGCATCTTCGCTGCAGATCACCGACCAATGCATCCCGCGGTTGATCTGGAAATCCATGCTGCGGTTCGCACCGCGTGCCAGCGAGGCGAGCGGCGCGTAGCGGCCGTGCGCGGCTTCATCAAGAACCAGCGGCAGCAATGAGGCGTACTGGGGTACGTAGGAAAACGCAAAAGCCAGGCCCACCACGCTGTCCGGTGTCAGCACATCCTTCCGGGTCCCGAAGGTGCCGGGGTCGCGATACTCGACCGGAACCGGTGCACGGCGCAGGGTCTCGACCACGCTGCGCAGCTGCGCACGGGTATCGGTCGGGAAGCGCTTGCTGCAGGCAACGTCCTTGCGGCACTGCGCCGACTGCAGGGCGATCGCGTCCTCGAATGTCCTGGCGAAATCGCCGCCCACCAGCTCATTCGGCACCACGCCATCGATGACGATGCTGCGGGTGTGCTGTGGATAGGTGCCCGCATAGCGCTGGGCCACGCGGGTACCGTAGGAGCCGCCAACCAGGTTGAGCTGGTCCACACCGAGCGCCGCACGCACCGCATCCAGATCGGCGATCGCCTCGGTGGTGGTGTAGAAGCGCGCATCGGCACGCCCCTGCAGCGATGCGGCACAGCGCTGGGCGTAGTCGCGCAGCGATGCCTCGGAAGGCGCGGCATCCTCATCCATCGGCAGCTCCTTCCCGTCCGCGCCCAGGCAGCTGAGCGGGCTGGAACCGTGCCGCGCTGGTCGATCAGGAACACGTCGCGCTGTTTGCGCACCTGACGCAGTGCAGTATCGACGATGACCGCCACCTCGCTGGCCGCCTGGCCGGGGCCGCCGGCCAGGAAGAACACCGGATCCGGCTGGCTGGCGCCGCTGCTGCCCGATTCCAGCCAGGCGATACGCAGGCCGATCCGGCGACCGTCAGGCTGGGCCCGGTCCTCCGGCACCTGCAGGGTGGCGCACTGCGCCTCCACGTTGGCGCTGGCACCTACCGTGGACAGCGTGCAGGGCTGGAAATCGATCGTGCCGAAGCGGCGGCCGGGTGCGTCAGTGGCGCCCTCGGCGCCGGGTGACGGCGGCTGGCTGCAACCGGCAAGCATCAGGCTGGCCAACGCTGCGGCCAACGCGAGGTGGAGTCTTTGCATCGTGCTCGTTTCCCCTGGAAGACGTTCCTGGCAACCACGACGGGCTGCCGCGGAAGATGTGACCCAACTTACACGGGCAGCGCGCCGACGGCGATGGGCAATGACGAATCCGCCGCCAACGGCGCGCAGACCAGACGGTCCTGCCCCTCGGCCTTGGTCGGCACAGGGCGGCATCGGCGGCGACCCGCAGCGCCCCACGGGCCAGTGCCCCGGCCTGACGGCGATGCGGGGTCTGAAAACGGCGAGCACGGCCGCCGGCGCACGCGCAGAATCCGCCGCAGACCCAGGAGACACCCATGCACACGTGGTACCTCGGTGGCATCGACCATCGCCCCTTCCTGCACCTGTTCGAGATGAGCGACTGCGCGCTCGCTGCGCTCGGCATCCAGCGTCGCTGGGCCGGCGCCAACGGCGGGCATCCCTGCCGGATCAGCTGAGCGATCCCGCGCCTGGCAGCGAGCTGCTCCTGCTGTCCCACGTCCACCTGCCGCTGCATTCGCCGTACCGCGCCGCCGGCCCGATCTTCGTGCAGCGCGGCGTGACCCGTTGCGTCCTGCCGCCGGGCGAGGTGCCCCCGTGTGCAGCGCCGGGTGATCTCGATGCGTGCCTATGACCACGCCGCGCTGATGTGCGGTGCCCAGGTCTGTGCGGGCACCGAGGTGGCCGACCACCTGGATGCACTGTCTGCCGACCCGTCGGTGGCGTTCGTTCAGCTGCACAACGCCGCGCATGGCTGTTTCTCGTGCCAGGCAGATCGGGTGGGTACCGGGACTGCGTCGCGTGATCTCCATGACGTGATCGATGCCACGCCGGTCACGTGACGTCCAGCGCATCCGTTCAGCCCTGCGTGAAGCCTGCGGGAAGGGCTTCACATGCGCAGTCACGGATCGGCACTGCGATGGTTCCGCCGCCTGCAGTGCGACTCGATACTCGCCCTGGTGCCGCCGAAAGTCCGCCGCCCAGCGCAGCGCCTGCGGTCACCGTTCCCTTTCGACGACCACAAGGATGCGCCATGTCATTCCGATCCACACCGCTGTTGCTGGCCACCTCGTTCGCCGCTGCGGGCCTGTGCCTGGCCGGCAACGCGTTCGCCCACGGCACGATGACCACGCCGGTCAGCCGCGTCTATGCCTGCTTCCAGGGCAATCCCGAGAATCCGACCAACCCGGCCTGTGCCGCTGCAAAAGCGATTGGCGGTTCACAGGCGTTCTACGACTGGAATGGCATCAACCAGGCCAACGCCAACGGCAACCATCAGGCCGTGGTGCCCGACGGCAAGCTGTGCAGCGGCAACAACCCGACCTTCCGCGGCCTGGACGTGAACCGCAGTGACTGGCAGACCACGCCGATCCACGCCGATGCCAATGGCAGGTTCACCTTCGTGTTCAAGGCAACCGCGCCGCACGCCACGCGCGACTGGCGCTTCTTCGTCACCCGCGACGGCTGGCAACCGGGCAGCCCGTTGCGCTGGGCCGACCTGCAGGAGTTCTGCACGCTGGGCAATACACCGCTCTCTGCCGATGGCACCTACAAGCTGCAGTGCACGCTGCCGCAGCGCAGCGGCCAGCATGTGATCTACAACACCTGGCAGCGCTCGGATTCGACCGAGGCGTTCTACACCTGCATGGACGTGCGCTTTGAAAGCGGCGGCGGTGGTACGACGCCGGCACCGCAATGGCAGGATGCCGGCCCGGTCACCGCCCGCGGTGAATTGCCGGTCGGTACGACGCTGGCACTGCGCGTGTTCAATGCCAGCGGCAACGATGTCGAACGTGTGGAAGCGACGCTGGCCAGCGGCCAGACCTCGGCCGCGCAATGGCCCTTGGCGCTGGCCCGCAAGGTCAATGCCAGTGCCCAGCATGCGCGCGTGGGCGTGCTGGCCAATGGTGCAATCACGCCGACGGCCTCGGCCACCGCCAACCGCGTGTACCTGAAGGATGGCAACCGCTTCCAGCTCGATACCCAGGTGCCCGACCCGGGTACACCATCGCCGGGTGGTGATTTCGACCACGTGTACCCGGCGGGCATCGGCAGCTATGTGCCGGGCCAGACCGTGGTGAAGAGCAGCGACGGCAAGCTGTATGCCTGCCGCCCGTTCCCGGAAGGTGCATGGTGCAACGTCAATGCCGAGGCCTACCGGCCGGGCGTGGGCGCGCCTGGCGCGATGCGTGGATCGCGTACTGAGGCAGTGATGCGGGAGGCGGTGCACAATGCACCGCCTTTCGCCCGGATGACGGCAAAGTAAGCACCGTGTTGCAGATCGAACACAGCCGCCATCGATTTCAAACTTGTCCGATGTTGCCGGCGCATCTGCATGTGAAGACTCCTTGAGGTTTCCCACACCTCGCAAAGGAGTCTCTGCATGCACCTGTCCCATCGGGCAGTCTTCGCACTGTCCGTCGTCGCCGGCCTGGCCTTGTCCGGCAACGCCTTCGCCCACGGCACCCTGTCCAAGCCGCTCAGCCGCGTGAAGCAGTGCCACGAGGGCAATCCGGAGAATCCGACCAACCCGGCCTGCGCCGCCGCCAAGGCCATCGGCGGCGCCCAGCCGTTCTACGACTGGGCCGGTGTCAACCAGGCCAACGCCAACGGCAACCATCAAGCGGTGGTTCCAGATGGCGAGTTGTGCAGCGGCGGCAACAGCAAGTACCGCGGCCTCGATCTGAACCGCAGTGACTGGCCGACCTCGCCGATCCGCGCCGATTCGCGCGGGCGCTACACCTTCGAGTTCAAGGCACCGGCCCCGCATGCTACCCGCGAGTGGAAGTTCTACGTCACCCGCGACGGCTGGCAGCCGGGCAGCCCGCTGCGCTGGGCCGACCTGCAGGAATTCTGCACGCTGGGCAACGTGCCGGTCTCCGGCGACGTCTACAAGCTGGATTGCCCGCTGCCCAAGCGCAGCGGCCAGCACATCATCTACAACACCTGGCAGCGCTCGGATTCCGGTGAAGCGTTCTATACCTGCGCGGATGTGCGCTTCGAAGGCGGTGGTGGCGTTGAACCGCCGCCGCAGTGGCAGGACGCCGGCCCGGTCACCGCCCGCGGTGCATTGGAAGAAGGCACCACCCTGACGCTGCGCGTGTTCAACGCCCAGGGCAATGATCTGGAGCGTCCGGAGATCACCCTGGCCGCAGGCCAGACCGCTGCGAACCAGTGGCCGCTGGCGCTGGCCCGCAAGGTCAACGCCAGTGCACAGCAGGCGCGTGTGGGCGTAATGAGGAACGGCGTGATCACGCCGGTCGCCTCGGCCACCGAGAACCGCGTCTACCTGAAGCCGGGCAACCTGTTCCAGATCGATACCCGCCTGCCGGGCCCGGTCGATCCAATCGATCCGCCGCCGGCTGACGACTACGACTTCGTATACCCCGCGGGTATCGGCAGCTACAAGCCGGGCCAGACCGTGGTGAAGGGCACCGACGGCAAGCTGTATGCCTGCCGCCCGTTCCCGGAAGGCGCCTGGTGCAACATCAATGCAGAGGCCTACCGTCCGGGTACCGGCTCTGCCTGGCGTGATGCCTGGATCGAGTACTGAAGGCAGGGTACCGGGGGCGGCGTGGGGTCGCCTCCGGTTTCCAGGATTGCCGGCCAGCGGCCGGCACTACCAGGTTCGTGGGGTTGCCGGCCAGCGGCCGGCACCAGCCGGACCTACTTGCTGCTGACGTACTTCTCGCGGCGGATCTGCGGGTTGCCCAGGCCGGCGGCCTTCAGCAGCTCGGCGCAGGCATCGACCATGTCCGGGTTGCCGCACAGGTAGGCGACGTCGGTGGCCGGGTCCGGCGTGAAACCGGCCAGCGCCTGCTGCACGTAGCCGTGCTGTACATCCGGGTGCGGTTCGGCCGGCAATTCGCGCGACAGGCACGGAACATAACGGAAGTTCGCGTGCTTTTCGGCGAAGCTGTAGAAATCTTCGCTGTACAGCAGCTCGCCCGGGCTGCGCGCGCCCTGCAGCAGCACGATCTGCACATCGCGTTCGGCCATGGCCTTTTCCAGCAGCGGCAGCATGGAACGGTACGGGGTAACGCCGGTACCGGTGGCGATCAGCAGGTAACGGGCGTTGTGGTCACCGGGATTCAGGCAGAACCGGCCATAGGGGCCGGACGCACTGATCTGGCCGCCCGGCTCCAGTGCCTCGAACAGGGCCGTGGCAGCACCACCGGGCACGAAACTGACCGCGATATCCACCGCCTCGCCCGGGCCCAGCATGGTCGTGGATGGTCGCCAGCGAGTAGCTGCGCTTGGTTTCGGTGCCGTCGGCGTAGCTGAAATGGACCTGGATGAACTGGCCGGGCTGGAAATCCAGTGGCTGTCCATCATCACGCACGAACTGGTAGTGGCCGACGGTCGGGGCCAGCATGCGGCAGCCGACCAGCTTGAGGGGGAATTGAACAGGCACGACTTTTCGGGACAGTGTGTAGCCGGGGCAAGCCCTCGGGGTCTTCTATAATAGCCCCTCCCCGCCCCTCTCCAGCGCCAGCCCATGGGCGCGAAGGCTTCGAGCTTGGCATCCCAGAACGATACGGCGCCCGCCCTGCGCGTGCGCGACCTGCGCAAGACCTACGACAACGGCACCCAGGCCCTGAAGGGGTTTCCCTGGAAGTGGCCCCGGGCGACTTCTTCGCTCTGTCGGCCCCAACGGGGCCGGCAAGTCGACCCTGATCGGCATCATCAGCTCCCTGGTCAACCTCAGCGAGGGCCAGGTGGAGGTGTTCGGCAGCGACCTGGTGCGCAACCGCAGCGCGACCATGCGCCTGATCGGGCTGGTGCCTCAGGAAATCAACTTCAACCTGTTCGAGAAGCCCTTCGACATCCTGGTGAACTACGCCGGCTTCTATGGCGTGCCGCGCGAGGAAGCCGAGCAGCGTGCCGAAGAGGAACTGAAGCGCGCGCACCTGTGGGAAAAGGCACAGGTGATGAGCCGCACGCTGTCCGGCGGCATGAAGCGCCGGCTGATGATCGCCCGCGCGATGATGACCCGCCCGCGCCTGCTGATCCTGGACGAACCGACCGCCGGCGTGGACATCGAGATCCGCCGCGACATGTGGCGCGTGCTGAAGGAGATCAACGGTGCCGGCACCACGATCATCCTCACCACGCACTACCTGGAAGAGGCCGAGTACCTGTGCCGCCACCTGGCGATCATCAACCATGGCCAGATCGTCGAACAGGGGCCGATGCGCACCCTGCTGGCCAAGCTGGACGTGGAAGGCTTCCTGCTGGACATCGACGGTGACCTGCCGGCGCAGCTGCCGGTGATCGAGGGCGCGACGCTGACCGCCCCGGACCCGCACACGCTGGACATCGATATGCCACGCGCGATGGACCTCAACCGCGTGTTTGCGACGCTCAACGCGTCCGGTATCCGCGTGCGTTCGATGCGTACCAAGAGCAACCGCCTGGAGGTTCGTGCGCCTCACCGGCAACATGGAGAAGCCCGCATGAGCACCACCGAGCTGACCGACGGCCAGCGCAACCGCATCGCGCTGATGACCATCGTGCGCCGCGAAGTCGCCCGCATCATGCGCATCTGGGGCCAGACCCTGGTGCCGCCGGCGATCACCATGACCCTGTACTTCCTCATCTTCGGCAACCTGATCGGGTCGCGCGTGGGTGACATGGGCGGCTACACCTACATGCAGTTCATCGTGCCGGCCTGGTGATGATGAGCGTGATCCAGAACAGCTACGGCAACATCAGCTCCTCGTTTTTCGGCGCCAAATTCGGCCGCCACGTCGAAGAGCTGCTGGTCAGCCCGATGCCGAACTGGGTGATCCTGTGGGGCTATGTGGCTGGCGCGGTGCTGCGCGGCCTGATGGTGGGCGTGATCGTGCTGATCATCGCGATGTTCTTCACCCCGGTGCGCATCCCGCACCCGCTGGTGATGCTGACCACGGTGATCCTGGGCGCGACGATCTTCTCGCTGGCCGGTTTCATCAACGCGGTGTATGCGAAGAAGTTCGATGACGTGGCGATCGTGCCGACCTTCATCCTGACCCCGCTGACCTATCTGGGTGGCGTGTTCTATTCGGTGAAGCTGCTGCCGGGCTGGGCCGAGGCGGCCACGCACGCCAACCCGATCTTCTACATGGTCAACGCGTTCCGCTATGGCCTGTTGGGCAGCAGCGATGTACCGCTGCCGGTGGCCTACGGTCTGATGATCGGTTTCGTGGTGGTGCTGACGGCGCTGGCGCTGTGGCTGCTGCGCCGTGGCGTGGGCATGCGCAGCTGAGTTTTGCCTGCAGGGCCTGCGGCCCTGCACCCGCTGAATCAACGTCAACTTCAACGGCAAAAGCTGACTATCCGGGGGATGGCGGGGGGAGTCCGGTTGCGGGGGACGCCGTGAATCCGTCCATGGAGGCTCGGTCGCGCCATCGATGGCGCTCACGCCCCCGCAACCGGACCCACCCCGCCTTCGACAAATTCCTGCGATCTGCCGGGGAGCCGTTCTGCGCTGCTGTTGGTAGGTGTCGACCTTGGTCGACACGATGGATCCAAGCCATGCGTGGATGAAGCGATCTCTGTAGAGCCAAGCCGATGCTCGGCTCTTTTTTTGCCCGCAATCTCCGGCACAATCGCAGATCTGATTCCCCCAGAAAGCGGTGAACGTGCAATGCGCATCCTGATCCTCGGCGCCGGCGGTACCGGCGGTTACTTCGGTGGTCGCCTGGCCCAGGCCGGCGTGGACGTGACCTTCCTCGTGCGCCCCGCGCGCGCCGCACAGCTGGACCGCGATGGCCTGGTGATCCGCAGCCCGCTCGGCGATGCCAGCTTCCCGGTGCAGCACGTCACCGCCGATGCGCTGCCCGCATTGGCCGCGCAGAAGCCGTTCGACCTGGTCATCCTCAGCTGCAAGGCCTACGACCTCGACAGCTCGATCGACGCCATTGCTCCAGCCGTGGGCGCGAACACCACCGTGCTGCCGATCCTCAACGGCCTGCACCACTACAACGCGCTGGACCTGCGCTTCGGCCGCGACGCCGTGCTCGGCGGCCTGTGCTTCATCAGCGCCACCAAGGCCCCCGACGGTGCGGTGCTGCACCTGGGCAAGCCGGCCAAGCTCACCTTCGGCGAGCGCGATGGCGGCGCGATCTCCGCACGCGTGCGTGCCTTCGCCGCTGCCTGCGCGCAGGCCCATCTTGATCACCTGGCGAGCGAACACATTGGCCAGGAACAGTGGATCAAGTACACCTTCCTGACCGCGCTGGCCGCCGCGACCTGCCTGCTGCGTGCGGATATCGGCACCATCGTCGCCACCGATGATGGCGAGGCGATCGTGCGCGGCCTGTACGACGAGTGCCTGGCCGTGGCCGAAGCTGCCGGTGAGCCGATTCCCGATGCCGCGCAGGACACCGCGCGCGGCACCCTCACCCAGGCCGGCTCTGCATTGAAGGCATCGATGCTGCGGGACCTGGAGGCTGGCCAGCAGGTCGAGGCCGAGCAGATCGTCGGCGACATGCTGGCGCGTGCACGCAAGGCCGATCAGGAAGCCCTGCTGCTGCAGGTCGCCTACAGCAGCCTGCAGGCCTACCAGGCACTGCGCGGCGCGTGAGCATCCCATTGCAGGCCGGCACGCTGCCTGTGCGGGTGCTGATCCTCGGTATGGGCTGGAGCGGATGCGTGCTGGCCCCGCATCTGCAGGCGCGGGGCGTGCACGTCGTCGGCACGGTGCGTAACCCCTCGTCGGCGCCGGACGATGGCCTGCTGCGGCATCAGCTGCACGCTGACTCCCCACCGTCGCCCGCCCTGCTCGATGAGGTCGCGCAGGCCGAGGCCGTGCTGTGCAGCGTGCCGCCAGATGCCGCGGGCGACCCGGCACTGCGCCTGCTGCTGCCGGCTCTGCGGGCCAGCCCGGCACTGCGCTGGGTGGGCTATCTGTCGTCCACGTCGGTGTATGCCGATCGGGCCGGCGGCTGGGTTGACGAGCGCAGCGCAGCCGATGCCACCGAAGCAGCCGGCGTGCAGCGCCTGCGTGCCGAAGCGCAATGGCGTGCGCTTGCAGAGGTACGTGGCATCGCTTCGGCGGTGTTCCGCCTGCCCGGCCTGTACGGGCCGGGGCGCAATGCGTTGCTGCAGCTGTCACAGGGCCGTGCCCGCCATGTGATTCGGCCGGGCCTGGCGTTCAACCGCCTGCACGTAGAGGATCTTGCGGCAGTGATCGTCGCGGCGATGCAGCGACCGGTTGCGCAGGGGATATACCTGCCCAGCGATGACGAGCCGGCACCACCGCAGGATGTGCTGGCCTTCGCCGCGAAGCTGGGCGGGTTTGCGATGCCACCTGCCGTGGCGTGGGACGACCCTGCACTCAGCCCGACGCTACGGCGCTTCTACGAGAGCAACAAGCGCATCGACAGCCGTGGCACGCGTGTGGCGCTGGGGTGGGCACCGCGGTTTCCAACGTATCGGGAAGGGCTGCAGGCGCTGGCCGCTTCGCTCGCCGGGCATGGCCCGGCGCTACCGGACAGCGCTTTGTAGAGCCGAGCCATGCTCGGCTGCTCTTTGCGTCTTTCGCGCTGCGCGCGATAAGCCGAGCATGGGCTCGGCTCTACGGATCAACCGGCGTTGGGCAGGCGGAAGAACGCACGCGTCGCCGCAGTCGCATTGGCCGCCGTCACTGCAACGTCCTCGCCACGGTCACGTGCCAGCTCTTCCACGATGTGCGACAGGAACATCGGCTCGTTGCGCCGGTCCTTCGGCATCGGCTTCAGCGTGCGCGGCAGCAGGTACGGTGCGTCGGTCTCGATCATCAGGCGGTTGGCCGGGATGTTCTTCACCAGTTCGCGCAGGTGCGCGCCACGGCGCTCGTCACACAGCCAGCCGGTGATGCCGATGTACCAGTCCTGGTCCAGGTAAGCGAACAGCTCATCGCGTTCGCCGGTGAAGCAATGCACCACGGCCGGGCCAATGCGGCCTTCGAAGTTCTTCATCTGTGCCATGAAATCGGCATGCGCATCGCGCTGGTGCAGGAACAGCGGCTTGCCATTGTCAGCGGCCAGCTGCAGCTGGCGCTCGAAGGCACGATGCTGGGCCGGGCGCGGCGAGAAGTCACGGAAGTAGTCCAGTCCGCACTCGCCCACCGCCACGACTTCCGGGTGGGCATGCAGCGCGCGCATCTCCGCATCACATTCCTCGGTGTATTCCACCGCGTGGTGCGGGTGCACGCCGGCGGTGGCGTACAGGAAACCCGGGTGCTGCTGCGCCAGCTGCAAGGCCAGCGGCGAGTGCTCGCGGCTGGCACCAGTGATCACCATCTGCACCACGCCGGCCTGGCGCGCGCGGTCCAGCACGGCATCGCGGTCGCGGTCGAAGGAGTCGTGGGTCAGGTTGGCGCCGATATCGATCAGGTGCATGGTCATCGCGGGGGAAAGTGCCCGCGCATTGTACCTGCGCCTGCCCTGGCCCCTTATCCTTTGCACATGAACGCCCCGCTCTTCCCGATTTCCCCGCTGCTGCCGCAGATCCAGCAGCACCTGGCCCTGCAGCCACGGCTGGTGCTGGAAGCCCCGCCCGGCGCCGGCAAGACCACCCAGGTACCACTGGCCCTGCTCGAAGCGCCATGGCTGCAAGGCCGGAAAATCATCCTGCTGGAGCCACGCCGGGTTGCCGCACGCAGCGCTGCACTGTTCATGGCGCGGCAGCTGGGCGAAGAGGTCGGTGGCACGGTCGGCTACCGCATCCGCTTCGAGAACAAGGTCTCGGCGCGCACGCGCATTGAAGTCGTCACCGAAGGCATTCTGACCCGCATGCTGCAGGAGGACCCGATGCTGGAAGAGGTCGGTGCGATCCTGTTCGACGAATTCCACGAGCGCCATCTCAGCGGTGACCTCGGCCTGGCGCTGGCGCTGGACGTGCAGGCGCAGCTGCGCGATGACCTGCGCCTGGTAGTGATGTCGGCCACGCTGGATGGCGAGCGCTTGGCACGCTTCCTCGATGCGCCGCGGCTAAGCAGCGAGGGCCGCAGCTACCCGGTGACGGTCAGCCATTTCCCGGCGCGCCGCGATGAGACGCTGGAACTGCAGGTGCGCCGCGCGGTGCAGCAGGCCCTGGCCGATCACCCCGGTGACCTGCTGGTGTTCCTGCCCGGCCAGCGCGAGATCGCGCGGGTGCAGGCTGGCCTGCAGGAGTCACTCGATGGCAACGTCGAGGTGCTGGCGCTGCATGGCGAGCTGCCGGTGGAACAACAGGCGCGCGTGCTGCAGATGGCCAGCGATGGCCGCCGTCGCGTGGTGCTGGCGACCAACGTGGCCGAGTCGTCGGTGACCCTGCCCGGCGTGCGCGTGGTGATCGACAGCGGCCAGGCGCGCGAACCGCGCTACGACCCCAACAGCGGCTTCACCCGGCTGGACGTGGTGGCCATCGCCCAGGCGTCGGCCGACCAGCGCGCCGGTCGCGCCGGTCGCGTGGCCGAAGGCGTGGCTTGGCGGCTGTGGCCGCAGTCGCAGCGATTGGAGCCGCAGCGCCGCGCCGAGATCGACCAGGTGGAACTGGCCGGACTGGCGCTGGAACTGGCCGCGTGGGGCAGCAGCGACCTGCGCTTCCTCGACCCGCCGCCGGCCGGCCCGATGGGTGCGGCGCGCGAACTGCTGCAACGCCTGGGTGCACTGTCGGACTCGGGCGCGATCACCGCACTCGGGCGCCGTGTACTGGCGCTGGGTACGCACCCGCGGATGGCGGCGATGCTGCTGGCAGCGCCCGATGCCCGCGCGCAGGCGCTGGCCACCGATCTGGCCGCCCTGCTGGAAGCGCGCGACCCGCTGCGCCAGGGCGGTGACGCGCTGGCGAGCCGCTGGCGCGCACTGGCTGCGTTCCGCAATGGCCGCATACCGGGCGATGCCAACCGCAGCGGGCTGGCCGCCATCGATGCCGCCGCCAGGCAGTGGCGTCGCCGCCTGCGCTGCGAAGCCACGCCGCCGGCCAGCATCGAGGCCCATGAGCTGGGCGACCTGCTCGCGCACGCCTTCCCAGACCGGATTGGCGTCCAGCATCCCAGCGATCCATTGCGCTACCTCCTGGCCAATGGCCGCAGCGCGCGCCTGCACGAGCTGAGCGACCTGCGCGGCGAGCCGTGGCTGGTGGCCAGCGAACTGCGCTTCGAAGCGCGCGATGCGTTGTTGCTGCGTGCCGCACCGGTGGATGAAGGCCAGCTGCGCAAGGCATGGCCGGAGCGCTTCGTCACCGAAGACGTGGTGCGCTGGGACAGCGAGCGACGCGCCCTGGTGGCGCTGCGCGAGACCCGTTTCGACCGGATCGTGCTGGACAGCCGCTCGGCCGGCCGGGTCGATCCGCAGCACGCCGCGCAGGCGCTGACCGATGCGGTGGCCGAGCTCGGCCTGCAGGCGCTGCCGTGGACCGAGGGCCTGCGCCAGTGGCAGGCACGGGTGGAATCGCTGCGGCGCTGGATGCCCGAGCTCGGCCTGCCCGACTGCAGCGACGACGCCCTGCTGGCCAATCGCGCGCAGTGGCTGCAGCCCGCGTTCGCCGGCAAGACGCGACTGGATGCGCTGGACGAATCCAGCTTCGGCGAAGCGCTGAAATCGCCACTGGAGTGGCCACAACGGCAGCTGGTCGAGCGTCATGCGCCGACCCGCATCACCGTGCCGTCCGGACTGGAGCGGCCGATCACCTATGCGCTGGACAGCGAGAGCGGCGACCCGCTGCCGCCGGTGCTGGCAGTGAAGCTGCAGGAACTGTTCGGCCTGGCCGATACGCCGCGCATCGCCGATGGCCGCGTGCCGCTGACCCTGCACCTGCTCTCCCCCGGCGGCCGCCCGCTGCAGGTCACCCAGGACCTGCGCAACTTCTGGGAAAGCACCTACGCCGAGGTGAAAAAGGAAATGAAGGGCCGTTACCCGCGCCATCCGTGGCCGGATGACCCGTGGACGGCCACGGCCACGCATCGGGCCAAGCCGCGCGGGACGTAGCCGGACCCTGCCTGATCCTGAATGGCTGCGGTAAAGTCACACCGCGTGCCACCTCGACTGACATACCGTTTACGGGCAACACGCGACACTGGACTTCGACCCGAGGCAAAGGACCCCCGCATGAGCAAGCTGACCGTAATCACCGACCGCGCTCTGGAGCGCGCCCTGGACCTGGCCCACAGCGCCGGCGACGGCCTGAAGAGTGCCGGTGGCAGCCTGCGCCACCTTGGGCCGCAGGCCAGTGACTGGATCAAGACCGGCGCGGCGCTGGGCGCCGTCAAGACCGGTGGCAAGGTGGCCACCAAGTTCGCCCGGCGCAACCCGGCGGTGACCATTGCCGCCGCTGCGGTGGGTGTCGGCCTGCTCGGCTATGCGCTGTACCGCAAGCAGCAGAAGAAGAAGGCCGCCAACGGCCACGTGGTGAATGGCCAGGCGCAGCGCATCAATGCGCGTGACCGCCGCAACGACACCGTGGTGGACGAGCACAGCGATATCGGCAGCGACGCCTGAGTCTGCCGGGGTCGGCTTCCTTCCGCAGGAACTGAGCCCATCAGCCCGCTATGAGGGCCGGATACCGTAGGGTATCCGGCCCTTCCTGTTTCAGCCGATCTGCCGCCACTGCCCCGGCTGCAGGTCGTCCAGGCGGTAGGGTCCCATCGACACGCGGACCAGCCGCAGCGTCGGCAGGTTCACCGCCGCGGTCATCCGCCGCACCTGGCGGTTGCGGCCCTCGCGGATCGTGATCGCCAGCCAACTGTCGGGCACGGTCTTGCGGAAGCGCACCGGCGGATCGCGTGTCCACAGCGACGGCGACGGATCGAGGCGCTCGATCTTCGCCGGCAGGGTCGGTCCGTCATTCAGCTCCACCCCATCGCGCAGCCGTTGCAGCTGCTCATCGCTGGGGGTGCCTTCCACCTGCACCCAGTAGGTCTTGTCGGCCTTATGCCTGGGGTCGGTCAGCTTGTGCGCCAGCGTACCGTTATCCGTCAGCAGCAGCAGGCCTTCGCTGTCATGGTCCAGGCGACCGGCGGCATACACGCGCGGCGGCAGGCCGAACCCGGCCAGCGTCGGCCGCGGCGGTACGCTGCGGTCGGTGAACTGGCAGAGCACGTTGAAGGGCTTGTTGAAGGCGATCAGCATTGCGGGCACGACGGGCGGCAGGTGCAGCATTGTCCCATGCCGCGCAACCTCGGCCGAGCGCGGCCCCGGTGCTGCCGGGCATCACGCCGGCCGAGGCTGCGGCGCGATCAACCGAAGACCTTCCACTCCAGCAGGAAAGAGCCCAGCACCAGTGCGATGCCGCACGCCGCGATGACATTGGCCCGGCGCCGCAGGCGAACCGGCGGCGGATTCATGGCACGCGCACGCTCCTCCAGCAGCGCACCGGCAAACAGCACGGCAAACCCCACGGTCGCCACCAGGTCGTAGGCATGGCCACCGTAGAACACGAAGTCAATCAGCCGCGCCAACACCAGCACTGCAACAGCGATATAGAACACCTTCTTCAACTGTCCACTCCATTGGCAGCAGGGCCGGGCCACGCCCGGCGGATACACGTTACGTCCATTGTGACGCCGCAGCGCTCACCGGGCGCAGCCCGGCGCCGCCCGCTACGGCTTGATGAAGCGCAGGGTCATGCGGTCGCTTTCGCCGATCGCCTGGTACTTCGCATCGTCGGCCTTGTCGTGCTGGTTGGTCGGCGGCAGCGTCCACACGCCGTTCGGGTGGTCCTTGGTGTCGCGCGGGTTGGCGTTGACCTCGCTGCGAGCATCCAGCTTGAAACCGGCGGCCTCGGCCATCGCGATCACCTGCTGCTGGCCGACATAGCCGGTGTCATCGTCGTCGGCTACGTCGGCCTTGGCACGATGCTCGACCACGCCCAGCACGCCGCCCGGCTTGAGCACGTTGAAGAAGCCCTGGAACATGCCCTGCGCCTGGCCGGCCTTGCGCCAGTTGTGCACGTTGCGGAAGGTCAGCACCACGTCGGCTGAATTGGCCGGGCCGAACACCGGCTTGGACGGATCGTAGGCGACCACGGCAGTCTTGCCGAACTGTGCCGGCGCACCGGCGTACTTCTTCTCCAGGCTGTCGCGGCTGCGCTGCTGGTAGTCACGGCCGCGGCCTTCGGGCACCGCCATCGGGTCGACCACGGCGGCAACGTAGTGGCCCTTGTCATGCAGCAGCGGCGCCACGATCTCCGAGTACCAGCCGTTGCCGGGGGTGATCTCGATGACGGTCTTTTCCGGCGTCACCTTGAAGAACGACAGCGTCTGCGCCGGATGACGGAAGCCATCGCGCTTGACGTTGTTGGCATCACGGGTCGACGCCTTCACCGCCGCATCGATGGCCGGCGACACCTCGATCTTCGCCGGCGCGACCGTGGCCGGTGCGGCGAACGCGGGAACAGCAGCAAGCAGGGCCGAAGCAAGCAGCAGTCGGCAACCACGCAGGGACGAAGCAGGCATCATCGGAGTGACTCCAGCGGAAGATGCGGCGAGACTAGCAGCCGCGGCGTCCCAGGTGTTCACAAAACGTTAGCGGCGTGCGCGGCGCGGAACACTGTTTTGTGGTCACCGCCGCAGCACGGTCACACTACGCGTTCTATTCTGGAGCACTTCCCCCAAGGAGTCCGTGCCCATGACGGCAACCCGCGAACTGGGCCGTTCCGGCCTGCATGTACGTCCGCTCGCCTTCGGTGGCAACGTGTTCGGCTGGAGCGCCGATGAGAAGGCCAGCTTCGCCCTGCTCGATGCCTTCGTCGACGCCGGCTTCAACCTGGTCGACACCGCCGATGTGTATTCGGCCTGGGTGCCGGGCAACGCCGGCGGCGAATCGGAAACGCTGATCGGCAAGTGGTTCGCGCGCAGCGGCAAGCGCGACAAGGTGGTGCTGGCGACCAAGGTGGCCAAGTGGGCCGAACGCCCCGGCCTGACCCCGGACAACATCACTGCGGCGGTCGAGGATTCGCTGCGCCGCCTGCAGACCGACGTGATCGATCTGTACCAGGCCCACGAGGATGACGAGTCGACGCCGCTGGAAGCGACCCTGGCTGCGTTCGGCCGGTTGATCGAAGCTGGCAAGGTGCGTGCGATCGGTGCTTCCAACTACAGCGCCACGCGCCTGGCCGATGCGCTGAAGGTGTCCACCGACTACAGGCTGCCGCGTTACGAAACGCTGCAGCCGGAGTACAACCTGTATGACCGCGCCGGCTACGAAAAGGAACTGGAACCGCTGGTGCAGCGCGAACAGATCGGCGTGATCGGCTACTACGCGCTGGCCAGCGGCTTCCTCAGCGGCAAGTACCGCACGCCGGCCGATGCAGCCAAGAGCCCGGCGCGTGGCGAGAACGTGGTGAGGCGCTATCTGAATCCGCGCGGCCTGCGCATCCTGCAGGCACTGGATGACGTGGCCAGCAAGCACAGCGCAAGCGCTGCACAGATCGCACTGGCATGGCAGATCGCGCGGCCGTCGGTCACCGCACCGATCGTCAGCGCCACGAGTGTCGAGCAGCTGCACGATCTGCTGGCGGCGGCAAACGTGTCGCTGAGCGTGCAGGATATCGCGCAGCTGGATGCCGCCAGCGCGGAAGCCTGAGTTGTAGTGCCGGCCGCTGGCCGGCATTGCACAACAGCGAAGAAAATAATTGAACAAAATGGTTGCGCGCGACTAAATCGTGGTTTATCGTGCGCACCTCGTTTCAACAACCACTGGAAACTTCCCTTGAACGCGCATTCCGTCGCCACCGCCAAACTGCTGCCATGCCTGCGCATGGACGTGCTGGCGCGCGCATTCGGCAAGGAAGACCAGCTGACAACGGCCTGATATCCGCCCTGCGGAGATCGGCCACCCCGATCTCCGAGGCCTGACGACGCCCTCGGAACGCAAGTCCCGGGGGCGTTTTCGTTTGCGTCGGCACAAGGACCCGCGATGCCAGAACTGCACCCCGCGCGGCAACCCGCCGCTCACTGACCCAGGCTTTTCCCGCCCCGCCGAAGGATTTACTTCGCGCGACCGGCAACGCCTGGACATTATCTGCATCGCACCCAAACATTATCGCTCGCCGATAATGTCGGTGGCCTGCACCCTCGATTCTCCAACGGTCCCGTTTCCACCACGGGCTGGTGCGCGCGGCGTTGCCGTGGCGTATGCCGGAGGTCGCGGACATGCCATCGCCTGGATCGCCTGCTGGAGGCAGGCGCCGGTTCGCCGGTACGCGGTTCGATTCCGCGCGGTCCCCAACTGGATAGCTCAGCTTGGTCAGAGCAACGGATCCTGATTCCGTCTGTCGTGGGTTCGATTCCCACTCCAAACCACATGACCTGTCACGTCATGACTTGAAGCAACACCCGGGGCGCAAGCCCCAGCGGCCATCGTCGCCATCCACGGACATCGCCTTCGGGCAGGAACGTGGACGGCAACGGACCGCACGCCGGGCCCCGGCCCGCCGCCACTGCCAGCCACGCTCCGCCCCGGTGCTGCCTGCCGGGAACGACGATGGCAGCACTGCCGGTGCACCGAAGGCTCCGCGCGCGGACCGTCCGCCGATGGCCGCCCTCTTCCGCTGCCTGCACGCGGTGTGCAGGCGGCCGCGCCACGACCTGATCGACCCGGGTCATGGCGATTCATACGCAACGGGTCGAACCACCAGAGCCATACAAGGAGACACTCCCATGTTCTGGACCATCAAGGTCGTGATCGGCGACGGCGAGCGCGGCCTGGTGTATCGCAACCGTCGTTTCCAGCAGATCCTGCTGCCGGGTGTGCACCGCCTGTCGCCGTTCGGCGGCCGCCCACACGTGGACATCCACACCGCATCGAAGGGCGCGGCCTATACCGGCAGCGACCAGGACAGCCTGATCGAAGCGCTGGGCGCACAGCTGGACATCCACTTCGTGCTGGCCAATGTTGGCGCCAGCGAGGTCGGCCTGTTGCTGCGCAATGGCCGCATCGATGAAGTGCTGCCGCCGGGCAGCCGTCGCCTGTACTGGCGCGGTTCGGTCGACACCCAGGTGCGCGTGATGGCGCTGGGTGACGAGCCGCGCATTCCGGTGGACGTGCAGCAGCGCCTGGGCCAGCTGGGCGTGCTGCCGCGTGTGGCGGTGATCAGCACCGTGCCGAGCGAGTCGGTGGGCCTGCTGTTCATCGATGGCACGCTGCGGCAGACGCTGGACGCCGGCCTGCACGCGTTCTGGAACTTCAACGGCAACGTGTCGGTGGAGCGTGTGGAACTGCGTGCACGTTCACTGGACGTGTCCGGCCAGGAGCTGCTCAGCCGCGACAAGGTGACCCTGCGGGTGAACCTGGCCGCGACCGTGCAGGTGGTCGACCCGGTGCGTGCACACCGCACGCTCAGCAATGCCGATGAGTTCATCTATCGGCAGCTGCAGTTCGGCCTGCGCCAGGCGATCGCCGCACGCAGCCTGGACGAGCTGCTGGGCGACAAGGCGGCACTGGACGGCGAGATCGCTGCCCATGTGCAGGCGGCGATCGAGGGCCATGGCGTGCGGCTGCTCGGTGTGGGCATCAAGGACGTGATCCTGCCGGGCGAGATGAAGGAGATCCTCAACGGCGTGGTGCTTGCCGAGAAGCAGGCCCAGGCCAGCGTGATCCGTCGCCGCGAGGAGGCCAACGCCACGCGTTCGCAGCTCAACACCGCAAAGCTGATCGAGGACAACCCGGTGCTGATGCGCTTGAAGGAGCTGGAAGCGCTGGAGAAGGTCACCGAGAAGATCGACAAGTTCACCGTGTTCGGCGGCCTGGATGGCGTGCTGAAGCAGCTGGTGACGATCAGGTAGGGGGTAGCGGCGGCGCAGGGACGCGCCGCCGGCCCATCAAGGACATTCAACAAGACAATGGACACGCAACAGAACTATCAATGGCTGCACGCCGAGGGCACCACGCCGATCAAGGGCTGGATCAACGGTGTGCCGCTGGAGGCACAGGCCCACGAGCAGCTGCGCAACATCGCCGCGATCCCGTTCGTCGGGCCGTGGGTGGCGGTGATGCCGGACGTGCACCTGGGCAAGGGCGCGACCGTGGGCTCGGTGATTCCGACCCGTGGCGCGATCATTCCGGCCGCGGTCGGCGTCGACATCGGCTGCGGCATGGCGGCGGTGCGTACCACGCTGCGCGCCAACGACCTGCCCGATGACCTGCGGCAACTGCGCAACAGCATCGAGCGCAGCATCCCAGTCGGCAACGGGCGCGGCGGCGAGCATCGCCGCATGCCCGACAGCATCCACACCCGGTTGGTGCAGTCCGGGCTGGCCGACGGCCTGGAGAAGATCAAGGACAAGCACCGCAGGATCCGCACCGATAAGCTGGACCGCCAGCTGGGTACGCTGGGCGGCGGCAACCACTTCATCGAACTGTGCCTGGACGAGACGGATACGGTGTGGGTGATGCTGCACAGCGGCTCGCGCGGCACCGGCAACCTGATCGGTACCTACTTCATCGAGAAGGCGCGCGAGGAACTGGCCCGGCGCGTGCTGGGCTTCCACCTGCCGGACAAGGACCTGGCGTTCTTCATGGAAGGCGAGCCGCTGTTCGATGACTACGTCGAAGCCGTGTCGTGGGCGCAGGACTACGCCCGGCAGAACCGCGAGGCGATGATGTCGCGCGTGCTGGCCGAGATGCGCCACCGGCTGCCGAAGTTCCAGCTGGCGGCAATGGCGGTGAACTGCCACCACAACTATGTACAGAAGGAAACGCACCACGGGCAGGAGCTGCTGGTGACCCGGAAGGGGGCCGTCAGCGCTCGCGAGGGGGAGCTGGGCATCATTCCCGGCAGCATGGGCACGCGCAGCTACATCGTGCGTGGCAAAGGCAACGCGGACAGCTTCCACAGCTGCAGCCACGGTGCCGGCCGGGTGATGAGCCGTGGCGCCGCGCGCCAGCAGATCACGCTGGCCCAGCATCGCGAGGCCACCGCGCACGTGGAATGCCGCAAGGACAGCGGCGTGCTGGACGAGTCACCGGCCGCGTACAAGTCGATCGACGATGTGATGGCCGCGCAGCTGGACCTGGTCGACGTGGTGCACACCCTGCGCCAGGTGTTGTGCGTGAAGGGGTAACGGAGCGGTGCCGGCCAAGGCCGGCACCCACCGCACCCGATTGCAGTAGATCCACGCCATGCGTGGATGGAACAGCGCCGACCAAGGTCGGCCTCTACCTGTGCAACGTTCAGCGCGCGATGCTGTCTTCGGCCACCAGCGCGTGGTGCACGCCGATGCCCGCGCGCACGCCTTCGGCCATGGCCAGGGTGATGTTGCCGACCGTCGTCGCATCGCCTGCGGCATACACGTTCGGCACCGAGGTCTGCTTCATCGCATCGACCTCGATCAGCACGCCCAGCGGGCTCTCGACCAACGTGCAGCCCAGCTGCTGCACCAATGGCGTGGCCATCGCCTGGGTGGCCGGCACGAACAACGCACGCTGGGCGATTCGGCGGCCGTCGGCCAGCTCCACTTCCAGCCAGGTCGGCTGGTCGCCCTGCACGCCCAGCACGGGTGACGTCTCGATCTGCACGCCGCGCTGCTGCATGGCGGCGCGTTCCTCATCCGTGATGTCCAGTCCCATGCTGAAGAACGTGACATTGCCCCAGTCGGCGAACAGCGGCGCCTTGCTGGCGGACATCGGATGACCGCCAAGCAGGCCAATGGCACCACCACCCACTTCATAGCCATGACAGTACGGGCAGTGCAGCACGGTGCTGCCCCAGCGCTCGGCGAGGCCCGGCAACGCCGGCAACTGGTCGGCGATGCCGCTGGCGAGCAGCAGCTTGCGCGCGGCCAGCACCTGGCCATCGGCGGTACGCACTTCCACGCCTTCGGCGCGGGCGGTGGCCTGCACGACTTCGGCATGCACCCAACGCACCGTGGGGTAGTCCAGCAGCTGCTGGCGCGCCGTCTTCAGCAGCTCGGCGCCACTGATGCCATCCAGCCCGAGCACCCCGTGCGAATGACTGGCGAAACGGTTGCGCGGCGAACCTGCGTCGATGACGGTGACCGGGCGACGGGCACGGGCCAGGATCAGGCCGGCGGCAATGCCGGCATAGCTGCCGCCGACGATGAGCACATCAGGATTCATGGTGACCTTCCAGGGAACGGTGATGGGCGAGATGGCGGGCGAAGTCGGCGCCAAGCTGGTCCAGCGTGGTCGCCTGCAGCCGCGCTTCGAGCAGGCGCTGCGCTTCGCGCGCCCCATCGAGCAAGGCGCTGTTGACCAGCCGCTGGATCGGGCAGCCACCGCCGGAGTCGCGTGCGCTGACCTGGACCAGCGGTGGTGCGCCCACCGCCAGGTAGATGTCATGCAGGGTGATCGCCGCGGCGTCGCGTGCCAGCAGGCTGCCGCCGCCGTGGCCGCGGGTGCTGCGTACCAGGCCGACCTTGTGCAGCTGCGCTAGCAGGCGGCGGATCACCACCGGATGGGTCGGCAGGCAGGACGCCAGCTGCTCGGACGTGCGCGGGGCAGCATGGCCGACCAGGTGCGCCATCACATGCAGGGCGTCGGACAGTGGATTCGCTGATTTCATGTAACAACGATAGTTACATTTAAATTCTCTGTCGAGGGTCTTCTTTCGTTCCATATGGACACATTTGTCCTATGAGACATCCCCTTCACATCACTAAACGAAACGGTAATGCGATGAGCGTCGCACTTCAGACGCATGGGGACAGGTCGATACCGCATTGCCCCTTCCCGAGAGTCCCTTCCATGAAAGCGTCTGTCCGTGCTCCGCGCCTGCAGTCCAAGCTGCTCGGCGCGGTTTCCGTTGGTCTGGCCGTGGTCCTGCTGTGCGCATTGGCGGGCCTAGCCTCCGCCTGGTTGAAGCTGTCCACCGAGGTTCCACCCGAAGTCGCGCACAGCCGCGACGCCGAACGCCTGCAGCGCGAGTTCCGCGGCCAGGTGCAGGAATGGAAGAACGTGCTGCTGCGCGGCCACGACGACGCGCTGCGCCAGCGCCATCTGGACGCCTTTGACAGCGAGGGCCGCCTGGTCGAGCAGCTGGCCAGGGGCCTCGTAGCCAGCCCGGACATACGCACGCGCGAACTGGCACAGTCCTTCATCGGCCTGCACACGCAGCTGCAGAAGGACTACCACGCCGCCCTGCAGGCGTTTGCGGAAGCCGGCTACGATCCCGCCGCCGGCGACAATCTGGTGCGTGGCAAGGACCGCCCGGTGGCGACCGCACTGGATGCGCTGAGCACGCATGCCACGCAGGTGGCCGAAGCAACCGTAGCGGCGCGGTCGCAGCAGGCCCGGCAGACCCTGCTGCTGTGCGCGGCGCTGACCGTGCTGGCCGCCGTGTTGCTGCTGATGGGCCTGGCCTGGTGGCTGCGGCGCGCGGTGGTGCAGCCGGTGCTGGCGGTGGAAGCCGCTGCGCGTGCCGTGGCCGCCGGTGATCTGCAGCACGTGGTGCAGGTGCGCAGCCGCGACGAGATCGGTCGCCTCGCGCAGGCGATGCAGGCGGTGCAGTCCACGCTGCGCGGCGTACTGGACGCACAGGCGACGATGGCGCAGGCGCATGACGCCGGCACCATCAGCCATCGCATGGAGGCCAGTGCGTTCCCGGGCGCGTTCGGCACCATGGTGGCCGACTGCAACACGCTGGTTGACGCGCACATCCAGGTGAAGATGCGCGCGATCTCGATCATGGGCCGCTATGCCGTCGGTGACCTCAGCCAGGACATGGAACGCCTGCCCGGCGAAAAGGCCGTGATCACCAACGCATTGGATACGGCCAAGGCCAATCTCGGCATGATCAACGGCGAGATCCGCCGCCTGGCCGAAGCCGCCGCCGCCGGTGACTTCAGCCAGCGCGGCGACAGCGCACGCTTCGAGCATGATTTCCGCGCAATGGTCGACGGCTTGAACCGATTGATGCAGACCACTGAACTGAACCTCGGCGAGGTCTCCAGCATGCTGCGCGCGATTGCCGATGGCCGCCTCGGCGCGCGCATGCACGGTGATTTCCAGGGCGTGTTCGCGCGTATCGCCGGCGACGCCAACACCACCGCTACGCAGCTGGCAACCATCGTCACCGACATCAAGCACGCCTCCGGCAACATCCACACGGCGGCGGCGGAGATCGCCGCCGGCAACAACGATCTGTCGCGCCGTACCGAACAGCAGGCCGCCAACCTGGAAGAGACGGCGGCATCGATGGAGGAACTGACCTCCACCGTGCGCCAGAACGCCGAGCATGCGCGCCAGGCGAACCAGCTGGCGATCGGCGCGCACACCGTTGCCTCTCACGGCGGCAGCGTGGTCGGCCAGGTGGTGACGACGATGGGCGCGATCGAAACCTCGTCGCGGCAGATCGCCGAGATCATCAGCGTGATCGACGGCATCGCCTTCCAGACCAACATCCTGGCGCTGAACGCCGCGGTGGAAGCGGCACGCGCCGGCGAGCAGGGCCGCGGCTTCGCGGTGGTTGCCAGCGAAGTGCGCACCCTGGCACAGCGTTCGGCGGCAGCCGCGAAGGAGATCAAGGCGTTGATCGAAGCGTCGGTGGAACAGGTCGGCCACGGTGCACGGCGCGTGCGCGAGGCCGGTGACACCATGGCCGAGATCGTGGCGTCGGTGCAGCGCGTCACTGACATCATGGCCGAGATCTCCGCCGCCTCGCAGGAGCAGAGCGCGGGCATCGAACAGGTCAGCCAGACCGTGATCCAGATGGACGGCACCACCCAGCAGAATGCCGCGTTGGTGGAGGAAGCCAGCGCCGCCGCACGCAGCCTGGAACAGCAGGCGAACCGGTTGATCGACGCGGTGGATGTGTTCGACCTGTCGACCACCGCCGCAGCGAAGGACGCGCTGATGCGCGCGGCCTGATTGATCCGGTTGCTGGCCGGCGGCCGGCACTACCGTGGAGCGCAGACAGGGGGAGTGCCGGCCGCTGGCCGGCAGCTCCCAACGCTGCATGGGTGGCGGCATGAACAGTGCGGACCAACGGTCCGCACCCATCACCACCTGCCGTCGTACACGTCGATGCAATGCACCGTTGCCGGCATGCACACGGCCGCTGGCCTACCCTTTCGTGGATATTCCCGCCTCCCTCCCCCTCTGCTGGAGCCCCCATGACTGTCCCCGCCTTCGGTCTCGGTACCTTCCGCCTGAAAGACCAGACCGTGATCGACTCGGTGCGCAACGCGCTGGATGTCGGCTACCGCGCCATCGATACCGCGCAGATCTACGGCAATGAAGCCGAGGTCGGCCAGGCCATCGCCGATTCCGGCGTGCCGCGCGAAGAGATCTACCTGACCACCAAGGTCTGGATCACCGCCTTCAAGCGGGAAGCGCTGCTGGCCAGCCTGCATACCAGTCTGGAAAAGCTGCGTACCGATCATGTGGACCTGACGCTGATCCACTGGCCGTCGCCGAACGACAAGGTCGACGTGCCGATGGAGGAGTACCTGCCGGCGCTGGCCGAGGCCAAGGCGCAGGGCCTGACGAAGGCGATCGGCATCTCCAACTTCACCATCGCCCAGACCCGCAAGGCCATCGAGATCCTTGGCGCCGATGCCATCGCCACCAACCAGATCGAGATCCATCCCTACCTGCAGAACCGCCTGCTGGTGAAGTTCCTGCAGGACAACGGCATCCACGTCACCGCCTACATGAGCCTGGCCTATGGCGAGGTGATCAAGGACCCGGCGATCCAGGCCATTGCCGGCCGTCACCAGGCCACTCCGGCGCAGATCGCGCTGGCCTGGGCGCTGCAGCAGGGCTTCTCGGTGATCCCGTCGTCGACCAAGCGCGAGAACCTGTCGAGCAACCTCGAAGCGGCAGCGATCCGGCTGACCGACGAAGACATGGCGCAGATCGCCAAGCTGGATCGTGGCCATCGCCTGGCGAATCCGGAAGGCATTGCGCCGGCCTGGGATTGAAGAGCGGCCGCCGGGCATGGCCCGGCGCTACCGGATACGCGTGGGTAGCGCCGGGCCATGCCCGGCGGATCCATCAGGCCTGCAACAACCAGCCTCGCATTGCCGCACTGACCTCATCCGGCTTTTCCATCGGTGCCAGGTGCCCGCAGTCCGGCACCACCACCAGCTGCGAGTGCGGCACCAGGGCGTGCATTTCCTCGCTGACCGCGAGTGGCGTAATGCGGTCGTTGGCGCCACATACGATCAGCAGCGGATCGCGGTAGCCAGCCAGCACGTCATGGCCGTCACGGCGTTCCAGCGCACTCTGGCGCAGGAACACGTCCGCGCCCAGGCGGGCGGTCATGTCACGCACACGTTGCACCAGCACGTAATCATCCAGCCGCGAGGCATCGATGTAGCTGCGCATCAGCACATCGCCGAAGCCATGGAACTTGCCGGGCAGGCGCACGCTGGCCCGTTGGCTGCGGCGCTGTTCGGCACGTTCCGGTGAATCGGCGTGGATCGAGGTATCGATCAACGCCAGCTGCAGCACGCGTTCCGGCGCGATGCGCAGGATCTGCTGGGCGACGAAACCGCCCAGCGAGAAACCGGCCAACGCAAAGCGCTCCGGCGCCTGTGCCAGCACGTCCTCGGCCACCGCCTGCAGGGTTTCGCCACGGGTCTGGTCGCCTACCGTGCAATCGGCGATGTCGGCAAGATCAGCCAACTGTGAGCGCCACAGCTCAGCGTCGTTGAGCAGGCCAGGCAGCAGCAGCAGGGGGATACGGTCGGTCATGGGGGTATTGTCGCGCCAGCACGGTGACGGAACCATGCCGCAACAGGGGGCGGATTGTAGCGTCGAGCCACGTTCGACGGCTGCATAGCCAGTGGCGCATGGCTCGACGCTACAGAAGACAGCGGCGGAGCCGCTCTTTGGCGACACCATCACCATCTACACCGCGCTGTGCGGACAGGCCGCGAGTAAACCTGGCGCAGCAGAGACAAGCAAGCACGGCAGCTGGCTGCCAACCCGATCATCGGCATGCGCTACGACGCCATCTATGTGATGACCGGGCTGACCGTGCGGCTGTGCTATGGCACGGCGGTGGCGGTGGAACCGCAGCGGTGATCTTGTAGAGCCGAGCCCATGCTCGGCTCAGGCGTGCCCGTGAGATGTAAGGCAGCCGAGCGCAGGCTCGGCTCTACAACGGGGTTCCGGGCACTTCGACCTGCTGCACCGGCAAGGTCACCATCATCACCGTCGGGTCATCCGGGTCCAGCTTCGTCTTGAAGCCCAGGCTCTGGCACATCGCCAGCATGGTGCTGTTCTCGCGCAGCACCTGGCCTTCGACCACGTCCAGGCCCAGCCACTTGGCGTACTCGATCATGATCGCCATCAGCCGCCAGCCGATGCCATGGCCCTTCAGGTCCGAGCGGATCAGGATGCCGTATTCACCGCGGCGGTAATCCGCATCGGCGTGCAGGCGCACCGCGCCAAGCATTTCGCCACTGCGCGGTTCGATCGCCACCAGTGCGATCGAGCGTGCGTAGTCGAGCTGGGTCAGGCGCGCGATGAACTCGTGGCTGAAGTGCTTCACCGACTGGAAAAAGCGCAGGCGCAGGTCCTCGTCGCTGACGCGGGCGAAGAACGCACGGAACAGCGCGTCGTCCTCCGGCCGCACCGGACGCACGAAGGCACGGCCGCCATCGGACAGTTCGATGGTGCGCTCCCACTCCTTCGGGTACGGGAACACCGAGAAGCGCGGATGGCCACGGCCCTTGTGCAGGATGCGCGACGGCGCCACCGCCACGCGTGCGTCGAGGGCGAGGATGCCCTTGCCGTCGACCAGCAACGGATTGATGTCCAGCGTACGCACTTCGGGGATGTCGGCGGCCAGCTGTGCCAGCTTGACCAGCGCCAATGCCAGTGCGCGCTCGTCGGCGGCAGGCACATCGCCATAGGCCTTGAGGATGCGCGAGGCGCGGGTCTGGCCGATCAGCTCGTGGGCCAGGCGCAGGTCCAGCGGCGGCAGCGCCAACGCCTTGTCATTGATGACTTCAACCGCGGTACCGCCACGGCCGACCACGATCACCGGGCCGAACGTCGCGTCATCGGCAATACCGACGATCAACTCGCGCGCCTTCGGGCGAACGATGGTCGGCTGCACCAGCAGACCATCGATGCGCGCATCCGGCCGCAGCTGGCGTGCGCGCGACAGGATCGCGTTGGCCGCGCTCTGCACCGCCGGCAGGGTGGACAGGTTCAGGCGCACGCCGTCCACTTCCGACTTGTGCGGAATATCCGGCGAGAGAATCTTCAGCGCGACCGTGGCACCGCGTTCCAGCAGCGGCTGCGCCAGATCCATCGCCTCGTGCGCGTCACGCGCATGCATCACCGGCGCGGAGGGAATGCCGTAGGCCTTGAGCAGTTCATGCGTAGCCAGCGGGTCCAGCCACTGCTGGCCGTTGGCCAGCGCGGCATCGACCAGTGCGCGCGCGGCGGCCGTGTCGACGCTGAAGTCCTGCGGCAGGCTGGGCGGCGTTTCCATCAACGCGTTCTGCGCTTCGCGGTAGCGCACCAGATGCTGGAAGCCACGTACGGCTTCGGCCTCGGTCGGATAGGTCGGCACCCGCGCCGCGTTGAGCGTGGCGGTGGCCTGGTCATCGTTGCCCAGCCACACCGCGAACACCGGCTTGTCGCGATGATGGCGCGGGCGCAGGCCGAGCGTGCGGGTGAGTGCCTGCGCGGCGTCCGCCGATGAGGTGAACGCGGTCGGCACGTTGACCACCATCACCGCGTCGTTCTCGTTGTCGGCCAGCAGCGCTTCGATGGCCGCGGCATAGCGGTCACCATCGGCGTCGACCACGATGTCGACCGGATTGCTGCGCGACCAGCCCTGTGGCAACACTGCATCGAGCTTCTGCACCGTGCTGTCGGACAGGGTGGCCAGCGTGCCACGCAGCGCGATCAGCTGGTCCACGGCAAGGCGACCGACGCCGCCACCATTGCTGAGAATGGCCAGGCGACGACCGGGGAAGGTCCCCAACCGGCCCAGCGATTCGGCGGCCGTGAACAGTTCGTCCAGCGCGCCCACGCGCAGCAGGCCGGCGCGGTTGAAGGCGGCACCGTACACATCATCGGCACGGGCCAGGGCCTGCACATGGGTATCGCGGCTGCCCGGCTGCACGCGCTCGGCGCGCCCCGACTTCACCACCACCACCGGCTTGGCGCGGGCGGCGGCACGCGCAGCCGACATGAACTTGCGCGCGTCCTTGATCTGCTCGACGTAGAGCAGGATGGCGCGCGTACGGTAATCGGTGGCGAAGTAGTCGAGCAGATCGCCGAAGTCGACGTCCATCGTGTCGCCCAGCGAGACCACGGCGGAGAACCCGACCGAGCGCGCCACGCCCCATTCCACCAGCGCGGCGGCAATGGCCGAGGATTCGGAGATCAGCGCGAGGTCGCCGGCCTGCGGAAAATGTGCGGCGATGCTGGCATTGAGCCGCGCGTGCGGCGCGATCACGCCCAGGCAATGCGGCCCGAGGATGCGCAGGCCATGCTTGCGCGCCACCGCCTCCACCTGTGCAGACAACGAACCGGGGCCTTCGCCCAGGTGCGCGGTGAGGATGATCGCCGCCTGCACGCCACGTTCGGCGGCAGTGCGCACCACCTGCGGCACGATGGCCGCTGGTGCGGTGATCACCGCCAGGTCGGGGACCCAGTCCAGGTCCTTCAGCCGCTTGACCGTGCGGATGCCATCGATCTCGGCATGCCGCGGATTGATCCACGCCACCTTGCCGGGGAAGCCGGTGCCGCGCAGGTTGCGCATCACCGCGCGGCCGGCCGAACGCTCACGCGGACTGCCGCCGATCACCGCGACCGACTGCGGACGGAACACGGACTGCAGGTGGTAGGTACTCATGCGCCTACGGTACACGGACTGGCGCGGCAACGGCATGATCGTGCGCAAGGTCCTGATACCGCACCCACGCATGGCGTGGATCTACCGCCGGGACCAGTAGATCCACGTCATGTGTGGATGACGCTCCCGTTACAACAGCGTGCCGTGCAGGATCATCGCGGCGATGCTGAAATAGATCACCAGGCCGGTCACGTCCACCAGGGTGGCCACGAACGGGGCCGAGGCGCTGGCCGGGTCGAAACCGAGCCGCTTGAGGATGAAGGGCAGCATCGAGCCGGACAGCGAGCCGAACGTGACGATGCCGACCAGCGCGGCACCGATGGTGATCGCCAGCAGTATCCAGTGCTCGCCGTAGTCGTGCAGGCCGCCCAGCTGCCAGATCACGATGCGCACGATGGCCAGGCAGCCGAGGATCGCGCCCAGCACCATGCCGGTGGGCACTTCGCGCAGGGCCACCTTCCACCAGTCGCGCAGGCGCAGCTCGCGCAGCGCCAGGCTGCGGATCAGCAGCGAGGTGGCCTGCGAACCGGAGTTGCCGCCCGAACTCATGATGAGCGGAATGAACAGGGTCAGCACCACCGCGCGCGCCAGTTCGTCCTCATAGTGCTGCATCGCGCTGGCGGTCAGCATCTCGCCCAGGAACAGCACGCTCAGCCAGCCGGCGCGCTTGCGCAGCATCTCCAGGAAGCCGATCTGCATGTAGGGCTTGTCCAGTGCCTCCATGCCGCCGAACTTGTGCGCGTCCTCGGTCGATTCCTCGATCAGCGCGTCGAGCACGTCGTCCACGGTGACGATGCCGAGCATCTGCTGCTGCGCATCGACCACCGGGATCGCCAGCAAGTCGTGGCGACGGATCAGCCGTGCCACTTCTTCCTGGTCCATCAGTGCGTCCACCGTCACCGGTGGATTGACCTGGGCCACGTCCAGGATCGACTCCTCCGGCAGGCCGGTGATCAGCCGGCGCATGGTCACCACCTGCTGCAGCTGCTGGCTGGACGGCTCCAGCACGTAGATCGCGTACACCGTTTCACGGGTGCGCTCGACCTGGCGGATGTGCTGCAGGGTCTGCGCCACGGTCCAGCTGGCGGGTACCGCCACGTACTCGGTGGTCATCAGCGCACCGGCGGTGTTCGGCGGGTAGCTGAGCAGCTTCTGGATGGCCTGGCGGGCGTCGGTGCCCAGCAGCGGGATCAACCGCGCGCGTTCTTCCTCATCCAGCTCATGGACGATGTCGGTGGCGCGGTCGTCGGCCATCAAGCCGAGCAGGGCGGCAGCGCGCGCCGGGGGCAGCGCAGCCACCAGCTCGCCACTGCGGTGCAGTTCCGGCGCTTCCAGCATTTTCACTGCACGCGGCAACGGAAGGGCAGCCAGCGTTTCCGCGGCGCGGGTCAGCTCCAGCGTGTTGAGGAATTCCACCGCATCGGCAGTGTTGAAGTTCGCCAGCGGCGCGGCCAGTGCGGCGGCATCGGCCACCGGGCGCAGCAATTGCTTCTGGTTCATCGGGTTTGCCTTGTGGGGGTGCGACCTCGCGCAACGCCAACGCAGGCAAACCGTCCCGATGTCAGGCGGTGGCCATCGCTGGCGTCGAACGAGGTCGACTTCTACTGTCGCTGGACATGGGTTGGGGACTCCGGGATGCGTGTGCCGGCGGACGCGCCGCCAGCGGCGGGCAGTCTGGACCCGTGGACCATGCAGGTCAACCCGGTCCCGCCGCGGCAGCACCCTGCCCGCAGGTTGTTCTCGTGCATGCACAGGCCGGCGCGCATAATGGCGCGGTGGTGTTCGCCACGCTTTTCCCAACCCGAACGGACGCACAGCGGCTCCCCCGATGACCAGGTATTCCCATGCATAGCGGTGGTCTGGAACTGGCGCTGGTGCTGCTGCTGGCGGCGGTCATCGCCGTGCCGGTGTTCAAGAAGTTCGGCTTCGGCGCGGTGCTGGGCTACCTGGCCGCCGGTGTGGTGCTGGGCCCGGACGGGCTGGGCTTCGTGCAGGACGCCGACCGCATCCTCGGTGCCGCCGAGATCGGCGTGGTGATGCTGCTGTTCGTGATCGGCCTGGAGCTGTCGCCGGCGCGCCTGAAGGTGATGCGGCGCTCGGTGTTCGGTGCCGGTGCGGCGCAGGTGACGCTGTCCGGGCTGGTGCTGGGCGGCCTGCTGCTGCTCGACCACTTCCAGTGGAAGAGCGCGCTGGTGGTAGGTGTGGCGCTGGCGCTGTCATCCACGGCGGTGGGCCTGCAGCTGCTGTCCGAGCACAAGGCGATCAACAGCGACCATGGCCGGCTCGGGTTCGCCATCCTGCTGTTCCAGGACCTGATCGCGATTCCGCTGCTGGCGGCCATCCCGCTGCTGGGCGGGGTGAAGAACGAGACCCTGCGCTGGGAAGACGCCGCCGTGGCCCTCGGTGCGCTGGCCGTGGTGATCCTGTGCGGGCGACCGGTGCTGCGCAAGGTGTTCAGCATCATCGCCCGCACCCGCAGCCCGGAAGTGTTCACCGCCACCGCACTGCTGGTGGTGTTGGGCACCGCCTGGTTCATGCAGGAAGCCGGCCTCAGCCCCAGCCTCGGCGCGTTCCTGGCCGGCGTGCTGCTGTCCGATTCGGAGTTCCGGCACGAACTTGAAGCGCAGATCGAGCCGTTCAAGGGCCTGCTGCTGGGCCTGTTCTTCATCGCGGTGGGCATGGGCATCGACCTGGACCGCATTGCCGCCGAACCGTGGATGATCGCGGCTGGCGTCGGCATCCTGCTGGTGGTCAAGTTCAGCCTGCTGTACGCGATCGGCCGCATCGCCCGGCTCAGTCCGCGGCAGTCGCTGCTGCTGGGCAGCGTGTTGTGGCTGGGCGGCGAGTTCGCTTTCGTGGTGTTCAACGAAGCGCAGCGCGCGCACCTGCTCGGCAATGCCAACCACGACCGGCTGGTGGCGATCGTGGGCCTGTCGATGGCGATCACGCCGCTGCTGATGATCGCGCTGCTCAAGCTGCTCGGCCAGGAGAAGGCCGCACCGCGCGAGGCAGCCGAGGCCGACAAGGTGGCGCCGGACAACCGCCCCAAGGTGCTGATCGCCGGCATGGGCCGCTTCGGCCAGGTCATCGCACGCCTGCTGACGGCACAGAAGGTGCCGTTCGTGGCGCTGGAGGCGAACCCGGACACCGTGGCCGACCTGCGCCGTTTCGGCAACCAGCTGTATTACGGCGACCCGACCCGGCCGGAGATGCTGCGTGCGGCGGGCGGCGAGCACATCGATGTGTTCGTGATCACCGTGGACGACCCGGAGACCAACCTGCGCGCGGTGCGCATGGTGCGCCGGCTGTACCCGGACGCGAAGGTGCTGGCGCGTGCGCGCAACCGCCAGCATGCCTGGCGCCTGATGGACATGTCGGCCGAGCCGTTCCGCGAAGTGTTTGGCACCAGCCTGGAGATGAGCGGGCGCGTGCTGACCGCATTGGGCGTGGCGCCGGACGTGGCCGAACGCCATGTGCAGCGCTTCCGCGAGCATGATGAGCAGCTGCTGCGTGACCAGTATCTGGTGTACGACGACGAAGCGGCCGTGATCCAGACCTCGCGCGATGCACGCAACGACCTGATGCATCTTTTCGAGGCCGACGCGGAAAGGGACGGCGAGTAGGTGTGCCGACCAACGGTCGGCACCCACCCAATCAATGGCGGACCCGGTAGTGCCGGCCGCTGGCCGGCAATCCCGTGTTCCCGGAGATGTCATGAGGTAGCCGGCGAGCGGCCGGCACTACCCTTTTCCAGCGATCAGCCGTTGTCGCGCAGGAACCGCGCCATCGACGAAACGCCCGGCACGCGCGGTTCGAACTCACCGGCCACGTCGATGAAGCCGCGCATCACCGCGATCTCGCGCGGACTGCGGTTGAGGCTGTCGCGCACTTCCGGATCGGCACCTGCGCGCAGCAGGCGCTGCACCAGCAGCGGCAGGCCATGCAGCGCGGCCAGGTGCAGCGGACCGAAGCCGCGCGGATCGCGCACGTCCAGGCTCACGTCCTCATCCAGCAGGCGCTCTACCGCCGCCATCACCACCTGCTCGTCGCAGGCGGTACCCGGCTCGGCGCGTGCGCCCAGCAGCAGCAGCAGGGGCGTGACCGAACCGGCGGCGGCCTGGTCCGGCTCGGCGCCCGCCAACAGCAGGGTGTCGAGCAGGGCCAGCAGGCGCGAGCGGTCGCGGGCACTGAAACCGTACAGCGCGGCACAGTGCAGCGGGCCCAGCTGCTGCGCGTCACCGGCATGCACGTCGGCACCGGCAGTGAGCAGGCGCGCGACGATGTCCGGCAGACCCAGCGCCGAGGCCAGCATCAGCACGGTCACCCCGCCCGGCAGGCGATGTTCCAGCTTGGCGCCGGCATCGAGCAGGGCCGAAACGATGTCCACCTGGCGCATGCTGACCGCCGCCGACAGCGGCGTCGCGCCACTGGCCGCGGCGTGCTGCGGATCGGCGCCGCGCGCCAGCAGCAGGTCGGTCACCGCCAGGTGGCCGCCACCGGCTGCACGCAGCAGTGCGGTGCAGCCCTGTGCGTCGACCGCGTCGACGGCAAATCCCAGATCGATCAGGCGCCGCACCGCATCCACATCACCTGCCATTGCAGCGGCCGGCAGATCGGCCTCGCGCAGGGTACGGCGCGGCAACGGCCACACCCGCCAGTCCAGCCAGTCGGCCAGATCACGGCGACCGATCGACAGCGCCACGCCCAACGGCGTCTGGCCGTCGGCGGCGCGGGCTTCCGGCGAGGCACCGTGCTGCACCAGCAGCTTCAGTGCGCCTTCGCGGGCCAACGCGGTGGCCAGGTGCAATGCGGTCATGCCGTGGCTGTCGCGCGCTTCACGATCAACACCGGCCTTGAGCAGGGCCTGCTGCAGGCGCAGCCAGCCCAGGCGCACCGCGAGCGACAGCGGCGGATCGCCGGCCGGCGAGGCGGCGAACGGATCGGCGCCACGTTCCAGCAGTTCCAGTGCCAGCTGTTCCAGGCCACGGGCGGCCTGGTCGTGCTGCGCACACGCTGCGAGGAAGCGTGCCAGGCCACCGCGTCCGGCCGGCGACAGGCCACGCTGCAGCATGACCTGCAGCGCCGGCACCGCGTCGATGCCGCGCGACAACAGCGCGAACATCGGTGTGTCGGAACAGGCGTCACGCACGTAGGGATCGGCACCGTGGGCCAGCAGCCAGTCGACCGCACGCGGCTCCAGCGCCAGCTCCGGATCGAGCAGCAGGCCACCCAGCTCTTCCGGCTGGCACAGCTTGGCCAGCGCGGCCATGCCTTCGGTGTTGCCGAAGCCCAGCGCTTCGCGCAGCAGGGTCAGCGGCGGGCGGTCCGGCAGCAGGCCACTTGCGCCGGCGGCTTCGCCACGCTCGGCCAGTCCATCGCTGACCGCAGCCGGCAATGGATAGGACGGGTCCAGCAGAGCCACGATCGCCCAGCGGCCGGCTTCGGCGGCATAGTCCACCGCACGGCGACCGACCGGATCGGTGGCATCGGCGGCGATGCCGAGTTCGACCAGGCGTTTGATCAGCAGCGGCGAGACATCCTCGGCCATCGCCGCCAGCTGCACCGCATTACGGCCTTCGCCGTCCACCGCGACCAGGTCCGGCTTGTGCGGCAGCAGATGCTCGATCACGGCGGCGCGACCGGCACGGGCCGCTTCCAGCCACGGCGTACGGCCCAGCGCATCGCGCGCTTCCAGATTGGCGCCGGCAGCCAGCAGCACGCCGATGATCTCGACGTGACCGGCCAGCGCCGCTTCATGCAGCGCGCTGCGACGCTGGCGATCACGCGCGTCGGCCCGCGCCTTGTGCTTGAGCAGCAGCTGCACGCCCGCCGGATCGTCGTCCTCGGTGGCGGCGGCGGCCAGCAGCACCGGGGTGCCATCGGCCGGTTCGCAGCGTGCACCGCGTTCGAGCAGGAAACGGGCCAGGCGCCAGTTGCCGACCTGGCAGGCCACGGCCAGCGGCGACCAGCCCTCGTTGTTCAACGCATCGACTTCGGCGGCGGCATCGCGCAGCAGCGCCGCCACACCCGGGTCGGAACTGCGCGCAGCATGGTGCAGCGGCGTGTTGCCATCGCTGTCGGTGGCACGCGAGTCGGCACCGTTGGCGAGCAGGGTCATCACCGCCTCGGGGCGGCCATGCCAGCTGTCACGGGTGGCGGCCAGCAGCGGGGTCATGCCCCGGTGCGGTGCGTTCACATCGACGCCGCGGGCGATCAGCTCGCGCAGCAGGCGCAGGTCCGGCAGCACCGCTGCCAGTACCGCCAAGCTGCGCTGGTCGCGCCAGTTCGGGTCCGGCAGCGCATACGGATCGGCACCGGCCTGCAGCAGTTGCAGGCCCCGGTCGATGCGGCCATGGCGGGCGGCTTCATACAGCGCCGGGGTCAGCTCCTGCGGCGCCATCGCCTCCAGCGGCGTGGTTTCGACCGCAGCGGAGAACATCGGTTCGCGCTCGTCGCTGGCCGTGGCCAATGGACCTGCGCGCAGCGACACCAGCGGTGCCGGCGCCACCCGCTGCAGCAGCAGGTGCAGCACGGGAGACAGCAGCACCACCGCCAGCGCGGCGGGCCAGTGTGCGCTTTCCGGCAGCAGTCCCGGCCAGGCCGGCAGCACCACCAGCGCGGCCAGCGCGATCACCAGCGCGGCCACACCGAGGCCGCGCCAGGCGCCCAGGTCACGCCCCGCCAGCGCCTGCCAGTGCTGGGCCAGGCTGCCGTCGAGGCGTTCGACATCGTTCCACAACGGCCAGGTGCGCCAGGCGGCGAGCAGGCCGGCACTGACAAGCACGCTCAGGCCCAGCACCGCCGCAAGGCTGCCGCTGTCGCGCAGCGCCGCCAGCGGCCAGGCCAGCAACAGCGCCAGCAGCAGCGGCGCGGCCGTCCACAACGCCAGCAGCGCCGGCAGGTCCTGGCGAGCGACCACCTTCAGCGGCAGCAGCGCGCGGCTGCGACGCCACCATGAGATCGCCAGCGCGAACGCTGGCTGCGCCAGTGCGGCCAGGACGGCACCCGGGAAGCCGCCCACGGCGGCGCCCAGCGCCAGCACCGCGCCCGCGGCGAAGGCAATTGACACAAGGCGCGGACGGGAGGCGTCAGTCATAGTGGCGCGGCATCAGGCTGGCCACCGACGGCGGCACCTGCAGGTAGAACCCGCGCTCGCTCATTTCGCTGCGGACCTTTTCCGGGTCAGCCTGCGCCAGGCGGCGCTGGGCATCCAGGGCCACCTCCAGGACGAAGGCGAGCGTCCCCAGCGAGGTGAGCAGCGGCGCGGGCAGCGCGCTGAAATCATCGCGACGGGGAACGTAGACGTAGGTGTCCGGCTTGAGTTGGCTTTTATAGACGTAGGCGTGCATGTCCGCGGGACGATAACCCGGGAAGAGCCATGATTGTGTCGGAAAGCCGACACCGGGGAAAGCCGTCAGCCGACGTTGGCGGCGTGATCGACGGCGTTTCCCCGGCGAGGTTCAGCAATGTGGCGGCGTCGTTCAGCCACGGCTGCCACCACACGGGCGCTTACTTGACCTTGGCGTAGGTGCCCTTCAGCGCGACACCCGCGAGGATGGCACCGGCGTAGCACTCGTAGTTGGTGCTGCTCTTGAACTCGTTCTTCTTGTAATAGCTGACGATGTCGACCACGGCGTTGGCGCCGCGCGACTTGGCACCGTCCTGCAGCGCGCGCAGTGCAGACAACGCAACCCAGCGGCAGGCCTCGGCATCGCTCTTGTTGGCGGCGTTGGTCTTCTTGTTGGTCACGTCTTCGCCCAGGCGCTGCAGCACGCTGACCGGCTGGCCGGCCAGATAGAAGCGCACGCTGCCGTCGATGCCAGCGTCCTTGGCGGCCTGCGAATTGACCAGTTCCTGCAGGGACTGTTCGACACGCGTGTCGCGGGCAGAGGCGGTGGAGGTCAGGGCCAGCAGCGCGGTGGCAGTGGCGATCATGAGAGTGCGGCGCATCGAAACTTCTCCTTGTCAGGGGTGCGGGTGGGTAGCGGAAACAGTGCGGTGGGACGGTGGTTCACTCGCGCCAGCGGCGGAACACCAGCGAGGTGTTGATGCCGCCGAAGGCGAAGTTGTTGCTCATCACGTACTCGGCCTGCAGTTCGCGGCCCTGCCCGGTGATGAAGTCGAGCTGGCCACAGCGCGGATCGACCTCGGCCAGGTTCAGGGTCGGCGCGAACCAGCCGGTGCGCATCATCTCGATGCTCAGCCAGGCCTCGAACGCGCCACAGGCACCCAGCATGTGGCCGACGTAGCTCTTCAGCGAGCTGATCGGCACGCGGCTGCCGAACACCTGTGCGGTGGCCTGGGTCTCGGCGATGTCGCCGTGGTCGGTGGCGGTGCCATGGGCGTTGACGTAGTCGATCTGCGCCGGGTCCAGGCCGGCGTCCTCCAATGCCAGGCGCATGGCCTGGGCCATGGTGTCGGCACTGGGCTGGGTGACGTGCTGGCCATCGCTGTTGGTGCCGTAGCCGACCACCTCGGCCAGGATGGTGGCGCCGCGCGCCTGCGCGTGTTCCAGGTCCTCCAGGATCAGCGTGCAGGCGCCCTCGCCCAGCACCAGGCCATCGCGGCCGGCATCGAATGGGCGTGGCGTGGTCTGCGGCGCGTCGTTGCGCACGCTGGTGGCGAACAGCGTGTCGAACACCGCCGCAGCGGTGGCATCGAGCTGCTCGGCACCGCCGGCCACCATCACCGTCTGCTTGCCGCTGCGGATGGCTTCATAGGCCGCACCCACGCCCTGGCTGCCCGAGGTACAGGCACTGGACGTGGTGTACACGCGCCCGGACAGGCCGAAGAACACGCCGATGTTGACCGGCGCGGTGTGGCTCATCATCTTCAGGTAGGTGGTGGCACTGATGCCATCGGTGGTGAACTCGTTGAGCATGCGCCCGAATTCACCGGTGGCCTCATGGCTGCCCGACGAGGAACCATAGGCCACGCCGGTACGGCCGCTGCGCAGCACCGGATGCTCGTGCAGGCCGGCTTCACGCAGTGCCACCTCGGTGGCGCGCACCGACATGATCGCGACCTTGCCCATCGAGCGGGTGGTCTTGCGGTTGTAGTTGGGCGGCAGCGCGAAATCCTGCGCCGGCGCCGCCAGCTTGGTGTTCAGCCCGGCATACACATCCCACTCGGGCATCGCACGCACCGCATTGCGGCAGCTGCGCAGGTGTGCCTCGATGGTCGGCCAATCGTGGCCGAGCGGACTGATGGCGGCGGCACCGGTGACCACCACGCGACGATTGGCGGCCATCAGAGCATGCCTCCGTTCACCGAGATCACCTGGCGGGTGATGTAGCCGGCCGGCTCGGACAGCAGGAACGCGACCGTCGCCGCCACTTCGTCGGGACGGCCGACGCGGCCGGCGGGAATCAGCTTGAGCGCGTGTTCAACCACTTCATCGTTGAGCATTTCGGTTTCGATCAGGCCCGGAGCCACGCAGTTGACGGTGATCTGGCGGCTGGCCAGTTCCAGCGCCAGCGCCTTGGTGGCACCGATGATGCCGGCCTTGGCAGCACTGTAGTTGACCTGGCCGCGGTTGCCGGCCAACCCGGATACCGACGACAGGGTGACGATGCGGCCCGGCCTGCGCCGCCGTACCATCGGCATGATCAGCGGATGCAGCACGTTGTAGAAGCCATCCAGGTTGGTGTGGATGACCTGGTCCCAATCGTCCTCCGACAGCGCCGGGAAGGCGCCGTCACGGGCGATGCCGGCATTGCAGACCACGCCGTAATACGCGCCATGTGCCTCGACATCGGCTTCCAGCGCGGCCCTCGCGGCCTCGCGGTCGGCCACGTCGAACACCAGCACGCGGGCCTGCTGGCCCAGTGCCTGGATCTCAGCCTCCACGGCCTGTGCCTCTTCCAGGCGGCTGCGGCAATGCACCACCACGTCGAAGCCATCGCGCGCGATGCGCAGCGCAATGGCCCGGCCGATGCCCCGGCTGGCGCCGGTCACCAGCACGCTTCGATTCCCTGTCATGCCTGTCCACTCTCCAGATAGGCCATCGCGTCGGCCGGTTCGTACACCGACACGTTGGCTGTCGCCCATTCGTCCTCACCTGCCAGGATGCGGCAGGCGAACATCCCCAATCCATTGTCACCCAACAGCTCGCAGCGCGCCTGTACGCGCAGCCGCGAACCGGCGGGGAAGCTGCTGCGCGCGCTGCTGTAGCGGCGGCTGCCGAGCAGGAAGCCCAGCTGCGGCGGCTTGCCGGCCGCACGCGCGCGGCAGCCGGCCCAGGCCGCAATGGCCTGCGCCATGTATTCGATGCCAACCCACGCCGGCACTTCGCCGTTCTCCACGAACAGGCCGGCCTCGGGCACCACCAGTTCGGCCTCGAGGGTGTCCTGGTCCCAATGCGTGATGCGCTGCAGCAGGCACATGTCCTGGCGGTGCGGCACCACCTCTTCGATTGCATACAGCGTGTTCATCGACGCTCCAGTGCCAGCACGGCGTTGCTGCCGCCGAAAGCGAACGAATTGCTCAGCACCCGTCGCGGCGGCTGCGCCAGGCGGGTGGCCGGTGCGACCAGCGGCAACACCGGCAGCGCTGGGTCGGCCACGCCGTCCCACCAGTGCGGCGGCAGCTGCTGCTGCGGGTTCTCGGCCAGCACGATCCAGCACAGCGCCGCCTCGATGGCGCCCGAGGCACCCAGCGTGTGGCCGGTCAACGGCTTGGTCGAACTGGCCGGCACGTGGCTGCCCAGTACCTGCGACACGGCCAGGCTTTCCATCGCATCGTTGTGGCCGGTAGCTGTCCCATGCAGGTTCACATAGTCCACTTCGCCGGCGGCCCAGCCAGCACGCTGCAGCGCCTGCTGCAGGGCGTCGATGGCGCCCAGGCCCTGCGGGTCAGGCGCGGACATGTGGTGGGCATCGGCCGACTCGCCCCACCCCGCCAGGCATACCGGGCCGGGTTCGCGGGTGAGCAGGAACAGCGCGGCACCCTCGCCGATGTTGATACCAGTACGATGCTGCGAGAACGGATTGCAGCGTTGGGCCGAGACCGATTCCAGCGCGCTGAAGCCAGCCACGGTGAAGCGGCACAGGGAGTCCGCGCCGCCTGCGATCACGGCGTCGACGATGCCGGCGCGCAGCATGCGCGCGGCCGACATCAATGCCTTGGCGCTGGACGAACACGCCGTGGACAGGGTCCACGCCGGTCCCAGCGCGCCACTGCGCTGGCGCACGAACTGCGCGGCGGTACCCATTTCCTGCTGGGCGTAATCGAACCCTGGCGGCCACTGGCCCTGCTCGGCATGGGTGCGCAAGGCCTGCTCGGATTCACCGATGCCCGAGGTGCTGGTGCCCAACACCACCGCTACGCGCTCGGCGCCATGGCGGGCAATGGCTGCGCTCACCGCCGGAGCGATCTGCGCCAGTGCCACGTCCAGCAGGGCGTTGTTGCGCCCACGCAGGGCCACCGGCAGGTCTTCCAGCGCCGGCAGCGGCGTGCGTACTTCTCCCAGCGCCAGGGTGCGCCCCGGCATCAGGCTGTCGTTGGTGCTGAGCCCGCCCGGTACATCGGCGAACAGCGCCGACGCCACTGTGGCACGGTCCTCGCCAAGCGCGCAGACCATGCCCAGGTCGTTCAGGTAGATCGGTGCACTCATCGGTCCTGCCCGGCCATGTCGATTGATTCGATGCGCAGCGCATAGCCTTCGGCGCGGTTGTCCAGCTGCATGCTGCCATCGTCCAGGCGCTGCAGCAGCAGCCACACCGTGCCGTCGCGCGACAAGCTGCGCTGGTGGCCGTCGTCGATGACCTCCCAGCCGGCCGGCAGCGCTGCGGCGATGGCCGCGGTCGGCCACAGCGCGAACTGCAGGTCATCCAGCACACGCTCGGCACGCACCTGCGGCGGCAACCACGGCGCACGCTGCTGGGTCAGCTGCTGGCCGTCCCACTGCAGGCGCACGCCGGTCTGGCCCATCGCCTGCACCGCCAGCTGCACCCGCTGTGCATCGGCTTCCAGCAGCGCATCGAGGTCGCGCTCATGGCTGCCGAAACGGAAGTGCAGCTGCTGCTGCAGCGCCAGCGGCGCCGGCAGGCTGGCCGGCGACAGGCGCAGCGGCGGCAGTTCCACCTGTGGCTTGGGCATGCGCCCGGCACAGGCGGCCAGCAGCAGGCACAGCAGCAGGGCCGCAGTACGGAAGATCAGGCGCTGCACAGTTCCTCCAGCACGCGCATGCGACGGCCGCTTTCGTCGGCCACATACGGGTTGTTGGTGTCCCAGGCGTAGCCGGCCAGGATGGAGCTGATCATGTCGCGCACTTCGGGCTGCTGCTGCGGGTGGTAGATGATCTTCTGGAAGCCGCCTTCGTACCAGCTTTCGACGAAGCGGCGGAAGGTCTTCACGCCGGCACGCAGCGGAATGGAGAACTCAGCCTCCCAGTCCACGGCCTGGCCGGCATAGCGGCGCTTGAGGCATTCACTGGCCAGCTGCGCGGACTTGAAGGCAATGGTCACGCCCGAGGAGAACACCGGATCGAGGAACTCGCCGGCGTTGCCCAGCAACGCGTAGCCGGGCCCCCACAGCGAACTGACGTTGGCCGAGTAGCCGGTGATGCGGCGCACCGGCAGCACCGCCCATTCGGCGTTGGCCAGCAGCCCGGTCAGGTTGGGGTCCTCGCCGACGATGGCCTGCAGCTTCTGCAGGTCGTCGCCCTCGTAGCGCTCGAAGAACGACGGCTCGGCGACCACGCCCAGCGAACAGCAGCCGTTGGAGAACGGGATCGTCCAGTACCAGACGTCGATGTGCTCGGGATGGGTGGTGATCAGGATCTTGTTGCGGTCGAAGTCCGCTTCGGCCGGAATGTTGTCGCGCACGTGGCAGAAGATCGCGCCGCGCACCGGGAAGTTGGACGGCGACTCCAGCTGCAGCAGCCGCGGCAGCAGGCGCGCGAAGCCGGAGGCATCGAGGATGAAATCGGCCTCGATGCGGTATTCACTGCCGTCCGGGCGGCGCACCGTCACCGCCGGTTGCTCGCCCGGCTCGACAGCAAGCACTTCGTCGCCGAAGCGCAGCGTGGTGCCCATGCGCTCGGCACCGCGTGCCAGCACGTTGTCGAAGTCGGCGCGCTGCACTTGGTAGGTGGTGCCCCAACCCGGCGAGAACTTCTTCCTGAAGTCGAATGCAGTGCGCGCTTCGCCGTGCACGAAGGCGGCACCGTTCTTGTACTGGAAGCCCGCCTCGACCACATCCTGCAGCAGGCCGGCCGCCTCGATGTACTCCATGCTCTGCGGCAGCAGGCTTTCGCCGATGGAGAAGCGTGGGAACTGCTGGCGTTCCAGCATCAGCACCTGGCGGCCCTGCTGGCGCAGCATCGCCGCAGCCACCGAACCGGCCGGGCCCGCGCCGATGATCAGGATTTCAGTACGTTCGACAGCATCCACAGCAGTGTTCATCGGTGCGTCCTTGTTGCTCGATCAAGTGGAAAGAAGGAAGTCGGAAAACAGGCTCAGGCCGGCGGCAGATCGTGCGGCGGCGGACGGAACAGCGGCGAGATCAGCCAGACCAGGCCGATGCCGAACAGCAGGGTCAGGCCGAACGCGCGCAACGCCGGGGTCTGCGACAGGCCCAGCAGGCCGAACGACAGCCAAGTGCTGGCCGCGCCCACGCACACCGCCAGCCAAGCGCTGGCATCGCCGCGGTGCTCGATCAGGAAAATGCCGTAGTCGATGCCCATGCCCAGCAGCAGCATCAGTGCCAGCACGTTGAACAGCTGCAGCGGCTGGCCGAACAGGCCAAGCAGGCCCAGGGTCAATGCGCCGGCAATCAGGGTCGGGGCAAACACGCGCCAGGCCTGGCGGCGGTAGCGCAGCCACAGCGCGCCGAACACCAGTACGATGCCGACCAGCAGCAGCCCGCCCATCAGCTTGCGGTAGTGGCCCAGCAGCTGCGAGAAGTCGGCGGTGCGATCCACCCAGCGCACGCCGGGCAGGCCCTCGGCGGCACCTTCCAGCGTGGCCAGGGCATCGGCGCGCGACAGGTCGTCGACCATCACCACGCTGATCATCTGCCCACCGACTTCACCCACCCACAGGTGGCTGAACGGCTGCGAGGCCGGCGAGGCCAGGAAGGCTTCGGCGGTGAGCGGCGCTGCGGCGAACTGCGGACGCTGCAGCGGCTCTCCCACCGCCTCGGACACGGCCGACAGCACGCCAGGTTCCACCTTCGCGGTCAGCGCGGCATCGGCCTGCTGGCGTGCCGGCGACGGCAGCCAATCGCTGATCGCGCGGTAACCGCCGATGCGCTTGTCGTTGGCCAGTACACGCAGGCGCTCGGTCAGTGCTTCCTCGCGCTGCAGCAGCTGCGCAGCATCCGCGCCCTGCACCAGATAGAACTGCGCCGGGCTGGGCATGCCCAGCAGCTGGCTCAGGCGGATCTGCTGCGCCATCAACGCTGGCGGTGATGACTGCAGGCTGCGCAGGTCGTCGTTGCTGTGAAGGCGTGCGATGCCGATTGCAGACAGTGCCAGCGTGATCACCACGAACATCGTCACCGCGCGACGGCCATGCAGGCGCGGGAAACGTTCCAGCGTATTGCCCAGCCACTGCGAGAACCGGGTCTGGCGGATCTCGCCGCCATCGAGCCACGGGAACCAGAAGATTACCGTGAGGAAAGCAGCCGCCAGGCCGACCACCGAGAACAGCGCCATCTGGCGCAGGCCCGGGAACGGGGCCAGGCCCAGTGCCAGGTAGGCCAGCGCGCTGGTCAGCAGGGCCAGCCACAGGCCGGGCAGCAGGTGCCGCAGCAGCTTCCAGCGACGATCGGCCGGCTCGGCCTGGCGCGAGGCGAACCAGTGGATGCCGTAATCCTCGGCCACACCCACCAGCGATGCACCGAACACCAGGGTCAGCACGTGCACCTTGCCAAACACCAGCACGGTCACCGCCAGTGCCACGCCGCAGCCGATCAGCAATGACGCGGCGACCAGCAGGATCGGGCGCAGCGAACGGAACGCCAGCCACACCAGCAGCAGCACCGCGGCCAGCGAGCCCCAGCCGATCGTGTTGATCTCACGGTTGGCCTGCACTGCGGCTGCCTCCGCATGCAGCGGCACGCCGGCGTGCAGGATCTCCAGCTCCGGTGCTACGGCCTTGGCCGCCTTTCCGGCGCGTTCCAGCAGGCCATCGAGATGGCGTTCGCCGTCAAGCTGGAATGCCGAACCAGGTGTATCGAACTGCAGCACGGCCCAATGCCTGCCCTCGGCTTCGAGCAGGCCGTCATCGCCCAGCCGCAACCCCGAGCCCTGCGCCTGCTGCTGCCACCATTGCGGCCACAGCGACAGCGGGTCCTGGCGCCAATCGGTCAGGCGTGGGGCGCCCATCGGACCGTACAGCGCAGCCAACGCCTGCTCCGCCAGCGCCCCCGGCTCGCTGCCCTTCAACTGCTCGCGCTGGGCCGGCGTCAGCAGCCGGTCACGGTACGGCGCATAGAACGCGCGCGCCTCATCGAACCAGCCCTCGATGGAACCACTGGGCACCAGCAACGCGTGATCGGCGTCCTTGGCCATGGCCGCAGCGAACGCGGACTGCGCGCGCTTGGCGGCGGCACCGTCCTGGCTGCCGAGCAGTACCACCACCTGCCGCGAACTGCCATCGGCGATGCGCCGGGTGACATCGCTCAACAGGCGGTCATGTGCATCCTGCGGCAGCAGGGCGAGGATGTCGGTGTCGATCCGCGATTGCTGGCTCCACAGCTGCCACTGCTGTGCGCCCAGCGCCAGCAGCAACACCAGCCAGGCGATGCCCAGCCAGTGCCACCAGCGCCGCAGGCGGTCCGGTGCGTTCGATGCCACGGCCTCACTCAAAACGGCGGGCCTCGTCGGCGTTGAGCGTAGCCGGGGCCTCGCTCAACGCGCTGAACTGGATCTGCGTGCGGTCCTTGTTGGCCTCGACGATCTCGACCTGGCGCACGTAGCGGTCGCCCTGCAGGGTCAGCGACTGGAAGGCCTTGGCCAGCATCGCCGACTTCGGCGTCAGCCGCAGCCGCCAGCCCTGCCCTTCACGGCTGGCCGCCACGTTGAACTGGCCGGACAGCGCCTGCACGTCGCCACTCATCAGCGCGAACATGATCGCGTTCACCGAACGCATCGCCGGCTGCTGCCGTGCATCGAGCTCGACACGGGTGCTGCCATCGCGCTGGCGGCTGAGGATGCGGTCGGCGGTGACCACCACTTCGGAGGGGAACGGCTTGAGCGTGGTCCAGATCACGCCATGCTGGCGCGCGACCACGAACTGGCCCTGCGAGCGCAGCGGGTTCCTGAAGCCGCTGACCTGCTTTTCCTGGCTGAACTGGCCACGCAGCACGTCCGGCCGCGCCACCGCCTCGGTGATCGCATCAATGGCGGGGTCGGCCGCCTGCACCTGCGGTGCGGCAACGAAGATCAGCGCGCACAGCAGCGCGCTGGAAAGACGGACAAGGGTGTTCACGGTGCAGGCACTCCCAGGCGTTCCCACAGTACCGGCGGGCACTGGTACAGCATTTCCTTGCTGGCCGCGTCCACCGCGACCTGGATGGTCATCGCGCGGGTCAGCACCTGGCCGCTTTCCGCATCGAGGATTTCATAATCAATCTTCAGCCGGTTCTCCCATTCCACGATGCGCGCGACCACGCGCAGGGCCTGGTTGAACAGCAGCGGCCGCACGTACTTCACCCGCGCATCGACCACCGGCCACAGGTAGCCCGATTCGAGCATCTGCGGATAGTCGTAGTTGTAGCGCCCGAGCAGCGCGCAGCGCGCGATCTCGAAGTACTTGAAGTAGTTGCCATGCCAGACCACGTTCATCGGATCGCAGTCATGGAAGGCAGGGGTCAACGCGATTTCGCCAACCCGTTCGATGGCCTCATTCACCGGCGTACAGCTCCCAACGTTGCGCGCGGATCTCCACCAGCAGTTCCCGCAGTTCGCGATCCAGCGCGCGGTCTTCTTCGACCAGGGCGATGCGCTGCCCCAGGTCGGCGTACATGTCGGCCAGACTGCCATGCAGCTGCGCATTCAGGCCAACCCGTTCGCGCAGCGCCAGGCCCTGGCGGGCAGCGATCAGCATCGCGGCCACCACCTGCTCGGTCAGCTCGATCACGCGCAGGCAGTCGCGCGCGGCAATGGTGCCCATGCTGACCTTGTCCTGGTTGTGGCACTCGGTGGAGCGCGAGAACACGCTGGCCGGCATGGTCTGCTTCAGCGCTTCGGCGGTCCAGGCCGAAACGCTGATCTGCAGCGCCTTCAGGCCATGGTTGATGGCCGCGCGCGGGCCGGTGGCCGCCGACAGGTTGGCCGGCAGGCCATGGTTGTAGCGGGCATCGACCACCAGCGCCAGCTGCCGGTCGAGCAGATCGGCAACATTGGCCACGGTGTTCTTCAGGGTGTCCATCGCCAACGCGATGTGGCCGCCGTAGAAGTGGCCGCCATGCAGGATGCGCTCGCCGTCGGCGTCGATCAGCGGGTTGTCGTTGGCACTGTTCAGTTCGGTTTCGATCAGCTGGCGCAGGAACGGCAGGCTGTCTTCCAGCACGCCGATCACATGCGGCGCGCAGCGCAGCGAATAGCGGTCCTGCAGGCGCTGTTCATTGCGCGGCGGGCGTTCACTGTGCAGGTCGCTGCGCAGGCGCGCGGCGATGCGGCCCTGGCCCGGGTGCGGCTTGGCCGCGAACAGGGTTTCGTCGAAGTGGTGCGCGTTGCCGTCGCTGGCCAGCACGTTGAACGCGGTCAGGCGCGTGGCCATGCGGGCCAGGTAATCGGCGCGCTGCCAGGCCAGGCAGGCCAGGCCGGTCATCACCGCTGTGCCGTTCATGATCGCCAGGCCTTCCTTCGGCCGCAGCTTCAGCGGGGTCATGCCGATCTTCGCCAGCACTTGGGCCGCCGGCTGCACGCGGCCGTCGTGCAGCACCTCGCGTTCGCCGCACAGCACTGCCGCCACGTACGACAGCGGGGTCAGGTCGCCACTGGCACCGACCGAGCCTTCGGCCGGAATCATCGGCAGCACGTCGTACTGCAGCAGCGTGGCCAGGCCTTCCAGCAGCGGCACGCTGACGCCGGACATGCCGCGCACCAGCGACGCCAGGCGCGCAGCCAGCACCGCGCGGGTCTCGACCGGGTCCAGGTAACGGCCCAGGCCGCAGCCGTGGTAGGTGTACAGGTGGTGCGGCAGTTCAGCCACCAGTGCCGGCGGGATGTTCACCGTGCACGAGTCGCCATAGCCGGTGGTTACACCGTAGATCACGCCGTCCTCGCGCAGCAGGCGGTCGAGGAAGTCGGCGCCGCGCTGGATGTGCGCGCGGAATGCCGGCGCGTCGCTCAGTGCGGCCTCACACTGGCGCTGGGCCAGGGCAACCACGTCTTCGATGGTCAACGGTGCATCGCCAAAGCGGCACACGGGTACGGCGTCAGTCGTCATGCGGAGCCTGATCCCAGAAGGGGAAGAAATTGAACCAGTCCAACGGGGACTGGATGACCTGCAGTTCCAGCCAGCGCGCGAAGCGCTGTGCCTGTTCGGCCAGCGCGGCGTCGCGCGAGCCACGCGGCAGCACGATGCGTTCGGCGAACTGTTCGAATGCCACCCGATAGCCGTCGCCCTGGTGCAGGCAGGCCATGGTGTAGACCGGGCAGCCCAGCGCGGCGGCGAGCACATAGGCGCCGATCGGGAACGGCGCGCGGTGGCCCAGGAAATCGGCGGTGACGCTGCGGCCACCCTGTACCGGCGTGCGGTCGCCGACGATGGCAACGAAGCCCCCCGCCGCAACGCGCTCGGCCAGCATCACCGCCGTGGCCGGCCCCATTTCGGTCACCTGCACCAGTTCCACCGCCGCCAGCGGGTCCAGCCGCTGCAGCAGACGGTTGAAGCGCTGCGCGTGTGCGGTATGCACCAGCACGGTGATGCGGAATCCCGGCACCTGCTCGGCCAGCACCTGGCACAGCTCCAGGCAGCCGATGTGCGCGGTGAGGATCAGCCCGCCCTCGCGGCGCGCGATCTTCTGCAGCACCAGGTCGCGGTGCAGGTGGATGCGTTCGGCCGGGTAGCGCCCGCCCAGGCCGAGGATCTTGTCCAGCATCGTGTCGGCGAAGGTAAAGAAGTGGCGCAGGCTGTCACGCCATTTCGGCGCGTGGCCGAGCACGCCGCTGTGCGCCTGCAGCCGCTGCAGGTACTGCATCGAGGCCTGTCGCCCCACACGGTTGCCCAGCCAATGGCAGGCCACCACCGGCCACACGCACAGGCGGAACGGCCAGCGCCCGAACCAGCGGTGCACCCAGCACAGGAACAGCACGCCGGCCACCGAGGTGGATTCGCCGATGTCGGCCCAGTGTGGGGCGCCCTGCGCGGCCGTCATCTCAGCGCTGCCCCCGCAGGCGGCGCCACAGCAGGCGCGGCGCGCGCCAGAGCATGCCGAAGAACAGACGGGTATGCATGCGGCTGATGCGCACGTTGTCGCGCCACACATCGAAGTGCGACACGCCATCGGACGGATAGGTCACCCGCGTGGCTAGGTGCTCGACCGGCAGCCGGCGCCAGTACAGGCGCACCATTATTTCGGTATCGAAATCCATGCGCCGGCCGATGGTCTCTTCACCGATCAGGCGCAGCACCGGCGGCAGCGGATACACGCGGAAGCCGCACATGGTGTCGCGCAGGTGCAGCGACAGCGTGTTGATCCAGACCCAGATGTGGGTGGCGTAGCGGCCATACAGGCGCGCCTTGGGAACACTGGCGTCGTAAGCCGGAATGCCGCAGATCACCGCCTCGGGATGGGCGCGCGCGGCTTCGATGAAGCGTGGCAGGTCAGCGGTATCGTGCTGGCCGTCGGCATCGATCTGCAGCACGTGGCTGTAGCCACGCGCGCCGGCCTCGGCAAAACCGGCCAGCATCGCCCCGCCCTTGCCCTGGTTGATGTCCAGGCGCAGCAGGTCGACGCCCTGGCGCTGTGCCAGCGCGCGCAGCACCGCCGCGCACCCATCGTGCGAACCATCGTCGACCAGCAGGCAGGGCAGTCCCGCGGCCTGCACGCCGTCGAGCACCGCCGCGATGGCGTGCTCGTGGTCGTAGACGGGAATCACCACCAGTGGCGCGAATGCGGCACCGGCAACGGCCGGATCAGTCCGCATCGGCGAAGACCACTTTGCCGCTGGCATGCACACCATGGCTGGAGGTGTAACGGAAGGCCAGCGCGCTGCGTGCGGCATCCCAGTCCAGCTGCAGGGTCAGCTCATCGCCGGGGCGGGCCACATGCTGGAACTTCACCGCATCCATGCGCAGAAACGCTGCCGGCATTGCGAACACCTGGCGGCCGAAACGCACCGCCCAATCCAGCTGCGCCACGCCGGGCAGGATCGCTGCCTGGGGGAAGTGGCCCTGGAACGGCCGCAGCGTCGGGTCCAGGGTCATGCGCAGGGTGGCGCTGGCGGCGTCGCGGCGGTCCCAGACCGGCACCGGCATCAGTGGCTGGAACAGCGCTGCCAGCGCCGCCTGGGTGACCTTGCCCTGCGCATTGATCGGCAGCGCCTGCACCAGGCGCCAACGGCGCGGCCGGGTCACTGCGTCATGCGCGTGCGCCAGGCGCGCGCCAAGGCGCTGGCCCAGGGCGCGGCGCGCGGTGTCACCACCCGCCAGCAGCGCCCGGTCAGCCGGTACCACCACGGCCGCCAGCTGCTCGCGCTGGCCGGGCAGGACCAGCACGCGCGCGTCGTCCACTTCGGCGTCTTCGCGCAGCGCGCGCTCCAGTGCATCCAGCGAGACGCGGCGTTCTTCGATCTTGACGATGCGATCGGCCCGGCCCAGCAGGCGGAACCGGCCATCGGCCAACGCTTCCACGCGGTCCTGGGTACGCCACCAGTCGAGGGTCTCCAGATGCGCCGAGGCGACGGCCAGGCAGCCATCCTCGATGCGCCACTGCACGCCCGGCAACGGTTGCCACGGTGGCAGGTCGGTGTCCCAGCGGCGCCAGGCGATGCCACCGGTTTCGCTGCTGCCGTAAACCTCGGTCGGCGCCACTCCCAGCCACTGCCGCACCTGGCGTGCGGCTTCTTCCGGCAGCGGGCCGCCGGAGGAGAACACCGCGCGCAGGCGGCCATGCAGGCTGGCCCAGTCCAGCTGCTCGGGCAGGCGCTTGAGGTGGGCTGGCGTCGCCACCAGCACCGTGTCGGTACCGGCCAGCGCACCCACCAGGTCTTCATGGAAGAACCGGCGTGGATGGATCAGGCGGCCGGCGGCCAACGGCCACAGCACGCGGAACAGCAGGCCGTAGATGTGCTGGTGGGATACCGTGCCATGCACCTGCACGCCCTCCATCTGTGCGCCGAACGCAGCCTGCAGCGCATCCACCTCGCGCGCCAGCTGGTCCAGGCGCTTGCCGATCGCGCTCGGCTGGCCGGTACTGCCGGAGGTGAACACGCACAGCTCGCAGGCGCGCTCGTCCAGCGCCTGCAGCCCGTCGTCCAGCGTGGCGTCCAGCGCCGCCAGCGGGCGATAGTCGGCCGACACGTCGCCTGCGAAACCGCTCACCTGCGGTTGCAGCGCCTGCAACGTGGCCGGCAGGTTGTCGGCGGCCAGGAACACCCGCTTGCCGGCATGCCAGGCACCGAACAACGCCGCGGCAAAGGCCACCGCATCATCGAAATACAGGGCCCAGTCACGCCCTTCGGCCGTCGCAAAGGCCGCGCGCCAGGCCAGCACGCGCTGGCGGAAGTGGGCGTGGTCGATCACCTCGCCATCGCAGACGCCAACATTGCGCTGCGGCCGCGCCTCCAGCAGCAGCCGGTCCAGGGCAATCCACTCAGCCATGCGCGTGCGCCGCCTTCACCCGCCGCCGCACCAGCCACTCCCCTGCGAACAACACGCCCATCATGACGTACGCCAACAATCCGTTGTAGAGCATCCAGGCCCGGTCCGACGCGTACAGCGCGGTCAGCAGGGCCAGGCTGCCGTTGAGAACGAAAAACCCGCACCACACCTGGGTGACGCGTCGGGTATAGGCCACCGCGAACGGGGGCAGGTCCGGCTCCTGCAGCCGCGCCAGGCGCTCCACCAGCGGTGGCCCGAAGCGCAGGCTGGTGCCGAACACTGCCAGCATCACCGCATTGACCAGCGCCGGGTACAGCTTCAGTGGCAGGGCCTGGTTGAGCACGGTAGCCAGTACCGCCAGCAGGCCGGTGCCCGCCGCTGCGGCCCACCACAGCGGCTGGCGCGAACTCAGCGCGCGCAGCAGGGCCAGGGTGAACAGCAGCAGCGACAGCCAGCGTGGCTCGAAACGACCCATCGCCAAGTACACCAGTACCGGATAGGCCAGCGAGATCGCAGCCACCACGACCGTGCGTGCGCGTGCCATGGTGGAGCCGTCGGCGCTGCGGTCAGGCTGCTGCCTGGTCCGGCAGCAGCCTGTGCACCACATCGACGATGTCCTGCACGGTACGCACGGCCTTGAACGCTTCCGGCTGCAGGTTGCGGCCGAGCAGCGGCTTGAGCTGCACGATCAGGTCCACCGCATCGATGCTGTCGATGTCCAGGTCGTCGTACAGGCGGGCTTCCGGGGTGATCCGGGCCGTTTCGATCTCGAAGCTGTCGGTCAGGATGCTGACGATGCGTTCGAACAGTTCATTCTTGGTCATGGCAATTCCTGGCGCCGTTACGACTGGCGGGCGGCGACGAACTCGCCGAGCGCGCGCACGCTGGAGAAATGGCGACGGGTTTCTTCCGAATCGGCCGAGAGGCTGACACCGTACTTCTTCTGCAGCGCCAGTCCCAGCTCCAGCGCGTCGATCGAATCCAGGCCGAGGCCCTCGACGAACAGCGGCGCGGTCGGATCGATGTCCTCCGGCGTGATGTCCTCCAGCGAAAGGGAGGAAATGATCAATTCCTTGATCTCGTGCTCAAGTGCTTGCACGGTTCGGATCTCCAGACAGGTCGAAATAACGAGAAAGGTGCTCGGTGACGCGACGGGCCGCCAAGGCATCCCCCCTTGGCGAGTCGTCTTCGGCCAGAAATGGCGCGATCGGGATATCTTCGCCGATCTGCAGCCGAACGTGAAAGCGACGTGAGGGGTACACGATACCACTTCTGCCCCTTGGTCAGCGTTGGCGGGCTGCAGGTGATCCGCACCGGGGTGACGTCGATGCGGCCCCGTACGGCGATGTTGGCGGCCCCGCGCTGCAGCCGCAGTGGCTGCCCCGGCACGCTGCGGGTGCCTTCCGGGAAGATGACCAGGGTGCCTCCAGCGCGCACTGCGGCCACACAGTCATCGACCAGGCCGGCGCCATCGTCATTGGAGATGTAGCCGGCAGCCCGCACCGGGCCGCGCATGAACGGGTTGCAGGCCACCGCCCGCTTGACCACGCAGTCGGCGTTGGGAAGCAGCGAGATCAGGCAGACCACGTCGATCAGGGTCGGGTGGTTGGCCAGCACCAGCAGGCCGTCGCGCTGCAGGCGTTCGCCGCCCTCGATCTCGTAGGTCATCACCCCCAGCCCGCGCATCAGCCGCAGATGGCTGGCGAACGCGACCTGGACCACGCGCCGGGCGCGGCGGCGGCGCGCCACCGGGTCACGCATCAGCAGCAGTACCGGCATCACCAGAACGCCGAGCAGCAGCCCGCCCAGGCCAAACGCGACGAAGCTGAGGCCGGTGCCAAACACACGCCAAGCATGGTCGAGGCGGCGCAGCAGCTCAGCCACGGCGGCTCCAGCACCAGCGCTGGCCGTGGGCCACGTGTTCCAGTGCCAGCGCGCCGGACAACAGGAACCGGTGCAGGTCCAGCGCATGCGGCAGCAGGCCGGGCGCAGTGCTGGCCTGGCCGTCGGCCGGCTGCCACTGCAGCGACAGCGTCGGCCGGCCCTCTGCCGGAGCGGTCAAACGCCAGCACCATGCAAAGAACGGGTCAGGTTCGTCGGCAAACGTCGCGTAAATTTCAGGAAGCGGCGACTCATAGACCACCACCCGCACTTCGCGGGCGCCATCGGCGAGCAGACCGGCCGCTTCCAGGCAGGCGGTCTCGACCGTGGCCTGGCCGGCGGCCAGCGCCAGGTAGTTGCCGCGGTGACCGCGCGCGATCGAATACAGCGCGGCGATCGCGTTGTGCACCGACAGGCCGAACCCCGTCGGTGACAGGGGCTGATCGCTGGCGAGCGCCCCCAGCAGCTCCATCGAACGGGCCACGTCGCCGTGGCGGCTGGCGAACACCAGCGGCACCTGGCTGTCAGCGCCCTGCCCGTCCTCGCACCAGCAGGCAGCCTGGATCGCCATCCGGCCCAGCCGCTCGATTCGACGGCGCTGCATTGCCGGGATTTCGGCGAGCGGCGGCGTGTCTTCGCCAACCGGCGGATACGGCGCATCGGCCCAGCCCAGCCACTGGCTACGCTCGCTCAGGCCGGGCGCCCAGGCAGCCCAGTCGACGATGGAGAATTCGATCATTAGCGAAGGTGCTTCAACGGGAGAACGATAGGCACGAGCCATTACGGCGACGCGCGGCGGCCCCCCGTTCCTGCAGCCGTGCGTCCGTCCAGGACGTCGCCGGCTGCCCCCCTGGCTGCCGGAAAGGAGCGCACGCTAGCACGTCCCGCCCGGGGTGTGCAGATTTCACATTCCACAACAGGGGGCCCGGCACCAGCGGGCCCCGCTTCAATCGATCAGTGGTAACCGCTATCGGCGCGCACTTTGCCGCGGAACACCCGGTACGACCACGCCGTATAGCCGAGGATGACCGGCAGCAGCATGACCAGGCCGACCAGGCTGAAGCCCAGCGAGGAGGCCGGCGCGGCGGCCTGCCACAGGGTCATCGACGGCGGCAGCAGATAGGGCCACATGCCCAGCACCAGGCCGAGGAAGCCGAGCACGAACAGGGCCAGGCTGAGCAGGAACGGCGGCAGGTCGTGGCGCGCATGGGTCGCGCTGCGCCACAGCGCGGCGGCCACCGCCAGCGTCAACAGCGGCACCGGCGACAGCCACCAGAAGTTGCCGTCGCTGAACCAGCGCGCCATCAACCGCGAATCGAGGAACGGCAGCCAGCTGCTGACCAGGCCCATCGCCGCGATCACCGCCACCACCAGCGGCCGGGTCATCTGCCGGGCCAGCGCCTGCACGCGCCCTTCGGTCTTCAGGATCAGCCAGGTGCTGCCCAACAACGCATAGCCAGCCACCAACGCAGCACCGGTCAGCATCGCGAACGGGCTGAACCAGGTGAATGCGCCGCCCTGGTAGACGCCGTCCACCAGCGGGATGCCCTGCACCAGGGTGCCGAGGATCACGCCCTGGGCAAAGGTCGCCAGCAGCGAACCGAGGCCGAACGCCACGCTCCACAGCCGGCGCGATCGATGCGCCTTGAAGCGGAACTCGAAGGCCACGCCGCGGAACACCAGCGCCACCACCAGCAACAGCACCGGCAGGTACAGCGCCGACAACAGCACCGCATAGGCCTTCGGGAACGCCGCCAGCAGCCCGGCGCCGCCCAGTACCAGCCAGGTCTCGTTGCCGTCCCAGATCGGCGCGGCGGTGTTCATCATCAGGTCCAGCTGCTCCTCGTCCTCGGCAAACGGGGCGAGAATGCCGATGCCGAGCACGAAGCCATCCAGCACCACGTACATCAGCACGCCGAAGCCGATCACCGCAAACCACGCCACCGGCAGCCAGGTCATCAGGTCCATGTCAGCGCTCCTCCAGCGGTTCGTCGGCCGCCGACAGCGGGCGTGCCGGGGTGTGGCTGCCGTGGTCCAGCGATGGCCCATCATCGTGCGGACGCGGTCCGTGGCGCAGGATCTTCACCAGGTACCAGATGCCCCAGCCGAACACGAAGGCGTAGCCGACCACGTAGACGCCCAGCGACAGCGCGGTCATCCACGCGCTCTGCGGGCCCACCGCATCAGCGGTGCGCAGCACGCCATACACCACCCACGGCTGGCGCCCCATCTCGGTGACGAACCACCCGGACAGCAGCGCGATGAAGCCGCTGGGCAGCATCCAGTTCCAGCCGCGCAGCAGCCACGGCGAATCCAGCAGCTTCCTGCGCCACAACTGGAACGCCGACACCCAGGCCAGCAGCAGCATCAGCGTGCCCAGCCCGACCATGATGCGGAAGGCGAAGAACACCGGCGTCACCGGCGGCCGCTCGCTGGACGGTACCGAAGTGAGCGGGTCGAAGGTGCCGTCCAGGCTATGGGTGAGGATCACGCTGCCCAGCTTCGGGATGGCAACTTCGAAATCGTTGCGCTCTTCCTTCTCGTTCGGCAGCGCGAACACCACCAGCGGTACGCCCTCGCCCTCCTTGGTTTCATGCCAGTGCGCTTCCATCGCCGCGATCTTCATCGGCTGATGCTTGAGCGTGTTCAGGCCATGCATGTCGCCGACGAAGATCTGCACCGGCACGGTCAGAGCCGCGAACGCCACCGCTGCCACCAGCATGCGCCGGCCCGCTTCCACATGCGTGCCCTTGCGCAGGTACCACGCACCGACACCACCGATCACGAAACAGGTGGTGATGAACGAACCCAGCGCCATGTGCGCCAGGCGATAGGGGAACGAGGGGTTGAACACCACCTGCCACCAGTCCACCGGATGCACGATGCCGTTGACCATCTCGTAGCCGGCCGGCGTATGCAGCCAGCTGTTGGACGACAGGATCCAGAACGTGGAGAACAGCGTGCCCAGCGCCACCATGCAGGTGGACAGGAAATGCAGGCGCGGCGAAACCCGGCCCCAGCCGAACATCATCACGCCGAGGAAGCTGGCTTCCAGGAAGAACGCGGTCAGCACTTCGTAGGTCAGCAGCGGGCCGATGACCGTGCCGGCCACCTCGCTCAGCCGTGGCCAGTTGGTTCCGAACTGGAAGGCCATGACGATGCCGCTGACCACGCCCATGCCGAACGACACCGCGAAGATCTTCTGCCAGAAGAAATACAGCTCGCGCCACACGGGCAACTTCGTGCGCAGCCAGCGCCATTCGATGAAGGCCAGCCAGCTGGCCGTGCCAATGGTGAAGGCGGGGAACAGCACATGGAAACTGATGACGAATCCGAACTGGATCCGGGACAACAACAACGCGTCCAAGGGACGCCTCCTGCCTGTGACCGGTGGGATACCGGACCACTTTAGGAGGATTTCGTTAAGACGGGATGCGACCGGGTGACGCGCTGCTTCACTTTGTCGCAGGTGAAGCCGGGTGACAGGATGAATGGGCTACAGGGGCTTCAGCAGGGTCAAGGGCGGCTCCTTGGCGATTCGCAGGGCCCGGGGTACCAGTGCAGTCAAGCAGGCCGCCATCACCAGCACGACAGCGCTCGATATCGAGAACCACGGTGAACCTGTGATGCCGTCCTGCGGCGCCCCTACCCACTGCAACGACACCGCGCCGAGCAGGGCGCCCAGCGTGGTGAACAGTGAAACCTCGAACATGATTTCGGCGAAGATCACGGACCTGCGAGCACCTAATGTCCGTCGAACCCCGATGGAGTACCGGCGCCGGTCAAGCCACGCGCCTACAACTCCGGAAACGCCGGCCATCAGCACACCGAGAACAACGGCCGTCATGACTGCGAGCACGGTCGTAGCAAAGCGATCAGCTTTGACGTAGGCATCGCGATATCCCGCCAGGGTCTCGACACCGGCCGGAGTCACGATCCGATAAGGCCGCTGCAGCGCATCGACAGTACGATCAAGCGTTGAACGATCAACCTCCGACCTCCACTTCGCCAGATAGTAGCGACTGGCGCCCATGGGGAGGCCCGGAAGTAGCGCCCACTGCGAGTCCCGCTCATTACCTCCTGGTGCCGGTCCAGCAACAGAGGCAAATACGCCCATGATGACTCGGCTGCTGCCGGGGCCGAAATACAGGTGGCGGCCAACAGCACTCTCCGTTCCGAACAGTCGGGCAGCCAGCGATTCACTGATCAGCACCACCGGAGTGCCTTCAACCATGTCGTCCTCCGTGGCGTCCCGCCCCAGGACGATTCCCGCGCCCAGCATCGCCAGCAGACCAGAGCTTGCAGTTACCACGGGAATGCGATCACATCCGGCAACGTCTGTCGTACCCGCATTCATCGAATACACCATGGCCGACTCACTGGTGCATACGCCGTATCGATGGGCTCTTCCTCCGAACGGAACAGAGTCGCTCACAACCGTGTCCTGAACACCGGGCAGCCGGATCGCGGACAGGTCTGCCCGCTGCACTGCTGCATCCGCGCCTTCTTCGACATCGGATACCCTGACCACACCAATCGATGCTGCCTCCCGGATGCTCCCGGTGTTCAATCTGGCGAAGCTGTCCAGCGCGGATTGCAGTGCGAACGCACATGCCAGGCTTGCAAGCGCTGCCTGCACTGCAAGCAGTGCGGCGCTTCCCAAATGCCGTCGGATCTCCCTCATCGATTCGAACATTTCAGGCAGCCCCCTTCGCAAAGGCATTCGACAGGGAGCTGACCCTGCAGATTTCAAACGACGGGACCAATGAACAGAGCAACGTCGTGACGACTCCCAGGCCAGCGGCCATCAGCAATGCCCCAGCATGCATCGCGGTTATCGCGCTGGGCAGAACGTCTCCCGCAGCAACCACCCGGATTCCCAGCATATAGGTGACGACAGCGAGCGCACTGCTTGCGGCTGCCGCCGCGATGGATTCCCACATGAGCTGGATGAACACGTCCCGGCGTCGCGCGCCCAGTGCACGTCGTATCGCGAGCTCCCGCCGACGGCGCCCCAGACTGAAGCTGAGCAGCGCCGCCGCGTTGACGATGCACACACCGAGAAGGATCAGTGACAGCCGAAGCTGCATCCTGGCCCGCTCTGGAACCAATCCCACCCTGTCCAGCCACTCCATCAACGGCCAGAGTGCCACCTGCTGGGTGCCTGGTTCGATCCGAAGGTCCTTTGCCTGTGCATAGGCATTCAGATTCGCCCGGTAGGCGGCGACATCATCCGCGGTGGGCAGCCACGCCCACAATTGAAGCCATGACACGTTGGCTCCTGCAGGGTCCGTGTCCTGGTCACCTCCCCAAATCGCCGTCCCGTCCACAACAGTCAGCCTGTCTGCGATTGCGGTCTCAACCGGCAGGTAGATCTCGTCGGGTTCCACAAACGGCCGGCGTGTGAGATCTCCCTGAAACATCGGCACCGGATGCCAGTCCTCCGCGACACCCACAACGGTATAGGTGCGCCTGCCCAGTTCCAACCGATGACCAACACAGTCCTGTGCACACTCACGCGCGGCGAGCGCACGCGAAAGCACCACGATTCGACTCGCAGCATGCCCCTCCTCGGCGGTCCATGCCCGTCCTTGAACAACGGCAATGCCAAGCACACTGAAGACTTCCGACGTAGCGAACCTCGCACGCAGCCTTGCGCTGGACTCTCCCGGCCGGGAGAGCGTCACCGCCCCGCCCGCCATGGCGGCCTGCTTCCACGACCTCCCCTGGCCCAGAAGCGCCTTCGCATCTGGCCAGGTCAGTGCCTGTCCCGGATCCGGGGAACCACTGCGCAGGGCATCTGGACGCGCGTCAAGGTACGGGCGGAACAATGCGGAGCTCCGGCCTGGCGTGGGATCCGACGATGCCTGGAGAACAATGGAGAGCATCACGGTGGTGATCCCTACCCCCGCACCCAGCATGAGAGCGATTGCCAGATGAGTGCCGATCCGTTGCTTGAATCGGGCAAGCGAAAGCTGGATGTAGTAGAGCATCATCCAACTGCATCCGGCGTTGGATTACTGGCGCACCTGTCCATGTGATTCTCACTCCATACCCGTGGAAGCTGATGGTTGAGAGTCTCTGATTGTGAAACTCCGACTCAAGCGGAGGCATGGAGTTTGCAACTTTCCTCAGGAAACACACGTAGCTCGCGGACCCTGGATAGAGCGACTGCCACTGATGACGAGGCCGACGTGACGGAGTCTGACGGGAAAGGCCAACTGCCGACGCGGAGACAACGCCCGACGCTTGGATATCTGATCGGAAGTTGGAGGAAGAAACGTCCCAAAGCAGTTGCGGGCGTCAATGTTCTTCTAGCCCCAGAAGTACCAGGCCGCTGCAGCCAACAGCGCGCCAAACAACAGCACCTGCACCACCACATAGCCCACGCCACTGCCGCGCGACTCAGCGGCAATGCGCTTCTGCAGCGCCTCGCTCACATTCGGTGTCTGTTCCTGCTGCGCCTGCTCACGCAACGCCTGCGCCAGCGCGCGCTTTTCCGCATCGCGAGGGTCGGTCGGTGGGTTCACAGCAGTTCTCCGGCGGCGGCATGCCGCGTCAGTTCCTGCCTCAGGACCTGGCGCGCGCGGTGCAGGTGACTCTTGATGGTACCGCGTGCCAGCCCAGTCACCTGCTCGATCTCGGCCAGATCGAAATCCTCCAGGTAATGCAGGCCGACGATCAGCCGCTGCGGTGCACTCAGCCGTTCCAGCGCCTCGCCAAGATGGCGACCAGCCTGCAGCGCCTCGCTCAGTTCAGCCGGCCCCGGCCCTTCATCGCCAATACCCAGTTCCTCGGGTACTTCCACCGCCACCATCCATTGCGCCTCCAGCCGTCGCCGGCGCAGGTGCTGCAACGCCGTGGTGTAAGCCACCCGTGAAACCCAGGTGCGCAAAGAGGATTCAAAGCGGAACCGGTGCAGCTGGCGGAACGCGGCCAGGAAGGTTTCCTGCAGCAGGTCAGCCACCTGGTCGCGGTCGCCCACCATGCGTCCGATCACATGCGCGCAGGTGCGCTGGTGGGTCTCCACCAGCTGCGCGAAGGCCGACTGCGAGCCGTCGATGATGGCCCGCACCAAGGCTTGGTCCGCATCCAGCGGTTCGATGGGTGCCGCCGTCGCCGCCGTATCGTGGCGGCGATGGCCCCGCAGTGCCGACAATGCTTCGCCGAGCAGGCTCATCTATGGGGCGCCCCCTGTGCCCATGGCATGGGCCGGCTCAGCCCTTGCGCGCGGCAGGGCGGGTGAAGTGCCAGGCCAGCAGCTGGCCAAGGCCGGCGCTGCCGACCATCGCAGCGGCGGCGCCGAAGGTCAGTTCGCGTGCACCGATCGCCTCCAGCAGGCCCATCGCCACGGCCAAGCTGACCAAGCTGATGCCCCAGCGCAGCGCGCCCTGGCGGCGGCGCTCTTCTTCCAGCACGGCCAGCGAGCGGATCACTTCCTCGGGCACGTGCGGGGCCACCAGCTTGCTGCGGGCGCGGGCATCGGCAATGGCGTGGATCGCGTAGGCGATGCAGATGAAGAGGGTGATCGGGATCAACTCCTGCATGGTCGGGCTCCTGTTCGGTGGATGATGCGGGTTCAGAAGAATGGATGCGCGACCACGGCAACCGGTTGCGCCACTTTGCCAATCCCGCTGCCATGACCTGTGGCCCCTGCCCCCGGCCCGGACGGCTGCTACCCTTGGCCGGTTTCCTCTTCTGGTGCCGTCCGCCCATGTCCCGAGTGCTGCCCCTGTCCCTCCTGCTGTCGGCCGTGCTGGCCGCACCGGCCGCGCACGCCGCGCCGACGCCGATCACCATTGAACAGGCGATGGCCGACCCGGACTGGATCGGTCCGCCGGTCGAGAAGGCCTGGTGGTCGTGGAACAGCCAGCAGGTGGAGTACCAGCTCAAGCGCAGCGGCAGCCCGGTACGCGACACCTTCCGCCAGCCGGTGGCTGGTGGCGTGGCCGCGCAGGTGGCCGATGACCAGCGCGGCACCCTGGACGTGGCCGAGCCGGTCTATGACCGCAGCCGCAGCCGCAGTGCCTTCGTCCGCAATGGCGACGTGTTCGTGCGTGACCTGCGCAGCGGCGCGCTGACCCAGCTGACCCGCAGCAACGAGCGCGCGGGCAACGTGAACTTCGCCGCCGACAATGGCGTGATCTGGCGCGTCGGCCAGAACTGGTTCCACTGGACCGCCGCCAGCGGCGTGCAGCAGGTGGCCAGCCTGAAGGCCGAGAAGGACCCGCGCACGCCGCCGAAGGCCGACGTGCTGCGCGACCAGCAGCTGCGCACGCTGGAAACCCTGCGCCGCGACCGTGACCAGCGCGAAGCACTGAAGGACCAGGACCAGCGCTGGCGCCAGGCCGACCCGACGCGTGCGCCGGGCCCGGTGTACCTGGGCGCCGACGTGGAGATCGCCGACAGCGTGCTGTCGCCGGACCTCACCCACCTGATCGTGGTGACCAAGCCGAAGGACTTCGACGACGGCCGCACCAGCAAGATGCCGCTGTACGTGACCGAATCGGGCTACGAGGAAACCGAGGACACCCGCACCCGCGTCGGCCGCAACGGCTTCGAGCCGCACACGCTGTGGTACGTGGACGTGCGCACCGGCAAGGCCGAAAAGCTCTCGCTGGCCAGCCTGCCGGGCATCAGCACCGACCCGCTGGCCGAACTGCGCCGCAAGGCCGGCAAGGACGCGCTGAAAGGTGAGCGCAGCGTGCAGGTGATGAGCGACTTCATGGGCGGCGGCATCCGCTGGAGCGCCGATGGCCAGCAGGCCGCGGTGATGCTGCGTGCCAACGACAACAAGGACCGCTGGATCATCAGCGTCAACGCTGCCGACGGCCGTGTGCAGAACCGCCACCGCCTGACCGACAACGCCTGGATCAACTGGGGCTTCAACGATTTCGGCTGGATGGCCGATGGCCGCACGCTGTGGCTGCTGTCGGAGGAATCGGGCTTCTCGCACCTGTATACCCAGGCCGGCACGGCCAAGCCGCAGGCGCTGACCAGCGGCAAGTGGGAAACCTCGGCGCCGGTGCCGTCGGCCGATGGCAAGGGCTTCTACTTCCTGTGCAACCAGCAGGCGCCGCATGACTACGAAGTCTGCGCGGTCGACACCGGCAGCCGCCAGGTGCGCGAGCTGACCAGCCTCAACGGCGTGGAGGATTTCTCGCTGTCGCCGGACGGCCAGCAGCTGCTGGTGCGCTACTCCGGCGCCTACCTGCCGCCGCAGCTGGCCGTGCTGCCCAGTGCCGGTGGCCAGGCACGCGTGCTGACCGACACCCGCACCGCCGACTACAAGGCGCGCCAGTGGATCCAGCCGAAGCTGGTGGCAGTGCCGTCCAAGCATGGTGCTGGCGTGGTCTGGGCCAAGTACTACGAACCGGAAAACAAGGAACCGGGGAAGAAGTACCCGATCGTGATGTTCGTGCACGGCGCCGGCTACCTGCAGAACGTGCACCAGCGCTACCCGGCCTACTTCCGCGAGCAGATGTTCCACAACCTGCTGGTGCAGAAGGGCTACATCGTGCTGGACATGGATTACCGCGGCAGCGAGGGCTACGGCCGCGACTGGCGCACGGCGATCTACCGCAACATGGGCCACCCGGAACTGGAAGACTACAAGGACGGCCTGGACTGGCTGGTCGACACCCAGCAGGGTGACCGCGACCACGCCGGCATCTACGGTGGTTCCTACGGCGGTTTCATGACCTTCATGGCGCTGTTCCGCTCGCCGGGCACCTTCAAGGCCGGCGCCGCGCTGCGCCCGGTGGTGGACTGGCACAACTACAACCACGGCTACACCAGCAACATCCTCAACACCCCGGACATCGACCCGGAGGCGTACCGCGTTTCCTCGCCGATCGAGTATGCACAGAACCTGCAGGACAACCTGCTGATCGCCCACGGCATGATGGATGACAACGTGTTCTTCCAGGATTCGGTGAACCTGACCCAGCGCCTGATCGAACTGCACAAGGACAACTGGTCGATCGCACCATATCCGCTGGAGCGCCACGGCTACGTCCGCGCCGATTCCTGGCTGGACCAGTACAAGCGCATCCTCAAGCTGTTCGAGCAGAACCTGAAGTGAGCAACGCCGCAGCCACGATCCGGATCGTGGCTGCGGTCATCCTGGATGACCGCGGCCAGGCGCTGGTGGTGCGCAAGCACGGTGCACGCCGCTTCATCCAGCCAGGTGGCAAGCCCGAACCCGGCGAAGCGCCCCTGCAGGCGCTGGCCCGCGAGCTGGACGAGGAACTGGGGGTACAGCTGTGCGCCGATGCCGCCATCGCGCTGGGCACGTTCGAGGACTGGGCGGTAAACGAGCCCGACCACCGCGTGCAGGCACAGGCCTGGTGGGTGCAGGTGGACGGTGCGCCGCAGGCGCGCGCCGAGATCGCCGAGCTGGCCTGGGTGCCGCTGCAACCGCCGCATGGCCTGCCCTTGGCACCCTTGAGCGAACACCATATCCTGCCGGCGGTCGCCACCCGGGTGACGGTCCGCTGAGCAGGCGGGCGCCGACTGCAAGGACATCGGATGTCAATGTCGATCCCGTCGATCCCCTCGCCGCCGTCCCCGGCCTATCACGCCTGGGTGCGCCCGGTGGCACAGGCCTCGTTCTGGCTGTCACTGCTGCTGACGATCTACTTCGTGCTGCAGGGACTGGTGCTGTGGCCGCTGAACCACCTTGCGCTGTGGCACCTGGTGGAAAGCGAAGTGCAGCACCAGCAGCTGCACAGCCTGGTCTGGCTGCTGGCGCACCCGGTGGCCGCGTCAATGATCGTCGCGCTGTTGTGCCTGGCCTCGACCGTGTCCAGCTGGGGCCTGCTGCGTGAACGTCGCTGGGGCCTGTGGAGCTTCGTGGTGCTGCTGCTGTTGAGCGGCTTGAGCAACTTCGCAGTCGCCTGGTGGCTGGACGTGTTCATGCGCGACCTCATCCCATTGCTGGCCGATGACCCGGCCCTTCTGCAGGAGCTGCAGCTGAAACGCTGGCTGATCACGCTGACCGTGGTCGGCATGTCGTTCGTGCTTCTCGGCCTGCAGGGCTGGCTGGCCTGGCGCCTGCTGCGCCCCGACGTGCGCGCGCGCTTCCGCTGAGCTCTCGCCCCCGGCATTTTTGACGCGAACGACCTGCCCGGCACAGACGCCGTGACCGCAGCACAGGCGTTCCAGCGGGTTTGATTGCGGATCGGTGGCGGTTGGCTATCGTGGCCCGCGTCTTTCTGCCCTGGCTCCAAGATGCCTCCTTTCGCCCCACGCCACCTGATTCCGGCCTTCATTGCCTTGTTGCTGCTGACCTGGGCGCAGCAGGCGGCCGCAACCGGTCTGCCACGCTGTGGCCTATTCGCGGCCGAAGGCGGTGGCAACCAGCTGCGCGTGGATGGGCCTGACCGCGGGGTGGCGAAGAACACGCACATCTCTGATCGGCCCTTCGTTGTCCAAGAGATCGATGGCGAGCTGAGCCTCGTCAACCTCACCTTCGGAGTTACATCTGGACTGAACGTCCAGCGTGGCGGTCGCGTCCTGCAACAGGGCAACACGCGCTACCGCCTGATCCAGCCAGCGGCGTGCCTGCCCCCGGTCGAGCACGCGCCAGGCAGCTGCCTGGCAGATGCCCAGCGCTGCCTTGACAGGCATCATCATGAGCTGAGCCTGACGGCGCTGGAATCGGCCTGTGCCGAAGGGGTTCCATTTCTGTGCCAGCGCCTGCCCGATCGCTATCGCGAGGCTGACCAGGCCCCCGGCAGCGATACACCGACCGAAGCACAGATCGCGGTGATACAGGCCACGATGGAAAAGGAGATGGCCGAGATGGACTTCCCCCGCCAGTGTCGCAAGGATGACCCTGCGGCCGACACCGAGGCCTGCATGGCCATCCTGGAAGAGCGGCCAGAGCTGGTCGAGGCCGTCGCCACTGCCATCCGCACGGCCTCGATGGCGGCCAAGATGGTTGAAGTGTTCTCGCCTGCAGCCAAGCCTGCGCTGTCCGACGCGCGATTGCAGCGCCTGCAGGACCTATGCACGCAGGTGGGTGAAAGTGACTTCTGCATGGAGGTTGCCACCCTGCAGTGGACCGCCGGCAATCTGCAGGACGGCAGGGCGGCGTTGCAGATGGCCTGCGAAGGCGGCAACGAGACGTCCTGCCGGCAGGCGGCTGCACTGCGGGCGCTGGATGGGGAGCTGTTGCCGCAGGCCGCCAGCGCCGTGCCCTGTGGCCACTACGTGGCCTCCGGCGGGCTGTTGGACGAACTGACGTTCGGCGATGGTGGACTGGTGGAGGTGGGCTACGGTTCGCGGGTGCGTGCACGCGTGCAGGACGGCCAGATCCGCATGCGCCACGAGCTGGGGGGTGACTACGTGCTGCAACCGTTGGCCAACGGTGACCTGCTGGGGCTGGACGATTCGATGCGTTTTGAGCGCTTCCAGCGACAGCCGGGAAGTGCCCAGTGCAGCGCACCGCTGGTGTTCGACGAAATCCCATTCCCGCAGGATTGCCCACGCGCGTCGGTCGACGGCGAAGCAGAAACCTGCTGCGCGGCCGGCAGGATGCAGGGCTGCAATGTGCTGGGCAGCCGCGCCGCGCTGGGCGGGAAGTGGGTCGAGGCCAGCCAGCACTACCAGAAGGTGTGCCAGGCCGGCATCCGCGAAGGCTGTGAAAACCTGGCCAGCGTGATGGAGAACAGCAGCAGTGTGGACGTCCGCCCCATGCTTGAGGCCGTCTGCGAGACCGAGGGCAGTGGCCGCCACGTGGCATGTGACGTGCTGGCGACGCGCAACTGGAGCTTGCTGGGTTTCGGCCAGGCCTTGCAGCGTGCTGTCCAGGAGCAGTCGGCGGACGAGGATCAGACCGGACCGGCGCCACGCACCCCCAACCACAAGCAGTAAGGGGCTTGCCTCCCCGGGCCCTGCGGTAAAGTACGCGCCATGAATGAATTCGAGCGCGTGCGCACCTACCTCACCGACCTGCAGGACCGCATCTGTGCGGCAATCGAGGCCGTCGATGGCCGGGCCCGCTTCCAGGAAGACCTGTGGCAGCGTGCAGAGGGCGGTGGCGGGCGTACCCGCGTGCTGCGCGACGGTGCGGTGTTCGAGCAGGCCGGCATCGGCTTCTCCGACGTTGCTGGCAGCCGCCTGCCGCCGTCGGCCTCGGCCAACCGCCCGGAACTGGCGGGCGCCTCCTGGCGCGCCACCGGCGTGTCGCTGGTGTTCCACCCGCTCAACCCGTACGTGCCGACCACCCATGCCAACGTGCGCTTTTTCCAGGCGCAGCGCGACGGTGAAGTGGTGGCCAGCTGGTTCGGCGGCGGCTTCGACCTGACCCCGTTCTACCCGTTCGACGAGGACGTGCAGCACTGGCACCGGGTCGCACGCGATCTGTGTGCACCGTTCGGCGACGAACGCTACGCCGCGCACAAGCGCTGGTGTGATGAGTACTTCTTCCTGCGCCACCGCAACGAAACGCGCGGCGTCGGCGGTCTGTTCTTCGACGACCTGCACGGCGACTTCGAGCGCGATTTCGATTATCTGCGCGCGGTCGGCGATGGCTTCCTCGACGCCTACCTGCCGATCGTGCAGCAGCGCAAGGACGCCATCTATGGCGAGCGCGAACGCGAGTTCCAGCTGTACCGCCGCGGCCGCTACGTGGAATTCAACCTGGTCTACGACCGCGGCACCCTGTTCGGGCTGCAGAGCGGTGGCCGCAGCGAAAGCATCCTGATGAGCCTGCCGCCGCGGGTGCGCTGGGAATACGGCTTCTCGCCCGAACCCGGCAGCCCCGAATCGCGCCTGGCCGATTACCTGGTGCCGCGCGACTGGCTCTGAGGGGTGTCGTCGCGCGGGGCGTGGGCTCGGCGCTGGTCAGCTGCCCTTCCGCGCGATGATGGTGATGTGCCCTGTCGTCTCCAGCAGGGCAATCTGCACATCTTCAATCTGCAGCCCGCCCTGCTGGCGCAGCGCGGCATCGAAGTCGGCGCGGCTGATCAGCTCGCGGCGAAGTACCGCCTCGAACAGGCGACCATCGCGCGCGATTACGGTGGGTTCTCCTTCGATCAACCGCTCCATGCGCCGATTCCGGGTGGTGAGCCAGCCCACCCCGTAGTTCAGCAGGACCAGGGTCGCCGCCAGCAGCAGGCCGCCGCCCAGCGAGGTATCCGTGCCCAGCAGCGCGTTCTGCACCGCGTTGCCCAGCAGCACGATCAGCAGCACGTCGAACGGCGTGATCTGCCCCAGAGCCCGCTTGCCGCCCAGCCGGACCATGCCCAGCACCACGACGTAGACCACCACCGCGCGCAGGATGAATTCCCACCACGGCATGGCCAGGGCGAACAGGTCGGGCATGGTCTTCCCCTGCGGAACGGTGGCCCAGCCTAGCACCTGGGGTCAGATCCCTCTGCCCCATCAGCGCCCGGGGTATGCCATCGGCACAAATAAAAAGCCCCGCTGACCAGGGGGAGGTCAACGGGGCCGGGGAACGGGCACTTGGGGAGGAGTCCCCGTTCCGAGATCTGCTCCAGGGGATGGGAGAGATCCACAACAGGCATTGCGCCTGTCGGGAGTTATAGAAGCACTCCGAACACTAACGGTTCGTGAAGGGGCCCCATTTAATGAAATTCAATCGGGGCAACATTCATGGTCGAGTCAGAAACCCCCGACTCATGAACAAATTCACGTCGTTTTCGGCCCGGAATGCGGTCAGTGCGCTTCATCCCAGTTGCTGCCGACGCCCGTATCGACCACCAGCGGCACCCGCAGTTTGGCCGCTTGCGACATGCGTTCCACCACCTGCAAGCGCAAGTCTTCCACGAAACTGCTTTCGGTTTCGAACACCAGTTCATCGTGCACCTGCAGGATCATCCGTGCCGGTGCCCCGCTGTCGCGCAGCCACTGGTCCACATCCACCATCGCGCGCTTGATGATGTCGGCGGCTGTGCCCTGCATCGGCGCGTTGATCGCGGCGCGCTCGGCCCCGGCACGCAGGCCCTGGTTGCGGGCGTGGATGTCGTTCAGGTACAGGCGGCGGCCGAACAGGGTTTCCACATAGCCCTGGTCGCGGGCCTGCTGGCGCATCCGCTCCATGAAGTCGCGCACGCCCGGGTAGCGGCTGAAGTACAGCGCCACATAGTCCTGCGCCTGGCCGCGGTCGATGCCCAGGTTGCGGGCCAGGCCGAAGGCGCTCATGCCGTACATCAGGCCGAAGTTGATCGCCTTGGCGGCGCGGCGCTCGTTCGGGGTCACCTCCTCCAGCGTGCGCCCGAACACCTCGGCGGCGGTGGCACGGTGCACGTCGGCACCCTGCTCGAAGGCGCGCACCAGGCCCGGGTCCTCGGACAGGTGCGCCATGATCCGCAGCTCGATCTGCGAATAGTCGGCGGCCAGCAGCTGGCAGCCTTCCGGGGCGATGAACGCGCGGCGGATGCGACGACCGTCCTCGGTGCGGATCGGGATGTTCTGCAGGTTCGGGTCCGACGAGGACAGGCGGCCGGTAGCGGCGCCGGACTGGTGGTAGCTGGTGTGCACCCGGCCGGTGTCCGGATTGACCATCTCCGGCAGCTTGTCGGTGTAGGTGCTGCGCAGCTTGGCCAATCCGCGGTAGTCGAGGATCACCCGCGGCAGTTCATGCTGGTCGGCAATCGCCTCCAGCGCCTCTTCATTGGTGCTGGGCTGGCCCTTCGGGGTCTTCACCACCGCCGGCAGCTTCAACTCGTCGAACAGCACCGCCTGCAACTGCTTGGGCGAATCCAGGTTGAAGCTGCGGCCGGCCAGCTCGGTGGCCTTCTGCTGCGCGGCCAGCATGCGCGAGGACAGGTCCTGGCTCTGCCGGCGCAGCTCGTCGGTGTCGATCCGCACGCCGTTGGCTTCGATGCTGGCCAGCACCGGCACCAGCGGCATCTCGATGTCGCGGTACACGCTGTCCAACGCCGGCTCGGCCAGCAGCTGCGGCTGCAGCGCGCGATGCAGGCGCAGGGTGATGTCGGCGTCTTCGGCCGCATAGCGGCTGGCTTCGTCGATGCCCACCTGCGAGAACGGAATCTGCTTGGCGCCCTTGCCGGCCACGTCCTCGAACTTGACGGTGCTGTAGCCCAGGTAACGCAGGGCCAGCGAATCCATGTCGTGACGGGTGGCGGTGGAGTTGAGCACGAAGCTCTCGAGCATGGTGTCGTCGTGGTAGCCCTGCACGTCCACGCCGTGGCGGCGCAGCACATGCAGGTCGTACTTGCCATGCTGGCCCAGCTTCTTCTTCGCCGGGTCCTGCAGCGCCGGGCGCAGTGCGTCCAGCACCTGCTGCGCTGGCAGCTGGACCGGAGCCCCCGGGTAATCATGGCCCACCGGAATGTAGGCCGCCCTGCCCGGCTCGACCGCCAGGCTGATGCCGACCAGGCGCGCGCGCATCGCGTCCAGCGCATCGGTTTCGGTGTCGAAGCTGATCAGGTCGGCCTGCTGCAGGCGCTCGACCCAGGCCTGCAGCTGCTCGGCGGTCAGAACGGTCTCGTATTCACCCGGCGCGGACAGTGCCGGATCCAGCGTGCCGGCGGCGGGCGCCTCGGCGCTGCCCCGCGCGAAGCCGGCCGCGGTACCGCGCAGGCTCGGGGTGGCCTCGCTGGCCGCTGCCGGCGCCGGCACAGGCGCACCCAGTTCCTTCAGGGCCTGGGTGAAGCCGTAGCGCGTATACAGTTCGGTCAGCTCCGGCACGTCCTGCTCGCGCAGCGCCAGGCTGGTCGGGCTGGCCTCGAGCGCCAGGTCGGTGCGGATGGTCACCAGCTCGCGGTTCAGCGGCAGGCGCTCCAGCGCGGCGCGCAGGTTCTCGCCGATCTTGCCCTTCATGGTCGGCGCGGCCGCCATCACCCCGTCCAGGTGCTGGTACTCGGCCAGCCACTTGGCAGCGGTCTTCGGCCCGCACTTCTCCACGCCCGGCACGTTGTCGACCGCGTCGCCCATCAGCGCCAGCAGGTCGACGATCTGATCGGCGCGCACGCCGAACTTGTCCATCACCGCCGCGTCGGAATCCATGCGGCTGCCGGTCATGGTATTGACCAGCTCGATGCCCGGGCGCACCAGCTGGGCGAAGTCCTTGTCGCCGGTGGAGATGGTCACCTTCAGGTCCTGCGCCAGGCCCTGCAGCGCAAGCGTGCCGATCACATCGTCGGCTTCCACGCCGGGGATGCGCAGGATGCTGATGCCCAGCGCTTCGACGATGCGGCACATCGGCTCGACCTGGCTGCGCAGCTCATCGGGCATCGGCGGGCGGTTGGCCTTGTACTGGTCGTACAGGTCATCACGGAAGGTCTTGCCGGGCGCATCGACCACGAACGCGACGTAGGCCGGGCGTTCTTTCAGCGTCGAACGCAGCATGTTGACCACGCCGAACAGCGCGCCGGTGGGCTCACCCTGTGCATTGGACAGGGGCGGCAGCGCGTGGAACGCGCGGTACAGGTAACTGGACCCGTCGATCAGGACTAATCTGCTCATGCGCCGATTCTACGCGCCCGTGCCTGCACCGCGACGACACGGCCCGCACCTGGCGATGGGGCATAATCAGGGCTCTCTCCAGGCAAAGGCCCCTGCCGATGAAGACCCTGATGCTGGCTTCCCTGCTCCTGCTCGCTGGCTGCGCCAGCATGGGTGGCGCAGGTGCTCCCCCGGTGGACGTCAAGGGCGCCGATGTCTCCAAGCGCACTATGGACAACGGCGATGTCATCGAGGAATACCGTGTGTCCGGCCAGCTGCGCATGGTCAAGGTGACGCCGTCGCGCGGTGCCCCGTTCTACATGTACGACAAGAACGGCGATGGCCGATTCGACAACGACAAGGATGGCGTGTCGCCGGTGTACTGGAAGCTGTACAGCTGGTGATGTGACCGGGGTCGGATCCCTGCGATCCAGTAGATCCACGCCATGCGTGGATTCACCCCAGCCCCCTACAAAAAACAACGCCGGCACGCATCCTGCGCACCGGCGTCGGGTCCCCTCCCCGGGGAACGCTTGAATCAGCGGGTATGGATCAGCGGATGACCAGCACCGGCAGCGTGCTGCGCGCCAGCACCTCGGCGGTCTGGCTGCCCAGCAGCACGCGGGTCACGCCCCGGCGGCCATGCGAGGTCATCACGATCAGGTCGCTGTTGCGCTCGGCCGCCGTCTCGATGATGCCGTCGGCCGCGTAGCGGTCCAGCACGTGCACCGGGTTGGCGGTGATGCCCTGCTCGGCGGCCTTGGCCAGCGCCGGCTGCAGCACCTTCTGCGCGCCTTCCTCGCGGTCGGCCTTGTACTCGGGGCTGTTCATGTAGCCCACGCTCCAGCCCATGGCATCGTACATGCCGACGGCCCACGGCTCGGAGACAGTCACGATATCGACCTCGGCATTGAGGTCCTTGGCCAGTTCCAGGCCCTTGGCCAGGCCTTTGTCGGCCAGCTCGGACCCGTCGGTGGCAATCAGGATGCGCTTGTACATGGTGGGGCTCCGTAGCGATCTGCCAGATGGGAACGACACCATTACACACCGGATGTGCAGGCTGCGCCTTGAGCAGGATCAATCCGGCGCCGCGCAGCGGCGTGTGCGCACCGCCGGCTTGCGTACCCGATCACTGCGGCGCAAGCTGGGTAGGCGGCGCCGCGCCGCCTTGGGAGAACCCGCATGCAGGACGGCAAGCCGACATCACGCTCCCCGCTCAGGATCATCCTGTGGAGCCTCATCGCCGCCTTCGTGCTGTTCTGCGGCGGTTATTACCTGGGCAAAGATCTTGCCCAGCGCGACAACGCCCGGCAGTCAGCCGGCCGATAGCCTGCTTCTGTAGAGCCGAGCCCATGCTCGGCTGCTTCTGGCGGGAAAAGCAGCCGAGCATGGGCTATGCCGGTCGTCCTGACCGGCACCCTTCGGGCCGTCGCAAGCGACGTTGGCAGCGGCTCCTGCCGCTACCTTCGGCTCTACATCAGGCCCGCCTTCAGGCGATCTGCACGATGCGCGCATTCTGGCACAGCGGGTAGCTGGCCACGAACTCGTCAATCGCATCGCGCATCGCCTCGAACGATTGGCCGTACATGTACAGCGCGGTCTCGCTCGGGCCCTGCCACCAGCTGCAGATCTCGCCCAGGCCGTCGATGTTCTCCGACAGCTGTTCGAACACGTGGTTGGAATCGCACTGCTCGTAGACTTCGTCCGGCAGGTTCAGGCCATCCAGATAGATGCCGAGGCCCTCGGTCACGCCGAAGCTGCGATCAGCCTCGCCAGCCCTCTGCAGCTGCGAACCCTTCGGCGCGCCCAGCTGTTCCAGCAGGTCGATCAGCTTCGGCACGCCATCCGCACCGACCAGTGCCACTTCGATATCGCCGTATTCGACCTCACCCAGATCGGACATCGCAGTGCCGCCGCCCGTCAGCTCGCCCACCTGGGCCGCCTGCAGCAACGCGTCAAGCGGATCCTCGAACAGCTCGTGGCGATGCTCCGGCTGCAGCCGGGCGTTCAACTTCACGGTGACGTGCAGCGTGGGTTCGGTCATGGGGGCGTTCCTGGAAGAAGTGCCGCCTATTGTAGAGCCGAGCCCATGCTCGGCTGCTTTTGGCGGTAAAAGCAGCCAAGCATGGCTCGGCTCTACAGGAATTCCCGCCTCCCGACGGTGATCAGATCACCGTCAGGTTGGCGTAGGCCATCACCAGCCACTTGCTGCCGGCGTCGGCGAATTCGACCTGCACGCGGGCGTGCGCGCCGCTGCCTTCGTAGTCGGTCACCATGCCTTCGCCGAACTTGGGATGGGTGACCAGCGCGCCGAGCTTGACCGGCGGCGCCTCGATCGAGGCATGGCCCATCACCCGGCTGGCGCCCATGGAGGCCGGCCGCGAGACCTGCACCTTCGGGCGCACTTCGTGCAGCAGTTCGCGCGGAATCTCGCGCAGGAAGCGTGACGGCAGGCTGTAGTTGTCCTGGCCGTGGATGCGGCGCGATTCGGCATAGCTCAGCACCAGCTTCTGGCGCGCGCGGGTGATGCCGACGTAGGCCAGGCGGCGTTCTTCCTCCAGCCGCCCGCTTTCTTCCAGCGAACGTGCGCTGGGGAACAGGCCGTCTTCCATGCCCGCCAGGAACACCAGCGGGAATTCCAGGCCCTTGGCCGAGTGCAGGGTCATCAACTGCACACCGTCCTCGCCGGCCTGCGCCTGGCCTTCGCCGGCCTCCAGCGCGGCATAGGCCAGGAACGCGACCAGCTCGTCCATGTCCTCGCCCACTTCCTCGATGTCGTCGGCGCGGCGCACGAAGCGCGACGCCACCGAGACCAGTTCGTCGAGGTTGTCGGTACGCGATTCCGAATCCAGCGAGTTGCGGCTTTCCTTGCTCCAGTGCTCGCGCAGCTGCGAGCGGGCCAGCACGTGGTCCACCCGCTCGGCCAGGGTCATGTGCAGGGTCTGCGCCTGCAGCTCGTTGACCAGCCCCAGGAAGCCGGCCAGTGCATTGCGCGCACGTGCGGCCAGCGCGCTGCCCTGGGTGACCAGCATCGTCGCTTCCCACAACGAAATGCCCTGCGCACGCGCCTCGCGGCGCACTTCGTCCAGCGTGCGGTCGCCGATGCCCCGGGTGGGCGTGTTGACCGCGCGCTCGAAGGCGGCGTCATCGTTGCGGTTGGACAGCAGGCGCAGGTAGGCCAGTGCATCCTTGATTTCGGCACGCTCGAAGAAGCGCATGCCGCCATACACCCGGTACGGCACCTGTTCACTCAGCAGCGCTTCTTCCAGCGCGCGCGACTGCGCGTTGCTGCGGTAGAGCACGGCCACTTCAGTGTAGCTGCCACCGTCGCGCACCCACTGACGGGCGCGCTCGACGATGTAGCGTGCCTCGTCCATCTCGTTGTACGCGGCATACAGGTCGATCGGCTCGCCGTCGCCGCTGTCGGTCCACAGCTGCTTGCCGATGCGATCTGGGTTGTGCGCGATCACCGCGTTGGCGGCGCCGAGGATGTTGGCGGTGGAGCGGTAGTTCTGCTCCAAGCGGATGGTCTGCGCACCCGGGAAGTCGCGCAGGAAGCCCTGCACGTTCTCGACCTTGGCGCCGCGCCAGCCGTAGATGGCCTGGTCATCGTCACCGACCACGAACACGTGGCCGGAATCGCCGGCCAGCACGCGCACGAAGGCGTACTGGATGGCATTGGTGTCCTGGAACTCGTCCACCAGGATCTCGCGGAAGCGGGCGCGGTAATGCGACAGCAGCGCCGGGTTGTCACGCAGCAGTTCGTGCGCGCGCAGCAGCAGCTCGGCGAAGTCGACCAGGCCTGCGCGGTCGCAGCGCGCCTGGTACTCGATGTAGGCCTGGCGCATGGTTTCCAGCCACGCATCGTGCGGTTCGGGCTGGATGTGCTGCGGGCGGCGACCTTCGTCCTTCTGCGCGTTGATCCACCACGCGATCTGCTTGGCCGGGTATTTGCCGTCGTCCAGTTCCAGTGCCTGTACCACGCGCTTGACCAGCCGCAGCTGGTCGTCCGAGTCCATCACCTGGAAGCCTTCAGGCAGCTTCGCGTCCTGCCAGTGCAGACGCAGCAGGCGGTTGGCCAGGCCGTGGAAGGTGCCGATCCACATGCCGCGGCTGCCATGGGGCAGCTGGGCGTCGATGCGGTGGCGCATTTCGCCGGCCGCCTTGTTGGTGAAGGTCACCGCGAAAATGCCGTGGGTCGGCACGCCGTCGACTTCATGCAGCCAGGCGATGCGGTGGGTGAGTACGCGGGTCTTGCCGGAACCGGCACCGGCCAGCACCAGGTGGTGGCCGGGGGGAGCGGAGACGGCTTCGCGCTGGGCCGGGTTCAGGCCATCAAGCAGGTGGGAGACATCCATGCCCCCATTTTACGGCATCGCCGTCGCGGCTCCTGCGACCACTTCGGTGGCGAGCGCCTGCGCCTGCTGACGCAGTTCAGGCACCGCCAGGCTTTCCCACAGGCTGCCGATGCGCAGGCTGCCGAGCACGCCCAGCCGCGCCTGCGGCTGGCCACCGGCGGCGCGCAGGCGGTCGCCCGGCACCGTGCTGTCCAGGCCCAGCCCATGCGGGCCGGGGCGTGCCAGGCCCTCGGCCTGCAGCTGCTGCAGCAGCGGATTGCGCAACGCACTGGCGCGGATTTCCACGCCGGTGGCGTTGACCACACCGCCGATCGTCCAGTGCTGTTCATTGCCGTTGGCATCGCGACCCGACAGCCGCAGGGCATCGCCTTCGCGGCCGACGGATTGCAGGCGGGACCGGTGAATACGCAGTTGGCCGCTTTCGATCAGCGCCTGCAGCTGTGCGTCGACCTCTTCGGCGATGCGGTGGCGATGCACGTCCCAGTAGCGCACCACATGGCGCAGGAAGCGGCGCTGGTCGGCCGCGTCGAGGCTGCACCACAGCGCCTGCCCGTGCGGACGGATGCGGTCCATCACGCCCTGCCACGGCAGCCCGTCGGCCTGCGCCTGGCGAGCGAACCCGCGCAATGCGCGCAGGCGCTGGCGCAGGCGCATCGGCAGCAGCGTGGCCGGGTCGAACGTGGGCAGGCCGCCATGCGCATGCGGAAGCGGCAGCAGGCCATGGCGCGAGATCACGTGCAGCGGGCCGGTGTGGCCGGCGGCAACCAGCGCCAGCACGGTGTCGGCCATGCTCAGGCCGGAGCCGACGATGGCCACGGCCTGCTCACCGGCCAGGGTACGCACGCCGTCGTAGTCCCAGGCCTCGATCACATCATCGGCGGGCAGTGCCTCGGCACCGGCCACCGGCAGCGGTCGCATGCTGTTGCCGGTGGCGAGCACCGCCTGCGCGGCATGCAGCGTCTGGCCATCACCCAGCTGCAGCCGGTAACCATGGTCATTCGGTTGCAGGCCCAGCACCGGCTGCGCGATCACCTGCAGCTGCGCCGGGCTGGCCGCGGCGGCCTCCTGCAGGCGCTGCTGCAGGTACGCTGCAAAGTAATGGCGACACACGTAACGCTCGCCCAGCACCTCGCGCGCCTCGCCCGGGTAGGCGTTGGCAGCCGTCAGGTAGTCGAGGAAATCGCCGGGCTGGTCGGCAAACGCACTCATCTTTGCCGCCGGTACGTTCAGCAGGTGCTCCGGCCATGGCGTGGCATAAGCGATACCCTGGGCCAGCTGCGAGGCGGGTTCGAAGATGGCCAGCGCCAGCGGCGCGTGGGCCTGGCGCAGTACCTGGATCGCCACCAGCACCCCGGCCGCACCACCACCGATGATCGCCAGGTCCAGTTCGCCATTACGCGGTGAATCAGTCATGCGCCGATTGTAGGCCATCGGCGATGACGGGCCGGGTTGCCGAAGCGGGCGATTGCCGCCGCCTCACATCAACGCATCGGCCAGCCGTGCGATGCCTTCGCGGCTGCGCCGCCACGTGGGGCGGCTGCGCCACTGCTGCAGGTCCAGCTGCCGCGACTCGCGCAGGTAGCCATCCTCGATCGCACACAGCTGCTGCACCAGCGCGCGGTCGTAGCAGACCAGGCCGATCTCGGCATTCAGCGCGAATGAGCGGATGTCCATGTTGATCGAGCCGAGCACGGCGATGTCCTCGTCCACGCTCATGTGCTTGGCGTGCAGGAACTGCGGCTCGTACAGCGCGATGCGCACGCCACAGCGCAGCAGCTCGTCGTAGTACGCCTCCTGCGCCCACGAGGTCAGCCGCTGGTTGTTGCTGGCCGAGAGGATCAGCTGCACCTGCACGCCGGACAATGCGGCGATACGCAGCGCGCTCAACGTGGCCTCGTCGGGCACGAAATACGGGGTCACCATCACCAGCCGGCGCCGCGCCAGATGAATCAGCGCCGCAACCGCATCGCGCGCGTTGCTGTACGGGTAGGCCGGGCCGCTGGGCAGCAGCTGGGTGGCGATGTCGTCGCTGCACTCGGGCACATCGGCAATCACGTCCAGGCGCTGGCCGGTTTCCATGTACCAGTCGCTGGCGAACACCGCTTCCAGATGCGCCACCGCCGGGCCGCGCACGCGCGCCACCAGCTCGCGGTTCGGGTGGCTAGGCACGAACTGCGGGCCGGCCAGATTCTGCGAACCGACATAGGCCACTTCGTTGTCGATCACCGCGATCTTTCGGTGGTTGCGCAGGTCCATGCGGCCGCTGCGGCGCCAGCGCAGGCCACCGGGCAGCATCGCACGCACTTCGATATCGCGAGCTTCCAGGCGTTTGCGATAGGCGCGCAGGCCACGCTTGGCACCCACCGCGTCGAGCAGCACGCGGCACTGCACGCCCCGTGCAGCCGCACGCTGCAGTGCCTCGACGATAGCCTCGCCCACCGCGTCGTCGAACATCAGGTAGTACAGCAGGTGCACCCGGTCTTCGGCCTGGTCGATGTCGGCGATCAGCGTGTGCAGCGATTCGTCGTAGTCGGTCAGCAGATCGACGGCGTTGCCGTGCACCGGCATGAAATCGCCCTGGCGCTGCACCAGCGGCACGATCTCGGCGCTTGCGGTATCCGGCTGCGGGGTCCAGCGCAGGCGATGCTGCAGCGCCTGTTCCTCGCGGATGACCTGCGAGGCCTCGGCCTGGCGGCGGATGCGCTCACGCGAAAGCCACGGGTGGCCAAACAGCAGGTACAGCGGCAGGCCCAGCAGCGGCACGAAGCCCACCAGCAGCAGCCAGCTGCGCGCCGCCCCCGGCGTGGTGCGGGTGGGAATCCAGCACAGCGCGACCAGCCGGATCAGCCAGTCGATCAGCAGCAGATACGAACCCAGCAACCACTCGAACAGCATCGCGTCGCCCGTCGGGAGGTGATGGGCCATTCTGCCCAGCAGGATTTGTAGAGTCGAGCCATGCTCGACTGCCTTTCGAACCGACGGCAGAGAGCCAGCGTGTCGACCAGGGTCGACAGCTACCGGGTGCGGGGAGAGCGTGCCGACCAACGGTCGGCACCCACCACCTGGATGCCAGGCATGAAAAAACCCGCCACAAGGGCGGGTTTCTTCGCGGGGATCAGCAATCCGTGCGGATTACTTGATCTTGCCTTCCTTGTACAGGACGTGCTTGCGCACGACCGGATCGTACTTCAGGAATTCCATCTTCCCCGGGGTGTTCTTCTTGTTCTTGTCGGTCGTGTAGAAGTGGCCGGTACCGGCCGAGGAAATCATACGGACCTTATCGCGCTTGCCTGCCATGATGCTTTACTCCTCAGACCTTTTCGCCGCGCGCACGCAGCTCAGCCAGAACGGAATCAATGCCGTTCTTGTCGATGGTGCGCAGTGCATGCGCGGAAACACGAAGCTTGACCCAGCGGTTCTCGCTGGCCACCCAGAAACGGCGCTCGTGCAGATTCGGCAGGAAACGACGACGGGTCTTGTTGTTGGCGTGCGAGACGTTGTTACCCGTCTGCACTCGCTTGCCGGAAACCTGGCATACGCGGGACATTGCGCACCTCGATAGTAGTAGTTGTCAGCCCGTAGCCCGGGAGACGGCGGCCTCGATGGTTGCCCACCACACGTCAAGAGAATCAAAGGGTTACGCTGGCGTTGGGCGGCCGGGGACGTGCTCCCGGGGGCGCCGCCCGGTAGAAAACCGGACACAGCGAGCCGCGCATTATGCACGGGTTCAAGCACTTGCGCAAGTTACCCACAGGCTGCGGCTGAACCGGCAGGGCCGGGAGCCCGCCAACCGGCATACTGGCCCGGATCACTGCGGAGCTTTCCATGCGGCTGCTGGCCCTGACCTACGGAACCGAAGGCGATACGCGCCCGCTGGCCATGCTCTGCCATGGGCTGATCGGCGCAGGCCACGCGGTGACACTGCTGGCCGATGGCGGCACCCTGGGCAGCGCGCAGGCCCTGGATGTGCCCCACGCGGCCCTTGAGGGCGACATCCATGACGAAGTGGTCGCTCTGGTGTCGCGTGGCAACGGTGTTGCCGCCGCCAGTTCCGGTCTGGCACGGATGGCGCTGCAGCATGTCAGCGGCTGGATGCGCCAGGCCGATGCGGCCGCAGAAGGCTGCGATGCGATTCTGACCGGTGGCCTGGCGGCCTTTGTCGGCATGAGCGTGGGCGAACGCCGCGGAATGCCGGTCATCGGCACCGGCATGATCCCGCTGACCCCGACGCGGGCCTTCCGCTCTCCGTTCCTGCCACCGGGACGCTCGCCGGGCTGGTTGAACCGCGCCAGCTATGGGCTGGTCAACGGCCTGATCTGGCGCCAGTTCCGCCGGCCGATCAACGCGGCACGCCAGCAACTGGGGCAATCGCCGCGTCGCGCGTTGTGGTCCGGCCTGCCGATGCTCTATGGCATCTCGCCGCAGCTGCTGCCGCCACCGGCGGACTGGCCGGCCGACCACATCGTCTGTGGCCAATGGCGGCTTCCTGATGCGCCCTGGACGCCCCCGGTCGATCTGCAGGCCTTCCTCGATGCCGGGCCGCCGCCGGTGTACCTGGGCTTTGGCAGCATGACCGGGTTTGATCGCGAGCGCGTGCTGCCGGCCCTGCTGCAGGCGCTGGCACCGCGCCGGGTGCTGCTGTTCCCGGGGTGGGCCGGGCTGCCGACGGGTGCGCTGCCAGCAGATGTGTTCGTGCTCGGCCCGACGCCACACGAAGCACTGTTCCCGCATTGCGCACTCGCCATCCACCATGGTGGCAGCGGCACCACGCATTCGGCCTGCCGCGCCGGCATTCCCTCGCTGGTGATGCCGTTCGCCGCGGATCAGTTCTTCTGGGCCGATCGCCTGCATCGGTTGGGCGTGGCACCGGCACCGTTGTCACCGAAGCGACTGGATGCAGCAACGCTGGCGGCAGCCATCACCTTCGCTGAAACCGACGCAACACGTGCACGTGCGGCTGCCTTGGGCGTGGCGATGAGCAAGGAGGACGGGGTGGCATGCGGCATTGAAATGATCGAGCGCTGGGTGCGGCCGGCGTAACAGCGGCCATGCCTCAGCGCAGGTGCGGAATCACCTGGGCCAGCAGATGGGCGTCCTTCAGTGCGCCATGCAGGCCACGCGCCCCTGGAATGCGCAGGCGCTGCAGCACGTCGTCCAGCTTGTTGCCCTGACCGGGCCAGCGCCCACGCGCCAGCTTCAGGCTGCAGGTGATGCGACAGTGCTGGGCCAGCGTGGCAGGAATGCCAGCCAGGCGCAGCTCATTGTCGAGGAAACCCACATCGAAGGTGGCGTTGTGCGCGACCATCTCGCTGCCGCGCAGGAAGTCCAGCAGTTCGGCGGCCTTGCTGGAAAACAGCGGCTTGCCCACCAGCATCGCATCGCTGATGCCATGCACGCGCTGTGCGCCCCAATCGACCCTGCGCTGCGGCTGCAGGTAGGTGTGGAACTGGCGACCGGTGAGCTGGCCATCGATCAGCTCGACGGCACCGATTTCGATCACCCGATGCCCCAGGCGGTGGGAGATGCCGGTGGTTTCGGTATCCAGTGCGACGATGCGACTCATGCGTGAGGCTGTTTCCTGTTGCGTGCTGTGGTGATTTTCGCACGCCCGGTGTGTGTCACCCCAGCGCTTCCACCACCCAATCAATGAACACCCGCAGCCGCTGGCTCATGTGCCGGTTCGGCGGGAACATCACGTGCATCGGCATCGGTGGCAGCTGCCAGTCCTGCAGCAGCGGCAGCAGTTCGCCACGCGCCACGTGCGGCGCGGCCATGTAGCTGGGCAGCGCGACCACGCCAAGCCCCGCCAACGCAGCGGCCAGATAGGCATTGCCGTCATCGAAGCCAACCGTATAGCGGCCCTGCACTTCTACGCGCTCCTCGCCGCGCTGTGCAACGAACACGCGTGCGCGGCCACTGCGCGGGCTGAGGAAGCCGACCATGTGATGATCAGGCCCTTCCAGCGCGCGCGGGTCGGTCGGCAGGCCGAAGCGCTGCACATAGCCTGGACTGGCGTGGAAGCCGATCGGCAGTGCAGTCAGCGGCCGCGCCACCAGCGCCGGGTCGGCCGGCGTGCCACCACGGATCACGCAGTCGACGTTGTCGGCGATGACATCGACCTCGCGGTCACTGACGCCGATGTCCAGCTGGATCTCCGGGTAACGCGCCTGGAAATCCGGCAGTGCGGGTACCAGCCGCAACCGCGCGTAGGGCCCCGGCACATCCACCCGCAGGCGGCCGCGCGGCTGGCTGGCTGCGTCACCCAGCCCGCCCTCCACCTCTTCCAGCTCGGCCAGCAGGCGGGCGATGCGCGGGTAGTAGGCCGCACCGTCGGCGGTGACGCTGACCCGGCGCGTGGTGCGGTTGAGCAGGCGCAGCCGCAGGTGTGCCTCCAGCTGCTGCACCAGCTGGGTGACCGTGGTGCGGCTGATCTGCAGGGTCTGCGCGGCGCGGGTGAAGCTGCCGGTTTCCACCACGCGGGCAAAGGCCCGCATCGCCTCGAAACGGTCCATGGCGGGCCATGATTGTTTGGGATTGGCAATCAATCTAGGCTGATCATCGCGGTTTATCCAGACAGCACTGGCGCGGAGGATGGCGTTCTCTCCCACGGGATCCTCCCCATGTCACAGCGTGATGTCGTTTTCCCCGCCGGCCGCCATGCCCTGTACGCGCGCAACCGCTACTCGCCGGCGATCCGGTCCAATGGCTTCCTGTTCGTCTCCGGCCAGGTCGGCAGCCGCGAGGACGGCTCGCCCGAACCGGACTTCGAAACCCAGGTGCGCCGCGCCTTCGAGAATCTCAATGCGGTGTTGGCTGCCGCCGGCTGCACCTTCGATGACGTGATCGACGTGACCGTGTTCCTGGTCGATCCGGAGAAGAACTTCGAGAAGGCCTGGGCGATCGTGCCCGAGTACTGGGGCGAGGCGCCGCACCCGACCCTGACCGGTATCGGTGTGACCTGGCTGTATGGGTTCCAGTTCGAGATCAAGGTGATCGCGAAGCTGCCTGCAGACCGGTAGTGCCGGCCGCTGGCCGGCAATGTGTCGGGGGTCGAAAAGCGTGTCGACCAAGGTCGACCCCTACCGGGGGGCTGAGCGCGCAACAGCAGCCGAGCATGGGCTCGGCTCTACAGAAGCGCAGCCCGGTGGGCCGAAAGGCCCGCCCCACCTGAACGGGAGATTCCGACGTATTCCCGAAGCGGCCATTGATATTGTATCCGGCGAAAACCGCTTGCTAGCCTCCCCTTCATGCGCTGGATCACCCGCCACCTCCGTTCGACCCTGCTGATGCTGCTGATGGCGGCATTCGTGGTCGTGCCGGTGGCCGATGCCCTGGCGTGCACGGTGGAACCGCATGCCAGCACGGTGCATGTGGAATCCGCACCGGATGCCGATGGCGATACCGACGGCAAGCATGTCGGTGCCTGTGGCCACAACCACTGCCACCACTCCAACCTGAGCCTGCCGGCGCACACGATCGCCGCCTTCGGGGCGCCACTGCCGGCGCGCTGGATGAGTGCGGGCGATGCGGCGGCCTATACGGTCGCCCAGGATGAATTGACGCGTCCACCCCGGGCGTGAGTTGAGCGCGTCCCGCGATTGCGGGCTCCCGTTTCACTCACAACCGGAATCCCCCTATGTCGATCCTGACACCTCGGTCGCCGCGTGCGGCCGGGCTGGTCGTCGCCGTGTTGCTGGGCCTGGCCCCGGCGGCATCGGTGATGGCGCAAGCCGCCCCCTCCTACGACACCCTGCTTGAACGCCTGGACCAGCTGCCCGGCACCCGTGTGGGTACGGCACTGGCCGAGGCCGCCGATGCGCGCGCCGACCAGGCCCGTGCGCTGCCCAATCCCTCCCTTTCCTGGTCGGCTGAGAATGCCTGGGGCTCCGGCACCTACCGTGGCATGGGCAAGGCCGATACCGTACTCACCCTGTCCCAGCCGCTGGAGGTCTGGGGCCAGCGTGGCGCGCGCGTTCGTGCCGCCCGTGCCGAGGCCCAGGCGGCCAACCTGCGTGGCGCGCAGAGTCGCAGCGACGTGGCCAGCCAGCTGGCGGTGGTCTATGCACAGGCGGAAAGTGCACTGCGCCGCTACACCCTGGCCGAGGAAGCACTGTCACTGACCCGCGATGACGCCAACGCCGTCAACGCCATGGTCAAGCAGGGCCGCGAACCACAGCTGCGCGCGGTGCAAGCGCAGAGCGAAGTAGCCAATGCCATGGCGTCGCTGGATGAAGCACAGGCGTTCCGCGATGCCGCGCTGGCCCGCCTGGCCGGCACCGCGCTGCTGGATGCGCCGGTGCAGTCGATCGACAACAGCCTGCTCGATCGCGCACCGCCGCTGCCGCGCGGTGCCACCGATACCGCACTGGCAGTGCGCATTGCCGAAGCCGAAGCCGATGCGGCGAGCAAGCTGGTCGACGTGGAGCGCAAGCGCGCCCTGCCCGACCTCAGCGTCACCGCCGCACAGACCCGCTTCCGCGAAGGCGGCGAGCGTGCCTACAACCTCGGGCTCAGCCTCAGCATCCCGCTGTTCGACCGTAACCGCGGTGGCATCCGCGCCGCCAATGCCGACCAGCGCGCGGCCGAGGCACGCCTGGACCAGCAGCGCCGCGACAGCGAGGCCGCACGCCTGTCCGCCGTGGCCGGGCTGAAGGCGGCCGGCAGCCGCACCCGTGCCGCCGATGAAAGCGTGGTCGCCGCCGAAGAGGCCTACCGCCTTGCACGCATCGGCTTCGACGCCGGACGCATCTCGCAGCTGGAACTGCGCAGCACGCGCAGCGCCCTCATCGCCGCCCGCGGCGCCGCCGTGGATGCGCGCCTGTCGCGCGTCGGCGCGGAAATCGATCTTGCCCGCCTTGAAGGGCGCGCACCTTTTGTGGAGGTCCCATGACGCTCTCCCGTACTTTCCCGCTGATCGGCGGCGTGCTGCTGACCGTGCTGCTGGCCGGCTGCGCTGGCAACGCGCAGACACCTGCAAATGAAGACCCCGCCGCGGCCAAGGCGGGCACCGACGATGGCCATGGCCACGCGACCGACAGCAAGGAAGCCAAGGCGGAAGCCGCCAAGGCGCCGGCTGACGCCGATGAAGGCGTGGTGCCGCTGACCCCGGAGCAGATCAAGGCGTCCGGTATCGAGGTGGTCGCCATCGGCCGCGGTGGCGGTGGGCTCGACGCGCCTGTCCGGCCGCGTCGAGCCGTCGGTGGGCGCACGTGCCTCGGTGGCGTCGACCGTGACCGGCCGCGTCGAACGCGTGCTGGTCGCACCGGGCACCGCAGTGAAGCAGAACCAGGCCCTGGCCATCGTGGTCAGTGGCGAAGCGGCGGTGTTCCGTGCCAATGCGCTGGCCGCCTCGGCCGAAGCAGAGGCCGCGCGCCTGGCCTATGGCCGCGACAAGGCGCTGGTCGACCAGGGCGTGGTCGCGCGCCAGGAGATGGAAGCCTCGCGCGCACGTTCGCTGGCGGCACAGGCCCAGGCCGCTGCCGCGCAGGCCCAGGCCGCCGCCAACGGCGCGCCCGACGCCAGTGGCCGCGTGCGCATCACCAGCCCGGTGGCCGGCATCGTCGGTAACGTGCAGGTCACTCCGGGCGGTGTGGTCGCCGCCGGCAGTGCAGTCGCCGACGTCGCCGACCCGTCGATGAACGAGCTGGTATTCACCGCACCGCCGGCGCTGGCTGCACAGGTCACGCCGGGCATGAAGCTGGAAGTGAGTGTGCCGGGGGGCAGCTTCACCGCCACCGTCACCGGCTCGGCCGCCGATGTCCGCCAGCAGGGCGGCGTCGCGGTGATCCGCGCCACGCCGGTGGATGCTTCACTGCCGCCGGCCGGTTCGCCGGTGTCGGCCGTGGTGGTCACCGAAGGCCAGGACGGCTCGCTCAGCGTGCCCGCCGATGCGGTGCAGAACGTCGATGGCAGCAGCGCGGTGTTCGTCGCCGTCGAAGGCGGCTTCAAGGCGCAGCCGGTACTGGCCGGGCGTCGCGCCGGCGACCGTATCGAGATCCTCGGTGGCCTGACCGGCAACGAGCGCATCGTCGGTGCCAACGCCTTCCTGCTCAAGGCCGAACTGGCCAAGGGCGAAGCCGAGCACGGCCACTGAGGAGGCGACCATGTTCAAGCTGATCATTGAAACAGCGGTGCGCCACCGCTGGCTGGTGGTGTTCATGGCCGCGCTGATCGCCGCCGTGGGCCTGTTCCAGCTCGGCAAGCTGCCGATCGACGCGGTGCCGGACATCACCAATCGCCAGGTACAGATCAACACGGTGGCGCCAGCACTGACCCCGGAGCAGATCGAGCGGCAGGTGACCTATCCGCTGGAAACCGCGCTGGCCGGCATTCCCGGCCTGACCACCACCCGTTCGCTGTCGCGCAATGGCTTCTCGCAGGTCACCGCGATCTTCACCGATGCGACCGACATCTACTTCGCCCGCCAGCAGGTGGCCGAACGCATGCGCGAGGCATCGGAGGACCTGCCCGATGGTGCGTCGCCGATGCTGTCGCCGGTCACCACCGGCCTCGGCGAGGTGCTGATGTGGACGGTGGACTTCACCGCGTTCGATCCGGCCAAACTGGCCAAGCCCGATGAAGCGGGCTGGCAGGCCGGCGAGGTCTACCGCACGCCGGAAGGCAACCTGCTGCGTACACCCGAAGAACGCGCGACCTACCTGCGCACCGTGCAGGACTGGATCATCGCGCCGCAGATGCGTTCCAGTCCGGGGCTGGCCGGCGTCGATACGGTCGGTGGCTACGTCAAGGAATACGGCGTGCATCCGGACAGTGCCAAGCTGGCCGCGCACGGCCTCGGCCTGGCCGACCTGGTCACTGCCCTGCAGCGTTCCAACGTGCAGGCCGGTGCCGGTTTCGTGCAGCGTGCCGGCGAGGGCCTGGTGGTACGTGCCGACGGCCTGGCGCTGACCACCGACGACCTGGCGCAGGCGCCGGTGGCCACCCGCAATGGCGTGGTGGTGCGCGTGGCCGATGTGGCCGACGTCGACCTGAGCCGCGCGCCGCGCCTGGGTGCGGCCAGCCGCAATGGCCATGAAGCCGTGCTGGGTACCGCGCTGATGATCGCCGGTGGCAACAGCCGCACCGTGGCGCAGGCCGCTGCGGCGCGCCTGGAACAGGTGAACACCTCGCTGCCGGCCGACATCGTGGCGGCACCGGTGCTGGACCGCAGTGTGCTGGTCAATTCCACCATCAAGACCGTGGCCCGGAACCTCACCGAGGGCGCGCTGCTGGTGGTGGTGGTGCTGTTCCTGCTGCTGGGCAATCTGCGTGCGGCGACGATCACTGCGCTGGTGATTCCGCTGTCGTTCCTGTTCGCAGTGATCGGCATGAACCGCTTCGGCATCAGTGGCAACCTGATGAGCCTGGGTGCACTGGACTTCGGCATCCTGGTGGACGGTGCGGTGATCGTGGTCGAGTCGACGCTGCTGATGCTGGGCCAGCGCCGCGCCGAACTGGGCCGGGCGCTGACCGCGATGGAACGGCTGCGCGTGGCCGCCGATTCTGCGCTGAAGATGGCGCGCCCGGCGGCGTTCGGCCAGCTGATCATCCTGCTGGTGTTCGCGCCGATCCTCACCCTGGAAGGCGTGGAGGGCAAGACGTTCCACCCGATGGCGGCGACCTTCATGCTGGCCCTGGTCGGTGCCTTCCTCTTCTCTTTCACCTTCGTGCCGGCGATGGCCGCGCTGCTGGTGCGCGAGCCGAAGCTGAAGGACGGCGAGGCACACAGCGATGATGGCGAGCACGAGACGAAGCTGATCCGCGTGCTGCGTGCACGCATCGAACCGGTGGTGCGCAAGGCCGTGGCGCATCCGCGCACGGTGCTGGCCGGTGCGGTGATGATGGTGGTGGTGGGCATCGGCGCGTTCTCGCTGCTGGGCCGCGAGTTCATGCCGACGCTGGACGAAGGCAACGTGGCGATGCAGGCCCTGCGCGTGCCGTCGACCTCGCTGGAGCAGTCGCTGGCGATGCAGCTCGCGCTGGAGAAAGCGATCGCCAAGCAGCCGGAAGTGGAAACCGTCTTCTCGCGTACCGGTACCGCCGAGGCGGCCATCGACCCGATGCCGACCAACATCTCCGACAGCGTGATCGTGCTGAAGCCGCGCAAGGACTGGCCCGATCCGAAGCTGGACAAGGAAGCACTGGTGGCACGCTTCGAGAAACTGGCCGGGCAGCAGCTGGGCAACAGTTTCGAGTTCAGCCAGCCGATCGAGCTGCGCTTCAACGAGCTGATTTCCGGCGTGCGTACCGACCTGGCCGTAATGATCTTCGGCGATGACTTCAGCCAGCTGCGGAAGGTGGCCGACCAGGTGGCGCTGAAGCTGCGTGCGGTGGAGGGCGCGGCCGACGTGCGGGTGGAGCAGATCTCCGGCCTGCCCACGCTGAACGTGGCGATCGATCATGTGGCGGCGGCGCAGTACGGGCTGACTGCAGCGGATGTGAGTGATGCACTGTCCACCGGCATCGGCGGTACCGCCGCCGGCAAGATCTTCGAAGGCGACCGCCGCTTCAACGTGGTGGTGCGCCTGGACGATGCCGCGCGCAACGATCCGGACCAGCTGGCTTCACTGCCGATCGCCACGCCGTCGGGGCTGGTGATTCCGCTGTCGTCGGTGGCGCGCATCACGGTGAGCGAAGGGCCGAACCAGATCAGCCGCAACAATGGCAGCCGCCGTGTGGTGGTGCAGGCCAATGTGCGTGGCCGCGACCTGGGCGGTTTCGTCGGCGAGGCACAGGCCGCGGTGGCCGACGTGGCACTGCCGCCGGGAGCCTACCTGACCTGGGGCGGCCAGTTCGAGAACCTGCAGCGCGCGGAGAAGCGGCTGGCGACGGTGGTACCGGTGGTGTTCCTGCTGATCGGCAGCCTGCTGTTCATGGCCCTGCGCAGTGGCAAGGAAGCCATTCTGGTGTTCAGCTGCGTACCGTTGGCGCTGGTCGGCGGCATCCTCGCACTGCTGCTGCGTGGCATGCCGTTCTCGGTGTCGGCAGCGGTGGGTTTCATCGCGGTATCCGGCGTGGCCACGTTGAACGGCCTGGTGCTGATGCAGGCGATCCGCGAGCGCCTGGACGCCGGTGACTTGCCGCTGCAGGCGGCGATCAACGGTGCCTCCAGCCGCATCCGCGCAGTGCTGACCACGGCGCTGGTGGCGATCGTCGGTTTCATTCCGATGGCGATTGCCAGCGGTTCGGGTGCGGAGGTGCAGAAGCCGCTGGCGACGGTGGTGATCGGTGGCCTGATCACCGCCACCGTGCTGACCCTGCTGGTGCTGCCGACGTTTGCCGCGCGCGTGGCCAAGCCGCGGGCGGTGGGGTGAAAGACCACGGGGTCGGTTCCTGTGATCCGACCCCGTTTTCCGATCCGGGGTAGTGCCGGCCGCTGGCCGGCAATGCCGAACGATTGCGGTCCATGCAGGTTGCCGGCCAGCGGCCGGCACTACCCTGGTGCGGTCAGGCCTTCTTGCGCTCGGCGATGTAGGCCTGGATCTGCTGTTCCAGCACGGGCAGCGGCACCGACCCCTGCTTGAGCAGGGTGTCGTGGAAGCCCTTGATGTCGAACTTGTCGCCCAGTTCCTTCTCGGCCTGCGCACGCAGGCGCACGATGGCGATCTCGCCCAGCTTGTAGCTCAGCGCCTGGCCCGGCCAGGAAATGTAGCGATCCACTTCGGTGGTCACTTCATGCTCGCTCAGCGCGGTGTGGTCACGCAGGTAGGCCAACGCCTGCTCGCGGGTCCAGCCCTTGCTGTGCACGCCGGTGTCGATCACCAGGCGCGCAGCACGCCACATCTCGTAGGTCAGACGGCCGAAATCCTCGTACGGGGTTTCATAGATGCCCATTTCCACGCCCAGCTTCTCGCAGTACAGCGCCCAGCCTTCGCCATAGGCGGAGATGTAGGCGTTGCGGCGGAACTCGGGCAGGTTCTTCTGCTCGGCGGCGATGGCGCCCTGCAACGCGTGGCCCGGATCGGACTCATGCAGGGTCAGTGCCGGCAGGTTGTACAGCGGGCGCGACGGCAGGTTGTAGGTGTTGAGCCAATAGGTGCCCATGCCACCGCGGCCGGCGGTCCAGAACGGCGCGATGTCCGGCGGCACCGGCACGATGGTGAAGCGCGCGCGCGGCAACGTCATGTATTTACCCAGCTGGCCATCGGCGCGCTTGGAGATCCACGCGGCGCGTGACAGCAGCTCTTCCGGCGTCTTGGCGTAGAACTGCGGGTCGGTACGCAGGAAGGTCAGGAATTCGGCGAAGCTGCCCTTGAACTTCACCTGCTTGATGATGTCGTTCATTTCCTTCTGGATGCGTGCCACCTCATCCAGGCCGATGCGGTGGATCTCCTCCGGCGACAGGTCCAGCGTGGTGTATTCGTGGATCTGCTGCCGGTAGTACGCCTTGCCGTCGGGCATCGCTTCGGCGGCCAGGGTGGTGCGCGCCTGCGGCACGTACTCGTTGACGAAGAAGGTGCGCAGCTGCTGGAACGCCGGCACCACCTTGCCGCTGATCGCTTCACGCGCCTGCGCCTGCAGCCTGGCCTGTTCTGCGGCCGGGATGGTGTTGGGCAGCTTCTTGAACGGCGCGTACAGCGGCGACTCGGTCGGGTCCTTCAACTCGGCGACGGTGGCGATGGACACCTCGCGGCCATCGAGCACCGCGCGCGGCACGCTGAAGCCACGCTTCAGGCCGGCGCGCATGTTCTCTGTCTGCTGCCCGAAATAGCGCGGCACATCGTTCAGCCGTGCGATGTAGTTCTGGTAGTCCTGCACGGTCTTCATCTCGCGCCGGGCCATGAAGGACAGGTTGGACCAGAACGAGGAGTCGGCGTTGAACGGCATCTCGTAGCCGCGCAGGCGCACCTCTTCGGCGAGGTTGAACACCTGGTCGCGGTAGATCGCGTAGTTGACCTGGTTGTCGGGCGACAGGGTCTTCGGGTCGATCTTCTTCAGCGCGGCGAGAGTCTCGTCCCACACCTTCAGGCGCGCCTGCTGCGCGGCCGGGCCGACGTCGGGCATGCGGGTGGCATTGGCCGGGGCGTCCTCGTCCTCGCTGGCCTCGCCGCCGCCATCCTGGCGCCACTTCCATTCCTTCTCGTACACCGCACGGAAGGCGGCGTCGGCGGGCGATTCGGTGGCCACGCTGGCCGGCGCGGCGGTGGCGGGCGGTGCAGCCAGCGCCACAGCGGGGGCGGACAGGGCGAGCAGCAGGGCAACGGCAAGACGGGTTTTCACGAGCACAGGTTCCCGGGAAGGCAGACCCCGATCATGGCACCGCCCACGGCTCATGGCATGGGACGAAGGTCCTGCCTGCAGCGCAGGCAGGACCGGGAACCGGCCGCAGGCCGGGGCCCAAGCGCCGAAGGCGCGTGGTAGAGCCGACTGTTAGTCGGCTGCTCTTCGGCCAGACGTGGCAAAGCCCGCGCTCCGCGCGAAAGTCGACTGACAGTCGACTCTACCCATGGCAGGCACCCCGCAGGCCTCAGTGGCTGGCCTTGTCGCGCTTCCAGCCGCGGTGCTTGATGTCCAGGTGCAGGCTGTACAGCGCGGTGAACGCCGGGAACAGGTTCTGCAGCACACCCACCGAGTCCTGCTTGGCCGAGAACAGGAAGTAGCTCAGCGTCATCAGGCTGCCGATCACGCTCATGTACCAGAACAGGCGCGGGATGACGGGCTTGCCGGCACGCTTGGAGGCGATGAACTGGACCAGCCAGCGGCCGCCGAACATCAGTGCGCCGGTGTAACCGATCAGCTTCCAGCCGGTTACATGCAGGCCGGTCCAGTACAGCCAGGTCAAGGGCTGATCCAGCCAGTGAAGCTCCAGATCCATCAGCGCTCCTCCACCGCGGTGCGCTTGCTTCGGGTGATCAGCCAGGCCACGCCACGCAGATCGCGGATGCCGACCAGCGCACGGCCGAGGTTGTTGTACTTGGACACGCCAGCGGTACGGTGGCGGTGGTTGACCGGCACACTGGTGGTCTTCCAGCCGGCGCGCTGCATCAGCGCCGGCAGATAGCGGTGCATGTGGTCGAAATACGGCAGGTCGAGGAACGCGCTGCGTTCGAACAGCTTGATGCCGCAACCGGTGTCGGGGGTGTCGTCGCGCAGCATGCGCGCACGGATGGCATTGGCCCAGCGACTGGCCCAGCGCTTGCTGCTGCTGTCGTGCCGGTTGACGCGCCAACCGGCGAACAGCTTCACCTGCGCGTCGGCGGCGTCGCGTGCGGCGAGCAGCTTGGGAATATCGGCCGGATCGTTCTGGCCATCGCCATCCAGGGTCGCGATCCACGGCGCCCGCGCATGCTTGACGCCGGTGCGCACCGCCGTGCTCTGCCCGCTCTGGTTCACATGGTGCAGCACGCGCAGTTCCGGGGTGGTTGCCTTCAGCCCCTGCAGCACCGCCAGGGTGTCATCACGCGAGTGGTCGTCGATGTAGACGATCTCGAACGGCAGCCGGCCACGCAGCGCAGCGGTGATTTCGGCGACCAGCGGGGCAACATTGTCGCGCTCGTTGAACACCGGGACGACAACGGAAAGCTCGGGTTGGCTCATAAGGCACTCGGCCAAAGGGGGGACAAAGACCGCGCATTCTCCGAAACCGAGGTTATCCGAAGATGAACCCGGCGGCGTGAGGATCCGTCCTCAGGCGCGATCGCCAAAATACTCGCGGCACCACAGCACCACAGGCGGCAGGCCTTGTTCGATCGGGGTCACCGCATCGAAGCCGAAAGCGTCATGTGCGCGCCGGGTATCGGCCATCGTGCGCACCATGTCGCCCGGCTGCATGGGCTTGTAGACCTTCTGCGCAGGGCGGCCGGCCGCCTGCTCGATCACGCTGATGAAGCGCTCCAGCTCGACCGGCGTATGGTTGCCGAGGTTGAACACCCGGTGCGGCACCGGGCCGTCGGCCGGATGCGCGAGGGCGCCGAGGATACCGGAGACGATGTCGGAGACATGTGTGAAATCGCGCTGCATGCGGCCTTCGTTGAACACGTCGATCGGCCGACCGGCCAGCACCGCGCGCGAGAACAGCAGCGGTGCCATGTCCGGCCGGCCCCACGGGCCATACACGGTGAAGAATCGCAGCCCGGTGGCATGCAGGCCGTACAGCTGTGCGTAGGTGTAGGCCATCAGCTCGTTGGCCGCCTTGGTCGCCGCGTACAGCGAGCGCGGCTGGTCCACGCGCTGGTCCTCGGAGAACGGCGGCGTGGCCGAGTCGCCATACACCGAACTGCTGGAGGCATACACCAGGTGCTGCACGCCACGGTGGCGGCACAGCTCGAGCATGTTGACGAAGCCGACCAGGTTGCTGTCGACGTAGGCCTGCGGGTTTTCCAGCGAATAGCGCACGCCGGCCTGTGCAGCCAGATGGATCACGGCGGTCGGCTTCACTTCGTCGAACAGCGCGGCCAGGCCTTCGTTATCGGTCAGGTCCAGCGTGCGCAGGTCAAGCGCCGGACACAGCGCGGCCACGCGGTCACGCTTGATCTGCGGGTCGTAGTAATCGTTGAAGTTGTCCAGGCCGACCACGGCCTGGCCGGCCTCCAGCAGCGCGCGGGCGGTGTAGGCACCGATGAAGCCGGCAGCGCCGGTGAGCAGGATGGTCATCGCGGGTCTCGATCAAAGCACCCCGCTGCCATCGGCGTGGCCGACGTCGCGGGGATGCGTCGGCCGGCGTGATGTGGCGCCGGGTTCAGCCCTGGCGCGTACGCAGCTTTTCCAGCACGCCGTCCAGGGTGTCCAGATCGGTGTAGTGGATGATCAGCTTGCCCTTGCCGCCACGGCCGTGGTTGATCGCCACCTTGGCACCCAGCGCTTCGGACAGTTCGGTTTCCAGCGAGGCGATGTCGGCCTGCTGCACCTTCGGCGTGGCCACCGGACGGCTGCTCGGCACCTTGCCGGCGGCGAAGGCCTGCGCACGGCGCTCGACCTCGCGCACCGACCAGCCTTCATCGGCCGCTTCCTGCGCCAGCTTGCCAGCCAGCTCGGGGGCCAGGGTCAGCAGCGCGCGGGCGTGGCCCATTTCCAGGCGGCGGGTTTCCAGCAGCAGCCGGATCGCCACCGGCAGCTCCAGCAGGCGCAGCAGGTTGGACACCGCCGCGCGCGAGCGGCCGACGGCCTCGGCGGCCTCGGCATGGGTCAGGGTGAACTCGCTGATCAGGCGCTGCAGCGCCTCGGCTTCTTCCAGCGGGTTGAGGTCTTCACGCTGGATGTTCTCGATCAGCGCCATCGCGATGACGGTGCGGTCTTCCAGCTCGCGCACCACCACCGGCACTTCGTCCAGCCCGGCCAGCTGCGATGCGCGCCAGCGGCGTTCACCGGCGACGATTTCGTAGTTGCCCGCCGGCAGCTGGCGCACCAGGATCGGCTGGATCACGCCCTGCGACTTGATCGAGTCGGCCAGCTCGGACAGCTTGCCCTCGTCCATCTCGCGGCGCGGCTGGTACTTGCCCGGCTGCAGCTGGCCGACCGGCAACTTGCGCAGCACTTCACCCGGCAGCGGCTCGATCACCGCGGTGGTGGCCTGCACCTGGCTGACCGCGCCCTTCGGGCCCAGCAGCGCATCCAGGCCACGGCCGAGGCCTCGCTTCTTGGCTGCCGGCTTGCTGCTGGTCATCAGACGGTCTCCACGGCCTTGCCGGCCTTGTTGCGTTCGTTGTTGCGGCGGATGATCTCGCCGGCCAGGCCCAGGTAGGCCACGCCACCGCGCGAGGCCCGGTCGTAGCCGACGATGCTCTGGCCATGGCTGGGTGCCTCGGCCAGGCGCACGTTGCGCGGCACGATGGTGCGGAACACGCGGTCGCCGAAGTGCTCGGTGAGCTCGGCCGACACTGCGTTGGCCAGGTTGTTGCGCACGTCGAACATGGTGCGCAGCACGCCTTCGATCTCCAGCGCGGGGTTCAGGCTGGTGCGCAGCGCTTCGATGGTTTCCACCAGCGCGCTCAGGCCTTCCAGTGCGTAGTACTCGCACTGCATCGGCACGATCACCGAATCGGCGGCGGCCAGCGCGTTGAGCGTCAGCAGCGACAGCGCCGGCGGGCAATCGATCAGGATGTAGTCGTACTCGTCGCGGATCGGCGCCAGCGCGCGCTTCAGCCGCTGCTCGCGCTCGCTCTGGCCCATCAGCTGGATCTCGGCGGCGGTCAGGTCGATGTTGCCCGGCAGCAGGTCGTAGCCTTCGGCGGTCTGCACGCGCACATCGGCGGCGCTGTTCTCGCCCAGCAGCAGATCGCAGGTGGAGGCCGCCAGCTCACGCTTGTCCACGCCGCTGCCCATGGTCGCGTTGCCCTGCGAGTCCAGGTCGACCAACAGCACGCGCTTGGGTGCGTTGGCCAGGGAAGCGGCCAGGTTGACGGCGGTCGTGGTCTTGCCGACGCCACCCTTCTGGTTGGCGATGGCGATGATGCGGGCCATGCGGGTGTGCCTCGTCGACGGATGGTTGGGACCGGTCATTATGCGTACAACCGGCCCCTTGCGGAAATCGTGGATCGCCAACCCGTTGTTCCACAAAGGGCTGGCGGCGGGAATCAGGGACCTGTAACGGTGACCAGGTGGCGTTCGCCGGCCAGGCCGGGCACGCTCAGCGGGGTCACCTCACGCACCTGCCAGCCAGCCGGCAGTTCCGCGATCTCCTCATGCGGGTAGACGCCCTTCATGGCCAGCAGCACGCCGCCGGGCCGCAGCAGGTGGCCACCGACGCGGACGATGCCGGCCAGGGTGTCCATCGCGCGGGCGGTCAGCTGGTCATAACGGCCGGCCTCGTCCAGCGCCTCGGCCCGCGATTCGGCCACGCGGGCATTGCCCAGGCCGAGCTGGCGCACGGCCTCGCGCATGAAGCGCGCCTTCTTGCCGTTGCTCTCGACCAGGGTGACCTGCAGGCCCGGGCAGGCGATCGCCAGCGGGATGCCCGGCAACCCGGGACCGGTACCGAGGTCGGCCAGGCTGCCATCAGCCACGAACGGCTGCATCGCAAGCGAATCGAGCAGGTGGCGGGTAACCATCTCCTGCGGGTCGCGGATGGCGGTGAGGTTGTAGGTGCCGTTCCAGCGGTGCAGCAGGGCCAGGTAGCGCAGCAGCGACGGCGCCAGCGCGGCGTCCAGGCCCATGCTGGCCAGGCCCTGTTCCAGCGTGGCAGCCACGCTGGCGGGAAGTGGGTGTTCGCTCATGCCGCCATTATCGCCGGTTTTGCGCGCTGATTCCCCGCTTCAGTGCGGATACCAGGCCAACGCCGCACGGAACTGGCCGCTGGCCTGCCATTCGTGCAGGTGCCAGCGCGCGGCCTCGCCCAGTTCCGGGTCGCACCAGCGCAGGTGCAGGGCGCCATCGGCCCCCGGCGCCAGCTGCAGGCGGTGCAGGCCGAACGAGATGCCCTGGCCGTGCGCCTTCAGGATCGCCTCCTTGACGCACCACACGCGGAAGAACCAGTGCTCGCGGTCGGCCTCGTCCAGGCGTTCCAGCCAGGCCGCCTCCTGCGGGTGGAAGAAGCGCCGCACGATTTCCAGAAGACGAGGCCGCGGCCGCAGCAGTTCCAGGTCCACGCCCAGCCGCACGCCTTCGCCCAGCGCCACCAGCAGCACCTCACCGCTGTGGCTCCAGCCGGTCCCGTAGTGGGCCAACGGGCCGCTCAGCTCCGGCCGGCCCTTGTCGTCACGGACCAGTGGCAGCGTCTGCGGATCGGTGCCCAGCGCCTGCGCCAGTACCTGCCGGGCCTGCGGTTCACCGCGCTGGCCCGGCACGTGCGGGCAGCGCCAGACCGTCACCGGGCCGAAGCGCCAGGGGCCGTCGAGGGTGGCTGGCAGGCTCATCCGCACGTGCCCATCACGCAATTGCACGACGGGTTCACAGCCGTGCGCGTCAACTGGTCACAGTTCCCCACCGGAGGTTCGATCATGGGCATCATCATCTGGCTGATCGTCGGCGGCATCGTAGGCTGGCTGGCCAGCATCATCATGAAGCGCGATGCCCAGCAGGGCATCATCCTCAACATCGTGGTCGGCATCGTCGGCGCGCTGATTTCCGGCTGGCTGTTCGGCGGCGGCATCAACGAAGCGATCACCATCCGCACCTTCCTGTTCTCGCTGATCGGTGCGGTGATCCTGCTGGCGATCGTCAACCTGTTCACCCGCAAGAGCATACGGTGATCTGAGGGTAGTGCCGGCCGCTGGCCGGCAGATGTTCCAGAACGGGCCCGGCAATCGCCGGGCCTCGTTCGTTCAACCGATCTGCACCCACGCCGGCGCATGGTCGCTCGGACGATCCCAGGTGCGCGGCTCGCGGTCGATGCCCGAAGCCACCGCACCGCTCTTCAGCGCATCGGAAACCAGGGTCAGGTCGATGCGCAGGCCCAGGTTGCGGCGGAAGCCGGCGGCGCGGTAATCCCACCAGCTGAAGGTACCCGCCTCGTCGTTGTGCAGGCGGAAGCCATCGTGCAGCCCCAGCTGCAGCAGCTTGTTGAGCGCGCCGCGCTCGGCGGTGGAGGTCAGGATGTGGTTGTCGTTCCACACCTCCGGGTCGTGCACGTCGCGTGCGTCCGGGGCAATGTTGAAGTCCCCCATCACGATCAGCTTCGGGTGCCGCTGCAGTTCCTGCGCGATCCAGGCGTGCACCGCCTCCAGCCAGCGCAGCTTGTAGTCGTATTTGTCGGTGCCGATGTCCTGGCCGTTGACCACGTACAGGTTGATCACCCGCAGGTCACCGAAGGTGCCGGCGATGACGCGCTTCTGCTCGTCCTCGAAGCCGGGAATGCCGATCTGCACGTCCTGTGCAGGCTCACGCGACAGCAGCGCCACGCCGTTGTAGGTCTTCTGGCCGGCGAACACACTGCGGTAGCCCGCGGCGATCAGCGCAGAGTCGGGGAACTTGTGGTCCTCCAGCTTGGTTTCCTGGATGCCGACGATGTCCGGGCCGAAGTCCTTGAGCCACTGCTCCAGGTGCGGCAGGCGGACATTGAGCGAATTGACGTTCCACGAGGCGATCTTCATGCGGGCATTCTAACCGGGTGGCCGGGATGGGGGTCGGCCCGGATTCCCGTGTAGAGCCGAGCCCACGCTCGGCTGCATTGATCAGGCACCCAGCCAGGAGCAGCCGAGCGTGGGGCTCGGCTCTACAGAAGAATCGGGCCCTGATTCAGTAGAGCCTCGCCCTGCCTGGGTTCACCGCAGCAGCAGCTTCAACAACCCCGCAATCTTCGAATATGGCGGCCGCAGCCGGTCACTGGCCGCCCAGCGCGACTGCCACAGCACGGGCAGGCGCTTGCTCATCGCATCGAAACCCGCCCGCCCGTGGTAGGCACCCATGCCGCTCGCCCCGACCCCGCCAAACGGCAGGCCATCGGCAGCGAAGTGCAGCAGCGTGTCATTCACTGTCACCCCGCCGGCCACCACCTGGCCGAGGATGCGCTCCACCGTGGCCGTGTCATGGCTGAAGGGATACAACGCCAGCGGCCGTTCGCGGGACAGCACGTCCGCCAGCGCCGCCTCCAGGTCCGGGTAGGCCCGCACCGGCAGGATCGGCCCGAAGATTTCCTCGCGCATCAGGTCCAGGTCGTCCGGCGGGTCCAGCACCACGGTCGGCACCAGCAGGCGCTCGCGGTCGGCGCGCGCCTCATCCACCTGCGCCAGCGGAATCACCGGCACGCCGCGTTGCCGCGCCTGTGCCAGATAGCCCTGCAGGCGCCGGTACTGGCCTTCATTGATGATGCGGGTGTAATCGTCGGCATCGCTGAAGTCGCCGTAGCGTTCGCGCACCTGCTGCTGCAGCGCCTGCACGAACTCGCGCTGGCGCGCGGTATCGATCAGCACGTAATCCGGCGCGATGCAGGTCTGGCCCGCGTTGAACCACTTGCCGGTGGCCAGCCGCGCAGCGGCCTTTTCCAGCGGGAAATCGCGGCAGACGATGGCCGGCGACTTGCCGCCCAGCTCCAGCGTGACTGGCACCAGATGCTCGGCCGCGGCCGCCATCACCTTGCGGCCCACGGCGGTCGAGCCGGTGAACAGCAGATGGTCCAGCGGCAGCGAGGACACCGCCGCGGCCACATCGGCCCCGCCCTGCACCACCGCCACCCGATCGGGCGGGAACACACTGGCCAGCAGATCGGCCAGGAACGCGCTGGTGCGCGGGGTGTGTTCGGAGGGTTTCAGCAGTACATGGTTGCCAGCGGCAATCGCGGTGGCCAGCGGCACCAGCGCCAGCGTGACCGGGTAGTTCCAGGGCGAGATCACCCCGACCACGCCCAGCGGCGTCGGCCGCAGCTGCGCACGCGCCGGCCACAGCTTCCAGCCTGCACCGACCCGCTGCGGCTTCGACCAGCGCCGCAGGTGGCGGCGCAGGTGATCGATGGCCGACAGCACGCTCATGCCATCGGCCAGCTTCGATTCCACGTGGGCGCGATGGCCGAAATCCTCGGCGATGGCCTGCGCCATTTCGTCCAGGCGTGGCTTCAGCGCTTCGCGCAGGCGGCGCAGGTCGGCTTCGCGCTGGTCCAGCGTGGGGCGCTGCGACTGCCAGGCGCTGCGCAGGGTGTGCAGGATGGCGGGGAGCTCGGCCGGGGTGATGGTGGTCATGGGCCGACTATACGGGGTGCCGCGCATCGCCATGGTAGTGCCGGCCGCTGGCCGGCAATGGGTTCATGTCTGCGGAGATTCATGGGGTTGCCGGCCAGCGGCCGGCACTACCGGAATGCGAGCCGAAATGACCCCCCCCCCCCCCCCCCCCCCCCCCCCCCCGCCCCGCCCCCCCCCCCCCCCCCCCCCCCCCACCCCCGCCCCCCCCCCCCCCCCCCCCCCCCAAAAAACCCCCCCCCGCCCGCGCCCCCCCCCCCGCCCCCCCCCGGGGGGGGGGGCCCCCGGGGGGCCCCCCACGCCGGTTACTTGGTGATATCCACGTTCTTGGTTTCGCGCAGGAACAGGCCGCCGATCACCACCGACATCAGTGCGATCGCAATCGGGTACCACAGGCCGTAGTACAGGTTGCCGGTACCGGCCACCAGCGCGAACGAGATCGCCGGCAGGAAGCCACCGAACCAGCCGTTGCCGATGTGGTACGGCAGCGACATCGAGGTGTAGCGGATGCGGGTCGGGAACAGTTCGACCAGATAGGCGGCGATCGGGCCGTAGACCATGGTCACGTACAGCACCAGCAGCCACAGCATGAAGATGGTGCCGGCGATGTTGATGCGTGCGCCATCGGCCTTGGCCGGGTAGCCGGCAGAGGTCAGGGCGGTCTTCAGTTCCGCGCCGAACGCATCGGCCTTGGCCTTGCCTTCTTCCTTGGTCAGGCCGGCGGCCTCATACGAGGTGACGCTGGCACTGCCCACGTTCACCATCGCCAGCGAACCGGCGGCGGCGGGCTGCACGTCGTACGGCACACCGGCCTTGGTCAACGCGGCGGTCGCCACGTCGCAGGAGCTGGTGAACTTGCGCAGGCCCACCGGATCGAACTGGAACGAGCAGGTGGCCGGGTCGGCGACGACCAGTGCCGGGGAGCTGCTGCGCGCTTCTTCGATGGCCGGGTTGGCGAAGTGGGTCAGGCCCTTGAAGATCGGGATGTAGGTGATGGCCGCCAGCAGGCAGCCGGCCAGGATGATCTTCTTGCGGCCGATGCGGTCGGACAGCCAGCCGAAGAAGATGAAGAACGGCGTGCCCAGTGCCAGCGCTGCGGCGATCAGCAGGTAGGAGGTGGTGGCATCGACCTTCAGCATGCTGCTGAGGAAGAACAGCGCGTAGAACTGTCCGCCGTACCAGACCACGGCCTGGCCAGCCGCTGCACCGAGCAGGACCAGCAACATCAGCTTCAGGTTGCCGCCCTTCAGGCTGTCGCGGAACGGGGTCTTGGAGCCCTTGCCTTCAGCCTTCATCTGCTGGAACAGCGGCGATTCGCTCAGCTGCAGGCGGATCCATACCGAAATGCCCAGCAGCAGGATCGACACCAGGAAGGGGATGCGCCAGCCCCAGGCCTCGAAGGCCTCGTTGCCCAGCGTCATGCGGCAGGCCAGGATGATCAGCAGCGACAGGAACAGGCCCAGCGTGGCGGTGCACTGGATGAAGCTGGTGTACAGGCCGCGCTTGTCGTCCGGCGCGTGCTCGGCCACGTAGGTGGCGGCACCGCCGTACTCGCCGCCCATCGCCAGGCCCTGGGCCAGGCGCAGGATGATCAGGATCACCGGTGCGGCAAAACCGATCGAGGCGTAGTTGGGCAGCACGCCGACCAGGAAGGTCGAGATGCCCATGATCAGGATGGTGACCAGGAAGGTGTACTTGCGGCCGATGCGGTCGCCGAGGCTGCCGAAGAAGGCCGCGCCGAACGGACGCACGAAGAAGCCGGCGGCGAACGCCAGCAGGGCGAAGATCATGCCCGTGGTTTCATTGACGCCACTGAAGAACTGCTTGGCGATGATGGCTGCGAGCGAGCCGTACAGGAAGAAGTCATACCACTCGAACACCGTGCCGAGGCTCGATGCGAAGATGACCTTCTTGTGGCCCTTGGTCAGGGTGCCCGCTTTATGTGCGGTGCTGGGTGTACTGGACATGGGACGCTTCCCCTCCGAAGCAATCGTTGTTGGTGGGTGCCGACCGTTGGTCGGCACTCAATTCGGTAGATGCCGACCTTGGCCGGCACCCCATCTCGGTAGGTGCCGGCCGCTGGCCGGCACGCTCCTAGAAGCTGTACTTCGTAGTGAACTGCAGCCGGGTGATGTCACCCTTGTTGCCGTTCTCCACTTCGCGACGGCCATACATCAGCTCGGCGCCGATATCGACCTTGGGCAGCGGTGAATAGAAGATGTTGCCGCGGACGCTCTGCACGCTCTTGGTCACCAGCGGGCCGAGGATGCTGTCGTTGTCGTAGTCGCTGCGCGCGTAGATCAGGTTGGTGCGCAGCTTCGGCGAGAACGCATGCCGCCAGCCGACGTAGCCGGCCAGCACGCCGGTCGGGTTGAGCTCATCGCGGGCCACGTCGTAGGCGCTGTCGGCGGTGATGCCCAGGCCGATGTAGCGGGCGATGCCTTCGCCGCCGGTCAGCTGGTAGTGCAGCGAATCGCTGTCACCCATCACCCACTTGCCGCCCAGGGTCAGGCCGCCGGCCACCTTGTCGGCCTTCGCGCCGGTGGCCTGGTTGTCGACCTTCAGCTGACGGACGATGCCGCCGACGCCGAAGGTGCCCCAGTCGCCCTTCCAGCCATAGCGCAGGGTCAGGTCGGGCAGGCTGCCACGGTCGGAGTTGGCGCTGGCGTTGGTCCAGGCACCGGTGACCGGGTTGCGGGTGCCGGTGAGCGTGGTGGTTTCCGGGTTTTCCAGTGCGACACTGAAGCCGCCCTGGGTGTAGCGCACCTGCGCCTGGCGCACGAAGATCACGCCGTCGGTGGGGCCGACGAAGTCGACCGCTTCGGGCAGTGCGGCCGCGTCCATGAAGTTGGACCAGGTCTGGCCGGCCAGCCAGTTGTTCCAGTACATGTAAGCGTGGCGCAGGGTCACGCCGTAGGTGTTGGTGGCGGTCTGGTTGCCCAGCGAGTTGCCGAAGAAGTCCATCTCGAAGAACGCACCGGCCTTGTTGCCCGATTCGCTGACGTTGTCGATGCCCAGGTTGAAGCGCGAGAACTTGGCATGGGCGTTGAAATCGGTGCCCGAGCGCTTGCCGCTGCCGCCAGCGCCTTCCACCGGGGTCTGGCCCGGCAGGTACAGCGAACGGCCGGTGGCGTCGTCGGCCAGCTGGCCATCGCTGGTCTGGGTGGCCAGGAAGTCGGCCTTGATGAAGCCGCCGATCTTGACCGTGGTGCCCGGCGCGGCGCCCGGGGTGAGGGTGGTGACCTGGATCGGCTGCTTGCCGGCCGGCACCTGTGCGACCGGCTTCTGCTCGGCCTGCACCGTGCGCACTTCGGTCACGGCCTGCTGGGTCTGGCTGATCTGGGTCTGTTGTTGTTGCTGCGAAGACAGCAGCAGCTGGACCTGGCGTTCCAGTTCGGCAACGCGTGCTTCCAGTGCCTTCTCTTTGGCGGTCTCTGCGAACGCCATGCCCGGTGCGACCAGGGCGACCAGCAGGCAGGCCGCCAAAGGTGTGCGCACGGCTTTCAACGTACGGTGGCTCATGTTGCCCTCTCTCCCAAGTGGCAAGGTGATGCCGCGCGTGGGGCACGGTCGAGCCGAGACTGCGGGGCGATTATGTATAGCGGCTATTCGCCATTGGTCGAACCCGGGCCTGCAAGGCGCTCACTTTCGACCATGGTCTAACCAGGGTGGTGACGCGGCCGGGGGTGGATGGGGCAAACTGAGGGGGATCGGTCGTTGCGATGCTGCGACCGCACATACAAAGTCAACGTGCAAGTGAGGGTGCCATGGCTGATATCTACCCCGTCGATCCGCAGTTCGCCGCCAAGGCACGCATCGACAAGAAGACCTATGAACAGCAGTACCAGGCGTCGGTGGCCGATCCGGATGGATTCTGGGGCAAGGCCGCCGAGCGCCTGCAATGGATGCGCAAGCCGACGAAGATCAAGAACGTCAGCTATGACCTGTCCGACTTCCGCATCAAGTGGTTCGAGGATGGCGAGCTCAATGCCAGCGTGAACTGCCTGGATCGCCAGCTCGAGACGCGCGGCGACAAGACCGCCCTGCTGTTCGAGCCGGACGGCCCGGATGCACCGGCCCAGCATGTGACCTATCGCGAGCTGTACGAGCGCACCTGCCGCCTCGGCAACGCGCTGCGCAACCTCGGCGTCAAGAAGGGCGACCGGGTCACCATCTACCTGCCGATGATCGTCGACGCCGCGGTGGCCATGCTGGCCTGCGCGCGCATCGGTGCGATCCACTCGGTGGTGTTCGGTGGCTTCGCGCCGAACTCGATCGCCGACCGTGTCAGCGACTGCCAGAGCAAGCTGATCATCACCGCCGACGAAGGCCTGCGCGGTGGCCGCAGGATTCCGCTGAAGGCCAACGTCGATGCCGCGCTGAAGCTGCCGGGCACCAATACCGTGGAAACCGTGCTGGTGGTGCGCCACACCGGCGGTGCCGTGGACATGCAGGCCCCGCGCGACCGCTGGTTCCACGATGTGGTGGACAGCCAGCCGTCCACCTGCGAACCGGAACGCATGAACGCGGAAGACCCGTTGTTCATCCTCTACACCTCCGGTTCCACCGGCAAGCCGAAGGGTGTGCTGCACACCACCGGCGGCTACCTGCTGTATGCGGCCTACACCCATGAAGCGGTGTTCGACCTGCGCGAGGACGATATCTACTGGTGCACCGCCGACGTCGGCTGGGTCACCGGCCACAGCTACATCGTGTACGGGCCACTGGCCAACGGTGCGACCTCGCTGATGTTCGAAGGCGTGCCGAACTTTCCGGACACCTCGCGCTTCTGGAACGTCATCGACAAGCACAAGGTGAGCATCTTCTACACCGCCCCGACCGCCATCCGTGCACTGATGCGCGAGGGCGAGGAGCCGGTGAAGAAGACCTCGCGCGCGTCGCTGCGCCTGCTCGGCAGCGTCGGCGAGCCGATCAACCCGGAGGCTTGGCGCTGGTACTACGAGGTGGTCGGCGACAGCCGCTGCCCGATCGTCGATACCTGGTGGCAGACCGAGACCGGCGGCATCCTGATCTCGCCGCTGGCCGGTGCGATGGACCTCAAGCCGGGTTCGGCCACCCTGCCCTTCTTCGGCGTGCAGCCGGCGCTGGTCAATGCCGATGGCGAGATCCAGGACGGCCCGACCGAGGGCAACCTGATCATCCGTGATTCCTGGCCGGGCCAGATGCGCACGGTGTACGGCGACCACCAGCGTTTCATCGATACGTATTTCCGCACCTACCCGGGCAGCTACTTCACCGGCGACGGTTGCCGCCGCGACGAGGACGGCTACTACTGGATCACCGGCCGCGTAGACGATGTGATCAATGTGTCGGGCCACCGCATCGGCACCGCCGAAGTGGAAAGCGCGCTGGTCTCGCACCCGAAGGTGGCCGAGGCGGCCGTGGTCGGCTTCCCGCACGACGTCAAGGGCCAGGGCATCTACGCCTACGTCACCTTGGTGGCCGAAGAGGCACCGAGCGATGAACTGCACAAGGAACTGATCGCCTGGGTGCGCAAGGAGATCGGCCCGATCGCCACGCCGGACCACCTGCAGTGGGCGCCGGGCCTGCCGAAGACCCGCTCGGGCAAGATCATGCGCCGCATCCTGCGCAAGATTGCCGAGAACGCGCCGGACCAGCTTGGCGACACCTCGACCCTGGCCGACCCGTCGGTGGTGGCGTCGCTGGTGGACGAGCGCAAGGTGCGCTGACGTACGACCCGGGGTCGGATCCCTTTCGGCAAGGAAAGGGCTCTGACCCCATCTGCTTTCCCCCACGGTTCCCCCCGACCATGACCACCCTCCTGATTGCCGATGACCACCCGCTGTTCCGCGAGGCCCTGCGTGGGGCCGTGCAGCGGGTCATCCCCGGCGTGCAGCTGTTCGAGGCCGACAGCGTGGAAGCGCTGTACGCGCTGGCCGACCAGCACAACGACGCCGACCTGGTCCTGATGGACCTCAACATGCCCGGTGCGCAGGGTTTCAACGCGCTGGTGCACATGCGCTCGCTGCACCCGCACCTGCCGGTGGTGGTGGTGTCCGCACGTGAGGAGGCCACGGTGATGCGCCGCGCGCTCGACCACGGTGCGCTGGGCTTCATTCCGAAGTCTGCGGATTCGGACACCATCGGCCATGCGCTGGGCGCCATCCTCGATGGCGAGACCTGGGCACCGCCGGAAGCGCACAACGTGCCGCCTACCGGCAGCGAAGAACGCGAAGTCGGCCAGCGCCTGCGCGAGCTGACCCCGCAGCAGTTCCGCGTCCTGCAGATGCTCGGCGCCGGCCGCTTGAACAAGCAGATCGCCTACGACCTCAACGTCTCCGAAGCAACGATCAAGGCCCACGTCACCGCCATCCTGCGCAAGCTCGGCGTGACCAACCGCACCCAGGCCGTGCTGATGGCCGGCAAGCTGGCCATCGACGACGACGCCATCGTGCTGCCGCCGGAAGAAGACTGAGACCTCCGCTGTAGAGCCGAGCCCATGCTCGGCTGCTGTTCGCCTGAAGCCCGCGCTACGCACGTGAGCCGAGCGCAGGCTCGGCTCTACAGGACTCCACAGCACCTGCCTTTGTAGAGCCGAGCCCATGCTCGGTTGCTCTTCGCCAGGTTCCAGATCACGCTTCAAGCGGCCATCGACTCCACACATAGGGGTATTCCCCGATGCGCGTGGCCAGCCCAGCACGCACCGGATTGGCCGCGATATACACCGCCTGCGTGTGCAGGCATTCATCGCTGCGCAGCGCGTGGTCGTAGTATCCCGGCTGCCAGATCGGCGCGTTGGCATCAGCGCGCCTGGCGATGGATCTTCCACTCCGGGACTTCAGGATCTGCATGCAGCCGGCCAGCGTGCCCGTACGCAGCTCGATCAACCAATGCAGGTGGTCCGGCATGATCACCCAGGCCAGGGAGAAGGTACGACCGGTTTGCTCGACTGTGCGCAGCGCTTCGATCAGCAGATCGACGTTGCCCTTGTCACTGAACCAGGGACGACGCGCATGCGTCACCGTCGTAAGGGCATAGACATTGCCGGTATGCGACCAACGACCATAACGGAGTGCGGGACTGGCCATGCGAAGAGGCTATGGCACGCGTGACAGCCTCTCCATCAGTGCATCACCGCAATGCTTGTCAGCCAACACCCTGAGGTAGAGCCGAGCCCATGCTCGGCTGACATGCAAAGCAGCCGAGCGTGGGCTCGGCTCTACAGATTTCCCTGCTTACCCCACGCCGTGCAGGTGTTCGTACAGGATCGTCGCGCCGATGATCATCAGGATCACGCCGCCGATGATCTCGGCACGCTTGCCGACCATGCTGCCCAGCACGCGGCCGAGCATGATGCCGACGGTGACCATCGTCAGCGTGCACAGACCGATGACCGCCGCCATCACGCCGATATGCACGTCCATGAAGGCTAGGCCGATGCCCACGGCCATCGCGTCGATGCTGGTGGCGAAACCGGTCAGCGCCAGCTTCCAGAAGCCGTGGTGCTGCGAAGGGTCTTCGTCTTCCTCGGCACTGTCCGGGCGCAGGCCGTTGTAGATCATGTGGATGCCCAGCGCACCGAGCAGGCCGAAGGCGATCCAGTGGTCGAATGCTTCCACGTACTGCAGGGCGGCACGGCCGAGCAACCAGCCGATGATGGGCGTGATCGCCTCGATGACGCCGAAGATGATGCCGGCCCGCAGTGCATCGCGGAACACCGGCTTGCGCATGGCCGCACCCTTGCCGATCGCCGCAGCGAAGGCATCGGTGGACATGGCAAAGCCGATCAGGAGGATCGAAATGGGGGACATGGACAGCGGCTGAGGTCGGGCTAGGACGGACGCACGGCCTGCGCTCGCGCCCAACCTGACGTTGCGCGCGCGGGCCGCTGGTCTCGCCAACCATCATGGTTGTCCACGCCACGGCGCACTGGCCGAGTATGTTGACGTGGACGATTCCTGCGAAGGAATCCGGCTACTCCCCAAGGGGACGCGAAGCTTAGCATCGCGATTCGCGCGTGGCGCATTTCCAGCGAAACGCGCAGGCAGGGCTGGTTTGTATAGCGATGGCTATATCGGCGCCGTGCAGCGCGCGGAAGCCGAGCATAGGCTCGGCTCTACAGTTGCCAATCAGGCATCGCTGTTGCCGGCGTCGCGCAGCGCGCCGAGGAAGGCGCGCAGCGAGGCCGGCTTGATCGGCTTGGTCAGCACGCGGTAGCCACGCTCGCGTGCCATCCGCTTCAGCTCGTCACGTCCGTCGGCGGTCAGCAGCGCACCCGGCAGCGGGTAGCCGGCCGCCTCGCGCAGCGCCACCAGCGCATCCAGGCCATCCATGCGATCGTGCAGGTGGTAGTCCACCAGCATCACCTGCGGTCGCTCGGCGATCTTCTCCAGTGCCTGGTCGACGGTGGCGGCGGTGATCACCTGCACCTGCCAGCGGCCGAGCAGTGCGCGCATGCCGTCGAGGATTTCCTCGTCGTTGTCCACGCACAGCACCCGTAGGCCCGCCAGCGAATCGCTGCGCACCGGTGTGGCCACGGCCTGGGTCGCCTTGGCAGGCTCGGTGTAGCCGGGCAAGGGCGCAACCCGTGGCAGGATGATCGAGAACATCGAACCCTTGCCGACCCGGCTGCGTGCGTTCAACCGATGATCAAGCAGGCGCGAGATGCGCTGGCAGATCGACAGGCCCAGGCCCAACCCCTGCTCGCCCCAGTCGAACGGCTGCTGGTAGCGGTGGAACTCGTCGAAGATCTGCCGCATGTGGTGTTCGGGAATGCCAGGGCCGGTATCCCACACCTGCAGTTCCACCTCGTCGCCGCGCTGGCGCACGGCCAGCACGATGCGCCCCTGGCGTGTGTAGCGCAGTGCATTGGCCAGGAAGTTCTGCAGTACGCGGCGCAGCAGGCGGCGATCGCTGCGTACCCAGGCCGCGCGCGCGAACAGGTCCAGGCGCAGGCCACGGCCTGCGGCGACCGGCGTGTACTGCGCCGCCAGTTCGCGCATCAACGCACTCACGTCGAATTCGCCGATCACCGGGTGCAGGCCACCCGCATCCAGCCGTGACACGTCCAGCAGGCCATCGAGCAGCTCCTCAGCCGCACGCAGCGACGCGTCTACGCGTTCGGCCAGATGCTTCTGCTCGTCGCTCACGTGATCGCTGTCGCGCAGCGCGGACGCAAACAGGCGCGCGGCGTTCAGCGGCTGCAGCACGTCGTGGCTGATCGCCGCCAGGAAGCGCGTCTTCGACTGCTGTGCGACCTCGGCCTCATGCGAGCGCTCGGCCACGCGCTGTTCCAGCGTCTCGTTGGCTTCAAGCAGCGCCTTTTCGGCGTGCTTGTAGTCGGTGATGTCGTTGTAGCTGGTCACGTAGCCGCCGCCGGGCAGCGCCTGGCCGCGCATCTCGATCACCTTGCCGTCGCTGCGGGTGCGCTCGAACACGTGCGGCGAACCGGCGCGCATGTAGCCGATGCGGCGGTTGATCTGCACTTCGATATCGCCCTCGCCCAGCTCGCCGCGCTCGGCGTTGTAGCGGATCAGGTCGGCCACCGGGCGGCCCACGTAGAGCATGCCGTCGGGGTAACCGAACATGTCCTGGTAGCGGCGGTTCCACGCGGTCAGGCGCATGTCCGGGTCGACTACGCTGACCCCGGCGCTGATGTTCTCCAGCGTGGTCGACAGGATCTCGCGGTTGAAGCGCAGTTCCTGCCCGGCTTCGTCCAGTACCGCCACCACTTCACCCAGGTCCATGCCCGAGCCACGCAGCAGGCTGGTGAGCAGCAGGCGCGCCGATGCCGCACCGATCGAGGCGGCCAGCAGGCGCTCGGTGAACTGCACCCACGGCCGGTCAGCCGGCGCCGAGGATTGCAGCTCGCGGCCCAGCGACTGTGCCTGCTCGAAGAACGAGCGCCGCGCATGGCGCTCGCCGACCACGCGCGAGGCAAGTGCCAGCAGGTCGCCCACGTGCACATGACCGGGCCAGCCACCGGCCACCGACGGGCGCTCGGCATACGGGTCGAGGAACGGCGCGGCGCGCAGCCGCTCGTCCACACCGGGGCGCCAGCGCGCGGACACCAGCATCATCGTCGCCGCGTTGACCAGCAGCGACCAGAACGTGCCGTGGGTCAGCGGATCCCAGCCGGACATGCCGAACAGCTGCTGCGGACGCAGCCACTCGATGCCGAACGGGCCGTGCTGCACCCAGGCGGCGTCGACCCAGCCGGCCATGGTCATCGCCGGCAGCAGCAGGGTGTACAGCCAGGTGGCGAAGCCCAGCAGCATGCCCACTTCGACGCCGCGCCGGCTGGCACCGCGCCAGTACAGGCCGCCGATCAGGCCGGGCGCGAACTGCGCTACCGCCGCGAACGCCATCAGGCCGTACGAGGCCAACGTGCTGTCGTTGCTGCTGGTGCGGTAGTAGCTGTACGCCATCAGCGCCAGCAGCAGGATCGCCAGGCGGCGGATCCACAGCACGCGCGAGGCGACGTCGGCGGCCTCCTGGTGGTCACCGCTCCGGCGCAGCAGCACCGGCATCACCAGGTCGTTGCTGACCATGGTGGCCAGCGCGATGGACGACACGATGACCATGCCGGTGGCCGCCGAAAAGCCGCCCACGTACGCGATCAGCGCCAGTGCGTTGCGGCCCTCGGCCAGCGGCAGGGCCAGCACCATCGAGTCGTCGGCGACGCTGCCGCCGGTGCCAAACAGGGTCACGCCGGCGGTGGCGATCGGCAGCACCATGCCCGAGATCAGCACCAGGTAGCCGCCGAACATCCAGCGCGCGCGGCGCACGTCGCGCACATCGCCGCACTCGACCACGGCCACGTGGAACTGGCGCGGCAGGCAGATGATGGCCAGGAAACTGAGCAGGGTCTGCGAGATGAAGCCCACCGGCGGCAGGCCGGTGAACAGCGTATGCACCGACTCGACCACCGCGTCGGTGCGATTGCTCAGCCAGAGGTAGGCGAACACGCCCACGGCCAGCATCGCCAGCAGCTTGATCACCGATTCGAAGGCGATCGCCAGCATCATGCCGTGATGGTGCTCGGTGGCATCGACCTGGCGGGTACCGAACAGGGTGGCGAACAGCGCCATCAGCAATGCCACGTATAGCGCCGGGTCGGTGAAGAACCCGGTCGGGCCGGTGTTGCCGGTCAGCACCTGCAGGCTCATCGCCACCGCTTTGTACTGCAACGCCAGGTACGGAATGATGCCGATCAGCGCGATGATCGCCACCAGCGCCGCCAGCCGCCGCGAGCGACCGAAGCGCGAGGAGATGAAATCGGCGATGGAGACCACGTTCTGGCTGCGTGCGATCAGCGCCAGGCGCTCGATGATGCGCCAGCCGAACAGCAGCAGCAGCAACGGGCCGATGTAGATCGGCAGATAGCCCACGCCATTGCGCACAGCGGTGCCGACCGCGCCGTAGAAGGTCCACGACGAGCAGTACACGGCCAGCGCCAGGCTGTACACCACCGGCCGCAGCCACGGCCGGTCGGGATACATCGGCCGACGGTCGCCCCACCACGCCACGCCGAACAGCAGCGCGGCATAGGCAACCGAGACCAGCAGCAGGATCCAGCTGGAGACCACGCGTGCGTTTCCGTCGGAGGAACCCGCAGTGTAGGCCAGGCGCGGCCGGGTGTACGGGCTCGTTGGGGGCAACCGCCCCCACCAGTGTGGGGGCTTACGCGGTGCGGGCCACGACCGTGGGTCGTGGCCGGCTTCTCACTGGGCCGGCACGCCCATTTCCTTCAGCAGTTCCGGCGCCGGGTAGACCTTGGCCAGCAGCCAGCGCAGGTAGCGCATGTCCACGTGCACGGCACGCTTGTAGCGCGGGTCGAACCACCAGCTGGCGCTGACCGATTCCCAGTTGCTGTCGAAGTTCAGGCCGATCAGTTCGCCCTTGGCGTTGAGCACCGGCGAGCCGGAGTTGCCGCCGGTGGTGTCCAGGTTGGTCAGGAAGTTGACCGTCTGGGTCTTCAGCGCCGGGTCGGCAGTGCTGCCGAAGTCACCCTTGGCGATCGCGGCCAGCAGCGGCTTGGGTGCGTCGAACGGATAGGCGTTGGTGTTCTTCTCGACGATGCCGGCCACGGTGGTCACCGGCGAGTAGGTCACGCCATCGCGCGGGTGCAGTGCCTCGACCCTGCCGTAGCTGATGCGCAGGGTGCGGTTGGCATCCGGGTACACGGCGCGGCCCTGCTTGGCACGCCAGGCGAACAGCGCCTGCATGTACGCCGGGCGCAGGCGCAACTGCTCGCCTTCGCGGGTCTTGCTCTCGTTTTCGATGCGCAGCTGCGCGGCCACCAGCGGGCCGGCCACGGCGATCAGCGGATCGGCGGCCAGGGCCTTGCCTTCGCGTGCGGCGGCAAAGCGCGACAGGCGCTGCGCCTCATCGCCCAGCTGGGTTCCGGCGTACAGGGTGTCCAGCGCCGTGGCCAGCTGCTGCGGGGTGCGGCCGAAGGCCGCGTCGAACTCGGCCACGCGCTGCGCGTCCGGCAGCTGCTGGTAGCGGGTCAGCAGGGTGGTCAGCAGGGCCTTCTCGACCTCCGGCGCGTAGCGGCGCTGGACCTGCTTGAGCACGCCTTCGATCATCGCCTGGTCGCGCTGCTGGTAACCGCTCTCGCGCTGCGCGTCAGGCTTGGCCGATTCGATGCGCAGGCGCTCCAGCAGCAGCGCAGAGCGCAGCAGCTGGCTCTGCGCGGCGATCTGGTCCAGCAGCAGGTCACGCTCGCCCACCGCCGCGCCCTGCGACAGGTTGGCCAGCAACGCCTTGATGTCGCCCTGGTACTTGCGGTCGGTCGCGGCCAGCATCGCGGTCTCGTCGGCGGCACGCTGGGCCTTGGCGTCGCTGCGCAGCAGGCCTTCCAGTTCGCCAGCGGCGCGCTTGCGGTTGTTCTTCAGCGACTGCAGCTGCGAGGCATAGCGGGTACGCGCCTGCGCGTCCTTGGCGGTGGCGGCCTCGATGGTGTCGATCATCTGCTGGAACACCGACACGCGGCGCGGCAGCACGGCATCGATCTGGCCGGCGAATTCGGCCGCGGTGCGGTGGCGGTAGGTGATGCCCGGGTAACCGGCCAGCATCGCGTAGTCGCCTTCCTTCGGGCCTTCCACCGACATCTGCAGGTGCGCCGGTGCCTGGTAGGGCACGTTGTCCTTGCTGTAGGCGGCCGGCTTGCCGTCCTTGCCGACATAGGCGCGCAGCAGGGTGAAGTCGCCGGTGTGGCGCGGCCACATGAAATTGTCGATCTCATCGCCATAGTTGCCGATCGCGCGCGGCGGCGCGTACACCAGGCGCACGTCGCTCAGTTCCAGCTGGGCGATGCGATAGAAATCGGTGCCGTAGTACATGTTGGCCACCGAGCAGCGCACGCTGCCGTCCTTCTCGCACTCGGCCACGATCTGCTTGCTGGCCGCATCAACCGCATCGAAGTAGGCGCGGCCGGTCTTGCCACGGGCCTGCGCCAGCACCTGGTCGGTCACCTTGTCGAAGCCGACGGTGACCAGCACGCGGAAGTCCGGGTTGGCCGGGCGCTCGTCGGCACGGCCGTTGGCGATGAAGCCACCAGTGATCAGGTCGTGCTCGGGCGAGCTGTTGTACTGGATCACGCCCATCGCCACGTGGTGGTTGGTCAGCAGCAGGCCGTCGGCGGACACGAACGAACCGGTACCACCACCGGCGCGCACCACGGCGCTCAGCGGCGGCGCGGTGACATTGGCCAGGTCGGCCGGATTGCCCTTGAAGCCTGCGGCCTGCAGCGGCTTGGCCAGTTCCGGCAGCTGGGTCGGCATCCACATGCCTTCGTCGGCGTGGGCACCGGCGGCGAGGGTCAGGCCCAGGGCCAGGGCGGTGGGAAGGGCTTTGCGTGGTGACATGAGGCAATCCGGTACGACAGAACAGCCCGGGACCATAGCCGCTGGGGCCGGAAGGGGCAACGGCCGATGGTTGGGGGCACGTACCTGTAGAGCCGAGCCCACGCTCGGCTGCTCTTCTGCCCGCCCCACCTTCCCAACCTGCGCGCGGAAGCCGAGCATGGCTTGTATGTTCCTCCCGGCTCCTACGCGGTATGTAGGAGCCAGGGTGGAGGGACACCGTCAACATGATATCTGCGGATAGCAGCCGACAGACGAGCCGAGCGATCCCCATCCCGCACCTTAACGTCGATAAAGGATCTAGCGGCCTTTGAGGACCGCCGATGTAGGCAAGCCAACGTGGTGCGGTACCACCCCAGCCCCTCAACAATAGCTGGGAGTTGCGCAGATGTCAGATCATTTGGCCGTCGGCATCGATGCCGACTCAAAGAGCCTTGTGGTGGCACGCCATGGCACCAAGGGCAGCACTCGAATCCCCAATTCAGCGTCAGCCATCGGTAAGTGGCTGTCCACTCTGCCGGTCGGGTCTCGCATTGGAGTGGAAGCAACCAATCGCTACCACGAGCTTGTGGTTCAAGCTGCCCAGAAGGCCGGCCACGTCGTCTTTGTGCTCAATCCGCGCGACATCAAACATTACGCCAAGGGCGTGGCCTGCCGCGGCAAAACCGACTCAGGTGACGCGCAGGTCATTGCGCGTTACATCGCCAAGGAGGCCGACAATCTGCATGAGCATGTCGCCCGATCGCCTGCGCAGGAGCAGCTGCATGTGCTGCTCCAGCAACGTGACAGCCTGGTCCGGAGCAAGGCGAAGTTGAATCTCTCGCTAGGCGCGGGGGCGTCGGAGTCGGCCATCTTTGGGCGCATCTTCGATGGTCTGAAAGAGGCCATTGCCCTGCTCGACCAACAGATTCAGCAACTGTGCCGCAGTGGCGAACAGCGCGACCTGTATCGGCGGATCATGACCATTCCGGGGGTTGGGCCGACGGTAGCGGCCTTCGTCACCCATCACATCACACGATGGCCCTTGACCAGCTCGGACGCCTGGATCGCCTGTACCGGCCTGGATCCGCGCCCCAACGAATCCGGCGCCCGGATCGGTAGGCGGCGCCTGTCCAAGCGCGGCAACGCCAGCCTGCGCCAGATCCTCTACATGGCGGCCATGGGACTGACCCGCTCCAAAAATGGCAAAGCCCTTTACAACGCCATCCGCGAACGCGGCCACAGCAGTACTGCCAGTTTCAACATCCTGGCCAGAAAGCTGGCCAGGATCGCTTGGGGCGTCTTCAAGAGCGGCCGGGACTTTGACCCGGCCATGCTGAAAGTGGGTCAAGCCTGCTTCCAGCAGGCTTGACCACGAACATAGGATCTCGGCTCTACAGGGATGCCACGGCGGGTTATTTCTCCCGCCGCCAGTTGATCGACCCACGGTTTTCCACCGTGCTCGACTCCACTTCCACATCAAACCCGCGGCGCAGCAGGTACTTCAGCGTGATCACCGAACCTGCGCCCACCAGCGACACGCCGTAACCCACGTAAAGCTTGGGCGAGATGTACTTGCCGACGCCGATCACCGAACCACCCAGCGCGCGCGACTGGCTCACGCCTGCATCATCCAGGCCCAGCTTGGCACCCAGCTGCGAGGCGAGCAGGCCACTGCCAGCCGAGAGCGCCGCCGAGGCCGCGTTGACCTGCTGCGCCTGGTCGCTGCTGGCGCCGGTCAGGCTGCGTCCCAGCACCAGATAGGCCAGTGCCTCGGACTGCGACATCGCAGGATCGGACCACACGTCGGCACGCGGTTGCTGGGCACGCCCGGTCACGTCGATGCCGGCGGTGACATCACCGATCCGTCGCTCGGCACGGATGTTGATGCGCGGGTCGGACACCGCGTTGTAGTTCCAGTTGAGGTTGCCGCGGGTGATGGTCAGGTCCTGCCCGTACGCCTTGTAGCGGCCGCTCACTTCCAGGCCGCCATTAGCGGTCATTTCGCGGCCGGGCTTGGCCCAGACCTGCATCTTGCCGGTCAGCGCGCCCTTCAGGCCGAACCCGGTCATCTTCACCTTTTCGCCGAGGCTGACGGTCAGGTCCATGTCCAGCGGCGAGGTGCGCGACTCTTCCGGATCAGCCGGATCCAGCACGACCACGTCTTCGGACACCGAGGTGCCACGGTCCAGGCGCTCCAGGTCGATGTCGGCCTCGGGCACGTGGACGGTACCGCGCAGCTCCATCGCTGCCTTGGCCAGGGTGAAGTCGAGGTTGGGGTTGGCGACGATGCGCAGTTCGCTGGTGTTGGACAGCAGCACGTTCTCGCCGTGGATCTTCAGCTGCAAGGGCTGCGCATCACCGAACCACGACAGGCCACCGTCCACGTACAGCGTGCCCTGGCCGGAGTTGGCCTGCGCGGTGATCTTGGCCGAACCGTCGGGCTGGGCCACGAAGCTGCCCTTGCCCTGGTCGAAGGTCAGGCCGAGCGCGGGGAATTCGCCCTTGAAGTTGCTCAGCTGCGCGTCGCCACCCAGCGACGGCTGCCCGCGCGTACCGCGCAGGCTCACGTGGCCCTCGATCAGGCCGGTCGGGCGCACGATGTCCGGCGAGAACAGCTCCAGCCAGTACAGCCGCGACATGTTCAGATAGAGCTCACCGTTCAGTGGTGCACTGGCTTCCCAGCCGGTCTGCATCTTCGCGTCGACGAAGCCGTTGCCCTGGAAGCCCATGCCCAGGTAGCCCTTGATGCTGGCCGGGGTCATGTCGAGCTTCAGCGAGAACTGGTCATAGCGCACCAGTTCGCCGCGGGTGGTATCGCCCACGGTGTTGCGGTTCTCGCCCAGGCGCACGCCGCCTTCCTTCGAGCGCACTTCCACATGGCCTTCCCAGGCCGCGCCACGCGGGCGGATCTGCGCGTCCAGGCTGACGTCGCCGCGCAGATAGATGCGGCGGCCGGACTGCGGCGGCAGCCACGGCTGCACCAGCGCCAGCGGCAGCGCGTCACTGCGCACCACCAGGCCTTCGCGCGGCCAGTTGGCCTGTGCGCACAGCGCGCCGCTGCTGGCGGCGGCCAGGCAGGCTTCGGACAGGGTGTAGGTGCTGCCGTTGATCGCGAACGCCGCCGGTGCACGCAGCGACCACGCATCACCCTTCACCGGTGCGATGCGCAGCGAGGCCAGCTCGCCGCGCCACTGCGTGCCCTGCTGGCGCACGCTGCCCTGCAGCTCGATCGCCCCCATCTCGTTGCGGGTCTGCGCAGCCAGGCGCAGGTTGGAGACACTGCCCTGCGCATCCACGTTCAAGCGCTCCAGCAGCATGCCCGCGTTGACCTGCTGGCCCTGGATCGCCAGCGTGCCGCTGTCGCCGCGCCACGGCAGGCGGCCCTTGATGCTCACGCTTTCGGCGCCGTAGCCGTCCCAGTTGAGGTTGTTGCCGACCAGGTCGGCGGTGATGTCCGGCGCGTCGCGCGGGCCCTTCACCTGTACCTGGCCACGCAGGCCACCATCGGCGCCCGGCAGCAGATCGCTCAGCTGCAGCGGTTCGAAACGCGCATCGATATCGAGGCGGTCGCCGACCTTGCCCGACGCGGTCACCCGGCTGCTGCCCAGCGACAGCTTCAGGTCGCCCTGGCCCTGCGCGCCCTGCAGCGCGAACTTTCCCTGCGCATCGAGATTGCGCTTGCGCAGCATGCCCTTCAGCGACGGCAGATCGACCGTGGCTTCCAGTGTGCCGGTGGTACCCGGCGGTGCGTTTGCCGGCGGCGGCAGTTGCCGTCCCTTCGAAGCCAGGTTGCCGGACAGCCGGCCGTTCCAGCCCGGCACGAAGTAGCCAGGGTCGAAGTCCTTCAGCGTGGCCTTGGCATCCCAGTCCAGCTGCGGTGCCCACGCCACCTGGCCTTCCACCTGCAGCTGTCCACCCGGCGTCTGCGCCTGCAACTGGTGGATCGACGCGGCCTGGTCGTTGCCGCGTACGTCGAAGCGCAGCTGGGCCTTCTGCTTTTCGCGTTCGACATCGGCGCGGCCGATCGCGGCCCAGGCCTTCAGGGTACCGGCCAGGCCGAAGCGTGCTTCCTTCAGGGTGACCGGCACCGGTGCGCTGCCGGCGGTGTTCGGGTCCGGTGCCGGCACCCAGGTCAGGTCACGCGCGACCACCGAGAAGTTGAGCTTCTGCTGGTCTTCCTGACTGAAATCGGCGGTACCTTCCAGCCGCGCCTCACCGCCAAGGCCCTTCACCAGCAGCGGTGAGACCTTCAGCACCTGGTCCTGCAATGACACCACCGACGGTGCCAGTTCCAGTTCCTGATCGCCCTGCTTTACCTTGCCATGCAGGTTGGCATTGCCGCCCTTGCCGGCAGCAGTGAAATCCAGCGACAACGGCGTGATCGCCGAGCTCGCCAATGCCGGCGACAGCAGCGCCAGATCCAGCTCGTCGCTGCGCACGCTGGCGTTCCAGGTCGGGTCGGTGCGGCCATCGAACACCAGCATCGCGTGCAGTGGCTTCGGCGCGCGCCCGGCTACGGCCACTTCCATGTGCGACAGGTCACCGCGGGCGACCAGGCCCACCGTGGCGGCCGTGCGCCCACGCGGTGCCGGCAGCACGGCAGTGACGGTCACGTCGGTGTCGTAGTCCTTGGCCGGGATGTAGCGACCCTGGGCGGTGAAGTTGCCCATGTCGCTGTCCACCACCAGCCTGCGTGCCTGGAACTCGCCATTGGCGATCTCGATGCCACCACGCACGCGACTGATGTCGATCACCGGCTCATTGGCCTGGCTGATGCGGAAGCCGTCGATGGCAATGGCGTCGGCCTGGATCGCCAGCGGCATCTCGATCTGCGGCAGCGAATCGGGCCACGACGGCAGCTTGAACGGCTCATCGCTCTTGGCCAGGTTCAACGTCGCGTTGCTCAGCTCCAGCTTGTCCAGCAGCAGCTTGCGGCCCAGCAGCGGGCGCAGGTCCGGCTCCAGGTAGGCGCGCTCGGCGTGGAAATGGATGTCGTCGTAACGGAAGTCGACGTTGTACAGGGTCAGCGGCCCTGCCACCGGGCCGTCCACCTTGTCCCAGGTGAAGCTGGCACCCACCGGGAGGCGCGCCACCACCTGGGCCAGCAGTACGTCACGGCCGGCCACGGTCTGCAGCAGCCAGTACACCGCCAGCAGGGCCAGCAGCACCAGGCCCAGCACGCCCACGCCGGACCAGGCCCAGAAGCGGCGGCGGCGGTAGAAACGCACGCGCGGCGGCCTGTTCGGATTCGGTGCGGGGGCACTCACAGGTCCGCTCCGATGTTGAGGTACAGCTGGAACTGCGAATCCGGGTTGTTCAGGCCGTGCGCGATATCCACCCGCACCGGGCCCACCGGCGATTTCCAGCGCACGCCGAAGCCGACGCCGGTATGCAGGTCGATGGTGTTGTCAAAGGCACTGCCGGTATCGACGAACACCGCCGCACCCCAGGGGCCACCGTTGAAGTAGTGCTCGTACTCGGCCGAGCCGATCACCAGGTTCTTGGCACCCAGCGCATACTTGTCCGGCTTCGGCGTACGCGGGCCAACCTCACGGTAGGCGTAGCCGCGGATGCTGCGGTCACCACCGGCGAAGTAGCGCAGGCTCGGCGGCATCGCCACCAGGTCGCTGGTCCAGGTGGTGCCACCCTCGCCGCGCAGGATCAGGCGATTGCTATCGCCCACCGGGATGTACCAGCGCAGCACGGCATTGGCCTGCACGAAGCTGGTGTCCGAACCCGCACCTTCCACACCGGCGCGCATCGTTGCCGTACCGCTGACGCCCTTGCGCGGGAACAGCTCGTCATCGACGTCGACGTAGTCGGCGACCAGCTGCGGGTAGACCAGCGTCGAGGTGTTGTAGACCGCGTCGGTGAATTCGGTGCCCGAGGCATAGCGCCAGCGCTCGCGCAGCGCGTTGATCGAGGCGATCGCGGTCCAGTGTTCGTTGATCTCGCCGCTGCGGCTGGCGATCAGCTTGAAGTTGCGCAGGTCGATGTAGTCGGTCTGCTCGTCGTAGGCGCTGGCAGCGAAGGTGTACCAGCCATCAAGCCAGTTGAAGGCTGGAATGCGGTAGCTGGTGATCAGGCTCTTGCGCTTCTGCGCATAGTCCAGCTGCGTGTTCATCTTGTGGCCGCGGTTGTTCAGGAACCGCCGCTCGATGCCACCACGCACACCCGGGCCACTCTCGCTGCCGTAGCTCAGGCCCGCGGTGTAGATGGTGCGCTTGGCGCGCGTCAGCTTCACGTCCACCGGCACTTCGCCGTTTTCGTCGGCCTGGTCCGGGCGCGGCTGGATGTCGATCACGCTGAAGTAGTCCAGCTTGGTCAGCGACTCGCGCAGCCGGTCCAGCTTGCCCTCGTGGTAGTAGCTGCCCTGCTCCCAGTACACCAGCGGGTCGAACAGCTTGTCGACGAAGTAGTCCTGCTGGAAGCGCACCGGGCCCATGTTGTAGCGGCGGCCGCTGTCCCAGGTCAGGTCGATGTCGGCCGCGTTGTCGGCGCGGGTGATCTGCACCTGGCGCTGGGTGTAGTCGGCGTCGAAGTAGCCACGCTCGGCCAGGCGCCGGGTGATGGTGATCTTGCTGGCTTCGTACTGGGTGTGCTCGAAGCGCTGGCCCTTGCGGGGCTTGAATGCGGCCAGGTCGTCCTGCAGGTACTGGTCGTACATCGCCGGGCCGGTGATGTCGATGTGCTCGCGGCGCACGGTCACCGGGGCCCCCTTGTCGACATGGATGAGCACGCGCACGTGCTCATCCTGGCGCGGCGCCTCGACCTTGATCACCGGGTTGTAGTACCCGAACGGTTCCAGCGCCTGGCGGGTCTGCCGCTCGGCCTGCGACAGCAGGTACTCCAGGCGCGATTCACCCTGCTCCTTGCCGATCGTGTCGAACAGCGACAGCGATTCCTGGATGTTCTCGATGATTGCGGCGTCGTCGCCCTTGTCCAATCCCTTGATGTCCACCTTGTCGATGGTGCCGCGCGCGTGGGCCACGGAGGTGGCGGCCAGCGACAGGACCATCAGCGGCAGGGCGTATTTCTTTGGCTGCATGCGGCACAGCATACCGACCGGAGGTGACGATGCGAAATGCATCACGTCGTTGGAGATCGGTTGTTAAGTGGCGGTCAAAATACGCGCCTTTGTGGCGATCATCGGGATCGCACGCGAGGATGCCGACGTCGCGTGCGGCGACGGCGATGATCCCGATGGACATCCGCCGGCGATGTTCCGGTAGTGCCGGCCAGCGGCCGGCACTACCGATACGGGCGTCAGCTCGACAGATGCTCGATCGCCGCCACCTTGCCCAGGCGCTCGCCCAGCATCGTCAGCAGCGCCAGGCGGTTGCCACGCAGCGCCGGATCCTCCGCGTTGACCATCACGCCATCGAAGAACGCGTCGACCTGCGGGCGCAGGCGCGCCAGGCGCGCCAGCACGGCCACGTAATCCTTCTGGTGCAGGCTGGCGCCGGTGTCATCGATGGCCGCGGTGACCGCCTCAGCCAGCGCGCGCTCGGCATCTTCCTGCAGCAGTGCCGGGTCGATCTGGGCCGGGATCTCGCCCTCGGCCTTGCGCAGGATGTTGCGGATACGCTTGTTGGCCGCGGCCAGCGCTTCGGCTTCCGGCAGCGCGGCGAAGGTGCCGATCGCATCCAGGCGGCGGTCAAAGTCATACAGCGAGGCGGGCTTCAGCTCCGCCACGGCGTTGAAGTGCGTGGCCGGCACGCCCTTGTCAGCGTAGTAGCCCTTCAGGCGGTCAAGGATGAAGTCGTACAGTTCGCCGATGTCGGCCTGCACGTTGCGCGCGGCCAGGCCGGCGTTGGCACTGGCCAGCAGCGCGCGCAGGTCCAGCTCGAAGCCGCTTTCGATGATCGTGCGGGCCAGGCCCAGCGCGTTGCGGCGCAGGGCGAACGGGTCCTTGTTGCCGGTCGGCTTCAGGCCTGCAGCAAAACCACCGGCCAGCGTATCCACGCGTTCGGCGATCGCCAGCACCTTGCCCAGCGGCGACAGCGCGATGTCATCACCACCGAAGCGCGGCTGGTAGGCCTCGTCGATGGCCAGCGCAACCTCGGCCGATTCACCACCTGCCACGGCGTAGTGGCGGCCGGCGATGCCCTGCAGTTCCGGGAATTCGTTGACCATGCGCGACTGCAGGTCGTTCTTGGCCAGCTCGGCAGCCCGCTTGGCCTGCGCCGGATCGGCACCGACCTGGGCTGCGATCACTTCGGCCAGTGCGGCCACGCGCGCCACCTTGTCGGCCACGCTGCCCAGCTTGGCCTGGTAGGTCACCGTCTTCAGGCCGTCGCCCATCGATACCAGGCCCTGCTTCAGGTCCTCGTCGAAGAAGAACTTGGCATCGGCGAAGCGCGGGCGGATCACCCGCTCGTAGCCCTTGGCCACTTCGGCCACGTTCTTCGACTCGATGTTGGCAATGCCGATGAACTTCTCGGTCAGCGTGCCGGCCGCATCCAGCACCGGGAAGAACTTCTGGTTGATTTCCATCGTCTCGATCAGCGCTTCCTGCGGCACCGCCAGGAACGCGGGCTCGAAGCTGCACAGCACTGCCGACGGCCATTCGACCAGGTTCACCACCTGCTCCAGGTTGTCCTCGGTGATGCGGGCACTGCCACCGGCCTTGGCTGCGGCGGCTTCGACCTCGGCGACGATGCGTGCGCGGCGCTCGCTCGGATCGACCAGCACGAACGCGGCGCGCAGCGCTTCAACGTAGTCCTGCGGCTGTGCCAGCGACACGGTCTGGTCGTGGTGGAAGCGGTGGCCACGGCTGACGCGGCCGGCCTGCAGGCCGAACAGTTCGGCCTCGACCACAGTGGCACCGTGCAGCAGCACCAGCCAGTGCGCCGGGCGCGCGAAACCCCAGGCGTGGTCGCCCCAGCGCATCGGCTTGGGAATCGGCATCGCCGCGATCGCCTCGCGCAGGATTTCCGGCAACAGGCTGGCGGTGCTCGCGCCCGGGGTCACCGCGCGGTGCACGAAGCGCTCACCCTTGTTGTCGGTGGTCTTCTCCAGCGCGGTCCAGTCGATCCCGGCCTTGGCGGCGAAGCCCTGCAGGGCCTTGGTCGGCTGGCCTTCGGCGTCCAGCGCGATGTTCAGATACGGGCCCAGCACTTCGCTGTGCTGTTCCGGCTGTTCCAGGCCGACGCCCGGCAGCAGCACGGCCAGGCGGCGCGGGGTGGACAGCGGGCGCGCATCGCCCAGTTCCAGCGCGATGCCACGCTTGCGCAGGCCTTCGACAACACCGTCAAAGAAGGCCTGGGCCAGGCCCGGCAGCGCCTTGACCGGCAACTCTTCGGTGCCCAGTTCAATCAGCAGGGGGGACAGTTGGCTCATCGTTTCAATCCTGTGGTGGGGGCGCAGCGCGCGACGCGTCCGGCGCCCCGGAGTAAGGGGGAGAGCGCGGCCTTCAGGCCTTCTTCGCGCCCGGGAAGCCCAGCTTCTCGCGCTGTTCGTAATACGCCTTGGCCACCGCCTGGGCCAGTGCGCGCACCCGCAGGATGTAGCGCTGGCGCTCGGTCACGCTGATCGCGCGGCGCGCATCGAGCAGGTTGAAGGTGTGGCTGGCCTTCATCACCTGCTCGTAGGCCGGCAGCGGCAGGCCTACTTCCACCAGCTTCTGCGCTTCGCGCTCGCAGGCGTCGAAACGGTGGAACATTTCTTCCACGTCGGCGTATTCGAAGTTGTAAGTGCTCTGCTCCACCTCGTTCTGGTGGTAGACGTCACCGTAGGTCACCGGCTGGCCGTCCGGGCCGTAGGTCCAGACCAGGTCGTAGACGTTGTCGCAGTTCTGCAGGTACATGCACAGGCGCTCGAGACCATAGGTGATCTCGCCCAGCACCGGGCGGCATTCCAGGCCACCGGCCTGCTGGAAGTAGGTGAACTGGGTCACTTCCATACCGTTGAGCCAGACTTCCCAGCCCAGGCCCCACGCGCCCAGCGTCGGCGATTCCCAGTTGTCCTCGACGAAGCGCAGGTCGTGCACCAGCGGATCGATGCCCAGTGCCTTCAGCGAATCCAGGTACAGCTGCTGGATGTTGTCCGGCGCCGGCTTCATCGCCACCTGGTACTGGTAGTAGCGCTGCAGGCGGTTCGGGTTCTCACCGTAACGGCCATCGGTCGGGCGCCGCGACGGCTGCACGTAGGCCGCATTCCAGCTTTCCGGACCGATCGCACGCAGGAAGGTGGCCGGGTGGAAGGTACCGGCGCCCACCTCCAGGTCGAGCGGCTGGATGAGCACGCAGCCCTGCTGGGCCCAGAACTGGTTCAGGGTCTGGATCAGGCCCTGGAAGGTGATCGGAACGGTCGGGGTCGCGGACATGCGTACGAGTCTTGGCCGGCAAGGGGGTGCGCTAGTATAACGGCCGACCTGCGGGGCATTCCGTACCCGGGAGGAGCAGGCAGATGGAACATCGGCTGCCGGCAGGCACGCCCGGCGAGGCGGGCGGCGTCCCGCTGACCTGGGGACGGCTGCATTTCGAGCAGATTGCCGCGGCTCTGGTCGCCGATGACCTGGTGGCCGAGCAGGACCGCGAGCGCATGCGGTTTTCCGCGCAGGGCGCGCGCAATGCCAGTGAAGTGCACCCGCTGGTGCTGCTGTCCAACCTCAAGCTGGCCGCCAACGGCGGTGGCGAGCTGACCCTTGAACGGCTGACCGAGTGGCTGGCGCAGCGCACCGGCAGCCGCTACCTGCGCATCGACCCGACCCGGGTCGACGTCGCCGCGGTCACCGCGCTGGTCTCCCACGCCTACGCCCGCCGCCACCGCTTCCTGCCGCTGGCGGTGGACGCCGAGCGCGTGCTGGTGGCCACCAGCGAGCCGCTGGTGCAGGAATGGCGCCGCGACCTGCAGCACCTGACCCGCCGCCGCATCGAGCTGGCAGTGGTCAACCCGCTGGACCTGCACCGCTACACCATGGAGTTCTACGGGGTGACGCGTTCGGTGCGCGGTGCCCGCGGCGACGTGCGCGGCGAGGCCAGCACCACGCTGCCCAGCTTCGAGCAGCTGGTCGAGCTGGGCCGCACCGGCGACGTCAATGCCGACGACCAGCACATCGTGCACATCGTCGACTGGCTGCTGCAGTACGCCTACGAACAGCGCGCCTCGGACATCCATCTGGAGCCGCGTCGCGAGATGGGCCGCATGCGCTTCCGCATCGACGGCGTGCTGCACAAGGTGTTCGAGGTGCCGCCAGCGGTGATGACCGCGGTGGTCAGCCGTATCAAGGTGCTCGGCCGCATGGACCTGGCCGAGCGCCGGCGCCCGCAGGATGGACGCATCAAGACCCGCTCGCCGGGTGGCCGCGAGGTCGAGATGCGCCTGTCGACCATGCCCACCGCCTTTGGCGAGAAGTGCGTGATGCGTATCTTCGACCCGGATGCGGCCTTCAAGAGCATCGACCAGCTCGGTTTCAGCCCGCAGGAAGCCGCCGGCTGGAATGCGCTGGTCGAGCGCCCGCACGGCATCGTGCTGGTCACCGGCCCGACCGGCTCGGGCAAGACCACCACCCTGTATTCCACGCTGAAGCGGCTGGCCACGCCGGACGTGAACGTGTGCACGGTGGAGGACCCGATCGAGATGATCGCGCCGGAGTTCAACCAGATGCAGGTGCAGGCCAACATCGACCTGGACTTCGCCAGCGGCGTGCGCACCCTGCTGCGGCAGGACCCGGACATCATCATGATCGGCGAGATCCGCGACCTGGAGACCGCGCAGATGGCGGTGCAGGCCTCGCTGACCGGCCACCTGGTGCTGTCCACCCTGCATACCAACGACGCGCCCTCGGCGGTCACCCGCCTGCTCGACCTGGGCGTGCCGCACTACCTGCTCGCCAGCACCCTCAACGGCATCCTCGCCCAGCGCCTGGTGCGCACGCTGTGCCCGCACTGCAAGCAGCCACACACCCTTGGTGCTGCCGACTGGGCGGTGCTGGCTGATAGCGATGGCGCATATCCAGATGCCGCCACGCCCTGTCGGCCGGTTGGCTGCCTGGAGTGCCGGCGCACCGGATTCCTTGGCCGCATCGGCCTGTATGAGTTGCTGCCATTGGGCTCGCGGCTGCGCGGGCAGATCCGCGCCGACATGGATCTGGCCGGTTTCAGCCGTGCCGCACGTGCTGAAGGGCTGCGGACCCTGCGCCAGGCCGGGCTTGAAAAGGTGGCGCAGGGGCTGACTACAATCGAGGAAGTCCTGTCAGTACTGCCGCCCCCGGATGAATCCAGCCCCGTTCCTGATCGTTGAAACCGGCCGACCGGTGCCGCCGCTGCGCCGCTATGGGCGCTTTCCACACTGGATTCGCGTCGCCGCCGGACTGGAAGAACACGAGACGGTGGTGGTCGATGTCGAACACGGTGATGCCCTGCCCGATCCGCATGCCTTTGCTGGCGTGCTGGTGACCGGCTCGGCCGCCTTCGTCACCGACCACGCCGACTGGAGCGAGCGCAGCGCGGCATGGCTGCGCCAGACTGCCCACGCCGGTCTGCCAGTGTTCGGCATCTGCTATGGCCATCAGTTGCTGGCCCATGCGCTGGGGGGCGAGGTGGCCTACAACCCGGCTGGCCGAGAGTCCGGCACGATCGAACTGGAACTGCAGCCGCAGGCGGCACAGGACCCGTTGTTCCAGGGCCTGCCGCAGCATTTCGCCGCCCACGCCACCCACCTGCAGACCGTGCTGCGTGCGCCCGAGGGTGCCCAGGTGCTGGCACGCTCGCCGCTGGATGGCTGCCATGCATTCCGCTGGGGCCGCCACGCCTGGGGGGTGCAGTTCCATCCGGAATTCGCCACCCACCACATGCGCGGCTACGTGCGTGCCCGCGCCGACTGCATCGGTCGCCACGGCGGCTGCGCCCGCACCATCGAGCGCGCAGTCAGCGCCGCGCCGCTGGCCCGCCAGCTGTTGCGCCGTTTCGTGCGCCAGGCGCGGCTGTCTTCAGCCCAGCCGACGGCAAAACAGGGATAATCGGCGGCACGGGCAGCCGCCCGGCCCCTCCTGTCCCTCCCGGATGTCCATGAAAGAGATTCGCAAGCTGCCGGCTTCGGCGGGCGCCCAGTGGTTGCTGGATACGTTCTCCCTGTACCGGCGTGCGCCGCTGCAGCTGGCCCGGATCGGCCTGGCCTGGCTGCTGGTGAGCTGGCTGGTCACCCTGTTGTCCACGCTGATTCCCGGCGCGGCAGGCATGGCCGTGCAGCTGATGACCCTGGCCATCTCGCCGATCATGTTCGGCGGCATGCTCTACGCCGTGGGCGAGATCGACGAAGGCCGCCCGGGCCTGGCCTCGCACTTGCTGCAGCCGATCCGCGACCACCGCGTCAGCCACCTGCTGGTGCCGCTGGCGATCCAGGTGCTGGCGGTACTGCTGCTGGGCGCGCTGCTGTTCATGATGATCGGTCGCGAGGGCTTCACCGCCTTCAGCGAGGTCATGACCAAGATGGAAGAGATCAGCCGCAGTGGCCAGCAGATCAAGCCGGACGATGCCGCCGCGCTGGTCGCCAACCTGCCGGCAAAGCGCATTGCGCTGTGGATGCTGCTGGTGTTCCTGAGCGCGGTGGCGCTGTCGCTGGCGATGTTCACCCAGCCGGCGCTGGTGGTGTTCGACAAGCAGAGCGGCATGCATGCGCTGCGCCTGAGCCTGCAGGGCTGCATCGAAAACATCGGCGCGATGATCGTGTTCGCCGCACTCGGCCTGATCGCCGCGTTCTGCATGTACATCCTGTTCGTGATCGTGATCCAGATCGCGATGCTGATCGGTGGCCCGCTGGCCGCGGCCTTCATCGCCCAGCTGGTACTGACCACGGTGCTGATGCCGCTGTATGTCGGTGCGGTCTACGCCGCGTGGAAGCAGATGTTCGTGCATCGCGGCAGCCGTGCAGCGCCGCCGATCCCGACCACGCCGACCTCGAGCGACGTGTTCCACGCCTGACCGGTCCCACCGGTAGCGCCGGGCCATGCCCGGCGGTGGCATCACATCGCACCCCGCACGCCGGGCATGGCCCGGCGCTACCGCATCACGCGGCGGGTTTCTTCACTACCGACGACGGCACCAGCCAGCGCGCCGCGTGGATGCCCAGCTCGTACAGCAGGCACATCGGGATCGCCAGCATCAGCTGCGAGACCACGTCCGGCGGAGTCAGCACTGCGGCTACCACGAAGATGCCGACGATTGCGTAGCCACGGCCTTCCTTGAACTGCTGCGGCGTCACCCAGCCCAGCAGCACCAGGATCACCATCGCCACCGGCAGTTCGAAGCTGCCGCCGAAGGCGAAGAAGATCGCCAGCACGAAATCCAGGTAGGCGTTCGCATCCGGGGTGATCGCGATCACGTCCGGGCTGAAGGTGGTGAGGAAGTGGAACACCGCCGGCAACACCAGGAAGTAGGCGAAGGCGCAGCCGATGTAGAACAGCAGCACCGACGACACCAGCAGCGGTACGGCCAGGCGTTTCTCACGCGCGTACAGGCCCGGGGCAACAAACGCCCACAACTGGTACAGCAGCCACGGCACCGCCACGAACAGGGCGACGAAGAAGGTCAGCTTCAGCGGGGCGAAGAAGGCGCCGGCCGGGTTGGTGGCGATCATCGTCTGCCCGTTTGGCAGCTGCGACACCAGCGGTTCGGCCAGCGCGTTGTACAGCTTCTGGGTAAACGGCAGCAGCGCCAGCAGCACCACGCCCAGGCCCAGCAATGCGCGCACCAGGCGGCCGCGCAGTTCCACCAGATGTTCGACCAGCGAGCTTTCGCCGAAATCCTGTTCACTCATGGCTGGCGCTCCGTGCTCTGCGGCGGCGGTGTCGCGGCTGCTTCAGCGGGCGCGTCTGCAGCCGCCCCGGCAACGGCGCCAGCCTGGGCCGGTGGGTCCACGCCGGGCTGGGCAATCATGTGCGGCGGCAGATCGGCCTGCGCCGGTGCTCGCACTTCCTGCGCCAGATCGTCGCCCTGCTGCCGCGCCTGCTGGGCCTGGCGACGGAGCGCTTCGCCACTGGCGCGCAGCTGGTTCTCGGTGTCCTGCATGCCTTGGCGCACGTCCTGCATCTGCCGCTTGATCTCTTCGGCGTGCAGTTCGCGCTCCAGTTCCTGTTTCACCGAATCCCACTGGTTGCGGGCACGACGCACCCACAGGCCGGCGAAGCGGGCCGCCTTGGGCAGGCGCTCGGGACCGAGCACCACCAGAGCGACCACGGCAATCACCAGCAGTTCGCTGAAGCCGATATCGAACACCGCGACCGCTCCGGATCAGCGTGGGTTGCGGTCGTGCTCGTCCTGCACGGTGCGCGAGGCATCCTGGCTGCGCGACTCGTCGCCCAGCTGCGCGTTCGGCTTGTCGTCGTCGCGCATGCCCTTCTTGAATTCCTTGACCGCCGAGCCGAGGTCCTTGGCGCCACTGGTCAGGCGCTTGGTGCCGAACACCAGCAGGACGATGGCCAGCACGACCAACCAATGCCAGATGCTGAAACTGCCCATAAAGACGCTCGTTACGTTAGTGATCAGGCTGTCGAGCATAGCGCACCGGCTGTAAGCCGGCGCGCGTGACGAAAGTCAGTTCCCGCCCAGCGTTTCCGTGCGGATTTCGCCGTCATTGACCGGCTGGAAGCCCTGCTGCTGCGGTGGCGGGGTCTGCGGCACGTTCTGCAGCGGCGCCGTGGTGGCTTCCGCCGGGGCGGCCGGTGCTGCCTGAACAGGCGCCGGCGCAACCGCCGGGGCCGCTGCCGGACGCGGTGCGCTGCCGTTGCCGCTGCGGTTGCTGCGTGCAGCGTAGGTGGCCTCTTCCAGGCGGTCACGGAAGGCCACCACATCCATCGACGGCGAACCGGCAGCGCGGCCTTCGAAGATCATGCGCGGCGTGGTGTTGCTGCCGTAGGCATCCAGATTGGCGGCATCATCGATCTGCAGCACCGCACCATCCAGCGCGACGCCGGCAAACAGGCCGCGCGCGCGCGACCAGGACCAGATCTCGGCCTTCAGCTGGCCGTCGGTGGCAGCGGCGGCATTGCGGCCGACCGGGCCGGCGGCGACACCGGCATCGGCGCCCAGCGTGAACTTGCCATTGACCAGGTTGTCCAGGCTGCGGTCGTTGCGGAACACCAGCACCACGTCCGAGGACTGCACGCCGGCCTGGAAGCCGATGCTGCCGCCGGTCAGCTTCACGAACACCGGATTGGACCAGGCGCCGTTGGGCATGCGCACTGACATCAGGCCGTGGCCACGACGACCACCAATGACCAGACCGGCCTTGATCGTGTCGGGAATGACGATGACCGCGCGGCCTTCGTCGAGCAGTTTGTCCGGAATGCCCTGTTCGGGGATTTCCTGGATTTCAGCAAGCACGCGCACGGCATTGCGCGCACGCTGGTCTTCCTGCGGTCCGGCCATGGCCTGGCTGGACAGCAGGCTGGCGGCGATCAGCAGGGCTTGGATCGGGCGACGCATGGCAGGCTCCAGAAGTCAGTCCATAGGAAGATATAGCAAGTGACTGAAATTAGTAGCGTTGTCATGAATCCCCAATGAGCGTTCCCTGCTCACATTGATGCGCGCTATGCCTGCAATCCGAACCCTGCATCCCGGCACGGCGCCGGATCGGCGACAATACCGCCCATGCTCGACGCACCCGATACCGCCGTGCTGGCGGTCAACCTAGGCACGCCCGAGACGCCGACGGCCCCCGCCGTACGCCGTTACCTGGCCGAATTCCTGTCCGACCGCCGCGTGGTCGCGATCCCGCCACTGCTGTGGCAGCCGCTGCTGCGCGGACTGATCCTGCCCCTGCGCAGCAGTCGTTCGGCGGCCAAGTACGCCCAGGTCTGGCTGCCCGACGGCTCACCGCTGATGGTGCATACACGCCAGCTGGCGCAGGCCATGCAGGCCCTGTTGCCGACCCTGACAGTGCGCCATGCGATGCGTTACGGCGAACCGGCGCTGGCCAGCGAGCTCGACCGCCTGGCGGCCGACGGCGCGCGCCGCATCGTGGTGCTGCCGCTGTACCCGCAGTACTCCACCACCACCACCGCCTCGGTCGAAGACCGCGTCGATGCGTGGCAGCGCCGCAACCCAGGCGTAACCGTCAGCCTGGTGCGCGATTATTCGGTCGATCCAGGCTGGGTCGAGGCCGTGGCCGGATCGATCCGCCGCTACTGGGAGCAGCACGGTCGCGGCCGGAAACTGATGTTCTCCTTCCATGGCATCCCACAGCGCCTGGCCGACGCGGGCGACCCGTATCCGCAGCGCTGCGAGGCAAGCGCGCAGGCCATCGCCCACGCGCTGGGCCTGGGCAGGGACGACTGGCAGATGGGTTACCAGTCGCGCTTCGGCCGCGAGCGCTGGCTGCAGCCGTATGCCGAGCCCAGCCTGTGGGCGCTGGCCGAATCCGGCGTGAAGCAGATCGACGTGGTCTGCCCGGGCTTTGCCACCGATTGCCTGGAAACGCTGGAGGAAGTGGCGCTGGGCTTCACCGAGACGCTGGCCGAGCGCGGCGCGACGATGCGCTACATCCCCTGCCTCAACGCCGATCCGGAACACGCTCGCGCCCTGGCGCGGCTGGCCGTGGCCTCGCTGGCATGAGTCTGCAGCCGTTTGAACTGGAGGTCGGTGGCGCGCGCGTCGCCGGCCTGCGCAATCACGGCGACGGCCCGCGCGTGCTGGCCCTGCATGGCTGGCTCGACAATGCGGCCAGCTTCGTGCCGCTGGCGCCGCACCTGTCGCCGTTGCAGCTGGTGGCCATCGACCTGCCAGGGCATGGCCACAGCGCGCACCTGCCGGCCGGTGCCAGCTACACCACGGCCGCCGCGATCTGCCACGTACTCGATGTCGCCGACGCGCTGGGCTGGGACCGCTTCAGCCTGCTCGGCCATTCAATGGGCGCCGGCATCGCCAGTCTCACCGCCTCGGTCAGCGACCGCGTGGAGCGGCTGGTGGCGATCGAAGCACTGGGCGGCCTGCGTGGCCCCGAGGAAGAAACGGCCAACCGTCTGCGCGAACATGTAAACGCCACGCGGGGACTGGCACGCAAGCAGCTGCGCGTGTTCCCCGACCTCGCCGCGCCGATCCGTGCGCGGATGATGACCAACCAGCTCAGCGAAGGATGCGCAAGGCTGCTGGTCGAGCGGGGCGTGGAACCGGTCGAGGGCGGCTACCGCTGGTGCAGCGATCCGCGGCTGATGCTGCCCACCGCGATCCGCCTCAGCGAAGGCCAGATCGACAACCTGCTGCAGGCCATCGCCTGCCCGACGCAGGTAATCTATGCCACGCCTGCGCAGTCCTACTACCCCGAGCCGATGCGCAGCGAGCGCCTGCAGCACCTGCGCAACGGGCGGCTGGCGGTGTTTCCCGGCAACCATCACCTGCACATGGAAAACCCGGAACAGATCGCAGACGTGATCCTGCACTTCTTCAGCAACGACAACGCCGGCTGAGTCGCGGCGTTCGCGCACTTCACTCCGCGCAGTTGCGGCCGATACATCAGTTGCGGGCCCCTGCGCCCGCCGCACGCGGACCCGGTCGGGCCTGCGGCGTGTGTCTGGTCCTGCAAGGAAGTCCGCATGCCCGCTCTGCTGCACCGTCATCCACAGGATGTGGCCACGGTGCCCCGTCTGCGCGTCGCTGATCGCGTCGCATTCCCCGAATTCCCGGCACCCGCCCTCGTCACGCCCTGCTGCGTGCGTTGCGGCGTGGCCGTTGTCTTTAGCTGACCCAGGAGTCGCCGATGTCCGTTGCATCCTCCCGTCCCCCCGATACCGCCCGCCTGCCGCATCTGCAGCAGCTCGCGCGCCGCGCTGACCGCCGCCTGCTGATCGGCAGCGGGATATTGGCTATGGCTGCCCTGGTGCTGGCGCTGCGTGGGCCGCAGGCACAAGCCGCCGCGTTGGCGGCCGTCGCCGTATTGCCAGCCGCGTGGTTGGGCGGCCCCCAGGCGGGCCGGGCCGTCGCCCGCAACGGTCTGGCGTTGCTGTTGTCGCTGCAGCTGGCCGTGTTGTGCGCGATCATCAGCCTGTCACCGGCATTGCCGATTGCCCTGCTGCTGGGCGTGCTGCTGGGCCACCGTGATCGCCTTCCGGTTTGGCTGGCCGGTGGCGTCGGTACGCTCTCCCTGCTGGCACCGCTGCTGGACGGTACTGCGCTGTGGCCGGCGCTGCTGCAGGCCGCGATGCTGGCCGGCCTGACCCTGTTCCTTGGCCAGGTCGCACTGCGGCTCCGCCAGCAGACCGAAGCACTCGGCCACGGTCCCCGCCGGCTGGCCGCGCTGGCGCGCGACATCGCCACCGGCGCCGATCTTGGTGCACATGCTGACACCACCGCCTACGCACCAGGTTCGCTGGCCCATGCGCTGGCCGACACCGCACGCCATGTGCAGGCCCAGCGTGGACGCGAAGCGGAGGCACACGCCGAGAACGCGCAGATCCGCCAGGCCCTCGATGCCTCGCGCACCGCGATGATGATTGCCGACAACGATCACGTGATCCGCTACGTGAACCGCTCGGTGGTGGCCCTGCTGCGTAACCAGCAGGCAACGTTGCGCCAGGCCTTCCCCGATTTCGATGCCGAGCGCCTGGTCGGTAGCAGCATCCATCGCTTCCACGCCAACCCGGACCGGATCCGCGCCATCCTCAATGGCCTGCAGGTCAGCCACAACGGCAAGGTACAGATCGGCCCGGTGCACTTCGCACAGGTGGTTACTCCGGTCTTCGACGCACAGGGCGTGCGCCTGGGCTTCGCCGTGGAGTGGCATGACCGTACCCATGAGCTCGCGTTGGAGAACGCCGTCGCCGGCATCGTCGCGGCCGCCGCCGCCGGCGACCTCGACCAGCGCCTGCAGGCAACCGAAGGTGCCAGCTTCCTCGATGGCCTCACCGGTGGCATCAACCAGTTGCTGGATACGTTGGGCAGTACGGTTGACGAGGTGCGGCAGATGCTCTCGGCGCTGGCCAGCGGCGATCTCGATCGACGCATGCATGGTGAGTATCACGGCGCCTTTGCCGCGATCCAGCGCGATGCCAACGCCACCGCCGGCCAGCTGGCGCGCATGGTGGGCCGTATCCAGCAGTGCGCGTCCTCGATCAGCACCGCTGCGAGCGAAATCGCTGCGGGCAATGGCGCGCTGTCCGAGCGCAGCGAGCGCCAGGCAGCGCACCTGCAGGAAACCGCCGCTTCGATGGAAGAGCTGACCGCCACCGTGCGCCAGAACGCTGCCCATGCGCGCGAGGCGAGCCAGCTGGCAATCACCACCCAGAGCGCCGCCAGCGACGGCAACGTCGCCATGCAGCGGGTCGTCGACACCATGCAGGCGATCGAGGGAGCCTCGAAGCGGATCGGCGACATCACTGGCGTGATCGATGGCATCGCCTTCCAGACCAATATCCTCGCGCTCAACGCGGCAGTGGAGGCCGCCCGTGCCGGCGAGCAGGGCCGCGGCTTCGCGGTGGTGGCCAGCGAGGTGCGCGTGCTGGCGCAGCGCTCCGCCGCCGCCGCACAGGAAATCAAGAAGCTGATCGATGAGGCGGGTCGCCAGGTGGGCGAAGGTGCCCAGCTGGTGGCCGATGCGGGCCAGCGGATGCAGGGCATTGTCGGGGGCGTTGAGAATGTCAGCCACCTGATGCACGAGATCTCGGCGGCATCTCAGGAGCAGTCGGTTGGCATTGAGCAGATCAACCAGACCGTGGTGCAGATGGATCAGGCCACGCAGCAGAATGCGGCGCTGGTGGAGGAGGCCACCGCTGCCGCACGTGAGCTGCAGTCGCAGGCTGGGACGCTGACTGAAGCGGTGTCGGTCTTCCGCCAGCAGGAAGCACACGAGGTCCCGCGGGCCGCCTGATCAGGGTCTGCCAAGCGAGTGGATGAGGACGGCGCCCGCAGGGCGCCGTCTTTTTATGCGTGACCTGCCCCTGGTAGTGCCGGCCGCTGGCCGGCAACCGATTGCTGTGTGGGCCTGCTGTTGGTGGCGGCCAACCTTGGTTGGCACCGCTGCTCCTCGCAGGGGGTATCCACGCATGGCGTGGATCTACCGGGCGATGTGTTGCCATCGGGTTGCCGGCCAGCGGCCGGCACTACCCGGTGTTTACCGCGCACAAAGAAAAACCCCGCTGCGTGAGCAGCGGGGTTTTGGGTGTAAACCCTGGCGATGACCTACTCTCGCATGGCTTGAGCCACACTACCATCGGCGCAGCTGCGTTTCACTTCCGAGTTCGGGATGGGATCGGGTGGTTCCACAGCGCTAATTTCACCAGGGAGGCGGTTGGAGCGTCGCCATCCGGTACAGCTGGATAAGGCGCCTGCCTCTCGTAGTTCTTGTGACGTAGCGTGCACTTGGATGCTCTTACGACGCTGTCGTAAAGCCAAGGCAACTTGAGGTTATATGGTCAAGCCGCACGGATCATTAGTATCAGTTAGCTCAATACATTGCTGTACTTACACACCTGACCTATCAACCACGTAGTCTACATGGTTCCTTCAGGGGGCTTGTGCCCCGGGAGATCTCATCTTGAGGCGCGCTTCCCGCTTAGATGCTTTCAGCGGTTATCGCTTCCGAACATAGCTACCCGGCAATGCCACTGGCGTGACAACCGGAACACCAGAGGTTCGTCCACTCCGGTCCTCTCGTACTAGGAGCAGCCCCTCTCAAATCTCCAACGCCCATGGCAGATAGGGACCGAACTGTCTCACGACGTTCTGAACCCAGCTCGCGTACCACTTTAAATGGCGAACAGCCATACCCTTGGGACCGACTACAGCCCCAGGATGTGATGAGCCGACATCGAGGTGCCAAACACCGCCGTCGATATGAACTCTTGGGCGGTATCAGCCTGTTATCCCCGGAGTACCTTTTATCCGTTGAGCGATGGCCCTTCCATACAGAACCACCGGATCACTAAGTCCTAGTTTCCTACCTGCTTGATCCGTCGATCTTGCAGTCAAGCACGCTTATGCCTTTGCACACAGTGCGCGATGTCCGACCGCGCTGAGCGTACCTTCGAGCTCCTCCGTTACTCTTTAGGAGGAGACCGCCCCAGTCAAACTACCCACCATACACGGTCCCCGACCCAGATAATGGGCCCAGGTTAGAACGTCAAGCACGACAGGGTGGTATTTCAAGGATGGCTCCACTGCAGCTGGCGCCACAGTTTCATAGCCTCCCACCTATCCTACACAGACGAACTCAACGTTCAGTGTAAAGCTATAGTAAAGGTTCACGGGGTCTTTCCGTCTTGCCACGGGAACGCTGCATCTTCACAGCGATTTCAATTTCACTGAGTCTCGGGTGGAGACAGCGCCGCTGTCGTTACGCCATTCGTGCAGGTCGGAACTTACCCGACAAGGAATTTCGCTACCTTAGGACCGTTATAGTTACGGCCGCCGTTTACTGGGGCTTCGATCAAGAGCTTCGCCTTG
>NZ_JAVSKH010000001.1:630000-1052500 GCF_032025805.1 Stenotrophomonas maltophilia group sp. msm1
GGGGGCGAATTCTAGAGATCCTGCAGATTTCGTCAAGGCTTTTTTTTCATGGTGATGACAGAAGCGCCGCGACTTCAGGCATGACGTACGCTCGAATATCACTGCGGCGTTGCCCGCGCGTTGCGCGGTCAACGCCGCAACGGCTATCAATGCACGGATGCAACAAGGAGAGACGGCAATGAACATGCAGGTGCGGCAAGCATGGTGGCGCGACCTTTCAGTGCCGGCCGTGGTCGCCGGCTTCATCACCGTGCTGGTCGGCTTCGCCAGTTCCGCAGTGATCGTGTTCCAGGCCGCACAGGCTGTCGGTGCCGACCAGGCACAGATCGCCTCATGGATGTGGGCACTGGGACTGGGCATGGGTGTCACCTGCATCGGGCTGTCGCTGCGCTATCGCGTGCCGGTGGTGACCGCATGGTCGACACCGGGCGCGGCGATGCTGGTGGTCGGTGCTGGTGGCGACTCGCTCGCTGAAGCCACCGGCGCATTCCTGCTCGCTGCGGTGCTTGCCATGCTGGCAGGCTTCTCCGGGGTGTTCGCACGATTGATGCAGCGGGTGCCGATGGCGCTGGCCGCCGGCATGCTGGCCGGCGTGCTGCTGCGCTTCGGTCTGGACGTGTTCGTGGCCATGAATTCCCAACTGGTACTGGCACTGGCAATGTTCGCCACCTGGCTGGCGGGACGCCGCTTGTTCCCGCGCTATGCGGTCATCGCCACACTGCTGGTCGGCATCGCGGTCGCAGCCAGCCGTGACCTGCTGCACGCACAGCAGGTGCAGCTGCAGCTGGCGGTGCCGCAATGGGTGACCCCGTCCCTGTCCTGGACTGCGGTAGCCGGCATCGCCCTGCCCCTGTTCGTGGTCACCATGGCCTCGCAGAACATCCCCGGTGTGGCAGTGATGCGTGCCTCCGGCTATGACGCGCCGGTGTCGCCGCTGATCGGCTGGATCGGCGTGGTCAATACGTTGCTGGCGCCGTTCGGTGCCTACGCACTGAACCTGGCCGCGATCACGGCCGCGATCTGCATGGGCCGTGATGCGCACGAGGATCCGGCACGGCGCTACACCGCCGCCATGGCCGCTGGGGCTTTCTATATTGTCATCGGGCTGTTCGGTGCCACCGTGGCCGCCCTGTTCGCGGCTTTCCCAAAGGAGCTGGTGGCCTGCGTGGCCGGTATCGCGTTGTTCGGCACCATCGCCAACAGCCTGGCCAGTGCGCTGGCAGTAGAGCAGGACCGCGAGGCGGCACTGGTCACCTTCCTGGTCACCGCCTCCGGCGTCTCACTGGCCGGCATCGGTTCGGCGTTCTGGGGCCTGGTGGCCGGTGCGCTGTGCCTGCTGGTGCTGCGGCCGCGTCAGGGCCGCTGACCTGTCCTACCCCGCCAGTGCGGCGCCGACGGTGCTCAACACCACCGAGATGACGATGGCGGCCAGTGTGGCGACCACGCTGGTGCCGCCGCGTGCGGTGAGCTCGCTGCGCAGCCGTGCGTCATCGCCGCCGCTGACGGCACGGGCTTGGGCGATCAGGCGTTGGCAGTGTGCCAGATACCAGGTGTTGCCAAAGGTGCCGGTGGTGACGCTGAGCGCGATGGTGATGACCAGCGACACGCCTTCGGGCACATCCAGCAAGGTCTCCACCACGCTGATCAGCAGCAGCAGGCCGACCCACATTGCCGCCAGGCGGTACATCCTGCGGTACATCATCCAGATCGGGCCGAGCAGGAAGGCCGGCCAGTGCCAGGTTCCATTGGCGGTGGCAATGCCCTGATCCAGTCGCCAGCGCTGGCGATAGATCGGGAAGTTGCCGCCGACCACGCTGGCGTACAAGGCCATCTCGCCCTCCAGCCCCGCGGCGGCAGCCGTATCCGGTGCAGCGGCGGGGGCTCGATACGGATCGGACGGATCGCCGACACTTGGCGCAACGACCTCAACCGGTGGGGCTGTGTCGATATCCGGAGCCGGCGACATCTCGATGGGCGTTGAATCCTGTTCCAGCTCCGCCAAGGGGCGCCACGAGGGCATGCCTTCGCGCCACAGCAGCGTGCGTGCCGTCACCGTGCCGTCCTGCTGCAGGCGACGCAGGGCGGCCAGGTCAACCGGTCCTTCGCTCTGCCTGCTGTTGGCGTACCACCACTGTGCGTCCTGCATGAAAACATCCTTGCTGCGTTGATTCGTTACCGGGTTACCGGTGTCCACGGTGCCGCGGACAATGTCTGTGACAGCACATGGCTGCCACCCGGCGGCAGGGTCACCACGTCGGGTCCGGCGTTGGCCGCTTCCAGGCAGACGTAGTCGCGCCAGCCCTCACCCACATCTGCCATCTTCGCTGCAGCCTCGGCACCGGGATTCCACGCCACCAGCGAGCGGCTTCCTTCCGTACGGATGTCGATGCGGCGTTTCAGCACCGGATCACGCAGGACATAGTGACCCTTGGCCTGCGTGTAGATGCGGTCGCTGCGCCCGGGATCACGGGGATCGCGCAACGTCCAGGCGCCCTGCTGCCGACGCGGCGTCGCATAGTTCTCGAACTTGTCCAGATAGTCCAGTCCGTCCACGCCGTCCACATCCACCGCGCTGGCATCACCCACGCGGAAATAGTTGTGCAGCGCCTGGGTGATGCTGGCAGGGGAACTGCCGACGTTCTCGGTGATCAGTCGCTGGGTCAACTGGCGGCCTACGCGCACAGTCATCCTCAATCGCAGGTCCAGGCTCTGCAGCACCGGGGGTGCCAGCGTGAGCTCGATGCTGCCGTCGTCCAGGCGACGGGCCTGTTGCAGTTCCCACGGCACGGTACGGACGAAACCGTGGGCGGGCACGTCGTTGCCCTGGCCTTGGCGGCCGAAGTACGGCCAGCAGACGGGGCTGCCTCCGCGGATCGGCGTGGGCAGTTCGGCGCGCCGGGGGGACAGCCACATCAGATCCGGCTGGCCCTTGGGCACGAAGGAAAGCAGCTGGCCGCCAAACACACTGATGGCCGCGCTGGCGTCGCCGGTTTCCACCAGCCAGGCATCGAGCCCCTGGTACTGCCCGCTGCGTACACCCTGGATCTGCTGCACGTGGGATCGACTCCGTATGGCCGGCGATTGCACGGCACTGTAGTTGCTGGGAAGCATGAAACGCGTGGGCACCGGTGCAGTGCGCGGCGCGTTCTGCAGAGTGCGAAGGATACGCTGTCCCGCGCGCCCATCTGCGTTGGCCCAGCCCAGGCGCTGCTGCTCGACCTGGATGGCGCGACGCGTGGCCGTACCGATCATGCCGTCGGCGCTTCCGATGTCGTGGCCGCGGGCCAGCAACAGGGTCTGCAGCTGGCGGCGCTCATCGCGGCCGATACCGGGATCATCGGTCGGCCAGGCCGTGGCCAGGCCCGTGCCGCCACGCAGCTGGTCGGCCAGCGTGGCGATCGCCAGCGCGTAGCTTTCGGCAGCGTTGTAGCTGTAGATCGCGTCGTAGTTGCGGAACACCAGCAACCCCGGGCCCTTGCCGCCCGCCGGCAGCAGCAGGGCCGCGCGCGCGTCGGCAGGCAGGTTGGCCGGGGCCAACGCGCTGCCATCCAATGCGGTCACACCTTGCGCACGCCAGTCGGCCAGCGCCCGACGCTGGGTACGCCCGGCCTGGCTGGCGTCGAAACCGGGCGGGATACGCACTTCCATGCCCCACGGCTCTCCGCTGCGCCAGCCGGCGCGCTTGAGGTAATTGGCGGTGGAGGCCAGCGCATCGGGAATGCTGCCGACCAGATCGCGGCGGCCATCGCCATCACCGTCCACGGCGATGCGTGCATAGGTGCTGGGCATGAACTGCGTATGCCCGAAGGCGCCGGCCCAGGAACCGGTGAGCCCCTGTGCCTGCAGGTCGCCGCGGTCGATCAACTTGAGCAGGGCCAGCAGCTCACCACGGAAGAAGGGCTGGCGGCGGCCGGCACAGGACAGCGTGGCCAGCGACTGCAGCAGCGGGCGCTTGCCGAACACACGGCCGTAGTCGCTCTCCACGCCCCAGACCGCGACGATGGTGGCCGGGTCGACGCCGTACTGGGCCGACACCCGATCAAGCAGGGCCCGATGCTGCTGCAGCAGGACGCGCCCATCGTCCACGCGCTGGCGATCGACCAGCGCGGCCAGGTAGTCCCAGATCGGCGTGGTGAATTCCGGCTGCGCGTCGAGCAGGCCGAGCACGCTGGGATCGGGGGTGAGCCCGGCGATAATCCCATTGAAGCGGTCGGCACTGATGCCCTGGCTGGCGGCTGTCGATTGCAGGACGGCCAGGCAGCGGCTGAAAGCGGCATCGCTGCTGGCCGCAGGCGCTGCTGTCGAAGCGGGTGCCGCGGCGAGCACGGCCGCCAGGCCGAGCGTGGTCAGAATGGGCATGGCGTCCTCCGTGTTGCCGTTGCAGGGCCATCTTAGGCGCAGCGTAGGCGAACCTGAAGCAGCGCGGGCTGGCGGCGGCTAAAGGGCGCGAAGCAGGCGCAGGCCATAGGCCGGGCTTTCAGCATCCCAGCGCCGCACGACCTGCAGGCCCGCTGGCAGCAGCAACGCTTCGAAGCTGTCGTCGGTGTACTTGTGGCTGTATTCGACGCGGATCGGCTCGTCGGCCTGGAAGTGGAAGGTGCGGCCATCCAGACGGACGTCCTGTGCGCGCTGGCTGACCAGATCGGTTTCGATGCGCAGCCGCGCGATGCTGTAGCGGGCGCGGTGGCGGAAGCCGTCCAGATCGAAGTCGCTGCCGATCTCGCGGTTCAGGCGCGCCAGCAGGTTGAGGGTGAATGCAGCAGTGATGCCCTGCACATCGTTGTAGGCGGCTTCGATCAATGCCGGGTCCTTGTGCAGATCGATGCCGACCAGGGCCAGGCCATCGCGGCCCATGGTCTGGCGCATCGCGCGCAGCAGTGCGACGGCATCCTCTTCGACGAAATTGCCCAACGTGGAGCCCGGGAAGAACAACAGGCGCCGCGCAGGCTCGCGTTCCGGTGCCGGGACGGCGACCGCGCGGGTGAAGTCGGCACAGACCGGCAGCATCTCGACGTCCGGCAGCGCCGGGGCCAGATGGTCGATGCTGGACAGCAGCGCGGCGCGCGAGATCTCGATGGGGGTGTAGGCCACGGGGTCCTGCAGTGCCGCCAGCAGCAGCGCGGTCTTGCGGCCACTGCCGCTGCCCAGCTCCACCACAAGAACATGAGGACCGACGCTGCGGGCGATGTCCGGCAGCACCCGCGCCAGCAGCGCCAGCTCGGTACGCGTGGGGTAGTACTCGCAGGTCTGCGTGATCTGCTCGAACAGGCGTGAGCCGCGTGCATCGTAGAAATACTTGGATGGCAGCTGGCGCGGTGTGCGCGACAACCCGGCCACCACGTCGGTGAGGATCTGCTGGCGGCCGGGGGTGAGGTCGGTCAACGCCTGCAGCGCGTCGTGCACGGTGCTCATGTGAGGTCCCTGGCCAGGCGCAGTCCGGAGAACTGCCAGCGCGCCGGCGGCATGAAGAAATTGCGATAGCTGGCGCGCACATGGCCCCGTGGCGTGACGCAGCTGCCGCCGCGCAGCACCCATTGGCCGCACATGAACTTGCCGTTGTACTCACCGAGGTTGCCCGCGAAAGGGCGGTAGCCGGGATAGGCACCATACGCGCTGTGAGTCCACTCCCAGACATCACCGAACAGCTGGCGCAGGCCGCTGCCCTGCCCCGCCTGCGGGTGCAGGTGATCGTCATCGGCAAAGTGGCCCCGCACCGCCTGAGACGCGGCGGCGGCCTCCCACTCGAACTCGCTGGGCAGGCGTGCCCCGGCCCAGCGGGCACAGGCATCGGCCTCGAAGTAGCTGAGATGGCAGACCGGCGCATGCGGATCCAGCTCGCGCCAACCGCCCAGGGTGTATTCGCGCTGCAGGGTGTCATCCCAGTACAGCGGGTGCTGCCAGTCCTCGGCTTCACGCAATGCCCAGCCTTCACTGAGCCACCAGCGCGGTTCGCGGTAGCCGCCGGCATCGATGAAAGCACGGTACTCGGCATTGCTGACGGGACGTTCGGCCAGAGCATGTGCCGGCAGCAGCACGCGGTGCGGCGGCGATTCGTTGTCGTAGGCAAACGCAGCGTGCTGCGGCCAGGCTGCAGCGCCGACGGTAACGATGCGCTCGGGTGATTCGATCCAGCCCTGTGCACTGGCAGCGCCAGGGGGGGTGGGCAGGTCCTCGCGGTAGGCCGGCTGCAGCGGATTGCACCAGAACGCGTGCTTGATGTCGGTCAACAACAACTCCTGATGCTGTTGTTCGTGCTGCAGGCCCAGCTGCAGGTTGTGCAGCGCGTGTGGGTCCAGGTCACCTGCCGATAGCCGCGACTGCACCTGTGCATCGACCTGCTGGCGATAGTCATGCACCTGCTGCAGCGAGGGCCGTGAGAGGAGGCCGCGCTGCGGCCGGGCATGGGCGGGGCCGATACTCTTGTAGTAGCTGTTGAACAAGTAGTCCCATGCAGGGTCATGTGCAGGCGCAGCCGGGAAGCCGGCCAGCACGAAGCGTTCGAAGAACCAGGTGGTGTGGGCCAGGTGCCACTTGCTGGGGCTGGCATCGGCCATGCTCTGCAGCATGGCGTCCTCGGCGCTGAGCGGGCCGGCCAGTTGCATGCTGCGCGCACGCACGCGTGCGAACTGGTGGGCGAGATCGTGCTGCGGGGCAGCGACGGCGGTGGGTACGCTGTCCATGCCGACAGCATCGGTGCCGGCGGGTGAGTGCGATGTCATGGTCCGGCGTCACTTCGTTCACATGGATGGGCCTGCCGCATTCAAGAAGCCGCCCCGAACGCCGCTAACGGCAATGCTGCGGCCGCGTCGTCACCGCGCTGGAATTCCTGATTGCCCCTGCATCCGCTCCGCCAGCCTGCGCACTACCTGTTCGTGCTGCCCGCCGTGCTGGTTGCCGTGGTGCTGTGGGCGGCGTTGGGCAACGAAGACGTGGCCAGTCCGGCCCAACGCGTTCTGCCCTGGCTGCTGGCCTGCCTCGGTGCCGGCCTGGCCCTTCTCTACCACCAGGTGCGTGCGCTCTGCCTGCTGTTGGTGGTGGCAGTCATGTTCGCGATGCTGCACCAGGATGTCGGCGGCTACCTGCGCAGCGGCCATGTCAGCGCGCTGACACCGCTGCGCTTCCATGCCATCTCGGCGTGGCTGCCGTTGCTGTTCGCCGGCCTGTCATTGTGGCCGGAGCGTGGGCGGCGCAGGCACGACCTGCTGTTGCGCTCCGTCGCCAGCAGTACGGCATTGCTGATCTTCCTGCTGCTGGCCGCGCAGCAGCCGCGCGGCATGCATGATCTGCTGTCGAACCGTCATTGGGCGTGGATCCCGGCCGACTGGAACGCGCTGGCGCAGCTGCCGGCGCTGCTGTTCCTGCTGGCCACGGCGGCGCTGGGTTGGCAGGCATGGCGGCATCCGCGGCCGCTGCACACGGCTATGCTGCTGGCGCTGCTGTGCCTGTGGTGGATGCTGCCGAGGGTCTTCCTGCAGCCGGTGCTGTTGCCTGCGCTGGCCAGTGCGGCCCTGCTGCTGATGCTGGGCGCGATGCTGCAGGAGTCGTTCCACATGGCGTTCCGCGACGAACTGACCGGCCTGCCGGGGCGCCGCGCCTTCAATGAGACCCTGCAACGGGCGCGCGGCACCTACAGCATCGCGATGGTGGACGTGGACCACTTCAAATCGTTCAACGACACCCACGGCCACGACACCGGCGACGACGTGCTGCGCCTGGTGGCCTCGCGGCTGGCGCGGGTCGGTGATGGTGGACGTGCGTTCCGCTACGGCGGCGAGGAGTTCGCGGTGGTGTTCCTGGGCCAGCCGGCCGACGCCTGCATGGATGCCGTGGAAGCCTTGCGGCAGAGCATCGAGGACACCCGCATGCAGCTGCGCGACCGCAGCACCCGCAGCCGCGACGATGACGCCGGGCGTCAGCAACGCGGGCGCGGCGGCAGCGGCCCGGTGGTGCAGGTGACGGTGAGCATCGGCCTGGCCGACAGCCTTGTGGACCCGCGCCCGGCAGCGGTGGTCAAGGCCGCCGACCGGGCGCTGTACGCAGCCAAGGACGGCGGCCGCAACCAGATCCGGGCGAACGCCGGACAGCGGGCTGAGGATCAGACTGCGTCGAGGTAGTACCAGCGACCGTCGATGCGCAGGAAGCGGCTGTGTTCGGTCATCTTCACCGCGCTGCCGCCGCCTACCCGGTAGCGGGCGGTGAACCTCACCTCGGCGCTGTCAGCGCCGGTGACGGTGTGCTCATGGACGGTCAGGCCCAGCCAGTGCGTACGCTGCCCGGGCGCGTCATCCAGCGACAACTCGACCGGACGCGTGTCCGGATGCCAGCTCTGGCGCAGGTAGCCTGCCAGGCCCCGCACGTACGCGCTGTAGCGCGAACGCATGAGGCGTTCGGCGTCGGGGACGGTGTCGCCGGCATGGAAACGGCCACAGCAGGCGGCGTACTCCGCGGGAAGCCCGCAGGGACAGGGATCGGCAGGTTTTCGGCTCATGCGCGCATTGTCGCGCGGGGCGCCGCCAGCATCCATCGGCGAAGGGCGTATGCTGTCGCGCCCCCACCTTGATTGATCGCCGTGCTGGAACTGGTTCCCCCCGAGTTGTGGTGGCTGGTGGTGATCGCCTTCATCGCCGGTCTTGTGGATGCCGCCGTCGGTGGCGGTGGCCTGGTGCAGCTGCCGGGACTGTTCACGGTGCTGCCGCAGCAGACACCGGCGATGCTGTTCGGCACCAACAAGTTCAGTTCGATGTTCGGTACCGGTGCGGCTGCCTGGCGTTACGCGCGCAACGTGCGTTTCCCGTGGAAGCCGGTACTGTTCGCGGCTGGTACCGCCTTCATCTTCTCCTTCGCCGGGGCCACTGCGGTAAGCCTGCTGCCCAAGGACGCGGTGCGCCCGCTGGTGCTGGTCCTGCTGATCGCGATGCTGGCCTACACGCTGTGGAAGAAGGACTTCGGCGCGTTGCACCGGCCACAGGAGATCGGCCGCCGCGAGCTGGTGATCGCACTGGCGATCGGTGCGGCGATCGGCTTCTACGATGGATTCTTCGGGCCGGGTACCGGCAGCTTCCTGATCTTCCTGTTCGTACGCTTCTTCGGGCTGGATTTCCTGCGCGCGTCAGCGGCATCGAAGGTCGTGAACCTGGCGACCAACGTGGCAGCGATCTCGTTCTTCGTACCAACCGGCAACATCCTGTGGCTGTTCGCGCTGCCGATGGCGGCCGCCAACATCATCGGTTCGGTGGCGGGCACGCGCCTGGCGTTGAAGGGCGGCACGCCGTTCATCCGCAAGCTGTTCGTGGGGCTGGTGGTGGTGCTGATCGCGCGGATGGCGTGGGACACGTTCCGCGGTTCGTGAATGCGGTTGCCGGCCAGCGGCCGGCACAGCCGGGTCGTGAACCCCGCCCATGGGTGGTGCCGGCCGCTGGCCGGCATTCCCCATTCGATCGGCCGGGTCAGGCCTCGGCTTCTTCCGGTTCGTTGGCCTGCTGGCGACTGCGCTCGGGCAGCTTCAGGCGCTTGCCTTCTTCGTCGTACTCGATCAGCAACACCCCGGAGTCGTGGCGGCCGCTGATTTCGACGAAGCAGGCGCCACCGATGAACGGCTCCAGCGTCATCACCGACTTCAGCGGGGTGGCGACCACCATCTGGAAGCCGAAGTTGTCGAAGATGTTCATCGCCAGGGCGGTGAACTCGTTGTCGGCCTTGTCGAAGGCCTCGTCGAGCACGACCGCGGCGTAGCTGGGCAGCTGGCTGTCAGCGCCGCCAAGCTGGTAGCGCAGCGCTGCTGCCAGGCAGGTGGTGGCCAGCTTCTGGCGCTGGCCACCGGACTTGCCGGCGCCGCTGCGGTAGATCTCGACCTGCTGGCGCGTTTCCGCATCCAGCTCGACGCCGATGAACTCCACGTGCATGCGCACGTCCAGCACCAGCTCGCGCCAGCGCTTGTCCTCGCCTTCCTGCGAGCCGAGGCGGTTGACCAGCTGGCGCAGCACGGTGAACTGCGATTCGGCCAGCTCGCGCTGCTCGGTCTGCTGCTGCGACAGCACCTCGCGCAGCTGCAGGTGGAACTCAGCGACCTCCGGCAGGCGGCGGTCGCTCAGTTCGATGGTCAGCAGCGTGCCACGGTTGAACGGCACCTGCTCCAGGCTGGCGTTCACCTCGTCCAGGCGCTGGCCGATCGACTTGCGGGCCTCTGCGCTGTGGCGCTGCAGGGCCAGCAGGTTGTTCTTGCTCTGGTTCTGCAGCAGGTCGAAGAAGCGCTCTTCGTGCTGTGGCAGGCCGTCGCGTTCCAGCCGTTCGAGGCGTGCGAGGAAGTCCTCGGCCGAGGCCACCGACACGGTGAAGTCGCCCGACTCCTCCGGCCACTGCTGGATGAAGCGACGGAAGCAGCCGATCAGCTGGTTCTCGATGCGGTTGAGGTCCTGCTGCGAGGACGACAACTGCTCGTTCAGCGCGTTGCTGACCTGGCGCATGTGCGCTTCGAGCGTTTCCAGGCTGAGCGGACCCTGTTCCTGCAGGCGCTCGGCGAGGCCGGCTTCCTGCTCCTGGGCCAGGCTCGGCAGCACCAGTGCACGGCTCTGCTGGCGTGCGCGGTCCAGGCGATCACGTTCCTTGACCAGCTGGCCGCGCTCGACGCGGACGTCTTCATAGGTGCGGCGGGACTGCTCGATGTCGGCGCGCACGGCGTCGATCTGCTTGGCCAGCCTGGCGAGATCGGCGTTGCCTTCGCGCAGGTCGCGCAGGGTGGCTTCGATATCGCTCAGGCGCTGCTGCGGAGCGGCGATATCGATCTCGTTCCAGCTGATGCTGACCAGCTCGTGGCAGGCCAGGCGGCGTTCGTTGTCGCGATCACGCTGGCCACGCAGGCGCGCGATGTCGGTCTCGCAGCCGGCGATGCGCTTGGCCAGTTCCTGTGCTTCACGCTCGAAGGCGCCGACCTTGTCGTGGTTGTTGAAGCCGAGAATCCAGCGACGGCGGTCACCCACCGCACTGCGGTCGTCCTTCTCGAAGCGGTCGCCCGGATGCTTGACCTGGCCTTCGCGGGTGATGCCGCGATCGACGTTGCGCAGCTGCTTGGCATCGACGCACTCGTAGTCGAAGCGCTTGCCAAGCTCACGGCGCAGCCAGCTTTCGAACACGTGCTCGCGCAGTTCCAGCTTGTGCAGCAGCGACTTCGTCGACGGCTCGCGCGCGAACGCATCATCGTTGCGGCGCACGCGGTAGTAGGTGAAGCGCATGCCCAGGTGGGTGCGGTTCACCCACTCGGCGACGTCGTTGTAATGCTTGTCATCGACCAGCAGCGACAGCGCGAAACCGCCCAGCACGCGCTCGATGGCACCCTGCCAGCCCTGCTCTTCGGAGCGGACCTGGATCAGTTCGCCAACGAACGGCAACGCTGCCTCGGCGATGCCGGTCTCTTCGGCCAGGCGCGCACGCAGCTTCTGCATCGGCGCCGGGATGTTGGACGGTGTGCGCTGCATCGCTTCGAGTTCGGCACGGACTTCGCCGAAACGGCGCTCGTCATCGCGCTTGCCACCGAGGCGATCACTGATCGCATCGTCCAGTGCCGAGGAGGCACGCTGGCGGTCCTGCAGCTCGTTCTGTGCGCGCTCGACCAGTTCGGCGAAGCCATGGGCGTCGTCCGGCAGTTCGGCCCCCAGTTGCTGCGCCGCCTGGCGTGCCTGCTCGCGCTTGGCCTGGCGGCGGTCACGCTCAGCTTCGGCACGGCCCTGCTCGCGTTCCAGTTCCTCGATGCGCTCACCGCCCTGCTGGCGGCGCTGCAGCTCCAGTTCGGCCAGGCGTTCGGTGTGATTGTCCAGTGCGGCACGGCGCTGGGCTTCTTCGCCGAGCAGGCCGCGGTCACGCACGTCCATCTCGCGCAGGCGCGCTTCGATCAGCGCCTGGCGCCGGCTTTCGCGGAAGCTGTCGACACCCAGCTTCAGTGCTTCGTCGTCGCCACGACGGCGGTGCATTTCCTTCAGGTCGTTGTAGTAGGCGCGCGCCGGCAACAGGGTTTCCACCTGGCGGCGGGCAGTGACCACCGCCTGGTGCGCGCCATCAAGCTCGGCGAAGTCGCTGACCAGGCGCTCGGCGGCGTCGAAGGTCTTCGGCGTGTCGAGCATGAAGTCGCGCAGGAAGACGTTGAGGTCTCCCAGGTTCTTCGCCGACTGCGTCTTGTGCAGCAGGCGCAGCGCCATCTCGTTGTCGATGCCGAGCAGGTCGCGGAAGCGCTCGGCGTAGCCGGAGAAGGTGTCGAAGTGGTGCAGGTCGGACAGCTTCTGCTTGAGCTTGCGCAGGTCCAGGTCGAAACCGCCGAGGTCCTTGGCGATGTCGAACGGGCGCTCGGCGATCATGTAGTGCTTGCGCACATCACCGGCCGAGGTGCCGTTGCCGGAGATCCACAGCAGGCGCACCAGGCTGACCACGCGGCCATCACCAGCACGGTACTCCAGCACCAGTGCGGTCCAGGTCGCGCCCTTGCGCAGGTACTGGGTGGCGATTTCGCCGGTGCCGCTGTCCTGCTGGTCGGCCCACGCGCCGCGCACGTAGGACACCAGGTTGCGGTCGCGGCCACTGCGCTCGGCTTCACGCGCAGCGGCGTTGAAGTCGACGATGGCCGGCGGCGTCAGCAGCGCGGACATGGCATCGAGCAGGGTCGACTTGCCCGAGCCGGAGCGGCCGACAAACAGGAAGCCGCGCTCGGCGATCGGCACTTCGGTCAGGCCGTTGAAGGTGCCCCAGTTGTGCACCTGCAGGCGGCGCATGCGGAACTGCTGCAGGCGCGGGTCCGGCAGGCCTTCGTTGAACAGTGCGGGAGTGTGCTTGGAGATAGCCATGCGATGGTCGGGTCTCTCAGGCCTCGGCGGCCGGGGTTTCGCGCAGCTGGCGGTACACCGCCGAAAGCTGGGACACGTCTTCGGCGGAGAACAGCAGCTTCAGCGCCGGCGAGACTTCGTGGCGGTCATCCTGGCCGCTGAGGCGGGTCAGGATGTGGTTGTCCTTCATCTTCTGCACCGCCGAGGCAACGCGGCGGTTGAAGCCGGCGCGGTCGGTGGACAGGTTCTTTTCATAGATGGCCAGCGCTTCGGCCATCTCGGCGTCGGCGACCACCGCGCGGTTGCCGCGTGCATCGGCCTCGGCCAGCTGCTGGCGCAGGTACAGCAGCAGCACCGAGTCGATGAAGGTCAGCGGCGAGGTGCGCAGCAGCACCGGCGCATCAACGTCTTCGGTATCGGCCTGGCGGGTGAACGCCACGCCGCTGTCGCGGTCGAGCACCAGTTCCAGGAACAGGTCCGCCAGCGATGAGCGGATGGCCGCTTCGCTGCGGATCAGCGCGGGCCACAGCTTGGCGTGGCGCAGCTGGTCGATGCTGGGGCCGATCAGCAGCTGGCACAGCGCGCGGCGCGCATCCAGCGGCAGGCGCCCGGTGTCGCCGAGGTAGTACACGTCGTTGCCACGGCGGGGCTGCGCCATGGTCGCCGCCGGCTCGGCCTCGTAGGCGTCTTCCGCCACGTCGGCCTGCGGTGCTTCGATGGGATCTTCATGCCAGCTCATGGCGTCTCTCCTGGGTGAACCAAACCAGCGGGATGCGGGCGCGGCGGATCTGGCCGTCGCCACCGCGCCATTGCGCAAGCTCCTGCTCGCCGGCGACCACGTTGCCGAAACGCGTGCCCAGCGACAGGTAGCCGATGACGCTGCCGAGGCCCTGCGGCGCTTCGCGCTGCGACAGGGCCTGGGCGATGCTGAGCCGCGGCTGTGCATCGAGCAGGTCGTGCAGGTCGCGGCGCAGGGTGCGGAAGTCGATTTCGGACGAAGCGACCAGATCGCCGACGCTTTCCAGACTGATCGCGGCCGCGTCGTTGTACTCGACGTTGCCATCGACCTGGGCACTGCGCGGATCGTGCAGCTTCCATTGCGACCACGAACGCAGGCGGCTGGTGGTCAGCTGCAGGTCACGGCCGATGCCGCGTTGTGCGGGGAACTCGTCACGCAGCGCCAGCGCTTCGGACTGCGCCTGCTTGAGCAGCTGGTTGAGGCGGCGCTGCTCCAGATAGCCACGGCTCTGTACGAAGCCGCGCAGGCTGCGCGCGAAGTGCTGCAGCACGTCGTGCACCTGGCCACCGCGCTCGAGCATGGTGCTGGTGAAGCCGCGCAGGAAGTTGCGCTCGTTGCGGTCCAGGCGCCGGGCAAAGCCACGCGCCAGCACCGCTTCCAGCGCGGCATCGAGCTGGGCGCTCTGCTCGGCGTCATTGAGCAGACGCCAGAAGGCCTGGAAGCTGCGCCCTGCATCACTCTCGCCGATCACGTCCACGCCTTCGAACAGCTGCGACAGCACGTCGCCGCGCTCGCCTTCATCGTCGATGATGCGTTCGCGGAACTCGCGGTTGAGCTGCTCGAAGTCATCGCGCACGCGCCGGAAATCCTCGGTCAGCTCGTCGGCCAGGCCGATGATCTGGCGCGCACGTTCCAGGGCGCGCTTGCCATCCAGCGCGGTGACGCGGCCGGCGCCGACGCGGGCGATCTCGGCGTCGATGCGGTCGCGCTCGTCGCGCAGCGCCGAGAGGCGGGCATCGGGGTCGGACTCGGTCTGCGCGGCCAGCTGCGAGAGCTGTTCGATGACCAGTGCCAGGCGGCTCTCGGTGGCGGCCACGCGAGCCTGCTCGAGGCCGTCGGCGAAGCGGATCGCCTGTAGCGCTGCGGTCGACAGCTCGTACTGTTCCTGGTCGGCGCCTTCGGGCAGGCGGCGCTCCAACCAGCCTTGGGCCAGCCAGTGCGCGATGTAGGCCTGCGCGGTCCGCGGCAGCTCGCGCGAGAGTTCATCGCCGGCCAGCTGGTCCAGCGCGCGCTGCAGGCGCTCGTTGAGCACCGACGAAGGCAACGTGCGCTCGCCGTCCATCAGCAGGCCCTGCAACAGGCCGATGATTTCCGGGGCATGGTCGGCGGCAAGCAGCTTCCACTGGGGCTGTTCGCGCAGGTGACGGTAACGGGCAATGCGTTCGCGATGCTTCATGCAGCGAAAAGAGTCATGAGGTCTGGTGGGGACAAGCAGCCACCCACGGCGGCTGCGTGGGCAGCCGTGGGCATGCCGGCCACCAGGGGCCGGCGCGGTGCGGGCAAGCGGCTCAGCGCTTGCCGCCCACTTCGATGAAGCGCAGGAACTCGGCGCGGGTGCGCGCGTCGTCGCGGAAGCTGCCCAGCATCTTGGAGGTGACCATGCTGACGCCGCGCTTGTGGATGCCGCGGGTGGTCATGCACTCGTGGGCGCCTTCGACGACCACGCCGACGCCGATCGGCTGCAGCACGTCCTGGATGCACTGGGCGATCTGCGCGGTCATCTTCTCCTGCACCTGGAAACGGCGGGCGTAGGCTTCGACGACGCGGGCCAGCTTGCTGATGCCCACCACCTTGCCGGCCGGCAGGTAGCCGACATGCACGCGGCCGATGATCGGCGCCATGTGGTGTTCGCAGTGGCTTTCGTACTCGATGTCACGCAGGACGATCAGTTCGTCGTAGCCGGCCACTTCCTCGAAGGTCCGCTCCATGTAGGCGCGCGGGTCGTCGCGGTAACCGCTGAACCAGTCGCCATAGGCTTCGGCGACACGGCGGGGCGTATCCAGCAGGCCTTCACGGGACGGGTCCTCACCGGCCCAGCGCAGCAGGGTGCGCACGGCATCCTCGGCCTGGTCCTGGGTCACGTCGCCCTGCGGGGCGGCCTTTTCGTTGTTCTTGCTCATTGCGTACAGCGTCCCGAACGGGGGGCGAGCATCGTACCCGACCGGGGGGTGGGTCGTCCTGTGGGGACGGTTCATCGGGGGGCGGGCGGCGCCTTGTTTGGTATCGGCTTGGATGGGGAAGGGCGGCAGGGCAGGACACGCCGTAAACCCATCCATGGGGGCTCGGTCGGCGCATCCATGCGCCTCACGGTCCTGCCCTGCCGCCCTTCCCCATCCCTGACAGTTTCCTGCGGGCGCGGCCGGACCGCCCGAAAGCGGGGGCAAAGGCGGGGGTTCATGGCTTCGGAAGCAGCGCGCCGCTGCTGTGGTGTCTTCTGCTTTGGTGGGTGCGGACCGTTGGTCCGCACTGCTTCTGCTCTTGCTTCCAAGAGCCAACCCACCGCGCTCGCGGGGTGATGGGAAGGCAGCGGGGGCCGGGCGGGGCAGGACCGTCCGCGGCATGGATGCCGCGGCCGAGCCTACAGGGACGTACTTGCGGCGTGTCCTGCCCCGTCCGGCCCCCGCCGCCCCACCCGACACCAGGCAGGCGCAACGCTTTCCTCAACACACCCACCCATTCATAAAAACCCATTGATAGGAATGAAATTAGTAGTATCCTATCTATCTCTTATGGACCGACCCCTCGACGAGCGCACCGTGCTGCAGATGCAGCTCAGCTCCGGCCTGCTGTACGCAGGGCGGCAGTGGCAGCGCTTGGCCGACAGTCGGCTCGGCAGCTACGGCATCTCCACCGCCTGCACCATGCCCCTGCTGATGATCGGCCGCTCCGGCGGTGGCATCCGCCAGGTGGCGCTGGCCCAGCAGCTGGGCATGGAGGGTCCTTCCCTGGTGCGCCTGCTGGACAAGCTGTGCGCCAGCGACCTGGTCCGCCGCGAGAGCGACGCCAGCGACCGCCGCGCCAACCTGCTGTGGCTGACCGACGCGGGCCATGCGCTGGTCAGCGAGCTGGAAGACCAGTTGATCGGCCTGCGCCAGGACGTGTTCGGCGAGCTTTCCATGGATGAACTGCACGCCGTGCTGAAGGCATGGCGCCTGCTGGCCGAGGCCGCCGACCGCATCACGTAAGACCGCTGCCCCCGAACACCGCCGCTGCCGTGCACACGCCAGCGGCTTTTGCCCGTTGCCGTTGTTCTGTTGTCCCTCCCCTCCCCCACCTCGCCCCCGCCCCTTCCGATGCCCGGTGAATTCAGTCTCCATGGAGTGTTCGTCCCGACCCTGCTCGGGTTGATGTTGTTGGCCTACTTGGTCAACAGCGGCCTGCACGCGCTGCTGCAGCGTGCCGGCGCCTATCGCCATGTATGGCACCCGGCGCTGTTCAACCTGGCGCTGTACGGGATCGTGCTGGGCCTGCTGTTCCACCTCCTGCGTTGGATGCAATCGTGAACAAGATCGTGAAGAAGACCCTGCCCATACTGCTGACCAGCGCAGCCGTGATCGTCGCCCTGCTGGTGCTGCGCCAGCTGTGGGTCTATTACATGGATGAGCCGTGGACCCGCGACGCCCATGTCGGTGCCGACGTGGTGCAGGTGGCACCGGACGTGTCCGGGCTGGTGGAAACGGTGAACGTGGCCGACAACCAGGCGGTGAAGAAGGGCGACGTGCTGTTCGTGATCGACCGCGCGCGCTACCGCATCGCGCTGGAACAGGCCAAGGCCAGCTTGGCCGAGCGCCAGGCCTCGGTGGCGCAGCTGCGCCGCGAAATCGGCCGTGACCGCAGCCTGCAGGATCTGGTCGCCGCCGAGGACGCCGAAGTGCGCCGCGCCAAGCTGCAGGCTGCACAGGCTGCGCTGGGCACCGCACAGGCGGCGGTCGACCTGGCCGAGCTCAACCTGGGCCGCACCGAGGTGCGCGCACCGGCCGATGGCCGGGTCAACGACCGCACCATGCGCGTGGGCGACTACGTGGTGGCCGGCAAGCCGGTGCTGGCGCTGCTGGACACCGGCTCGTTCCGCATCGACGGCTACTTCGAGGAAACCCGGCTGCGCGGCGTGGCCCCGGGGCAGCGCGTGGACATCCGCCTGATGGGCGAATCGGCGCCGCTGCGCGGCCATGTCGAGAGCATCGCCGCCGGCATCGAGGATCGCTACCGCAGCAACGGCAGCACCCTGCTGCCGAACGTGACCCCGGCCTTCGACTGGGTGCGCCTGGCGCAGCGCATTCCGGTGCGCATCGCGATCGACGAAGTGCCAAAGGGCGTTGAGCTGATTGCCGGCCGTACCGCCACGGTGACCGTACAGACCAACAGCACGAAGCATGCAGACAAGGTCGGCACCGCGCCGACACAGGCGGGCCTGTGAACGCCACCCTGCCCCGTCTCGGCCTGATCGTCGCACTGGCCAGCCTGGCCGCGTGCAAAACCGTCGGCCCGGACTATGCACTGCCGGAAGGCTCGGCGTTCAAGCGCCCGCAGGCCAATGCAGCCTTCATCGATACGCAGAACCCGCAGGTGGCCGCCAACCAGGCGCTGCCCGACCGCTGGTGGTCGCTGTACAACGACCCGGTGCTGGACGGCCTGATCACCCAGGCGCTGCGCGACAACGTGGAACTGAAGGCCGCCGATGCGCATCTGCGGCGTGCAGCCGCCGTTTACGAACAGGCGCTGGACGCCGGTGGCTTCGAGTACGAGGCCGAGGCCGGCGTCAGCCGCGCGCAGCTGTCGGCCGAATCATTCCTGCAGGAGCACGAGCTGCCGGTGATCAACCTGGCCGATGGCAAGTTTGCGGTCAGCTACCAGTTCGACCTGTTCGGCAAGCTCAAGCGCGGCGCCGAGGCAGCGCGTGCCGACGAGCAGTCGGTGGCGGCGGCGCGCGACCTGGCCCAGGTCAGCGTGGTCGCGCAGGTCGCCGACAGCTACCTGGAAATCTGCCACGCCAACCACGAACTGCACGTGGCCGAGCATTCGCTGCAGCTGCAGCAGCGCAGCCGTACGGTCACCGAGCGCCTGATCGCGGCCGGCCGCGGCACGCCGCCGGAACTGGCCCGCGCCAATGCGCAGGTGGCACTGCTGGAGGCGGCGCTGCCGCCGCTACGCGCGCAGCGTTCGGCGGCCGCCTATTCGCTGGCCGCGCTGCTTGGGAAAACCCCGGGCCAGCTGCCAGCCGGCGTGATCGACTGTGCGCACGCCCCCGGCCTGGCGCAGCCGCTGCCGGTCGGTGATGGCCGGGCGCTGCTGCAGCGCCGCCCGGACGTGCGCCAGGCCGAGCGCAAGCTGGCCTCGGCCACGGCGCGGATTGGGGTCGCCACCGCCGAGCTGTACCCGGACATCCGCCTGGGTGCCTCGGTGGGTGCCGCCGGCCTGCTGGAAGACTTCGGCACGCCGATGACCCAGCAGTGGTCGATCGGCCCGCTGATCTCGTGGACGCTGCCGTCCTCCGGCACGCACGCACGCATCCACGCCGCCGAGGCGGGTGCCGATGCCGCGCTGGCCGAGTTCGACCACACCGTGCTGCAGGCGCTGCGCGAGACCCAGACCGCGCTGGACCGCTATGCGCAGGACCTGCGCCGGCTGCAGTCGCTGCGCATCGCGCAGGAGCAGGCCGCACTGGCCGCCGAGCAGAACCGCCGGCTGTACCAGGGTGGCCGCACGCCGTACCTGTCCAGCCTGGATGCCGACCGCAGCCTGGCCACCAGCGATGCCACGCTGGCGGCCGCCGAAGCGCAGGTCTCGCGCGACCAGATCCATCTGTTCCTGGTGCTGGGCGGTGGCTGGCAGGCAAGCGCCACCGCGCCCAACGCCTCGACCGCAGCGAAGTAGGCCATGAACGCGCTGACCGACCGCCAGGCCTGGCTGTTCTCGATCAAGACCTACCTGGCCGCGGTGGCCGCGCTGTACATCGCCATGGCCGGCAACCTGTCGCGCCCGTACTGGGCGATGGGCACGGTCTACATCGTCAGCCAGCCGCTGCTGGGCCCAACCCGTGCCAAGGGCGTGTACCGCATCGTCGGCACCCTGGTGGCCGGCCTGGCCACCCTGCTGGTGCTGCCGGCACTGGTGGAAACGCCGCTGGTCCTGAGCGCGGCAATGTCGATCTGGCTAGCCGGCTGCCTGTTCATGGCCCTGCTCAACCGCGGCCCGCGCGGCTACGCGTTCCTGCTGGCCGGCTACACCACCGCCTTCATCGGCTTCCCCGCAGTGACCTCGCCGGAAACCATCTTCGACACGGTGGTGGCGCGCAGCGAGGAGATCATCCTCGGCACGGTGGTGGCGGTGCTGTTCGCCTCGCTGCTGTTCCCGGCCTCGGTGCGGCCGATGCTGCGCGCCCGCATCGGCAACTGGATGGAGGACGCCGCGCAGTGGTGCCGGCAGATCCTGGAACGTGGCCGTGCACACGCGCCACGCAACCGGTTGGCCGCCGATCTGGTGCAGTTCGAGGCGCTGATCGAATTCCTGCGCCGCGATGATCCACGCCATGCCGGTTCGGCAGTGTCGATGGAGCGCCTGCGCGAGCGCATGCTGCTGCTGTTGCCGGTGCTGTCCTCGATCGCCGACCGCCTGAGTGCGTTGCGCAGCGATGGCCAGGCGTTGCCGGAAGGCCTGCCGGAACTGATCGACGACATCCACGACTGGCTCGACGGGCCGACCAATGCCAGCGAGTACGCCCGCCTGCGCGCACGCATCAGTGCGCTGAAGCCGCAGGTGGACCGCGACCTGCAGCACCTGCAGCTGGCCAGCCTGCTGCTGCGCCTGGAAGAACTGGTGGACCTGTGGCAGGACTGCCGCACCCTGCAGCACGCCATCGACCACGGCACCGCGCCGCTGGACCGCGCGCACTACCGCATCCGCACCGAACGCGTGGCCGCCGACAAGCACGTCGACTACGGCATGGCGCTGTTCTCCGCGCTCAGTGCCGGCGTGGCGCTGATGAGCTACTGCGTGCTGTGGATCGCGCTGGGATGGGAAGGCGGCGGCAACGGCGCGATGATGGCCGCGGTGACCGCCGCGTTCTTCGCCGCACAGGACGATCCGGCACCGAGCATGGTGTCGTTCCTGGTGTGGGCGATGGTCGCCTCGGTGGTGGCCGGCGTGTACCTGTTCGGCGTGTTCCCGGCCGTGCACGACTTCGGCCTGCTGGCACTGGTGCTGGCGGTGGCGTTCCTGCCGCTGGGGCTGATGCTGCACCACCCCAAGAGCGCGTTGTTCGCGCTGCCGCTGACGGTGAACCTGGCCGCGCTGTTGAGCCTGCAGAACACCTACAGCGCCAACATCCAGACCTTCCTCAACTCGTCCATCGCGATGTTCATCGGCATTGGCTTTGCGGTGGTGATGACCCGCCTGTTCCGTTCGGTGGGTGCCGAGTGGACCGCACGCCGGCTGGTGCGGCAGGGCTGGACCACGCTGGCCGAAGCCGCCGAAGGACGCGGCCAGCAGGATCGGCAGCGCTTCGCCGCACGCATGCTCGACCTGCTGGGCCTGCTCGCCCCGCGCCTGGCGGCGACGCCCGAGGGCAGTGACATCGCCTCGGTGGACATGCTCAACGAGGCGCGCATCGGCCTGAACATCCTGCAGCTGCGCCGTGCACGGCTGGAACTGCCCGAGCGCAGCCGTGAGGCGGTCGAGCACATTCTTGAAGAGATCGCCGTGCACTACCGCCGGCAGATCGCTGCGCGCAAACCGATTGTGGCGGCCGACGCATTGCGCGAGCGGTTGGATACCTCGCTGGGACGGGTCGGCAGCGTGGGCGCCTGCAAGGCCCGCGACGAGGCGCTGATGGGCCTGATCGGGCTGCGCTTTGCGTTGTTCCCGGAGGCGAAGGCGTTGGCGCCGGGATGGGTAGGCGCCGAATCGCCGTCCGTGTAATGCGATCCGCCAAGCGCGGCCCGGCGCTACCATCGTGGCCCGGTAGCGCCGGGCCATGCCCGGCGGCCACTCGCGATCCCCACAGGACGGTTCAATGAGTTACGACATGATGGTGTTCGAGGCCAGCGCGGCCCCGCGCGAAGCGGCGGCCTTCATCGCCTGGTTCGAGAAGCAGACGCAGTGGAACGAGCGCCACGAGTACGACGACCCGGCGGTCAGCAGCCCGGCGCTGCAGGCGTGGTTCGCGGAGATGGCGCAGGAATTTCCGCCGCTGGACGGACCACTCAGCAACGACGATGACGATCGTGACGAAGTGACCGAGTACAGCATCGGCCGCGAAGTGATCTATGGCGCATTCACCTATTCGGTGGCCGAGCGCGCGCATGGTCGCGTGCAGGACCTGGCCGAGAAGCACGGCGTGGGGTTCTTCGATGTGAGCGCCGATGAAGCGGCGATCGTGTTCCCCGATGGCCTGGTGCTGATCGCGGAATGACGGGGGCGGCAGGGCTGCACCCTGCACCTGCCGAATCAACGTCAACGTCAAAAGCGGGTATTCCTTGGGATGGCGGGGTGGGTCCGGTTGAGGGGGACGCTGCAAGTACGTCCCTGTAAGCTCGGTCGCCGCATCATGCGGCTCACGCCCCCGCAACCGGACCCACCCCGCCTTCGACAGTTTCCCGCGATCTGTCGGAATGGCATGGCTTGCTTCTGGTGGGTGTCGACCTTGGTCGACACGGTAGATCCACGCCATGCGTGGATGAAGGTGCGCGTTGTGATTGGAGGAATTGGAAGGACTGAGGTCAGAACAGCTGGCCCTGCACCGTCGGTTCTTCGATCAGTGTCGATGGTGCTTCGATCACGTCTTCCGCACCCAAGCGCCAGGCCAGGCCACCCAACCGGCTGGCGTGGCGTTTCAACGCGGCCTGCAGCACCTCTGCGCTGCCCGCCACATGCAGCACCTGGCGGGCACGGGTCAGGCCGGTGTAGACCAGCTCGCGCGACAGCACGCGGCTGTCCTGGCGTGGCAGCTGCAACCACACTTCATCGAACTCCGAGCCCTGTGCCTTGTGCACGGTCATCGCAAAGGCGCTTTCGTGCGCGGGCAGCGCGGCCGGGTGGAAGGCGCGCGGCTGGTCGACGCTGTCGCCGGGGAACCAGGTCACCATCGCGCCTCTGCCATCGCGCAGGCAGATGCCGATATCGCCGTTGAACAGGCGGTGCCGGTAGCTGTTCTCGGTGACCAGCAGCAGGCGGCCCTGGAAGTAGCCCGGGGTGTTGCCAGCCAGCAGCTGTTCGATGCGGCTGTTGAGCCCGCGCGCACCCTGCGGGCCTTCGCGCAATGCGGTCAGCACGCGCAGGCGCCCGGCCTGCTGCAGGGCCCTTACCGGATCAGCGGCCTCGGCCAGCGCGCGCCAGTGGCCGAGCAGATGCTCGCGTTGGCCACGCAATGGATCGGCCTCGCCTTCGTGGAAATGCACGCCTGCCAGCGACCCACCGCGCAGCAGCTGCAATGCGGTGCTGCTGTCGCCTTCGCGCACGGCATGCGCCAGCGGTGCCAGATCCAGCGCATCGCTTTGCCGGTAACCGCGTTGCAGCTGCACGCGGCGGCCGGCGAAGGCGCGCGGCGCGGCCTGCGGCTGCAACGTGGCCGGTGCCAACAGACCCTGCAGTGCCTGCGCATCATCGGCGCGGGTGCCGATGCCATCACCGCTGGCGCGCAGGATCGCGCTGAGCACATCACCGGCTTCGACCGAGGGCAACTGATCGGGATCGCCGAGCAGGATCAGCCGCGTGCCACTGGCGATCGCATCGACCAGCTTGGCCATCATCGGCAGATCGATCATCGACGCTTCGTCGACCACCACCACATCCACCGGCAGTGGATTATCAGCGTGGTGGCGGAAGCGCGGTGAATCGGGAATCACGCCGAGCAGGCGATGCAGGGTGGTGCCGGTACTGGGCAATGCCGCGCACAACGTCGCATCCACTCCTTGTTCCTGCAGCCGTTGCACGGCGACGCGAAGGCTCTCGGCCATGCGCTCGGCAGCGCGACCGGTCGGCGCGGCCAACGCCACCCCGGGCAGCGGCTGGCCGGCATGCCGGGCCTGCGCCGCCAGCAGCAGCAACAGGCGCGCGATGGTGGTGGTCTTGCCGGTGCCGGGGCCGCCGGTGACCAGTGCCAGCGGATGGCGCAGGGTCACGCCGGCTGCGCGTGCCTGGTGATCTTCACTGTTCAATGCCTGCGGGAACAGCTGCGCGAACAGCGGCGCCAACGCCGTCATGTCCGGCGCCGGCAGCGGATGCCGGCCGATGCGCTGCAGCCCAGCCGCCAACTGGCGCTCGTACTCGCGATAGCGGCGCAGGTAGAGCAGGCCGTTCTCCAGCACCAGCGGCGCATCCTCGGCGATGGCATCGGCCTGCTCCGGCGTCGCTACCCAGGGCGATGCGCGCAGCTGCGCCAGCCAGTCCTGCGCGGCAGGCCACTCGGGCACGCCTTCCAGCAACCGCTGCGGCTGTGCCGGATCGAACGCGGCGTGGCCCTGCGATACCGCCAGCGAGGCCAGCGCCGCCGCCAGCGCCACACTCTCGGGCGTGTCGTCGCGCAGCCGCTGCAGGCTGGTCGCCAACGCGTGATCGAGGGTGCGCAGCAGGCCCTTCTGGTGCAGTTCCTTCAGCAGGCTCATGCGCTGGCCCCACGGGCACGTGCGGCCAGTTCGGCCTGGGCCTGTTCGCCACCTGCGAACAGCGCGTCGAGTGCATCCACCAGCGCGAACGGGAAGCGGTCCACATGCACGCCGTTGCCGGCAGCATCCAGGCCGCGGCAGAACAGGTAGCGGATGCCGCCCATGTCACGTTCGTAGTCGTAGGCCGCGCCCAGGCGGAAGCGCAACCAGCGATGCAGGGCCACGGTGTAGATCAGCGCCTGCAGGTCGTACTCGCTGTGCCGCATGGCAATGGCCAGCAGGTCCGGGCTGTAGCCGGGCAGGCGGTTGGACTTGTAGTCGAGCACGTACCAGCGCCCGTCGCGCACGTAGGTCAGGTCGATCATGCCGGTCATCAGCCCTTCCAGGCGGCGACGCTGGCCGAAGCCTCGACGACCACTGGAAACGCCGTGCGCATGAAGGACCTGCAGCAGCGCCGGCACCGTGGTCGGTTCGATGGCGAAATGGAAGTCGATTTCTGCGCGGCGCTCGCCTTCTCCCAGGCTGTGCAGCGCGCCGCCTTCGGGCAGCGGCACGGTCAGGGTGTGGCCAACCAGCGGCACCAGCACCGCCACGCCGTCGTCCAGGTCGACGTCGGCATAGCCTTCGTCGTGCAGCGCCTTGCGCAGTACCTCGGCCTGCCCCTCAGGGGCTTCCAGGCCCGGCTGCCAGTCACCCCATGCGGCGAAGTCGACGTTCTCCATTGCCTCATGCAGCACGTTGCCGAAGCGACTGCCCATGAAGCGCGGATCGAGCGGGGCGTTGTCCTCGGCGGCCGCGGTGGGTTCAGGCAGCGCCGGTTCCAATGGCAGTTCCGGGCCGGCCGGTTCGTCGGCGGCCGGTGCCGGCAGCTCGGTGGCGGCCGCTTCGATATCGCTGCCAACGCCTGCATCTGCGTGGGCCAGCTGGGTAAAGCTGTACACCCACCAGTCGTGCGGCACGCGCCGGGTCAGTGCACGCACGGCTGGAAGCTCACCTTCCACTTCGGCCGCCAGCTGCGGCAGCGTGGCCGGCGCCTCGCTGTCATCGATGTGCACATCGGCGAGCGCGCGCAGCGCCTGCAGGTCGCCCAGCAGCGGCGCCAGACGCGTCTTGCCCAGCCCGGCCAGATCACCCACGGCGATCCACAGCGCATGCTCGGCGCGGGTCAGTCCCACATACAGCAGGCGCGCATCCTCGGCGCGCTGCTCGCGTTCGCGCTGCGCGGTGGCCGCTTCCCAGGCCTCGTCCTTGTCCAGCTTCCAGTGTAGCTGGCGCTGGCCGCCCACATGCACCGTGCAGTGCGAGGCCGTGTTCGGTGCGCCGCCGTCGATGCCGACGAAGGGCAGGAACACCAGCGGATACTCCAGGCCCTTGCTCTTGTGCAGGGTGATGATCTGCACGCGGCGCGCATCCGATTCCAGGCGCAGCAGCTGCTGCTCGTCATCCTGGTCGGCGCTGGCCATCTGCCCCTGCAACCAGTCCAGCAGCCCGTGCATGCCCAGCGCCTGCGCAGAGGCTTCCTGCAGCAGTTCACCCAGCTGCAGGTAATTGGTGAGGCGGCGCTCGCCATCGATCAGCGCCAGCAGACGCTCGCCCTGTGCGGCACAGACATCGGCGATCACCGCGAACGGGCCGCCGCGCTGCCACCGCTCGCGCCAATGCAGCAGCTGCGCCTGGAACCCGCGTTGCAGGTCGCCGTCGCGCTCCATCGCCGCGATCGCACTGGCGCGCTGGCCGAGCAGTACCGTGGCCAGCGCTGCGCGCAGGCGACCTTCGTCAGCCGGCTGCAGCAGCGCCAGCAGCAGCGCACGCAGATCACGCGCTTCAGGCGTGGAAAACAGGCTCTGTTTGCCGGCTGCCACTGCCGGAATGCCGACCGCGGCCAGTGCGCGCTGCACCAGGGTGGCCTCGCGATGCGAGCGCACCAGCACCGCGATGTCACCGGGCTGCACCGGGCGCCCACGCAACACGGCATTGCCCGCACGCGCCTCGACCAGGATCTGGTGAATCGCGGCCACGCAGGCCTGGGTCGCCGCATCGCGCGAGGCATCGGCGCTCATCGCCTTGTCACCGCCACTGCGCAGCACGCGCAGGGTGAGCGCCGCGGCGGCATGGCCGTCGCGCTGGTAGTCCGCATCGCTGCGCACGCCACCGGGCCGCACCGGCTCGAACTGGATGTCGCGTTCGAGGAAGGCGTCTTCGCCAGCGTTGTCGTACAGCGCCTGCAGCGCGCGCAGCACAGCGGGTCGCGAGCGGAAGTTCTGGTCCAGTACCGGCGCCTGCTGCGCCACCTGCTTGGCCTTCAGGTAAGTGTGGATATCACCGCCGCGGAAACCGTAGATCGCCTGCTTGGGGTCGCCGATCAGGAACAACGCCGGTGCCAGGTCCAGCTCGCGCACCTCCGGCGAATCACCGAACACGGTGTGGAAGATGCCCCACTGGCGATCGTCGGTATCCTGGAACTCATCAACCAGCGCGATGCGGTACTGCGCGCGCAGCTGCCTGACCAGCGTCAGTCGCTGCGGGCCTTCCAGGGCGAGCGCTACGCCATCGATCAGATCGTCGTAGGTCTGCACCCGGCGGACGCGCTTCAGTGCCTGCAGCCGCTGCGTGGCGTCGGCGCGAAGCGCGTGCAGGAAATTCAATGCGGTGGCACGCAACCAGGCATCGCGTTCGGCCAGCAGCACGACATAGCGCGCCAACGGTGCCTGCAATGGCGACGACGGCGTGCGCTCGGCGAATTTCTTGTTGGTCTTGGCGGCCAACGCCTCCGGCAGCAGCGCCGGCAGGCGTTCGCTGATCAGCAGCTCGCGCGGGTCGGCGCGCTCGGCCCAGGCCAGCAGCTGCCGGCCCAGCGGATGCAGCCAGCCCAGCTTGTAGGACACGCCGTTGATCCACTTGTTATCGACGGCATCGCACAGGTCGATGAAGAACTGCTCGCCATGCTCGCGCAGCGCCTGCTGCAGTTCGGCGGCGGTGGCCTGCAATGCTGGGTGTGGATCGGCCAGCGCCACCGGCCGTGGCAACGGGTGCAGAGGCGGCGTAGCCAGCAACGCGCGCAGATCGGCCGCCAGCGCATCCGGGTTGGACCACAGCCAGGTCAGCGGCTCCAGCGTGGCCGGGTCGTTGGCATGCACGCGCCACAGATCGGCCGCGAGCTCCTTCAGCAGCTCACGGTCGCTGGCCAGCAGTTCCGGCGGATCAAAGGTGTGGCCGCTTTCCAGCGCATGCTCGCGCAGCACGCGGGTGCAGAAGCCGTGGATGGTGAAGATGGACGCCAGGTCGATCTCGTCTGCGGCCACCTGCAGGCGGCGTTTCAGTGCGGCGGCGCTCTCGGTGCCGCCCTGCAGATGGCGCTGCAGCACGTCGCGGGTCAATCGCACCTCCGGTGCTTCACCGTCGGCCGCTTCCAGGTCGACCAGGCGCGCGGCCAGCGCCAGGCGCTCGCGGATGCGCTTGCGCAGTTCCTGGGTGGCGGCATCGGTGAAGGTCACCGCCAGGATCTGGCCGATGCGCAGGCCCTGCTCCACCACCAGGCGGGTGAACAACGTGGCCAGGGTGAAGGTCTTGCCGGTGCCGGCGCTGGCTTCGATCAGCCGGATGCCCTCCAGCGGCAGCGCCAGATAGGGATCGCGGCTGAGGGATTCGATGCCGTCTTCGGCGATGGCGGTGTTCATGCGTTGCCCTCCTGGCGTGCTTCGGCGCCGAGAGCGCGGCCTTCGCGCACCGCGCTGAAGACCAGCTGGCTGTTGCGCAGCAGGTCGGCGTAGCCGGCATCGGTGGCGAACGGGTCGGCACCGCGCAGCAGCAGCTGCCACGCGTCACTTCTGGATTCCCCCCAGCTGCGGTCACTGCCGTGCCACTGCTTCCAGCCTTCGCTGCGCTGCTTTTCTGCCGGCGCGTTGTACAGCGCCCAGCCGGTGTACGGGGCAAAGCGCAGCGGCTCGCGCAGGCCACGCTGGCGCAGCTGCAGCAGCGCACGCAGCGCCGCACGTGCAGCGGGAACGCTCAATGCCGGCAGCACGTGCGGGCCGGGACCGGCATCGCCGCCGTCATGGAACTGCACAAGCGGCAGCGCATCGCCCGCCGCGTTCGCCAGCAGCCAGTCCAGGCCGTGGCGGATCACTGCATTGCCATTGAGTGTGCCGGCACGCAGGCGCACCAGCCCTTCGGGATGCCGATCGGCCACGCGGCCATGCAGGCGCACGCCATCGATGTCCACTTCGTAGCGACGGCTTTCCAGTGGTTCGCCCTGCATCCAGCCCAGCAGCGCACTGGCATACGGGCGTGTCTTCAACTGCTCCACCTCGAACTGGCGCTCGCCCAATGGACCCGACGGCAGCAGGCCACGCGCGCGCAGCCGCGGGTACAACGGCTCGGCATCGCCGCTGAGCGTGGCGCGTACCACCGCCGCCTGCACGCTGCGCTTTTCCGGCCCGCGCGAGGACAGCACCAGCGGTTCCAGGTCATCCACCTCCTCCACCTCGTCGGCCAGGCGCAGGCCCAGCGACTGAGCGAGGAACTGCCCGGCCGGGTCGCACAGGAAACGACGCAGGGTATCGAGTGCGACCTCGTCTTCCACCGCATCGTCGAGCGGCGGCGGCAACGGTGCATCGAACCACGGCTGCAGGTCGCCCCGCTGGCCGCTGAGGCGCCCGGCAGCCGGATGCCACTGGCGGCGATAGCTGAAGCGACGTGGATCGCCATCGCCGAAAGCAGCCGGTGAGAACGGCTGCAGTGCGTGGCGCACGGTGAAATCGCGGACCGCCGCCGGCGGATCGAGGTGATATGCGGCGGCGGCATCGATCAGTTCGCTGACCAGTACCGACGGCTCACGCACGCTGCCATCGCGCGGATCGGCGCCGAGATAGCTGAGATAGAACACCTCCTGCGCGGCGGCGAACAGCTGCAGGAACAGGAAGCGATCATCCTCGCGGGTGGAGCGGTCGCCCGGACGGCGGCGCGGCGTATCCAGCTCGGCGGTGAGCTGGTTGAGGCCCGCGGCCGGGTCCCGGCGCGGGAAATCGCCATCGTTGAGGCCGAGCACGCAGATCACCCGGAACGGCAGCAGCCGCATCGGCACCATGCGGCCGAAGCTGATGCCACCGGTCAGCAGCGGTGCGCGCGTGTCGGCCTCGCCCAATGCGCCGGCGAAATGTGCGCGGACCACTTCAGGCGGCACGCCGTCCTCGAAGCCGGCCTTGGCGGCATCGTCGGCAAACTGGTTGAGCAGCTTGCGCAGTCGCTCCAGCGCGCGCTGGCTGTTGGGTGAACCGGGCGCGGTGGGCAGCAGTGCATCCAGCAGCGACAGCAGGCGTTGCCGCCACTGCGCCGGTGTCAGCAGCTCGCCGAGGCGTCGCTGGTAGACCGTCAGCACGCGCAGCAGGCGCAGCAACCGGTCCAGCGCGTCCAGCGCGCCGCCTTCCAGTTCGATCCACGGCGCCACGCCGGCCACGTCGGCCTCGCTGCCGGTGGCATGGCCGAGTACCAGGCGATCCAGCGCGAACTGCCAGGTGTAGGCGTCGTCGGCCGGTGCCTGGTGCTGGTTGCGGTGTTTTGCGTCCAGGCCCCAGCGTGCGCCGGCCTGCTGCAGCCAGCCATGCAGGCGGTCGAAGTCCACCGCTTCCAGCCCGGCCGCTTCGGCCAGCGGGGCGCTGGCCAACAGGTCCAGCACTTCGTTCAGGCCAAAGCGCGAGACCGGCAGGCCCAGCAGATGCACGAACACATCGGCCAGCGGCTCGCCCGCCAGCGGACTGCTGTCGGCCAGGGCATACGGAATGTGTTCCTCCTCGCCGCCGCGACCGCCGAACACCGCTTCCAGGTACGGCACATAGGGATCGATGTCCGGCGCCAGCACCGCGATCTCGCGCGCCTGCAGCGGCGGGTCGAAGCGCGGGTCCTGCAGCAGGCTGCGCAGCTGGTCGTGCAGTACCTGCAACTCACGCAGGCGGGTGTGGCAGGCGTGTACCTGCAGGCTGGGGTCGTCGCTGCGCAGGCCGTCGCGCAGTTCACCCGAGGGCAGCGCGCGACGGTGGAACAGGTCACGCTGCAAGCGATGCAGCAGGCTGTCGGACAGGCCACCTTCGTCCAGGCTTGGCCCGGTGTCCTCCTCCGGATCGGAATAGGCGGCGATTTCGCCGGCCGGATGCACCACCTCGTAACTGCCCAGCACCGCCATGAAGTCGCGCCCGGCCGCACCCCACACTTCCAGCAGCCGGTTCTCGCCGGCCGCTTCACCGAAGGGATCCGGTGCGCCACTGCGCAGGCGCTCGGCCAGCGTCTGCAGATCTCCCCAGTACGACTGCACCGGGGTGGGCATATAGAAGTGCAGCTCGCCTACCCGGGCCTGGGTGGCCATCACCCGCAGCACGTCAGGCGAGATGTTGAGCGTTGCGAACGCGGACATGCGCGGCGGCAGGCCCTGCGGCAGGGGCTGGCCGGCGCCTTCGAAGCGGTCCAGGTACTCCTGGATGCGGCGGGCGCGGTAGTCGTGACCGCGGGTGATGGTGCGCCACAGGATCGCCTGCGGGTCGGCCGGATCGGCACCGGCTGCCCAGCGCAGCAGCCAGTCGCGGCGCCAGGCCTGGTACTTCTCGAACACCGAGGCCAGCTCGCCGGCCAGCGCCCACGGTTTCAATGCGTCATCGCCGGCAAGATAGGACTGCAGCGCGCGCATCGGCGGCTGCGCCAGCAGCGCCGGGTCGCGCAGTGCCTGATACAGCTTCCAGTGCAGGCCGGCCGCGTCCAGATCGTCCTGCTCGCCGCTGACGTTGGCCTTCAGCGCCCGCGCCACGAACTCGCCGGGGGTCAGGAACTGGAGGTTGGCGGCGACGCCGAATTCCGCGGCCAGTGTCGCCTGCAGCCAGCGCCGCATCGCCACCTGCGGGATCAGCACCACTTCCGGCGCCAGCAGCGGCTGGCCCTGCACCGGCGCACGCACGTTGCGCGCCAGCAGCGCGGCCAGCACGTCCAGGGAATTGGAATGGTAGAGGCGGAAATCGCTGCCCGGGTCACTCATCATGCACAGTGTGCAGCACGGCAGGCAGTATTCAATGGTTGGCCCGCCAGCGGTACGGATTGTTCCGGGCCGTCGGCCGATTGTCCCGGCCTCGCGAGGCCTTGCCGTGCAACAATACTGGACCGTCCAGTCTGCTTATGTTCAGCCGACGGGCCCGATCCTTCGATGTCTAAAAAACGTTAATGGTGCCCATGTCGGCTTCCACCTCCAGTCTGGTGCAGTTATCCAACGTCCGCATCGACCGGAGCGGACGCACGATCCTGCGCGACGTGTCGCTGCAGGTGCCCAAGGGCAGCATCACCGCGGTGCTCGGTCCGTCCGGCAGCGGCAAGTCGACCCTGCTGGCGGCGCTGACCGGCGAACTGCGCCCGGTCGCCGGCGAGGTCACCCTGTTCGGCAAGCCGATCCCGCATGACAGCGGCGCGCTGCTGGAAATGCGCAAGAGCGTGGGCGTGCTGTTGCAGGGCAACGGCCTGCTGACCGACCTCACCGTGGCCGAGAACGTCGCCCTGCCGCTGCGTACGCACACCCGCCTGCCGACCGCCGTGCTGCGCCGGCTGGTGCAGATGAAGCTGCATGCGGTGGGCCTGCTGGCCGCCGCCGATGCCTGGCCGCGCGAGCTGTCCGGTGGCATGGCGCGCCGTGTGGCGCTGGCCCGTGCACTGGCGCTGGACCCGCCGCTGATGATCTACGACGAGCCGCTGACCGGGCTGGACCCGATCGCCTCGGGGGTGATCATGAGCCTGATCCAGCGCCTCAACCACAGCCTGGGCCTGACCAGCATCATCGTCAGCCACCACGTGCACGAGACCCTGCCGATCTGCGACCAGGTGATCGCGATCGCCAATGGCGGCATCGTGTTCCAGGGCACGCCCGAGGCGCTGCAGTCCAGCCAGGACCCGCTGCTGCGGCAGTTCCTGCACGGCCAGCCCGATGGCCCCATCCCGTTCGATGCCGCGCCACGTGCGAGGGTTGCCTGATGCCGTTCGTCCAAGCCACCCGCTCGCTTGGCCGCGCCGGCCTGTTCTCGCTGACCGTGCTGCGTGGTTCGCTGCCGACCCGTGATTTCCTGGCCGAACTGACCCGCGAGATCTACAAGATCGGCGCGCGCTCGCTGCCGATCATCGCCGTCGGCGGTGCCTTTGTCGGCCTGGTGCTGACGCTGCAGGGCTACCGCACGCTGACCACCTTCGGTGCGGCCGACGCGCTGTCGACCCTGCTCGGCCTGTCGCTGTACCGCGAGCTGGCACCGGTGCTGACCGCGCTGCTGTTCATCGGCCGCGCCGGCAGCTCGATCGCCGCCGAACTGGGCCTGATGCGTGCCACCGACCAGATCAAGGCGCTGGAGCTGATGGCGATCGACCCGGTGGCCAAGGCGGTAGCGCCGCGCTTCTGGGCGGCGGTGCTGACCGTGCCGTTGCTGACCGGCATCTTCTGTTCGCTGGCGATCAGCGCCAGCTACTTCGAAGCCGTGCACGTGCTGGGCCTGGACAACGGCGTGTTCTGGTCGGCGCTGCGCAACAGCGTGGATTTCTGGGACGACTTCGGCGTGGCGATGCTGAAGTCGGCGATCTTCGGCGGCACTGCCGCGCTGGTGGCCGCCTATGTTGGTTTCCACGCCGAGCCGACCATTGAAGGCACTTCAGTGGCGACCACCCGTGCGGTGGTCAACGCCTCGCTGCTGGTGCTGATGTTCAACTTCGTGCTGTCGGCAATGTTGTTCACCTAACCCCTCCACCGGCGGTGCGCAGTCGCGCGCAGCCACCACGACTCGATCAGGTAATCCACATGGCCATCCGCGGTCCCAGACTCGAATTTTCCGTCGGCGCCTTCCTGCTGCTGGCTCTGGCCTCGTTGCTGGTGCTGGCCGTGGCCTCGACCAACCAGCGCTGGAGCTGGGGCAGTGAGGGCTATGACCTGAAGGCGCGCTTCTCCCAGGTCGGCCAGCTGCGCAAGCAGGCGCCGGTGAAGATCGGCGGCGTGACCGTCGGCCAGGTCGCTTCGATCGACCTGGACCCGGTGAAGTTCGAATCCATCGTGACGCTGCGCATGGACAGCAAGGTCAAGGACCTGCCGGCGGACACCTCGGCCGGCATCTTCACCAGTGGTTTGCTCGGCGAGAGCTATATCGGTCTGCAGCCGGGCGGTGACCCGGACGTGCTGAAGGCCGGCGACGAGATCGTCTTCACCCAGCCGGCCGTGGACCTGATCCAGCTGGTCGGCAAGTACATGTTCAGTGGCGGCGCCGGTGGCGGCGCTGCTCAGAAGCCCAACGATGGCGCGCAGGCGCCTGCAACGGAACCGCAACCATGAAAATGAAACTGATCCCGGCCCTGCTCGCCTCGGCGCTGCTGGCAGCCACCCCGTTCCTGGCCCAGGCCCAGGCCGCCGCACCTGCCGCTGCCGCAACGCAGAGCCAGGCCGGCAAGGTGGTGATCGATGCCAGCAGCCGCATCCTGTCCACGCTGCAGCAGCGCAAGAGCGAGTTCACCAGCAACCCGGCCAGCCTGCGCAGCTACATCGACAGCGAACTGACCCGCACCTTCGACCGCGACTACGCCGCGCGCCTGGTGCTGGGCCCGCACGCCCGCGGCGCTTCCGACGCCGACATCAAGCTGTTCGCCGATGCGATGGCCGACAGCCTGATGCAGCGCTACGGCTCGACCCTGCTCAACATCCAGGGCAAGCCAAGCTTCCGCCTGAAGGGTGAAAGCCCGCTGCCGGGCAATCGTGGCGTGCGCGTGAGCACCGAACTGGTGCGCGCCGGCAACGAGCCGACTCCGGTCGAGTACTGGATGCGCAACGTGAACGGCCAGTGGAAGATCTTCGACGTCAACATTGAAGGCATTTCCTACGTGCAGACCTTCCGCAACCAGTTCGATACCCCGCTGCGCCAGAAGGGCATCAAGCAGGTGGCCAGCGAACTGCACAGCGGCAGCATGCAGGCCGGGCCCGCGGGCAATGGCAAGTAACGCACTGGCACTGCTGGAAGGCGACACCCTGCGCCTGCGCGGGGTGCTCGACCGTGCCGCGGTGATCGCGCTGTGGCCGCAGCTGCAGGCCCTGCCGGCAAAGCTGTCACGGCTGGAGCTGGGCGAGGTGGACCGCGTGGACAGCGCCGGCCTGGCGCTGCTGGCCGAGCTGGCCGCACGCGCGAGCAGGAGCGGTCACCCACTGGTCGTCTCCGGCGCGCCGGCCGGCTACAACGAGCTGAGCGCAGCCTACCGGCTGTCGCCCGACCTGGATTTCAACGCTACTTCTGCTGCGAGCTGACATGAACGTCGTACGCACTCTCCCCCTGATCGTCCTGGCCGCCGCGCTGACCGCCTGCGCGGGCAAGCCCGCACGCAGCGATGCACCGGCAGCCAGTACCGTGGTCCCGGCCAGCACCATCGCCGAGGCCTCCGCCCCCACCGCCGATACCGCTACGATTGATGCCGCCCCGGCACCGGCCACGCCACCCTCCGTACCGGCCCGCGGCGCCGACACCGATGCGGCCAGGGCCGCAGCGGCGACCGCCCCCGGTGGTGATGACGACTTCGATGCCCTCTATGGCGGCAGCGGCAACACCGGCAGTGCGGCAGCCTACGACCCATGGGAACCGTTCAACCGCAAGGTGCACAAGTTCAACAACGCGGTCGACCGCGGCATTGCCCGTCCGCTGGCCACGGCCTACACCCACGTAGTGCCGCGCTTCGCCCGCACCGGCGTCAGCAACTTCTTCAGCAACCTGCGGGCACCGGTGACCATCACCAACCAGCTGCTGCAGGGCCGCGGTGCCGATGCCTGGGACAGCCTCGGCCGCTTTCTGATGAACAGCACGCTGGGCATCGGTGGCCTGTTCGATCCGGCGAGCAAGGCGATGGTGCCGCGCCGCAATGAAGACTTCGGCCAGACCCTGGGTGCGTGGGGCTGGCGGCGTTCGCGCTACGTGGAACTGCCGTTCTTCGGCCCGCGCACCGTACGCGATGTATTCGGCCTGGCCGGTGACATTCCGCTGTCGCCGATCCGCCGCATCGAGGAGGACAAGGTCCGCATCGGCCTGCAGGGCCTGCAGCTGGTGGATACCCGCGCGCAGCTGCTGGCGGTCGACGACCTGCGTGACACCGCCGTGGACGAGTACTCGCTGGTCCGCGATGCGTGGATGCAGCGCCGCAACTACCAGATCGAGAACGATCTGCGCAGCAAGCGCGACCGTGGCCACGACGATGCCAATTCGCCGATCCCGGTCGATGCGATGCCGATGCCGCAGTGGACGCACTGAGTCCAGCCTGCAGCGCATGAAAAACCCCGCTTCGGCGGGGTTTTTCTTTCCGGCAGATGCCAACCTCGGTTGGCACGCTTTCCTCAGGCCGCCAGCGCGGCCTCGATGGCGTCGCGCAGGCGCGCGTCATCGGCAGCCACGTCCGGGGCGAAGCGCGCGATGACCTTGCCGTCGCGGCCAACCAGGAACTTCTCGAAGTTCCACAGCACTGCCGGCGCTGCGTGGATCGGAATCTCCTTGCTCGCCAGGCGCTCACGCAGCGGACCCTCGCCGATCGACTGCGGCTGGGCGGCGGTCAGCTGCTGGTACAGCGGGTGGGTGTCGTCACCGGCCACGCTGATCTTGGAGAACATCGGGAAGCTGACGTCGTAGGTAAGCTGGCAGAACTGCTGGATTTCCGCCTCGCTGCCCGGCTCCTGGCCGAGGAAGTTGTTGGCGGGGAAGCCCAGCACTTCCAGGCCCTGCGCGTGCTTTTCCGAATACAGCGCCTGCAGGCCTTCGTACTGCGGGGTCAGGCCGCACTTGGAGGCGACGTTGACCAGCAGCAGCACCTTGCCCTGGTAGTCGGCAAGCGAGGACGGCTGGCCGTCGATGGTGGTGAGGGAAATGTCCTGGATCGGGGTGCTCACGTGGGGCTCCGGCAACAGCGGGAAATGGCCCACCAGCATAGCGCTGTGCGCGCGGTTGTAGAGCCGAGCCTACGCTCGGCTGCTGTGGCATCAGCCGAGCGTGGGCTCGGCTCTACAGGCAGGATTCAATCCACGCAGATCGTGCCCTGCGCCTTGCCGTCATCAATGCGCTGGCGGCAACCGAAGTTCTGGCGCACGTCGCGCTGGCAGGTACCGGTGACGGCACTGCCGGCGGCCACGTCGCCCGTGGCCAGGCACTGGCCGCTGCAGTCGCTCTTGCGGCTGCAGGCCTTGCCGGCGTCGGCATAGGGAATCACGCACTGCTCGCGCTGCAGCCGGCCGAGCCGCTGCAGGGTGCCACCGGCGGCCTGGCAGTCCACGTCGCGCGCTTCGCGGTACGCCTCGTCCGCTTCGGGGGTGCTGGAGGCGGCCTGCGTGGTCGTGTCCACGGTCGTTGGCGTGCTGCTGCAGGCGGCGAGCAGCGCGGTCAGGACAAGGCTGGTGAAGCGGGGCAGGCGCATGGCGGTACCTGGTCGAAGCGGACAGGCCGCCAGCATACCCATCGGCGATGCAGGCGGCGTGTCAGTGTGGCTCAGGCCTCGTCGCCCTCGCCGTCACTGCCTTCCTCCTCGGCCACCGCATCACCCTCGGCCAGGTCGCCGAGCAGCGACTGCGCCTGTTCGGACGCCAGCGACTCCACGCCACGCAGGCGGCGTTCGATGGTACGGGTCTTGCGGCTGGCCTCCCCGATGCTGCGGCCAACGGTAGTGATCTGCTTCTCGGCCTTTTCCAGGATGCCGGCGAACTTCCCGAACTCGCTCTTGACCGCACCCAGCAGGCCCCACACTTCGCTGGATCGCTTTTCAATGGCCAGGGTGCGGAAGCCCATCTGCAGGCTGTTGAGCAACGCGGTGACCGTGGTCGGTCCGGCCACCACCACACGGTGCTCGCGCTGCAGCAGGTCGACCAGGCCCGGGCGCCGGATCACCTCGGCATACAGGCCTTCGGTGGGCAGGAACATCACCGCGAAGTCCGTGGTGTGCGGTGGCACGATGTACTTGTCGCAGATCGACTTGGCCTGCACGCGCACCGCGCGCTCCAGCTGGATGCCCTGCAGGCGCACGCCCTCGGCATCGCCCTGTTCCTGTGCGTCCAGCAGGCGCTCGTAATCCTCGCGCGGGAACTTGGAGTCGATCGGCAGCCACACCGGCGTGTCGTCGCTGCTGCGGCCCGGCAGGCGCACGGCGATATCGACCATCTCGCCACTATCCGGGCGCACCCTCACCGCACGCGCGTACTGCTCCTGGGTGAGTGTCTGCTCGAGGATGTTCTCCAGCTGCACTTCGCCCCAGCTGCCGCGGTTCTTGACGTTGGTCAGCACGCGCTTGAGGTCGCCCACGCCGGTGGCCAGCTGCTGCATCTCGCCGAGGCCACGCTGCACCTGTTCCAGGCGCTCGGAGACCAGCTTGAAGGAGTTGCCCAGCCGCGTTTCCAGCGTCGACTGCAGCTTCTCGTCCACGGTGTGGCGCATCTGCTCCAGCTTCTGGGCGTTGTCGTTCTGCAGCGCGCGCAGCTGTTCCTCCAGCGTGGCACGCATCTCGGCGATGCGCTGCTCGTTGCGCTGGGTCAGTTCCTGCAGGCGCAGGCCCAGACTGTCGGTCAGGCGCTGCTGCGACTGCGCGCCCTCCTCGCGGCCCTTGCGTGCATCGTCCACCAGGGTCTGGCGCAGCGCCCCGAGCTGGGTATCGGTACGCGCAGTGAGCTCCTGCAGCTGCTGGCCAAACGCATGGATGCGTGCCTCCTGCTGCTGGCCGAAGGTCTCCAGCTGGCCGCGCAGTTCCTGCAGCCGCTGCCCCATCAACGCTGCGCCGCGCTGCTGGCTGTCGGCCACTTCAGCGCGGGCTTTGCGGGCATCTTCGCCCAGCGCTTCGCGCAGCAGGTCCAGGCGCTGGTCGGTGCGGGTGGACAGATCGGTCAGCGCGCGGGCGAAGCCATCGAGCTGTTCGCGCAGTTCGCTGCGCCCGGCGCGGGCCTCCTCGCGCACGGCCTGTTCCAGGCGGTCATGCGGCGGACGGCGCAGCAGGGCGACCAGTTGCAGGATGAGCACGGCCAATAGAAGGCCGGCAATGAGCAGGTATTCGGTTTGCATGGGGCAAGTGTAGGCTGGCCGAGTCTCAGCTGCTGCGTCAGGACCATGCCCGCTCTATACGGAAAGCCCACTTCCATCAACGTGCGCAAGGTACTGTGGCTGTGCGCGGGGCTGGATCTGCCCCTGCATCACGAGCCGGTCCCCCCACCTGATCTGCTGGCCACGCTGAACCCCAACCGGCAGGTGCCGGTGCTGCGCGATGGCGACTTCGTACTGTGGGAATCCAACAGCATCTGCCGCTACCTTGCCGCGCGCGCCGGACGCGAGGATCTGCTGCCACGTGCGCCGCAGGCCCGTGCGCGGGTGGAGCAGTGGATGGACTGGCAGGCCAGCGATCTCAACAGTGCCTGGCGCCACGTGTTCATGGCGCGCGTGCGCCAGCATCCGGACTATCCGGACGATGCCCGCGCCGAGGCCAGCCTGGCGCAGTGGAACCGGCTGATGGGTGTGCTTGAAGCCCAGCTGGCCGCCACCGATGCCTATGTGGCGGGCAGCACCTTCACCCTTGCGGATATCGTGCTGGGGCTGTCGACCCAACGCTGGCGCAGCACGCCGGGCAGCAAGCCCGCGCTGCCCCACCTCGTCGCATGGTTCGAGCGCCTGCGAGAGCAGCCCGGTTTCGCCGAACACGTCGACAACGGCGTGGCGTGAGCGGTGGCTCCCGCAGCTGTTGGTAGGTGTCGACCCTGGTCGACACGGCTGATCCACGCCATGTGTGGATGAAGCTCCGTAGAGCCGAGCCTATGCTCGGCTGACGCCCACGCGCGAACGGCAGCCGAGCGTGGGCTCGGCTCTACAGGAGCCTTACCAGCCTTCCAGCACGATCTTGCCCTTGGCGCGGTGGCTTTCCAGCAGCGCGTGGGCGCGGCGCAGGTTGGCCGCGTCGATGCGCCCGAAGTGCTCGCCCAGCGTGGTCTGCAGCACGCCGGCATCGATCAGCTCGGCCACCCGGTTCAACAGGTCGTGCTGGCGCTGCATGTCCGCCGTCCGGTACAGCGGGCGGGTGAACATCGATTCCCAGTGCAGTGACAACGCCTTGCGCTTGAGCGCCATCACATCCACCTGGCCCGGGTCATCGATCAGGCCGAACTGGCCCTGTGGCGCCAGCAGCTCCACGATCTGCGCGTAGTGCTGGTCGGAATGGGTCAGGCTGGCCACGTGCTGCACCTCGCTGATGCCCAGCCGCGCCAGGCCCTCGGCCAGTGGCAGGCGGTGGTCGATCACATGGTGGGCGCCCATCGCATACACCCAGTCCTGGGTCTCCGGGCGCGAGGCGGTGCCGATCACGGTCAGCCTGGTGAGCTTCCGCGCCAACTGCACCAGGATCGAGCCGACACCACCGGCAGCGCCGATCACCAGCAGGGTCTGGCCTTCGCCCCCGTCCTCGGGAATGCGCAGGCGGTCGAACAGCAGCTCCCAGGCGGTGATCGCGGTCAGCGGCAGTGCGGCGGCAGCGGCGTCATCGAGGCTGGCCGGCTTGCGGCCGACGCTGCGTTCGTCCACCAACTGGTACTGGGCATTGCTGCCCGGGCGATCGATGACGCCAGCGTAGTAGACCGCATCGCCGGGCTGGAACAGGGTCACCTCGCTGCCCACCGCATCGACGATGCCGACCGCATCCCAGCCCAGCACGCGCGGGCCATCGGTGGCCACGCCTCGGCGGACCTTGGTGTCGACGGGGTTCACCGCCACTGCGCGCACCGCCACGCGCAGGTCGCGCGGGCCCGGCTGCGGCAACTCCAGTTCGAGGTCGATCAGGGCCTGGGGATCATCGATCGGCAGGCCGGCTTGGGTGTAGGCAATGGCGCGCATGGCAGCGGTCCAGTGGGGGAGGAGGCGACAGGTTGCGCCGCACGCGGTCTCGCAGAAAGGCGCAGAATCGGGCAGCACTTTCACTCTGGCGATGAAGATGATCCGCTTCGACGATCTGCAGCTGTTCGTCCGCACTGCTGCGCTGGGCAGCTTTTCGCAAGCGGCCCGCGAGGCCGACCTGCTGCCGGGGCAGGTCGCCGCGGCAGTGGCGCGGCTGGAACGCGAGCTGGACCTGCGCCTGTTCGTGCGCACCACCCGCAGCCTGCGCCTGACCGGCGAGGGCGCGCTGTACCTGCCCTACGCACAGGACGTGCTGGCCACCCTGCGCGAGGGCCAGGCGCGCGTGCAGGCCGAGGACGCCGAACTGCACGGCACCCTGCAGCTGTCGGCGCCGTCGGACTTGGGCCGCAACCTGCTGCTGCCCTGGCTGAGCGCGTTCCGCGCGGCCCATCCCCGGCTGCGCCTGCACCTGCGCCTGTCCGATGAAGTGGCCGATGTGTTCCGCGACCCGGTCGACGTGGCCATCCGCATCGGCCACTTCGACGACGCCAACTACGTCGCCCTGCCCCTGCTGGAAGGCAATCGGCGCGTACTGGCGGCCTCGCCCGATTACCTGCAGCGACGGGGCACGCCGGTGCGCCTGGACGAACTGCGTGAGCACGATTGCCTGGTCTACCAGCTCAGCGGTCGTGCCTACGATCGCTGGTCTTTCGACGTCGATGGGCGTCGTACCGTGGTTGCCGTGCGCGGCCCCCTGGTCTGCGACGACGCCGATGTTGTAAGGCGCTGGGCCGTGGCCGGCGAAGGCATCACCTACAAGTCCTGGCTGGACCTGCGCGAGGACGTGCTGGCCGGGCGCCTGCAGCTGCTGCTGGGCGGTGTCGGCAGCGACATCCCGTTGCAGCTGGTGTGCCCGCACCGCAAGCAGTTCTCACCCGCGGTGCGGCAGCTGCACGCGCAGCTGCGCCAGCACCTGCAACCGCTGCTGTCTGGCATGCCGGTTGGCCCCACCGGCCCCCTGTCCTCCGCCGTGGTGCTGGCCGACAATGGCGGCCCCGCGTAAGAGAGAACACCGCCATGCCGTGGATGGGCATCCAGGACCTGTGGACGTTTCTGGTCGCCGTGCTGGTGTTTCTCGCCCTGCCCGGCCCCGGCACCTTCACCCTGCTGACCGCCACCGGCCGTGGCGGCGTGCGTGGCGGCTACACCGCATTGGCCGGCCTGCTGGTCGGCGACCAGATCCTGATGTGGCTGGCGCTGGCCGGCGTGGCCGCACTGCTCAAGGCCAACCCGCTGGTGTTCCACGCCGTGCAGTACCTGGGTGCGGCCTACCTGGTGTGGGTGGGCATCAGCCTGCTGCGCACGCCCAAGCACGAGGGCGGTGATGCTGGTCCGATCCGCATGCAGCCGGGCCGCTACTTCCAGCAGGCGATCCTGGTCAGCCTGCTCAACCCGAAGGCGATCCTGTTCTACATGGCCTTCCTGCCGCTGTTCATCGATCCGAAGGCGCACCAGGGCATCGCGACCTTCGCGGCCCTGGCCGGCATCATCCTGGTGGTCAGCATCGCCTACTGCTCGATGCTGATCGGCGTGGGCAACCTGGCCCGCCGCCGGTTGATCCAGCACCCGCGGATCAGCGATGTGCTGCGCCGCGTGGCCGGCCTGTTCCTGGTGGGGTTCGGCATCCGGCTGGGGTTGAACGGATGAACGGGCGGCTGCCGCTGCTCGGCCTGGCCCTGCTGTTCGCCGGCACCGCCTCTGGCGCCCCGGCCTGCTTTATGCCGATTCCGGCAGTCTGGTCGCGGTGCAGCGCGCGCGCCGGCAATCATGACCCCCGTCAGTGGTAATGCTGCGCTGCGTTCGGTCACACTCGGGAACTTGTCGTTCTAAGTCACCCCTTCCGAGGCCTGCATGTCCCTGTTCCGGCGCAAGTCCCTAGATTCCGTCACCGTCCACGAAGCCGGCAGGCGCCTGATCCCGACGCTCAGCTGGCCGCACCTGATCGCGCTGGGCATCGGCGCCATCGTCGGTACCGGCATCTACACGCTGATCGGCGTCGGTGCCAACCTGGCTGGCCCGGCCGTGCTGATCTCCTTCGCCATCGCCGGTGCGGTCTGTGCCTGCGCGGCGCTGTCCTACGCCGAGCTGTCGACGATGATGCCCGCCGCCGGCAGTGCCTACACCTACAGCTACAGTGCGCTGGGCGAGGTGTTCGCCTGGGTGGTGGGCTGGAGCCTGATCCTGGAGTACTCGCTGGTGGTGAGTACGGTGGCGGTGGGCTGGTCCGGCTACTTCGTCGGCTTCCTCGAATGGGTCCACACCCAGTTCGGCTGGAACGTGCACCTGCCGGCCTGGCTGGCGGCCGGCCCGCACGTGGAAGGCGGCATGATCAACCTGCCGGCGATCATCATCACCTGGCTGGTGGCCGGCATGCTGATGGCCGGCACCAAGGAAAGCGCCACACTCAACGCCATCCTGGTGGTGTTCAAGCTGATCGCGCTGGCCATCTTCGTGGCCGTGGCCCTGCCCGCGTTCGACAGCGCCAACCTGCAGCCGTTCATGCCGTACGGCTTCGCCAAGTCGATGGGCCCCGACGGCGTCGAGCACGGCGTGATGGCGGCAGCGGCGATCATCTTCTTCGCCTTCTACGGCTTCGATGCGATCTCCACCGCCGCCGAGGAAACCAAGAACCCGGGCCGCGACCTGTCGATCGGCATCATCGGTTCGATGATCGGCTGCACCATCGTCTACGTGCTGGTGGCGCTGGCCGCCGTGGGTGCGATGAGCTACGCGGTGTTCGGCCACAGCGCCGAGCCGCTGGCGCTGATCATGCGCCAGCTGGGCCATCCGACCGCGGCGATGGTGATCGGCGTGATCGCGATCATCGCCCTGCCGACCGTGCTGCTGGCCTTCCTGTACGGCCAGAGCCGCATCTTCTTCGTGATGAGCCGCGACGGCCTGCTGCCGCGTCGCCTGTCCAAGGTGAACGCACGTACCGGCACGCCGGTGGCAACCACGCTGTTCACTGCGGTCGTGGTTTCCGCGCTGGCCGGCGTGGCGCGCCTGGACGAGATTGCCGCACTGGCCAACGCCGGTACCCTGGCCGCGTTCACTGCGGTAGGCATCTGCCTGGTGGTGCTGCGGCTGCGCGAGCCGGACCGCGCGCGCACGTTCCGCACGCCGCTGGCCTTCGTGGTTGGCCCGCTGGCCGCGCTGGGTTGCATCTACCTGTTCATCAGCCTGCCGCACACCACCCAGCTGTACTTCCTGTTGTGGAACGTGGCCGGCCTGGTGCTGTACCTGCTGTACAGCCGACGCCATGCGCTGATCGCGAAATAGACCGATCACCGGTAGTGGGGGGGGGGGGGGGGGCCCCCCCCCCCGGGGGGGGGCCCCCCCCCGGGGGGGGGGCGGCACCACCGCAGGGCGTTTCAACCGCCCTGCTTTGCGGCGTAGTCCTGCGCCTGGCGCATCACCCGCAGCAGGTTGCCGCCCCAGATGCCGGCGATCTGCTTCTCGGTATAGCCCTTGCGCAGCAGCCACGCGGTGATCTTCGGCAGCTGGCTGACATCGGGCAGGTCACTCAGTCCGCCACCACCATCCCAGTCCAGGCCGATGCCCGCGTGCTCAGGGCCGACCACCGTGAGGATGTGGTCGAAGTGGGCGAAGAAGTCGTCCAGGCTGGCGTGCCGCACCGGGTGCTCGTGGTCCAGTGCCTGTTCGGCCTTCAGCAGGGCAACGCCTTGTTCGATGCCCATGCCTTCCCAGCCGCCCAGCTGCTTGCTCAGCGCTTCCTCGGCCTGTTTGCGCTCGGGCGTCTTCGCGGTGTCGATCAGGTAGCCGCCATAGGCGTTCACCTGGATCACGCCGCCGGCTTTGGCCAGCTTGCGCAGGCGCGCGTCGTCGAGATTGCGCGGGTGGTCGTAGACCGCCTTGGCCGAGCTGTGCGACAGCACGAATGGTACCGGCATCATTGCCAGCAGATCGTCGAACACCGCATCCGATGCATGTGACTGGTCGATCACGATGCCCAGCTTCACCGCCTGCCGCACCAGCTCCTTGCCGGCCGGGCTAAGTCCTTTCCATTCCGCACCCTTGGGATCGGTGGCCGAATCGGCGAACTCGTTGTTGGCAAAGTGCACGGTGCTGAGCAGGCGCAGGCCGGCGCGGTGGTAGAACGAGAGCAGGCTGGGATCGGCCACCAGCGGGCTGGCGTTTTCCATGCTGATGTAGACCACACGCTTGCCGGCCGCCTTGATCCGCGCCGCGTCATCGGCGGTCAGTGCCAGCGCGAACCGCTCGGGGTTGGCGGCCAGCATCTCGCGTATTTCCAGCAACCGCTGCAACCCGTGGTCACGTTCGGCCAGGTGAGCGGCGGGGCTGCGGTCGCCCTGGTCGGTGTAGATCGCCCAGAACCCGCCGTCCAGCGCGCCTTCGACCATGCGCGGGTAGTCCACCTGCGAGAGTGCGTTGCGGTCGTGGCGCTGTTCGATGTCGAAGCCGGTGCGGCCGAAATTGGCCGGCGTATCCAGATGGCTGTCGAGCGTGACCAGGCGCTGCTGCAGGGCCTTGGCGCGGGCCAGCTCCTGCGTGCTGAACTCGATGGCGTGGGCGGACAGTGGCGCGCACAGCGCCACGGCAAGCACGAAGGACAGGTGGCGCAACGATGGCATGGGCTCTCACCGGTGTTGGGAAGAGCCCGACCATAGCGCTGTGGCCCCCCGTTTTGTAGCGCCGGGCATGGGCTCGGCTGCCAGACAGATCAGCCGAGCGTGGGCTCGGCTCTACAGAGATCGGCAGTCACGCGGTCAATCCACCACGCGGCAGAACACGGCCTTGAGGTAACGCGATTCCTGCACGTGGGCCATGAACGGATGGTCCGGGCCGGCGCCGGCGACCTTCAGGATCTGGATCGTGCGGCCGGAGAAATAGGCCGCGCGGCGCAGCATGTCGAGGAACTGGTCCTCGGCCACCAGGCCGGTGCAGGAAAACGTGGCGAACAGGCCGCCCGGCTTCACCACGCCAAGCGCCAGCTTGTTCATGTCCAGGTACTTCTTCAGTGCGGTGATGACCTGGTCGCGGTCGCGGGTCATCTTCGCCGGGTCCAGGATCACCACGTCGTACTGCTCACCGCGGTTGGCGGCGTCGCGCAGCCACGGGAAGATATCGGACTGGATGAACTTCGGGCGCACGTTGTTCAGGCGCGAATTGCCCTTGGCGATCTGGATGACGTCCTCATCAATGTCGATGCCGACCACTTCCGAGGCACCACGCGCTGCTGCGTACACGGCGAAGCCACCGGTGTTGCAGCACAGGTCCAGAACGCTCTTGCCTTCCACCTGCTGGCTCAGCCACTCGCGGTTCTCGCGCTGGTCGGCGAAGAAGCCGGTCTTGTGTGCACCGGCCGGGTCGGCGCGGAACTTGATGCCGTACTCGGTGATCACCGCCGCTTCGGTGGTGGTGTTGCCGTGGAAGTCGAAGCTCTCCTGCTTCTGCACGTGTTCGTCGGCGAAGCTGTGGAAACGGCAGCCCGGGAACTGCTCGCGCAGGGCGTCGTAGATCCATTCGCGGTGGCGGAACATGCCGGCGGCGAAGAACTCGACCACCACCAGGTCGCCGTAGCGATCCACCACCAGGCCGGACAGGCCGTCGCCTTCGCTGTGCACCACGCGCCAGGCGTCGGAGACCGCGTCGAGCTTCAGCACCTCACGGCGCAGCGACACCGCCTGGGCGATCTTGCGCGAGAACCAGCCGGCATCGACCGGCACGTTCTGGTCGGTCTCAAGGATGCGCACGGCAATGCGCGAGTGCCCGTTGTAGAACCCGCGGCCAATGAACTCGCCATCGATGCCGACCACGTCGACGATGGAACCGGGCTTGGGCCGGACGGTCGGCTTCTCGACCAGTTTCTGGAAGATCCACGGGTGGCTGGAACGCCACGCATTCTTGAGGCGGACAATCGGAGGGGGGGTATTCATCCGGTCATTGTAGCCGGGGGGCACCGGGGGCCGGAAATCCAGGGCCCGGCGCGGCATTTGACGGCGGCCCGGCCAGGCCGCAGAATCGGCAGCAGAAGGGGAGTAGCTCCCAGACGTTGTCGCCGTCATTTCGAGCCCGCAGGCTCCGGTGCAACGGCAGTTCCAGCCGACTGGAACTGCGAGCGAGACCTTCGCCGTACTGGCGAAGCTCTGTCCCTGGATCCCCCTCCCGATCCTCCGTTGCAGATCCTCGCCGTCCGGCCTGGCATTCATCTTTCCAACGGACATTCCCAATGCAGACGATCGGTAACGTGTGGTTGTGGGGCGGCTTCGCAGCGGTGGTGGTCATCGCCCTGCTGGTCGACCTCGTGTTGATGCGCCATGGTGGACCGCACAAGGTCACCTTCAAGGAGGCCCTGTGGTGGTCCATCGGCTGGGTCGCGCTGGCCCTGCTGTTCAATGCCGGCCTCTGGTACTACCTGAATGAGACCGCCGGCCAGGTGGTAGCGAACAAGGTCGGCCTCGAATTCCTGACCGGCTACCTGGTCGAGAAGGCGCTGGCGGTCGACAACATCTTCGTGTTCCTGATGATCATGAGCTACTTCGCGGTGCCGGATGAGCAGCGCCAGAAGGTGCTGATCATCGGCATCCTGGGTGCGATCGTGCTGCGTACGATCATGATCTTCGCCGGCAGCGTGCTGATCAGCCAGTTCCATTGGCTGCTCTACGTATTCGGTGCTTTCCTGCTCTTCACCGGTTGGAAAATGTGGTTTGCCGCCGGCCAGGAGCCGGACCTGGAGACCAACCCGGCCCTGCGCTGGATGCGCAAGCACCTGCGCCTGCTGCCCGACTACGCCGGCAACGCGCTGAGCGTGAAGCGCGACGGCGTGCGCTGGTTCACCCCGCTGTTCGCGGTGCTGATCCTGATCGCGGTCACCGACGTGATCTTCGCGGTGGACAGCATCCCGGCGATCTTCGCGATCACCACCGACCCGTTCATCGTGCTCACCTCCAACGTGTTCGCGGTGCTGGGCCTGCGCGCGATGTTCTTCCTGCTGGCCGGCATGGCCGACCGCTTCCACCTGCTGCCGTATGGCCTGGCGCTGGTGCTGGGCTTCATCGGCATCAAGATGATGATCATCGACCTGTTCAAGATCCCGACCCCGGTGTCGCTGGGCGTGGTCGCGGTCATCATCGCCGCCACCGTGGTACTGAGCCTGAAGTACCCGCCGAAGGAAGGCTCCGGCCACGCCTGATCATGGCCGGCCGGCGGGATTGTCCCGCCAGCCGCACCCACTCTCCCGCAGCGGTGGCCTTGGTTTCGCGCCAGTCACCGCCATTGCTGAGGTATGGACAACAACGCGCCCCTGCCCGCCGGCGACGTGCCGGCCCCTCGCGATGACCGCTCGCGCATCCTGCGGGCGTTCAATCTCAGCCTTGCCGCTGTGCTGGTGCTGGTGGCCGTGTTCGCCCTGCAGGGCACCTTCGACTGGCGGCCGTGGGCGGTCGCACCGCTGGAAGCCAAGGGCCTGCTTGGCCTGATCGGTGGGCCGATGCTGCATGCCTCGGTCGAGCATATCGCCGCCAACAGCATCGCGATCCTGATCCTGGGCACGCTGGCTGGAAGTGTCTACCCGAAAGCAACCGTACGCGCCCTGCCCCTGCTGTGGCTGGGCTCGGGCATCGGCGCGTGGATGCTGGGCAATCCGGGCAGCGTGCACCTGGGCGCCAGCGGCGTGACCCACGGCCTGATGTTCCTGCTGGCCAGCCTGGGCCTGCTGCGCCGCGACCGCACCGGCATCGCCACCGGCCTGATCGGCATGCTGTTCTACGGCGGCATGCTGATGACCATCCTGCCACACGCCGATGGCGTGTCCTGGCAGTCGCACATGGGCGGCGCCTTCGCCGGCATCATCGCCGCGCTGCTGTTCCGCAACGCCGACCCGCTGCCGCCGCGCCCGCGCTACAGCTGGGAAGACGAAGAAGACGAGGCAGAACCGCTGGCCGACGACGAGCTGGAGCCGCCGTCGCCACAGCGCGTGCCGGTGCTGTGGCAGCCGCGCGAGGGCCAGGACTACGTGGTGATTCCGTTCCGCCGGCCGGACGAACCGCGCGGTTGAGAGGTGGGGTAGTGCCGGCCGCTGGCCGGCAACCCGGGAATTCCCACCGAAGGTTCATGAGGTTGCCGGCCAGCGGCCGGCACTACCGGGAGAATCAGTTCCCCGCCGCGCCCATGCCATCCACCGCCTGCCGGCCCAGCGCCGGATCATCGGTGAAGAACGCATCGATGCCGGTCGCCAGATAGGCGTGCATCTCGGCAATCGAACCTTCGGGATTGCGCGCGGTGTCGGCGCCCTTGCGCAGGTTGCTGGCCTGGAAGTGGTTCTCCGGCCGGAAGGTGTACGGAATCACCATCAGGCCCACCGCATGCGCATCGCGCACCAGCGTGGTCGGCGTGCCCAGTGCGCCCTTGGCATCCAGCGGAATGATCGAGCGCAGTTCCGGGCCGATGCCGTCGGCGTAGCTGGCGATGTCCTTCAGTCCGGCCGGGGTCATCATCTGCGCGTAGGTCAGCGTGCCACCGGCCTTGGCGATGTCGGCCGGCTGGGTGCCGCCCTTCCACAGCAGTTGCAGCAGGCGGATGTTGCTGCCGCGCGGGATCTTGCCGCGCAGGTAGCGCAGGTTGGCGGTCTCGAACGACTGGATGGTGACCGGGCCGACGTTGGTATAGGCATTGCCACGCAGCGCGGTCAGGAGCTTGTCTTCCATCGGCAAGCCGATCGACTGGAAGTAGGTCGGGTGCTTGATCTCCGGCACCAGGCCGATGCCACGGTTGGCACGCCCGGCCTGCTGGACAAGGAATGCGAGGATCTCGTCCAGGCTGGCGATGCGGAACTGGCCGTCATAGGCGGTGCTGCGCAGTTCCGGCAGGCGCTCGCGCGCGTACAGGGTCTTCAGCTCGGCCAGGGTGAAGTCTTCGGTGAACCAGCCGTCGACCTTCTGCCCGTCGATGACCTTGCTGGTGCGGCGGCTGGCGAACTCCGGATGCGAGGCCACATCAGTGGTGCCGCTGATCTCGTTCTCGTGGCGGGCCACCATCATTCCGTCCCTGGTCATCACCAGGTCCGGCTCGATGTAGTCGGCGCCATCGGCGATCGCCTGCGCATAGGCGGCCAGGGTGTGCTCGGGCAGCAACGCGCTCGCCCCGCGATGGCCATAGACCGACACCTTGTGCGCGGCCGGGGTGGAGGATTCAGCACTCATGGCCACCGATGGTGCCACGGCCAGCGACAACAGCAACGCACAACCCCACGACTTCACTGCGACTTCCCCAAGCGGTATGTGATGGGCGTCAGTATGCGGCGGCAATGTGACAGGTGGGGGAAGCCCGCACCTGTACAGCCGAGCATGGACTCGGCTGTATAGTTACTTGCCGATGCAGAAACTGGAGAAGATCCTTCCCAGCAGATCATCCGCACTCATCTGCCCGGTGATCTCGCCCAGCGCGTCATGCGCCAGCCGCAGCTCTTCGGCGGCCAGTTCCAGGTGCTCCTGCGCCAGCTCGCCGTCGGCGCGCTGCGCGTGCTCCTGCGCACGCTCGATTGCATCCACATGCCGCGTGCGCGCGGAGAACTCGCCATCCACCTGCTCCCCTGCCCCGGCCGAAGCAATCGAACGCAGACGCGCATGCAGATCGTCGAGCCCGGCGCCGGTGGCGGCCGAAACGAACACGCGGTCCGGATCGTCCAGCGACGGCAACGCCTCCAGCAGGTCCGACTTGTTGTGGATGTAGACCTTGTGCGGCACCGCCGCCACGGCCTCGCCCAGCGCCGCTTCGCCGGCCGCCGGATCGCGCGCATCCAGCACGATCAGCGCCAGGTCGGTGCGCTCGATTTCCACGTGGGCGCGGCGCATGCCTTCGCGTTCGATGGCGTCACCGCCGTCGCGCAGGCCGGCGGTGTCGACCAGGGTCAGCTCCAGGCCGTCCAGGCGGATGGTCTCGCGCAGAGTGTCGCGGGTGGTACCGGCGATGTCGGTGACGATGGCGCGTTCGCTGCCGGCCAGCGCGTTGAGCAGTGAACTCTTGCCGGCGTTCGGCGGACCTATCAGCACCGCATGCAGGCCATCGCGCAGGCGACGGCCACGTTCGGCGTCGCGGCGCAGCAGGGCCAGGTCGCTGCGCGCCTGTTCCAGCCCTCGCCGCACCTGCGCGCCGCCGAGCGTATCCAGCGGTTCGTCGGCGAAGTCGATGGCCGCTTCCACGTGGATGCGCAGCAGCACCAGCTGCTCGATCACGGCGTCGATGCGGCGCGAGAACACGCCGTCCAGCGAGCGACGTGCCGCGCGCGCCGCGCGGTTGTCGCCGGCCGCGATCAGGTCGGCGATGGCTTCGGCCTGGGCCAGGTCGAGCTTGCCGTTGAGGAACGCGCGTTCGCTGAACTCGCCCGGCCGCGCCTGGCGCGCGCCGAGCGCGATGCAGCGCGCGACCAGTTGCTGCAGCAGCACCGGGCTGCCATGGCCCTGCAGTTCCACCACCTCTTCGCCGGTGAAGCTGTTCGGTGCCGGGAACCACAGCACGATGCCATCGTCGATGACCTCGCCATCGGCGTCGCGCAGGCGCGCATAGTGCGCATGGCGCGGGCGCAGTGCAGGCGCACCCAACGCGTTGGCGATGGCCGCTGCGCGCGGACCGGACAGGCGCACCAGGCCGACACCGCCCGCGCCGGGGGCACTGGCGATGGCCACAATGGTGTCGGTGCGGATCGCGTCGTTCATGGCTCAGAGCTTCTCCAGCTGCGTGCGTGCCTGCGCGGCACCGCTGCCCTGCGGCTGCAGCGCCAGGTAGGTGGTGTAGGCCTGCTTCGCCTTGGCCTTGTCGCCGGCGTTGAAGTAGGCATCACCCAGGTTGAGATAGGCCACGGCGCGCGATGGGTCGATCTTCAGCGTGTTCTCCAGCCAGCGCGCCGCTTCGGCATAGCGCTGCTGGCGGTAGTAGACGAAACCGAGGTTGTTGGCGGCCTGGGCAAAGTCCGGACGCAGCTTCAGTGCTTCGGTGAACTGCGCGACTGCCTCGTCGTACTGCTTCTCGCGGTACAGCTGCAGGCCACGGTCGTTGGCCTGCTGCGCGCGCTGGCGGTCGGACGCCGGGCCGGCGGAGGGCACTACCAGCTTGGCCTTGCCGCCCTGCAGGTCAGCCACCGTCACCGGCGCCTGGCTGCCCTTGGCCTCGCTGGCGGCATCCACCTTGTTGTTCAGTGCGATTGCATCGGCGGTCAGCTGGCGCGTATCGGCGTTGAGGAATTCCTGGCTGTCCGGCACCTGGAGCACGAACTCGCCGCCCTGCGAACCGGGCAGGCTGCCGAAGGCCGGCGTCTGGTGCGAAACGGCCGAGACGGCCGGCGCCACGTAGGCGGCCAGTTCAGTACCGGTGATCAGGCCGTCGCCGTTGAGGTCACCCTTGCCGGCCAGCGCCTGCAGCAGCACCCAGGTGAACACCGAGTGGCCGTTGGGGCCGGCATCGGCCACCTGCTGGTCGGCGCCACCGGCGGTCAGCATCTGCCGCGCGCTGCGACGCGCGTTCTCGCGCAGGAACGACGACGACGACGGGCCGCCACGGGTCAGGCCCAGGCCGCTGTAGCAGGCATCCATCACGAACATCACGTGCTTGGCCTGCATGCTCTCGGCGATGTTCTGGATATCGGTCATCGCGATGGCATCGGTAGCGAATTCCTTCGGGTCCGAATCAACCGGGATGATGTAGCCGAGGTCGCGCCCTGAGGCGAGCTGGCGGGTCGCGCCGTGGCCGGCGAAGAACACGAACACGCGGTCGTTCCTGCCAGTGCGGTCATCGGCCAGGCGGTCGTGGAAGGCGGCCAGGATGTTGTTGCGGGTGGCCTGCTCGTTCTTCAGCACGATCACCTGCGAGGACGGGAAGCCGAACTGCCCGGTCAGGGTATCGGCCACCGCCTGCGCGTCGTGGCTGGCGTATTCCAGCTTCGGCCACTTGGCGTAGTTGTCGATGCCGACCACGATCGCCCACGACTTCTCGTAGCCGGTGGTGACGGTGGCGGCGCTGGCGTCACCCTTGCGCGCACGGGCGACCGTGAAGTCCCGGCCATTCCAGCCGGCGAACTGGTAGCCATCGGCGATCAGCCGGTCGAGGATCTGCGGCAGCGCCTTTACCGCACGATCGTGGATGTCATGGAACAGGATGATGCCGCGCTGTTCCTTGTTCACCTGGTCGAGCACGCGCTGCACGATCGATTCCGGCACCGGGTCGGCCCAGTCCATCGAATCGATGTTCCACATGATCGACTTCAGTCCGGCCTCGTTGAGCAGCTGCAGGCCTTCGGCGTTGCGCGCGCCATAGGGGAAGCGGAACAGCGGCGCGCGCTTGCTGTCGACATCCTTCAGCAGCGTGTCGGTGTCGAGCACCTGCTGGCGCAGCGCGTCACCGGTGGTGCGCGACAGTTGGGCGTGGGTCAGGCTGTGGTTGCCGACCGCATAGCCTTCTTCCATCAGGTTGCGGCTGATCTTCGCCATCGGGCCGAGGCTGACCTTGCCGTCGGCCTCGACCTTGCCCAGGTTGCGGCCCACTTCGAAGAAGACACCCGGCACGTCATAGCGCTTGAGGATGGCCACCACTTCATCGGTATAGGCCTTGTGCGGACCGTCGTCGAAAGTCAGCACCACGGTCTTGGCCGGCAGGTCGCGGCCGAAGATCTCGCGGTCGCTGTCCTTCATCGACATCGGATACGGCTCGATCACGCCGTAGTCGCGCAGGATCGCTTCGCGGCTGTAGTCCTTGTGCAGGTGGGCGATGTAGTCCTCCCACTTCTCGCGCTTCAGCGCGATGGCGCGGGTGCGCTCGAAGCGGCTGAAGATGCGGGTCAGTTCCTGGTTGTAGTTGCGCTCGATCTCATCGAGCGCCTCCAGGTCCTCGCCGATGCGCTGGTGCAGCTTCACCGCCGGCAGCGAGGAATCGGTGCTGACCCGCTCATGCAGATCACGCAGTACTTCGCGGAAGGCCAGGCGGTCGGCGTCGAACAGTTCCGGCGCCGACTCGATGTAGTCCAGCACGGTGCCGAGGGTGGCGAAGCGCTGCGGGCTGGAGCCGCGCAGCAGGGTGTCGAACTGCGCGGCGATCGCCGTGCGCTGTTCCAGGCCATCGTGGAACAGCTGCTGGCCCACACGCGTGGAGGTGCCGCGGTCGGCGGCCGACTGCTGTTCCTCGTCTGCCAGCAGCACGATGATCCGGCGGTAACCGTCGAGCTGTTTCTGCAGGGCCACCAGCATCGGTGCGGCCGCGGGATCGGCGGCGGTCGCGGCCTGCGCGCTCGCCTGGGTGACGGTGGTCGCCGGCGCCTTCGCATCCTTGTCGCCACAACCGGCAACGACCAGGGTCAACAACAGCGAGGGCAGGAACAGGCGGAACGACGACGCACGCGGCATGGCGGACTCGAGGGCGGGAGGGACGATGTGCCGGCGATTCTACCGCCGCATGCGAAAAGCCCGCCTTGCGGCGGGCTTTTGCTGGGGTCAGCCGGCCAGCGGCCGGCTCTACCGATTACTTCTTCTTGACCGGGGCCGGAGCGGTGGTGGCCGGGACCAGCTCGCCGCCATGGCGCTTGGTCATCCACCACTGCTGCAGCAGGCCCAGGCCGCCGTTGACCACCCAGTACAGGACCAGGCCGGACGGCATGAAGGCCATCATGACGCCGAACACCAGCGGCATGAACTGCATCATCTTCTGCTGCATCGGGTCCATGCCCGGTGCCGGGGTCAGCTTCTGGGTGAACCACATCACTGCCACGTTGATGACCGGCAGGATGAAGTACGGGTCGCGTGCGGTCAGGTCCTGGATCCAGCCGAACCAGGGCGCCTGGCGCAGTTCGACCGATTCCACCAGCACCCAGTACAGGGCGAAGAAGATCGGCATCTGGATGAGGATCGGCAGGCAGCCGCCCATCGGATTGATCTTTTCCTTCTTGTACAGCTCCATCATCGCGGTCTGGAACTTCTGGCGGTCATCGCCATAGCGTTCCTTCAGCTGCGCGATGCGCGGCTGGAAACGACGCATCTTGGCGCCGCTCTTGTACTGGGTTGCCGACAGCGGGTACAGCACCAGCTTCAGCAGCACCACCAGCCCGACGATCGCCCAGCCCCAGTTGCCGACCAGCTTGTGCACCTGGTTGAGCACCCAGAACAGGCCCTGGCCGATCACCGCCATCATCGAGAAGCGGCTGTAGTCGACCACGCGGTCCAGGCCCGGCACATCTTCCTTGGCGATCAGGTTGACCAGCTTCGGGCCGACCCACAGGCGGGCTTCGGTGCTGGTCGACTGGCCCGGCGCCACGGTGAAGGCCGGGCCACGCGCTTCGATCAGGTCACGACCGGCCACCTGCGAGAGCACGTAGTGTGCGGTCTGGTCCTTCTGCGGGATCCAGGCGGTGAAGAAGTGGTGCTGCAGCATCGCCAGCCAGCCGCCGGTGATGTTCTGGTTCAGCGTGCCGTCTTCCAGGTAGTCCTTGAACGCACGACGCTGGTACTTCTTGTCATTGTCGTACCAGGTGGCACCGTTGAAGCTGAAGGAATCCGGGTTGGTCATGCTCCGCGACAGGATGGTCGGGGTGCGGTCCAGGGTGCGATAGACGTAGCCGTTCCACGGCGCGGTGCCGGCGTTGCTGACTTCGTCCTTGAAGCGCACGGCGTACTCGTTGCGCGAGACGGTCAGGGTGCGCTTGATGGTCACGCCGTTGTCGGCGGTCCACACGAACGGGATCTGCAGTTCGTTCTGGCCTTTGGCCAGCACGAAGTCGGTGGTGTCACCCACCAGCTTGAAGCCGTCGGCGCCGGGAACCGGGGTGTTCTTGTCTTCGCTGGCCCAGCCACTGATCGCGCTGTACGGGTGGGCGGGGTCTTCGGTCAGCAGGCGGACCGGCGGACTGCCTTCGTCCTTGGTCTGCGGGAACTGCAGCAGCTCGGCGTCGAGCACGCGGCCGCCGTCGAGCACCAGGCGCAGCACGTCGGTGGTGACCGTCACGCGCTGGCTGGCCGGGGTAGCGCTGGCCTGGGTCTGTGCGGCGGCCTGGCCGGGGGCGCCCGGCACCTGGGCGCTGGGGATGGCGCCGGGGTTCGCGCCCGGAACACTCTGTGCGGCGGCCGGGGCCGACGTGGTGGTTGGTGCCGGGGTCGGAGCAGCCTTTTCACGGCTCCACTCCATCCACAGCAGCACGGCCACCATCAGCCAGGCAAAAATGAGGAATACGCGGGTCTGGTTCATCAGCGGACAGGCTCGGCGGGGCCGGGACGCGATGCCGGCTCGGTCAAAGAAGGAGTTGCGATGCCATCAGGCGGCGGCATTGTGCCGTCCACGCCCGGCGTGGGCAATGCACGCAGGCGACGCAGCAGGCGCAGGAAGGCCTGGCGGATCTCGTCGTTGCTGGCGGAACGCGCAGCACTACGAGCCACGACGACAAAGTCGCCTGGCTGGATGTCGGTACGTGTCTGACGCAGGATGTCGCGCAGGACGCGCTTGATCCGGTTACGCCCGACGGCGTTCGGATCGACCTTGCGGGAAACCGCCAGACCCAGCCTGGCCGGCCGGTCAGCCGGCAGCCAGTGCAGGGTCATCAGCGGATCGGACACACGGCGGGCGCCGTTGAAGACCGTTGAGTATTCGGCACGCGTGCGAACCCGCGCAGAGCGAGGGAATCGCTTGCGCGGGTCTGCAGTATTCACTGTCGAAGGGATTGCGTCTGCCGCGATGTGCGGCATGGCAATCAGGCGCTCAGGACTTTGCGGCCCTTGGCGCGGCGACGCGACAGGATCTTGCGGCCGTCAGCGGTCTTCATACGGGCACGGAAGCCGTGGTCGCGCTTACGCTTGAGGTTGCTGGGCTGGTAGGTGCGCTTCGTGGCCATTGGGGGCCTCTCGTATGAATGGGACGGAAAGAACCGGAAATTCTAGAGAGGTCTCCCCCCTCACGTCAACCCCTGGGGACTACGCGAATTCACCGGGCTGTGCAATAGCTGTGGATGTTTTTGTGAATAAGTAGGGGACAAGCATTCCGAAGGCGGGCGCTCGGTGGTAGTCTGAGCCATCCATTTCCCCCCTTTCCGGCCTGTGTCTGGGCGCCTTGTCGCGTCCATGCACCGGCCACCGGACGATTATTGCTGATGGATGCCTGGTCCCGTAGTCTCGAGCGCCTCGAAGCGGAGTTCCCGCCGGAAGACGTTCATACCTGGTTGAAGCCGCTGCAGGCCGATCTGCGCGTGGACAGCCTGGTGCTGTATGCACCCAATGCCTTCATCGTCGACCAGGTCCGCGAGCTGTACCTGGCCCGGATCCGCGAACTGCTGGCTCACTTCGCCGGTTTCAGCGACGTTTTTCTTGAAATCGGCTCGCGCCCGCGCCCTGTGGAGACGCAGAACGCGCCGGTTTCCACTTCGTCGGCGCCTGTGTCCAGCGAACCGCAGGTGCCGTTTGCCGGCAATCTGGACAATCACTACACCTTCGCCAACTTCGTCGAAGGCCGCAGCAACCAGCTGGGCCTGGCCGCCGCCTTCCAGGCAGCGCAGAAGCCGGGCGACCGCGCGCACAACCCGCTGCTGCTGTACGGAGGCACCGGGCTGGGCAAGACCCACCTGATGTTCGCCGCCGGCAACGCCATGCGCCAGGCCAATCCGGGCGCGAAGGTGCTGTACCTGCGTTCGGAACAGTTCTTCAGCGCGATGATCCGGGCCCTGCAGGAAAAGACCATGGATCAGTTCAAGCGCCAGTTCCAGCAGGTCGACGCGCTGCTGATCGATGACATCCAGTTCTTCGCCGGCAAGGACCGCACCCAGGAAGAGTTCTTCCACACCTTCAACGCGTTGTTCGATGGCAAGCAGCAGATCATCCTGACCTGCGACCGCTATCCGCGCGAGGTCGAAGGCCTGGAAGCGCGCCTGAAGTCGCGGCTTGCCTGGGGCCTGTCGGTCGCGATCGAACCGCCGGACTTCGAGACCCGCGCCGCGATCGTGCTGGCCAAGGCGCGCGAACGTGGCGCCGAGATTCCCGATGATGTTGCGTTCCTGATCGCCAAGAAGATGCGCTCCAACGTGCGCGACCTCGAAGGTGCGCTCAATACCCTGACCGCCCGCGCCAACTTCACCGGCCGCGCGATCACCACCGAATTCGCCCAGGAAACCCTGCGCGACCTGCTGCGCGCCCAGCAGCAGGCGATCAGCATTCCCAACATCCAGAAAACCGTTGCCGACTACTACGGCCTGCAGATCAAGGACCTGCTGTCGAAGCGTCGGACCCGCTCGCTGGCCCGCCCGCGCCAGGTCGCCATGGCCCTGACCAAGGAACTGACCGAGCACAGCCTGCCCGAGATCGGCGACGCCTTTGCCGGTCGCGATCACACCACGGTGCTGCATGCCTGCCGCCAGATCCGGACCCTGATGGAAACCGACGGCAAGCTTCGCGAGGACTGGGACAAGCTGATCCGGAAGCTGAGCGAATGATGCACGGATGCCGATGAGGCGTCATCGCACAAAACGGTGCAGAATCCGGTAGCAAGCGCGGGACACGTTGTGGATAAAAATGGCGTTTGAAATCGCGCTGGAGTTATCCACAACTTTCCCCACCCTCTGGGGGTCGGTAATACAGAGGGTTTCGAGTCCAGAAACTCTTTTATTTACAAAGACTTAGCGTTCTTTTCCAGCGATTCTGTCTCTACCAGCACCACCAAGCTTTTGATTTATTCCACATTTTTTAAAGCATAGGGGCACGGAACCACATGCGTTTCACACTGCAGCGCGAAGCCTTTCTCAAGCCGTTGGCACAGGTCGTCAACGTGGTCGAACGCCGCCAGACCCTTCCGGTTCTGGCCAATTTCCTGGTCCAGGTGCAGAACGGCCAGCTGTCGCTGACCGGTACCGACCTGGAAGTGGAGATGGTGTCGCGGATCGCGGTTGAAGATGCCCAGGACGGCGAAACCACCATTCCCGCCCGCAAACTGTTCGAGATCATCCGCGCCCTGCCCGACGGCAGCCGGATCACCGTCTCGCAGACCGGTGACAAGATCACCGTGCAGGCCGGTCGCAGCCGCTTCACCCTGGCCACCCTGCCGTCCAATGACTTCCCGTCGGTGGACGAGGTGGAAGCCACCGAGCGCGTGGCCATCGGCGAAGCAACCCTGAAGGAGCTGATCGAGCGCACCGCGTTCGCGATGGCCCAGCAGGACGTGCGCTACTACCTCAACGGCCTGCTGTTCGACCTGCGCGGCGATGCGCTGCGCACCGTCGCCACCGACGGTCATCGCCTGGCCCTTTGCGAAACCGACCTGGCCAAGCCCAGCGGTTCCAAGCGCCAGATCATCGTGCCGCGCAAGGGCGTCACCGAGCTGCAGCGCCTGCTGGAAAGCGGCGATCGCGAGATCGAGCTGGAAGTTGGCCGTAGCCACGTCCGCGTCAAGCGCGACGATGTCACCTTCACTTCGAAGCTGATCGATGGCCGTTTCCCGGACTACGAAGCGGTGATCCCGATCGGCGCCGACCGCGAAGTGAAGGTTGATCGTGAAGCACTGCGTGCCTCGCTGCAGCGCGCTGCGATCCTGTCCAACGAGAAGTACCGCGGCATTCGCGTGGAAGTCTCGCCGGGCAACCTGAAGATCAGCGCGCACAATCCGGAACAGGAAGAAGCCCAGGAAGAGATCGAGGCCGACACCACGGTCAGCGATCTGGCCATCGGCTTCAACGTGAACTACCTGTTGGATGCCCTCTCCGCCCTGCGCGACGAGGAAGTGATCATCCAGCTGCGCGACTCCAACTCCTCGGCGCTGGTGCGTGAGTCCAGCAGCGAGAAGTCGCGCCACGTGGTGATGCCGCTGCGTCTCTGACGGAAACGCTGTTTCACGTGGAACCCAGAAGCGCCCGGGACCCCCCGGGCGTTTTTTTATGTTCCACGTGGAGCATTGTCGAAACAGATCGGAGAAAGTCCGGACGCGCCCTGCTTGGCTTCAGACCAACTCGATCTCGCTTGCTCGAAGCAACTCAGGATCCAGGACCTTGGGGGGGGGCGCCTTGCAGTGTTCGTCGGGCTCCATGTTTTTGGGGTTCTGGCAGCGAGTTCTTCGCATATCCCACTTCGCTGTTCTGATCTTCACTGCTGGAAGCAGCAGATCCTCTTCCTGGAGGGGGTCCTCCGCTTCTGCAAACAGCACTGTCCACAGACCGGCTCGGGGGCAATTTGGGCAAATCCTGGCTTCTAAATCTGGGTATAAATCTAAAGCGTGGTGGTGATGGTAGAGCCAGATTTCGTGGAAAAATGTACTATCTATTTGTTTTTAAAGGGGTTTATGAGTCTGAAACCCCCTGTATAGAGGGTCCTCGGGCTGGGGGGGAACCTGTGGATAGTTTTGAGCGCTTAACAAAAGGGCTTTTTTATCCACAGATTGCCCATACCTTGTGTGTAAGTCATACATCCCTGCTGTGGACAGCGTGGAACGAGCGTCCTGAATTTCTTGAAATCTGTGGAACCCTCCAAGGCATCGGATCGCAGATTTGAAGGAATCGGCGGGGTCATCCGTCGGAGCCACCCGCGAGGTGTCCAGCGGGTGGCCCTGCAGTGCTCGCGAAATCGGCGAAATCCGAGGGCCTGGACGCTGGAACCTCGCGCAGATTTGAAGAAATTTCGGGCCTTTGCAGCCCGGAACGTGCGAGCGCGTCATCCGCATTCCACGTGGAACGCGTCCATCGATGGGTGCAGAAGCTGCACCTTCGGCTCGACCGGCCTGCCACCGCGCCCGGCTTGACCGATGCAGTAAGCTGATGGATTCCCTGCCCCTCTACCGCCTCGTGCGGATGGTCTTTCGCGCCCCATGCAGATCCGCCGCCTCGCCTTGCATCAACTGCGTCGCTTCAGTGCGGTGGACCTGTCGCCCCAGCCGGGATTGAACCTGCTGACCGGTGACAACGGTGCCGGCAAGACCAGCGTGCTCGAAGCCCTGCATCTGATGGCGTATGGGCGGAGCTTCCGAGGCCGGGTACGCGATGGTCTGGTGCGCCAGGGCCAGGAAGCCCTGGAAATCTTCGTCGAATGGGACGAACAACGCGCGAACCACCCGCCGCACCGCCGGAAGGCCGGCCTGCGCCACAGTGGCCAGGACTGGAAGGGACGATTGGACGGTGAGGACGTGGCCCAGTTGGGCAATCTATGCGCAGCGCTGGCCGTCGTGACGTTCGAGCCCGGCAGCCACGCGCTGGTCAGTGGAGGCGGTGAACCCCGTCGCCGTTTCCTCGATTGGGGCTTGTTCCACGTGGAACCTGATTTCCTGTCCCTGTGGCGCCGCTATTCGCGTGCGCTGAAGCAGCGCAACGCCCTGCTCAAGCAAGGCGGGCCGCCACGGATGCTCGATACCTGGGATCATGAGCTCGCGGAGGCCGGAGAGCCTCTGACCAGCCGTCGCCAGCACTACCTGGAGCGCTTGCAGCAGCGCACCGTGGCGCTGGCTGCCAGCCTGGCGCCGCAGCTCGGCATCCAGGGCCTGGAACTCAGTGCGGGGTGGCGTCGGCATGAGCTTCCTCTGGCCGATGCCCTGCTTCTGGCACGGGAACGTGACCGCCAGGCCGGTTACACCTCGGTCGGGCCGCACCGGGCCGATTGGAGCGTGGATTTCCACAGCATTCCCGGTCGTGACGCGCTCTCTCGCGGCCAGGCCAAGCTGACGGCATTGGCGTGCCTGCTGGCACAGGCCGAGGACTACGCAGAGCAGCGCGGCGAGTGGCCGGTGATTGCCCTCGACGATCTGGCTTCGGAGCTGGATCGGACCCACCAGGCGCGGGTACTGGAGCGCCTGCTCAGCGGACCGGCACAGATCTTTGTCACTGCTACCGAAACCCCGGCAGCGCTGCAGGAGCTGACCCATATTGCCCGGTTCCACGTGGAACATGCACAGATCGTGGCTGTGCCATAGTGGGCACACCAGGGCCGCTCGACCCCGGCTGGTATAATTCGGGTTGGAATCCTTTCATTCTCGGCACACCGCTCCACGCGGTGGCCGACCTGCGGAGCCTACGGCAAGCGCAATGAGCGACGAACAGAACACCCCGGCAAACAACGGCAACTACGACGCCAACAGCATTACGGCCCTGGAAGGCCTGGAGGCTGTCCGCAAGCGTCCCGGCATGTACATCGGTGACGTGCATGACGGTACCGGTCTGCACCACATGGTGTTCGAGGTGGTCGACAACTCGATCGACGAGGCGCTGGCCGGCCACGCCGACCACGTTGCAGTGACCATCCACGCCGATGGCTCGGTCTCCGTGTCCGACAACGGCCGCGGCATTCCGACCGGCAAGCACGAGCAGATGAGCGCCAAGCTTGGTCGCGAAGTGTCCGCTGCCGAAGTGGTGATGACGGTCCTGCACGCAGGCGGCAAGTTCGACGACAACAGCTACAAGGTTTCCGGCGGCCTGCACGGCGTCGGCGTCAGCGTGGTCAACGCGCTGTCGCAGAAGCTGGTGGTGGATGTGTTCCAGAACGGGTTCCACTACCAGCAGGAGTTCAGCAACGGCGCCGCCGTGACCGCGCTGGCCAAGCTGGAAACCACCACCAAGCGCGGCACCACGGTGCGCTTCTGGCCGTCGACCGTCGCTTTCCACGACAACGTGGAATTCCACTACGACATCCTGGCCCGTCGCCTGCGCGAGCTGTCGTTCCTGAACTCCGGCGTCAAGATCGTCCTTGCCGACGAGCGCGGTGACGGCCGTCGCGATGATTTCCACTACGAAGGCGGCATCCGCAGCTTCGTGGAGCATCTGGCCCAGCTGAAGACCCCGCTGCATCCGAACGTCATCTCGGTCACTGGCGAGCACAACGGCATCGTCGTGGAGGTGGCGCTGCAGTGGACCGACTCCTACCAGGAGACGATGTACTGCTTCACCAACAACATTCCGCAGAAGGACGGCGGTACCCACCTGGCCGGTTTCCGCGGTGCGTTGACCCGCGTGCTCAACAACTACATCGAGCAGAACGGCATCGCCAAGCAGGCCAAGATCAACCTGACCGGCGACGACATGCGCGAAGGCATGATCGCGGTGCTGTCGGTAAAGGTGCCGGATCCGAGCTTCTCCAGCCAGACCAAGGAAAAACTGGTCAGTTCCGATGTGCGTCCGGCGGTGGAAAATGCCTTTGGTGCGCGCCTGGAAGAGTTCCTGCAGGAAAACCCCAACGAAGCCAAGGCGATCGCCGGCAAGATCGTCGACGCCGCGCGCGCACGTGAAGCCGCGCGCAAGGCGCGCGACCTGACCCGCCGCAAGGGCGCGCTGGATATCGCCGGCCTGCCGGGCAAGCTGGCCGACTGCCAGGAAAAGGATCCGGCGCTGTCCGAACTGTTCATCGTCGAGGGTGACTCGGCAGGTGGTTCGGCCAAGCAGGGCCGCAACCGCAAGAACCAGGCAGTGCTGCCGCTGCGCGGCAAGATCCTCAACGTGGAACGCGCGCGTTTCGACCGCATGCTGTCCTCCGACCAGGTCGGTACGCTGATCACCGCGCTGGGCACCGGCATCGGCCGCGACGAGTACAACCCGGACAAGCTGCGTTACCACAAGATCATCATCATGACCGACGCCGACGTCGACGGCGCTCACATCCGCACCTTGCTGCTGACGTTCTTCTACCGTCAGATGCCGGAACTGATCGAGCGCGGTTACGTCTACATCGGCCTGCCGCCGCTGTACAAGATCAAGCAGGGCAAGCAGGAGCTGTACCTGAAGGACGACCCGGCGCTGGACAGCTACCTGGCCAGCAGCGCGGTGGAAAACGCCACGCTGGTGCCGGCCACCGGCGAACCGGGCATCGAAGGCCTTGCGCTGGAGAAGCTGCTTCTGGCCTACGCGGCCGCGCTGGATTCGATCGAGCGCAACGCACATCGTTACGACCGCAATCTGCTTGAAGCGCTGGTCGATTTCGTGCCGATGGACCTGGAGAGCCTGCGCAGTGCGGGTGAAGGCGAAGGGCTGGATGCACTTGCCAAGCGGCTCAACCAGGGCAGCCTGGGCAGCCCGCGTTTTACGCTGGAACTGCAGGAAGCCAACGACGAGCGCCCGGCCGCTGTGCTGGTGACCCGTCGCCACATGGGCGAACAGCACGTCCAGGTGCTGCCGATGTCGGCGTTTGAAAGCGGCGAACTGCGCGCGATCCATCAGGCCTCGAAGCTGCTGCACGGCCTGATCCGCGAAGGCGCCACCATTTCCCGCGGCGCCAAGTCGATCGAAGTGGACAGCTTTGCCAAGGCACAGAACTGGCTGCTCGAGGAGGCCAAGCGCGGCCGCCAGATCCAGCGATTCAAGGGCCTGGGTGAAATGAATCCGGAGCAGCTGTGGGACACCACGGTGAATCCGGAGACCCGCCGACTGCTGCAGGTGCGCATCGAAGACGCTGTCGCTGCCGACCAGATCTTCAGCACGCTGATGGGCGATGTCGTCGAACCGCGTCGCGACTTCATCGAAGACAATGCGCTGAAGGTCGCAAACCTGGATATCTGACACAATCCGGACACGGCCGGCGCGCGGGGAGGCGCTCCGGCTTTCGACTCTTGAACGCAGGTACCTGATGTCCGCATCCGCCCCGGTTTCCGCTCCGCCCCCGGTTCCGCCGTCTTCTGTCGCGCCGCGTGCGGTTTCGCCGTTGGCGGGGTTCTTCATCGACCTGGGCATCGCCGCTGTCACGTTGTTCGGCCTGAGCCTGATCAGCGGCGTGCTGTGGGGCCTGTACCGTGGCGTGGTGGTCGGTTACGCGACCGCGCAGGCCGGCGCTGGCGCACCCGACGCCAGTTCGGTGGCGGCGTCATTGGGCCAGCCCGGCGCACTTGCGCAGATTCTCATGGCGCTGTTTGCCACCGGCGGCGCCGCGCTGCTGCTGTACTTCTGGCGACGGCCGGCCAACGCCGCCGAACGTCATGCGTCGCGCCAGGCACTGCGCCGCCCCTCCACCTGGGGCTGGACCCTGCTGGTGGCGACCCTGATCGTGCTGGGCAGCAACGGTATCGCCTTCCTGGCCAAGCAGTTCGGCATCGAACCGGTCCCCACCAACCTGGCACTGATGCAGAGCGCGATCGCGCGCTTCCCGTTGTTCCTGATGCTGTTCGCGGTGGTACTGGCACCGGCCTACGAGGAACTGCTGTTCCGCCGCGTGCTGTTTGGACGCCTGTGGAAGGCGGGGCGCCCGTGGCTGGGTATTGTACTGAGCAGCCTTGCTTTCGCCCTGATCCATGAAATCCCTGGCACCAGTGCAAACGGCCCTGCCGAAATCGCACAGCTGTGGCTGGTCTATGGCGGCATGGGCGCCGCGTTCTGCTGGTTGTACCAGCGCACCGGCACGCTCTGGGCCGCGATCACCGCGCACGCCCTGAACAACGGCGTGGCGCTTGCCGCGCTTGTGTTTTTCGGGGCAACGTAACGCCGTGTCCGCTTGACGAAAGATTAAGCCGCTACGCTACACACTGCGCATATGAACACGGGGGTGGACCCATGAAACAACTGCTGCTGGCCCTTGTCATAACCACCCTGGTCAGCGCCTGCGCGACCACGACCTCCCCTACCGGCCGCCGGCAGATGGTGGGCGGTGTGTCGCAGGCACAGCTGGACCAGCTCGGCGCACAGGCGTTCGCCGAAACCAAGCAGAAGGAAAAGATCAGCACCGACGGCCGCCAGAACGGTTATGTGCAGTGCGTGGTCAACGCTCTGGTCGCGCAGCTGCCGCCTCAATACCGTGGCGTACGGTGGGAGACGGCCGTGTTCGTCGACAAGGAGCCCAACGCCTTTGCCCTGCCCGGTGGCAAGGTTGGCGTGAACACCGGCATCTTCACCGTCGCCAAGAACCAGGATCAGCTGGCTGCCGTAATCGGCCATGAAATCGGGCATGTCATTGCCCGTCACCACGAAGAGCGCATCACCCGCCAGATGGGCGCACAGACCGGACTGGCCGTGCTCGGTGCGTTGGCCGGTGCGGCGTACGGTGAAGGTGCCGCCAGCACGGTCAACCAGCTTGGCGGAATGGGCGCGCAGGCGGCCTTCCTGCTGCCCGGCTCGCGCACCCAGGAGAGTGAGGCCGACGTAATCGGCCAGCGACTGATGGCCCAGGCCGGCTTCAACCCGGCGCAGGCGGTCGATTTGTGGCAGAACATGATGGCTGCCAGTGGTGGCCGCAGCCCGCAGTGGCTGTCCACCCACCCTGATCCGGCCAACCGCATCCAGGAACTGCGGCGCGATGCGCCGGGGCTGACGCCGGTCTACCAGCAGGCGCAGGCCGCCGGGCTGCGGCCAAAGTGCGGATGAGTGCGCAGTTCTATGCTGTATTGCAGCACATAAAACGATTTCTCACGCCATCTGTTTCTGATACGTTTGGCGGCTCAGATTTTTCTGACAGTCCGACTTTGCCGCTATCCGGCGGTTCGATCGAGGTGAACGATGATTTTCCGTAACCACAAAGCTGTGCTTTCCGTCCTCGTCGCGACCGCCCTGACCGGCGCCGTGGTCACTGATGCCTTCGCGCAATCCTCGCGTTCCTCCGAGCGTGGCAACCGCGGCGGCAAGCAGGCCAAGGCCGAAGCGCTGTACCCCAACGCGACCCGCCAGGAGCCGACCGTCAAGGCATCGGCCAAGCTGGGCAGCAAGCTTCAGAAAATGATTGACAGCTACAACAAGGAAAAGTTCCCGGAGACGCGCACGCAGGCCGACGCGATCCTGGCTGACAGCGCCGCGAACGAGTATGACAAGTCGCTGGCCGCGCAGCTGGCGTCGCAGGCTGCCTACCAGACCGACGATACCCCGGCTGCCATTGCCTACCTGAAGCAGGTCCTGCAGTTCAACGGCCTGGACAACAACGGCCACTTCCAGTCCATGCTGATGCTGGGCCAGTTGCAGCTGCAGGAAGACCAGACCGCCGAAGGCCTGGCGACCCTGGACAAGTACTTCGCCGAGAGCAAGTCGACCAAGCCGGAAGAGCTGATCGCCAAGGGCCAGGCGCTGTACCAGCTGGAGCGCTACCAGGAAGCGATCCCGGTGCTGAAGCAGGCCATCGCCGGTGCCACCGAACCGAAGGACAACTGGAACCAGCTGCTGATGGCGGCCCTCGCCGAAGCCGGCCAGTCCGGCGAAGCGGTGAAGGAAGCCGAGGCTCTGGCCGCCAAGAACCCGAACGACAAGAAGGCCCAGCTGAATCTGGCCAGCATGTACATGCAGGCCGACCAGATGGAAAAGGCCGCCGCGGTGATGGACAAGCTGCGCAGCAGCGGCCAGCTCACCGAAGAGCGCGAGTACAAGCAGCTGTACTCGATCTATGCCAACACCGAACACAAGGAAAAGGACGTCATCGCGGTCATCAACGAAGGGTTGCAGAAGGGCATCCTGAAGCCGGATTACCAGGTCTACCTGGCGCTGGCCCAGTCCTACTACTACTCCGACCAGGTGCCGCAGGCGATCGATGCGTGGCAGAAGGCTGCCCCGCTGTCCAAGGACGGTGAGACCTACCTGAACCTGGCACGCGTCCTGCATGCCGAAGGTCGTATCCCGGAGGCCAAGCAGGCCGCCCAGCAGGCGCTGGCGAAGGGTGTGAAGAACCAGGCTGATGCCAAGAAAATCATCAACCTGAAGTAAGTAGGAATAACGCCTGAATGCCTGCACAGTTGATGCGCAGGCGCTCAGGATTGGTATAAGCTTGGAGGTTCCTGCGGTGTCATGCACCGCTGATCAGGGATTCCGCCCCCGGCATCCCGGCCCCACTATTGAGCTCTTGGCGCATGACGGAACAACTAGTCGTTCACCGGTACGAACAACCCGATGACAAGGGGCTGAGCTGGCCTCGCATCGTCGGCATCGCGTTTGTAATTGCCCTGCATCTGGCCGCCTTCATGATGCTCCTCATTCCCGCCGTGGCTCCCAAGGCCGTTGCGGAGAAGGAGCGCAACGTCATGGTGACCATCGTCGACGCACCGCCGCCGCCGCCGCCGCCGCCGCCGCCGCCGCCGCCGACGGATACTCCACCGCCGCCGGTGAAGAATCTGTCGCCGCCGAAGCCGTCGCCGGTCCCGCCGCCGCCGCAGGCGCCGGTCGTGGACGTGCCGGAGCCGCGCCCGAACGACATCGTCACCCCGCCGTCGCCGCCGGCACCGCCGGCACCGCCGACCTCGATCGAGGCCAGCGTGGACATCTCGTCGAAGGCCATGAATCCGCCGCGCTACCCGCCGGCAGCCTTCCGCGCGGGTATCCAGGGCGAAGTGATCCTGATCATTGATGTCGATGCCAGCGGCAACGTCACCAATGTCACGGTGGAAAAGTCCAGCCGTAACCGCGACCTGGACCGTGCTGCGATGGAAGCGGCTCGCAAGTGGCGCTTCAACGCCGCTGAAGCAGGCGGTAAGAAGACGGCAGGTCGCGTTCGCGTTCCGGTCAACTTTGCGCTGAACTGATGCGCCCGGGTGGCCGCCGGCCACCCCCGCTCCCGGTTCGATTGTTTAGCTTAGCTACACCCTTTATCACCACACACAACAAAGGTAAGCGTCATGCTGCAGGAAATTTTCATCGCCGCTGCTGCCGGGGGCAATCCGTCCAACGCCCTGTCGCAGATGGGCTTCGAGCACCTGATCCACGAAATGACCACCAAGCCGGGTGATTTCGCGGTTTCCTGGGTCGTGCTGCTGACCCTGGTCGTCATGTCGGCCATGTCCTGGTACTGGACCGTCATCAACATCTTCCGTGCTACCCGCCTGAAGAGCGCCGCCGATCGCGTCGTCAGCCTGTTCTGGGACACCCCGAACGCGCAGGACGCCATCCGTGCGATGGAAGAACAGCCGGCTTCCGAGCCGTTCTCGAAGATCGCCCTGGACGCTGCCCAGGCGGCTGCCCACCACCAGCGCGCTGAAGGCGGCGCCACCGGCGGCGTGGGTGAGAACCTGAGCCGTTCGGAGTTCGTCGACCGCGCCCTGCGTCAGGCCGTGACCCGCGAAAGCAACAAGCTGCAGTCGGGCATGACCCTGCTGGCCACCGTCGGTGCAACCGCTCCGTTCGTCGGTCTGCTGGGTACCGTGTGGGGCATCTACGGCGCGCTGATCAAGATCGGTGCCACCGGCTCCGCTTCGATCGACGCCGTTGCCGGCCCGGTGGGTGAAGCGCTGATCATGACCGCGATCGGTCTGTTCGTCGCGATCCCGGCCGTGTTCGCCTTCAACTTCTTCAGCAAGATCAACAGCGCGACCATCAGCAAGTTCGATACCTTCGCGCACGACCTGCACGACTTCTTCGCCACCGGCTCGCGCGTCCGCTGATTGCGGCGCGCGTCACCCAGCGACGAACGTAAGTAGTCACCAAGATCTAGACGGAGCCCGTTATGGCTTTCAGTAGTGGTAACAGCGGCGGCCCCATGGCCGACATCAACGTTACGCCCCTCGTGGACGTGATGCTGGTGCTGCTGATCATCTTCATCATCACGGCGCCCCTGATGTCCCACAAGGTCAAGGTGGATCTGCCGGAAGCCAACCTGATCCAGAAGCCGGAAGACGCTGAAAAGCGTTCCGGACCGATCACCCTGGCAGTCAAGGAAGACGGCTCGATCTACTGGAACGACGAAGAAATCAACAAGCAGACTCTCGAGTCGCGCTTGGCGACCGCCGCCCAGCAGACCCCGCAGCCGCCGCTGAACCTGCGTGGTGACCGCACCACCAAGATGCGTGTCATCAACGACCTGACCAAGGTCGCGCAGGAGCAGGGCATGCTTGACGTCGGCTTCGTCGCGATCAAAGAAAAGGGGCAATAAGCCATGGCATTCAGTAGTGGTGGTGGCAAGGGCCCCATGGCAGACATCAACGTCACGCCCCTCGTGGACGTGATGCTGGTTCTGCTGATCATCTTCATCGTGACCGCGCCGATCATGACGTACCCGATCGCCGTGGACCTGCCGCAGCGCGTGCTCAACCCACCGCCGCAGCTGGTCGAACCGCCGCCGCCGATCGAACTGAAGATCGACGCCAGCAACCAGGTCTCGTGGAACAACAGCCCGATCAACACCAGTGAGCTGCAGCAGCGGATGGAGCAGGAGGTCCAGCGTGACCCGACCAACCAGCCGGAACTGCGCATCGACGCCAGCCCGGATTCCGAGTACGACGTGATGGCCAAGGTTCTGGCCGCTGCGAAGAACGCTCAGATGAAGAAGATCGGTTTTGTGCAGCAGTAATCGCTACACCGCAACACAACAGTCATGACGCGACTGCAGACGCCCCTGGAGACAGGGGCGTTTTTTTCTATGCCTGCCGGCCTGGACCGCTATGATCGGCGGATGCTCGCCCTCTTCGACTCCCTGCGTCATTGGCTCGACGGCATCGCCCACCTTGGCTCGATCCTGGCGGTGGCCTACCTGCTGTACCTGCTCGCGCTGACCGGCTGGATCATGCTGCAGAAGCGTGAGCCGGTCGCCACGCTGAGCTGGATCCTGTCGTTGGCGCTGCTGCCCTACCTCGGCTTGTTCATCTACTACCTGCTGGGCCCGCAGAAGGTGAAGCGGCAGCGTCTGCGCCGTGGCCGCGCGCGCTCGGGCATGGAGCACTACAGCGACGTCTGCCCACCCGACGCCGACTGCACCGAGCTGGCCAAGATCGCCCAGGCCACGACCGGGCTTGCGCCGAGCAGCGCCACCGAAGTGACATGGCTGGTGGACGGCGCGGCGACCTACGCGGCGCTGCTTGAGGCCGTCGCACAGGCACGCGACCACGTGCATCTGGAGTACTACATCTTCAACCCGGACCATGCTGGCACCGCCCTGCGTGACGCGCTGGTGGAACGCGCACAGGCCGGCGTGCAGGTTCGCCTGCTGCTCGACGCCGTGGGCTCTTCCGCCCTGCCCCGCCGCTTCCTGCAGCCGCTGCTCGACGCCGGTGGTGAAGCGATCTGGTTCCACCCACGGCAGCTGCTGAAGCCGTTCAAGCGCCCCTGGTTGAACCTGCGTACCCATCGCAAGCTGGTGATCGTCGACGGCCGGCTGGCGTTCACCGGTGGCATCAACATCACCGACGACGAGGATGAAAGCCGCAGGGCGGATGCCTACCGCGACCTGCACATGCGCATCCGCGGCCATGTAGTGCGCAGCCTGCAGCTGGTATTTGCCGAGGACTGGCTCTACGCCAGCGGGCAGGATCCCTCGCGCATGGACATCGCCCGCCTGTGGCCAGCCGACATGCCGCTGCGCGGTGACGGTGCGATCAACGCCCAGGTGCTGGTCTCCGGCCCGGACTCGGGCTGGGAAACGATCCATCGCCTGCATGTGGCGGCGATCCAGGAAGCGCACGAGCGCGTGTGGCTGGTCACACCGTATTTCGTGCCGGGTGAAGCGGCGCGGATGGCGCTGACCTCGGCTGCACTCGGCGGCATGGATGTGCGCTTGCTGGTACCGAAGATGAGCGATTCCTGGTTCGTGACCCAGGCCGCCCGCTCCTACTTCGATGAACTGTTGCACGCAGGGGTGAAGATCTACGAGTACGGCCCACGCATGCTGCATACCAAGGCCTTCATCGCCGATGATGATGTCTGCATCGTCGGCAGCGCCAACTTCGATCACCGCAGCTTCCGGCTCAACTTCGAGCTGTCGATGATGATCAGCGACCGTGACCGGGTGGCTGCCCTGGCCGAACTGCTGCAGGGCGAATTCGACCGTTCCACGCGGGTGCACGACCAGGCCGGCCGTTCGCTGTGGCTGCACCGCCTGCCGGAAGCCTTCGCCCGGCTGGCCTCGCCGCTGCTCTGACGCAGCGCTACACTGCGCCGATCACCCGGGGAGCCCGACTATGTACTGGTTGTACCTGCTGCTGGCGCTGGGCTGTTTCGCCTTCGCCCTGAAGACCCCCAGCGCCGCATTGATGACCCTGTGCCTGCTGGCCGCCCTCGCCTTCCTGCTGGCCTGGGTACGCGGACGCTATGTGGCCCGCTTCGGCGACCTTCAGCGGGACCCTGCCACCCTTGTCGATGCCGAGGAGCTGCGCCGCCTGCGCGAGCAGGCCCAGGCCCGCCGCAATGTCGACGCCAACGACCACGATCCGTCCCCACTTTCCAAGTAGTTCCGTTCCATGACCCAGCTCAGCGTCAACGTCAACAAGATCGCCGTCCTGCGCAATTCGCGCGGCGGCGCCGAACCGGACGTGGTGCGCGCCGCCCAGGCCTGCCTGGATGCCGGTGCACATGGCATCACCGTGCACCCGCGGCCGGACCGCCGCCATATCACCGCCGAGGACGTGCTGGCGCTGTCCTCGCTGACCCGCGCGCGTGGCGTGGAATTCAACATCGAAGGCAATCCATTCGCGCCGCCGCGCGAGGGCTACCCAGGCCTGCTGCCGCTGTGCGCGCAGACCCGCCCGGCGCAGGCGACGCTGGTGCCGGATGGCGATGGACAGATCACCTCCGACCATGGCTTCGACTTCGAGCGGGATGCCGAGCGGCTGCGACCACTGATCGCCGAACTGAAGGCGATGGGCTGCCGGGTCAGCCTGTTCGTCGATGCTGGCAACCCACTGCTGGAGCAGGCGGCCGAAGTCGGTGCAGATCGTGTCGAGCTGTATACCGGCCCCTACGCCGAAGCGCACGCGGCTGGCGACGCTGCGGCGATGCTGGAACTGTTCGCCACTGCGGCGCGGCGGGCGCAGGCGGTGGGCTTGGGCGTCAACGCCGGCCACGACCTGTCGCAGGACAACCTGCGCGATTTCCTGGCCCACGTGCCGGACGTGCTGGAGGTGTCGATCGGCCATGCGCTGATCGGCGAGGCGCTGTATGACGGGCTGGATGCAACCGTGCGCGGGTACTTGGCGCTGCTTTGATGTATTGCAGCCGAGCGTAGGCTCGGCTCTACAAAAGGTATCCGTATCCACTGTAGAGCCGAGCCCACGCTCGGCTCAGACTTGCCCTGAACCCTTCAGGCAGCCGTCGCAGCCATTGAGACGGCTGCGGCGTAACCTGCCGCAATGGGTATCGCGATCAAGGGCAGAGGTTCCACGTCCCACCTTGCCGGGCGCTTTGAGAGCACCGTCAGCGAGGCGGTGGACGACGGCTGGGCGGCCGACGAGAGCGAAGAATTCCTCGCCCCGCGCCTGCGCACCGAAGTACGCGCCGAAACCGCGCGCACCATCATCACCCGCAACAATTCACCGGACGTGGGATTCAGCCAGTCGGTGAATCCGTATCGCGGTTGCGAGCATGGATGTTCCTACTGCTTCGCGCGCCCCTCGCATGCCTATCTGAACCTGTCGCCAGGCCTGGACTTCGAAACCAAGCTGTTCGCCAAGACCAATGCGCCGCAGTTGCTGCGCAAGGAACTGTCGAAGCCGGGCTACGTACCGCAGCCGATCGCCCTGGGCATCAACACCGACGCGTACCAGCCGATCGAACGCAAGTTCAAACTCACCCGCCAGCTGATCGAGGTGATGCTGGAAACCAAGCATCCGTTCTCGCTGATCACCAAGAACGCGCTGGTCGAGCGTGACATTGATCTGCTCGCACCGCTGGCGGCGGAGAACCTGGTCAGCGTGCATTTCTCGGTGACCTCGCTGGACCCGCATCTCTCCGCGAAGCTGGAACCGCGCGCATCGGCACCGCACGCACGGCTGCGTGCGATGAAGCGGCTGCATGAAGCCGGCATTCCGGTCGGGGTGATGGTGGCGCCGGTGATTCCGTGGATCAACGACAGCGAGCTGGAAGCCGTGCTGGAAGCCGCACGCGACGCAGGTGCGAGCACCGCAGGCTACGTGCTGCTGCGCCTGCCACTGGAAGTGGCCCCGCTGTTCCGCGATTGGTTGGACACCCATCATCCCGATCGCGCCGCGCACGTGATGAGCACCATCCAGCAGCTGCGCGGCGGCAAGGACTACGACAGCCAGTTCGGCACACGCATGCGCGGCCAGGGCGTGTATGCGGAGCTATTGAGCAACCGCTTCAAGCTGGCGCGCAAGCGTCTGGGTTTCAATGCGCAGAACAGCCATTGGCCGAAGCTGGATTGCAGCCGGTTCGTGAAGCCGTTGCCGCCGAAGAAGGATTCGCCGCAGGGTTCGCTCTTCTGAGGCGTGTACGTCTGCTGGCGAATGCATCAGCGATTCGTCGCGCTGTGCTGTACCCAGCTCATTGATGGGCAATGCACGAAAAACATTAGGTGCCTCCATTGCACCGTTACAGCGTGCTGTCATAGACTCGTTACAAACATGAATTCCCGATGACTGAATGAGTCGGTGTCGGATGAGGAGCTAGGCAAGCGCATGACGCACGTTGCAACGCGGAACACCCTGCAGTCCCGTCTTCTTCTTCTGCCGCTGCTTTGCCTGCCGATGGCATTGGCAACCGCGGCAAACACTCTCGAAACCGTTCAGGTCACCGCCAAACGCCCTGCTGGAGGTAGCGGTGTAGGTGGTTTTGGATTTGGCGGCGGCAGTGGTGTCCACCTGTCCGAGTCTCAAATGGACAATGGCGGCGGCGGTGCAATTCCGACCGAAACCGCGAAGGAGCAGCCGACCGATGACAAAGAGAAGGATTGCAACGGCCGCAAGGGTAATCCTGTCGTTCTCTACAGCGGCAACAAGGTCGAACCAGAACTTGATTTCGCCAGCCAGGGCGAAATGGGCCTGTTCCTGCAGCGCAACTACAATCACTACTGGAGCGCGACCGGGCTGTTCGGCAATCACTGGCTGAGCAACTTCGACTATTCGCTCGCATTCACCGATGCAAATCAGCTGGCGTGGGTGCAACGGCCCGACGGTCGTCGCATCAAGTACCTCAAGGATCCGGCCAGCGGTCGCTGGTATGAGGACAAGGCCCAGCCCATCGCGTACCTGTCCGCGAACGGCAATGGCACGTTTACGCTTCGAAACGAAAACAACGGTACGGAGACCTACAACGCCGAGGGCTACATCACCCGACTCAGCAATGAGCAGGGCGTGAGCTGGACGTTCTCCTATGCTGACCGTTACTTGCAGAAGGTGACGCACTCCTCTGGACGCAGCGTCAGCTTTGGCTGGGCCAACGGACAGGTCAGCCAGGTGACCGATCCGGCCGGCAACATCTATCGCTACACCTATACCCCCAATGTGTTCGGGAACGGACGTGGGCGGCTCGCCAGCACGACGCTGCCTGGCACACCTGCAACGACGATCAGTTACCACTACGAAGATGCCCGCTTCCCGGGTGCCCTGACTGGCAAGTCTTTTAATGGCGTGCGCTATTCCACGTTTGCGTACGACGCGGAGCGCCGCGCCATCAGCACAGAGCACAATGGTGGCATTGAACGGTTCCGCTTCAGTTACGCCGTACGCAGCACCGAACCGGTGCTGCCGCCCCCCGCTCCGACTCGACCCGGGGGTCTCCGCGCCGATGAGGAGCGTGGATGGTGCGAACAGCGCACCGGAGGCACACGCATCTGCTATCAGCCGCGCTCACTGCCTGTTGGCTCGCTGCCGATGGAGAGCGCACTCGGTATGACCGCCGCCGCTGCGCCGAGCCTTACGCGGCCCGTCGATATCGATGTCACCGTGATCAACCCTCTTGGCCGCAGCACCACCTACACGTTCAAGGACGGAAAGATGGTGTCGACCAAGGGTGATCCGTCGCCGAACTGCCCTGCCAGCTACAAGGAGCAGAGCTACGACGCCAATGGGTACCCTGATCTGGTCCATGATTTCCAGGACAATCTGACCAACTTCGACTACAGCGCACAGGGCTACTTGCTGAAGCGGGTGGAAGCGGTCGGCAGCTCGGCCGAACGTACGACGTTGCAGGAGTGGGATACCGCGCGTAACCGACTGCTCAAGACGACAGTGGTGGGGGATCTCGAAGTCGCCTACACCTATGACGATCGCGGAAACGTGGCCAGCGTAACCGAGCGCAATCTGACGGCACGTGGGGTGCTAAGCCAGACGCGGGTCACCCGCACAACCTATACCTATCATGCCAATGGTCTGAAGGCCTCGGTCAAGGTCGACGGCCCTCTTGCGCAGGATGACGTCACCTCCGTCTTTAATAGTCAGGGCGATCTGACCAGTGTCACCAACGCGCTTGGTCATACGATCAGCTATTCCAACTACAACGGACTGGGGCTGCCGGGGCGCATCGTCAACGCGAACGGTGGTGTGCGAGAGTTGACGTATGACGGCCGTGGCCGCGTTGTGTCCGACAGAACCAGTTCGGGAACTGGCTGGGCGACGACCGCCATTGGCTACACCGCTGCAGGTGACATCGCCTCGCTTACCCAGCCTGATGGCGTGACAGTCCGCTACGGCTACGATGCAGGGCGCCGCCTGACGCAGGAAGTCCGTTCAATGGGGGACGGCAAGTGGGCGTGGACCCGTCATAGCTACAACAACGCTTCCAATCGCACGCGCACTGAGGTTTCACAAACCGACTATCCGATGGATTCGATGGTGAGCGGCGTGATTGACGAAATCACTCATGATGCGCAGTGGAACTGGTTCGTACGTGGCTGGGCCTGTTCCACTGGCTCGGCTGGGTCAATCCAGGTGGACGGTTACGCCGACGGCAACGTCTACCTGGGTAGCACACAAGCAAACCTTGCCAGCGAGCCAGGAGTTGCAGCGGCTTGCCAAGCATCAGGGAGTGCCTATAGGTATCAGTTGCCGATATCGCTAGCCCAGAGGCAGCAGTTCGGCGGCCGCAAGTTCTCCGTCTACGGCCAATCTCCGCAGGGCCGCGGCCAGGATCGACCGCTCGCGAACTCAGGCGTGTTTGCCATTCCAACGGCAAACATCGTTGGTGACATCGGCGGCGTGACCCAGGACGGCAACTGGAACTTCTTCATTGAAGGCTGGGCCTGCTCAGTTGGCGTGGATGCCTCGATCGACGTACACGTCTATGCCGGCGGGGCAGCTGGCGGCGGCACATTCGTCGCTTCGGGCCGCGCCAACTTGGCGACCGACGGAAACGTTGCCAACGCGTGCCAGGCACGCGGAAGTGCCTATTGGTTCAAGATCCCTCTTGACGGCAACGTAAGATCGAATCACGGGGGCAAAGCACTATTCGTGCACGGTATCTCGCCTGTTGGCGGTCCGAACCTGACCATCAATCGCTCGGGCACGTTCACGGTCCCCGCAGTGGTGCGCAATGCAGAACTCGTCAGCGCTTCGGCATCACCCCGCCAGATATTCAATGGTGGCTCATCGGAGCTGACGTTCCAGTTCCGTAATACCGGGAACGTCGTGTGGAATCCTGGCGACACCTATCTCGCATTCGGAATTCTTCAGCTCAATGAAAGCATGGGCCTAGCTGGACCGGTGCCGCCCGGGGCGGTTGCAACCTTTACCAAGAGCGTTGGTCCGAAGAACACCGGGAATGGCAACGTCAGCTTCATCTACAAGGCGCAGATGGCCTCTGGCGGTGCTGCGTGGGGCATGGAGGGGAGGACGACATTGTCTGTTGAGAACAACATGGGAAGCTGTGGTCGCGTCACCTGCGAACAGCCTCGGTAACAAAGGACTGTCCATATGCCAGCACTGACGCTTGCCCTGATCGGGCTGAACGCTGTTGTCTCCGTCAACACATATGAGTACGACGAACTGGGCCGTGTGATCGTCGAGCGCGGCAACGGCGTACAGAATGTGCGCTATGCCTATGACGCGGAGGGACGCGTCACCCAGGTCACCGATTCGCAGAATCGGGTTACCCGGATGAGCTACGACGCTCGCGGTCGCTTGATCCAATCAATCGATGCTGCTGGAGGGACGACCCAGATTGCGTACGATCTCGCAGATCGCCCGATCCGTGTGAGCGATCCCCGCAATCTCGTTACCACCTACGAATTCGATGGTTTCGGCCAGATGTGGAAACAGGTGAGTCCGGATACGGGAACGACACAGCACCAGTACGATGCTGCAGGTCTGCGGACATCGACGGCGCGGGCCGATGGCAGCGTCGTCTCCTTCGGCTACGACGGTCTGGGACGAATGACTTCTGCGAGCGCAGAAGGCCGAACAATGGGTTATAGCTACGATTGGTGCGGCAACGGTAAAGGTCAGCTGTGCGGCACTTCAGGGCCCGGAACCGCCACCCATTTTGCCTATACACCGAACGGACAGCTGCAGATACGGCGCGACTTCACCGATCTGTCTGGTCAGAAGACGGACTACAGCACCACCTATGGATACGACGGCATCAATCGCCTGAGCCAGATCACCTATCCTAACGGTGACAAGGCGACCTACACATATGGCTCCCAAGGAAAACCAAGTGCGTTGATGGCGACGGTCGACGGGACTCAACGCTCAATCATCTCCCAGGCCAACTGGAAGGTCACGGGAGCGCATGAGTGGCTGGCCTATGGCAACGGGCTTGCCCGGGGCTACAACCATGATCAGGAGGGGCGGCTGACCGCAATGTCGGTCTGGGGACCCAATGGCAGCAAGGTCAGCTATTGGGACTATCAGTACAGCGGCGATGGCGAAATCACCGCCATTGTCGACGCTGTCGACCCGAACATGACCCAGTTGATCGGCTACGACGCGTTGAGTCGTATGACCAAGCTGACCCGCTTCGGTGTCATCAACAATCTTTCCTACGATGCCGGCGGCAATCACGACCGCTATCAGGCAGGCAATCAGCTGACCCAATACAGCATCGACCCGGGGAGCAACCGGGTGCTGAACTACACCAACCAGGACGGCAGCCGTCAGTACCAGTACGACGCATTGGGAAATCGTATCAGCGAGACCGCAGGCAGCCGGATCAGCACCTATGAGTACGATGCATTCAATCGCATGAGCCGCAGCAACATCGGTGGCACTGCGACTGACTACGTACTCAATGCGCAGGGGCAGCGCGTTGCGAAGGTCAACAAGAACATCAACAGCCGCTACTTCTACGCTGGCCAGAACCAGCTCATGACTGAGCTGAACAACGGCATGTGGACCAATTATTTCTGGCTCGAAGGTGAACTGGTGGGGCTAGCCCGCAATGGCCAGCACAACTACGTGCATACCGATCATCTCGGGCGCCCGGAGTTTGTCACCAGTCCAAGCCAGCAGACCGTCTGGAAGGCCTACAACTACGCCTATGGACGCAGTGTCCAGAAGGATGAGATTGGCGGGTTGAACATTGGCTTCCCGGGCCAGTACTACGACGCGGAAAGCGGCCTCTGGTACAACGGCTTCCGCGACTATGACGCGAGCATTGGCCGGTATGTGCAGAGTGATCCGATTGGATTGGCGGGGGGACTGAATACCTACGCGTACGCTGAAGGAAACCCCGTCACCGGGTTCGATCCATTGGGTCTCTGCAAGACGGATTATTTCGGAGCAATCCTGGGAGCAGCCGACATGGCGGCTGGCGTCGGTGCAATAACTGCGGGTAGTGCTGACTCCATCATTGCAGCGGTCGCAGGAAGCGAAGATGGCGGACTCGTTGGTTTGACGGTGGCGGCAATGGGCTTGGCCACCTTCCACGATGGAGCCAACAACCTGGCGACCGCGTTTGACGGGAAAGAGAGGACACCGGCTTTGGAAAAAGTGGGCGGATCACTGTTGGGATGGCAGGGAGCCCAGATAGGTCGCTACGTGAGCAACTTCAATACAATCACCAGTCTAAGCAAGGGAATTCGAAGTGTTCTGAAAGGAACCGCTAAGCTGTCTGATGCGCACGAAATCGCCAAGGGCATCAAAGAAAATGGCGGTGGGCCTGCATCTCCTTGTGACTGTGGTGGGAAATAGATGAAATGAAGATTATCTACTGGCTTGGCATTGCGTTCCTGTGGATGCTTCCATTGAACGTCCTGTTGCTGACGGCCGGCAAGCTGATGTCGGGTGGCAGGCTTGGAGAAGAAGAGCTCGTTGGCTTCGGTGTGGCAGTGTTCGGTGTAGCGGCGGGCACGATTCTCTATCGCCGTCGCCCACGGTAGAGGTTGCTCGACTGAAAGTGGAACGAAGTCGAGCAAGCGATATCGTCGAGCATGCTCGACGTTCATCCCCCAAACAACTTCTGCGCACTCTGGAACAGGATCCAACTCGTCGCGATGAACTTGTCCCCGCCCTGCGGGCGATTGCCACGATGGGTATGAGTGAACGCCGTCGGCGCAATCAGCAGGCTGCCGGTGCGTGGTGCGATCTTCCGCCCCTGGAACAGGAACTCGGTCTCGCCTTCGTCAAAGTCGTCGTTGAGGTACAGCGTCCACAGCACGTGCCGGTGCAGAGTCTCGGCCTGCGCATCCTTCGGGTACAGTTCGCAGTGCCAGTACGGGTAACCGCCCTCGCCCGCCGCATACCACTGCAGGTTGATCGCACCCGGGCGCAGGCAGGTGCGGGCCAGATCGGCCAGCTGCTGCGGCGGCATGTCGGGGAAGTCCTCGGCAGACAGGCGTCGCGGTTGGCCGTTGCTGTCCTGGATCTGCAACATCAGCGGGGCGATCAATGCCTGTGGATAACGGCGTAGATAAGTCAGCAGGCCATTGAACACCGCGATCTGAAGCTGCTGGTCGACATCCTGCCAGCCGTCCAGGCCACTGATACGCAGATCCTTGCTGTGCTTGAGTTCCGGGAACACGCCACTGCCCACGGCACCGGGCTGCAGGCCACGCGTGGCGCGCAGGCGTTCAACGATGGCCGCGCAGACCTCGCTGGGGACGGCGTTGTGGATGACTTCGATGAAATCGACCGGGCCCTGCTCGTGCATGCGTGCATTCCTTAGGCGGCAACGGCTTGATGGTGCCGTTTGCCGCCCTTGGTGTCACCCCACGGTCATGTCATCGATCTGCCATGAAAGCCGTCAGGCAACCGCCGATCAGCCCTGTGCGTCGTCGTGCGCGTGGTGGTAGCGCACGGCTTCGGCCACTTCCTCGCGCGAACCCAGGAACACCGGCACGCGCTGGTGCAGGTGGTCGGGCTGGATGTCGAGGATGCGCTCACGGCCCGTCGAGGCGGCACCGCCGGCCTGTTCGACCAGCAGGCCCATCGGGTTGGCCTCGTACATCAGGCGCAGCTTGCCGGCCTTGGACGGATCCTTCTTGTCCCACGGGTAGATGAAGATGCCCCCGCGGGTCAGGATGCGATGCACGTCGGCCACCATGCTGGCGATCCAGCGCATGTTGAAGTTCTTGCCGCGCGCGCCTTCCTTGCCCGCCAGCAGGTCGCTGACGTAGGCCTGCATCGGCGCTTCCCAGTGACGCTGGTTGGACATGTTGATGGCGAATTCCTGGGTGGCCGCCGGAATCTGCATGTTCCCGGTGGTCAGCACGAACTCGCCCTTCTCGCGGTCCAGAGTGAAGGCGTGGGTGCCATGGCCGACGGTCAGCACCAGCTGGGTGCTGGGCCCGTAGATGCAGTAGCCGGCGGCGATCTGCTTGCTGCCCGGCTGCAGGAACGCGTCATCGCCCGGCAGTTCGACATTGGTCGGGCAGCGCAGCACGGAGAAGATGGTGCCGACGGAGACGTTGACGTCGATGTTGGAGCTGCCGTCGAGGGGATCGAACAGCAGCAGGAAATCACCGCGCGGATAGATGTCCGGCACCGGCTGGCTGTGGTCCATTTCCTCCGAGGCGCAGGCGGCGAGGTGGCCACCCCAGGCGTTGGCTTCAAGCAGGATCTCGTTGCTGATGACGTCCAGCTTCTTCTGCGCTTCACCCTGCACGTTGCCGGTACCGGCATCGCCGAGCACGCCACCGAGGGCGCCCTTGCTGACGGCGATGGAGATGCTGGTGCAGGCGCGGGCCACCACGGCGATCAGCTGGCGCAGGTCGGCATTGATGCGGCCGGCGTGCTGTTCCTGGATCAGGAAGCGGGTCAACGAAGTACGGGACATGGGCGGGCAGGTCTCGGCAGCGGGAAAACGCCTATTGTCGCCCGTATGGCGGGGGCGTGCGTGAGCGCGGGAAGGCGTAATCGTTTCCAGATGCGTTGCGCTCGTGGCGCCTTCCTTTTGTCGAGGCTCGCGGGAGGGGAAGGCGATGCAGGACACGCTGCAAGTACGTCCCTGTAAGCTCGATGGCGCCATCCATGGCGCCAACGGTCCTGCATCGCCTCCCCCTCCCGCGAGCGTCAGGGTTCGCCGCGAGCGCGGTGGGGATGGCAAAGGCAAGAGCGGGAGCAAAAAACAAAGGCGCCTTTCGGCGCCTTTGTCCTCAAGCTACTGGAGCGTTGCTTCAGCCCTTGGCGACGGTGGCCACGGCCTTGGCGACGTATTCCAGGTTGTTCTGGTTCAGCGCGGCCACGCAGATGCGACCGGTGCCGACGGCGTAGATGCCGAACTCGTCGCGCAGGCGCTCGACCTGCTCACGGCTCAAGCCGGAGTAGGAGAACATGCCGGCCTGCTCGTTGATGAAGCCGAACTGCGGGGCACCTGCAGCGGCCAGCTTCTCGACCAGGCCCTGGCGCAGGGCATGGATGCGCTCGCGCATCTCGGTCAGCTCCTGCTCCCACATCGCGCGCAGTTCCGGGTTGGTCAGCACGCCGGCCACCAGCGCAGCACCGTGGGTGGATGGGCTGGAGTAGATGGTGCGGATCACGCGCTTGACCTGCGACTGCACGGCCTTGGCGTCAGCGGCGGTCGGCGCCACCATCGACAGCGCACCCACGCGCTCGCCATACAGCGAGAACGACTTGGAGTACGAGTTGGCGACGATGAAGCTGTCGATGCCGGCTTCGGCGATGATGCGCACCGCGGCGCCGTCCTGCTCGATGCCCTTGTCGAAGCCCTGGTAGGCCATGTCGATGAAGGGGAACAGCTGCTTGTCCTTCAGCAGCTGTGCGACCTGCTTCCACTGGGTGACCGTGAGGTCGGCACCGGTGGGGTTGTGGCAGCAGGCGTGCAGCAGCACCACGGTGCCGGCTTCCAGCTTACCCAGGTCCGCCAGCAGGCCGTCGAAGTTGACGCCGTGGGTGGTCGGATCGAAGTAGGTGTAATCCAGCACCTCGAAGCCGGCCGCGCTGAACACGGCGCGGTGGTTTTCCCAGCTCGGGTTGCTCAGCGCAACGGTGGCGTGCGGCAGCAGCTTCTTCAGCACGTCGGCGCCGACGCGCAGCGCACCGCTGCCACCAACGGTCTGTGCGGTGGTGACGCGGCCGGCGGCCAGCAGCGGCGAGTCCTTGCCGAACACCAGCTCACGCGTGGCCTGCGTGTACGCCGGCAGGCCATCGATCGGCAGGTAGCCGCGCGGTTTGGCTTCAGCGGCGAGCTGCTGCTCGATCTGCTTGACGGCGCGCAGCAGCGGAATGCGGCCGCTCTCGTCGTAGTAGATGCCCACACCCAGGTTGACCTTGGTCGGGCGGCTGTCGGCGTTGTACGCCTCGGTCAGGCCCAGGATCGGGTCGCCTGGGACCAGTTCCACGTTTGCAAAGAAGGACACGGCGGTACTCGTTCGGTAGACGGAAAGGGGGAGGAAGTGCGCTACGCGGTCTGCGGCGTTTCGGCCGGAAACAGCCCATCGTAACAAAGCCTGCCGGGGGCTGGCCGCCGCCATCGTCATCCACGGCCCCGTACCATGGCGTGCGTTGCCGCCCGACCCATCAACCTGAATCATGAAAACTGCCGCACGCCGCCGTAGCCTGCCGCTTTCCGCCCTGCTGCTGTCGCCCTGGGCGGTGATGGCCGCGCCTGCGCCCACCGCCCTGCCGGCGGTGCAGGTACAGGCTGCACGGGTGCCGGGCATCGACCCGTTCGCGCTGCCGGCCAGCCAGGACACGGTCTGGATCGATGCCAGCCGCGCTGGCACCGGCGCGCAGCTGTCCGAAGCGCTGGCTGGGGTACCCGGTCTGCTGGCGCGCGACCGGCAGAACTTCGCCCAGGACACCCAGCTGTCGATCCGTGGCTTCGGCGCGCGTTCGACCTTCGGGGTGCGCGGGGTACGGGTGTTGATCGACGGGGTCCCTGCAACCATGCCCGATGGCCAAGGCCAGCTGTCACATGCCAGCCTGCTTGGTGCCGAACGCATCGAGGTGCTGCGTGGGCCGTTTTCCGCGCTCTACGGCAATTCCTCCGGTGGCGTGCTGCAGGTCTGGAGCGAACAGGGCCAGGCCGGCGACCCGTGGCGGTTGCGGCTCAGCGCCGGTGCCGACAACACGCTGAGCGTCGGTGCACAGCTGAAGGGGGCCGGCCAAGTACTGGACTACAACATTGCCGCCAATCACTTCCGCACCGATGGCTGGCGCGATCACAGCCAGGCACGCCGTGAATCGCTCAACGCGCGCATCGGGGGCGAGCTGGGCGGCGGGCGGCTGGAGCTGTTGCTCAATGCGCTTGATGCACCGGATGCGCAGGACCCGCTGGGCCTGACCCGTGCCCAGGTGGCGGCTGATCCGCGCCAGGCCACGGCAGTCGCGCACCAGTACAACACCCGCAAATCGGTGCGCCAGCAGCAGGCCGGCCTGCGCTGGACACGTGAAACCGGGCCGCAGCGCTGGCAGCTGATGGGCTATGCTGGCCAGCGCGCGGTACGCCAATACCTGCCGATCCCACCGACCGCCCAGGCCAACCCCCTGCATGCCGGTGGGGTGATCGATCTGGAGGGCGGCTACGGCGGGTTGGACGCGCGCTGGGGCTGGCAGGGTGACCTTGCCGGCCGGCCGCTGGACCTGGTGGCCGGGCTCAGCGCCGACCGCCAGCGCCAGCATCGCACCGGCCATGAGAACTTCCTCGGCAGCGCCCTGGGCGTGCGTGGACGGCTGCGTCGTGACCAGATCGACGTCGTGCAGAACGTGGACCAGTTCGCCCAAGCCTGGTGGCAATGGAGCCCGCGCTGGTCGTTGCTGGCCGGCCTGCGCCACAGCACCGTGCGTTTCAACTCGGACGATCGCTACATCACCGCCCGCAACCCGGATGACAGTGGTCACCGGCGCTACCAGGCGACCACGCCGGCGGCCGGGATCAGCTTCGAAGCGAGCCCGCAGTGGCGGCTGCACGCGGCGGTGGGACGTGGCTTCGAAACGCCTACCTTCAACGAACTGGGCTATCGCGCCGACGGCCAGGCGGGATTGGCGCTGGATCTGGCGGCCGCCCGCAGCCGCAATCTGGAGATTGGAAGCAAGTGGCACGCGCAAGGCGGAGCCCAGCTCGATGTCAGCGTATTCCGCACAGATACCAACGATGAGCTGGCAGTTGCCAGCAATATCGGCGGGCGCAGCACCTATCGCAACATCGGCCGCACCCGCCGCCAGGGCATGGAACTGCAGTACCGGCAGCCGCTGGGCGAACAGCTGGAACTGCAGCTGGCATGGACCTGGCTGCAGGCTCAGGTGCGCTCGCCCTACCTGACCTCGAACACCTTGGTCGCCGCAGGCAGCCGCCTGCCCGGCGTGCCCCGCCAACAGGCCTTCGCACGCCTGCAGTGGAGCCCGGCTGAGTGGCAGTGGGCGCTGGAGGCTTCTGCCAGCAGCGATACCGTGGTCAACGACCTGGCCACCGAGCGCGCGCCGGGCTATGCGTTGCTGAACCTGGAAGCCGGCCGTCGCTGGACCCTGCCGGGTGGCGAGCTGCGCGCCTTCGCCCGGCTGGAGAACGTGCTGGACCAGGCCTACATCGGCTCGGTGATCGTCAATGACGGCAATGGTCGCTTCTACGAGCCGGGACCGGGACGGCGAGCAAACGTCGGCCTGCAGTGGTCGTGGCGTTGAAAGGGGTAGTGCCGGCCGCTGGCCGGCATCGCGCCGTGCACGACGTCAGGAGGTTGCCGGCCAGCGGCCGGCACTACCCGTAAATCGGGGGCCCTGCCCGGCATCGCGCCGCGCAGGGCGTCAGGAGGCTGCCGGCCAGCGGCCGGCACTACCGGTCAGTCGGGGGCCTTGGCCGGCACGAACGGCGAGGTCGGGTCGCTGGCAGGGAACGTCTCCTCCAGCGCCTCGTCCTGGTTGTCGCTGGCGCGCTGCTTGCGCTCGCGGCGCTTGAGCGGGCTCTCCTGGCCACCACGGTGGCGGTCACCGCCATCCTTGCGGTCTTGGGCCGCCTGTTCAGCCTCGTGCTTCACCGGCAGGTGGTCGTGCTCGGCATCGAAGAACGGCGCGCCGGTGCCGCGGTAGTCGGCGTTGTCGGCATCGCGCTTGCCGCGCTGCTCGCCGGGAATGGGCGGGTGGTTCTCCCGCAGCGGGTCTCGCGAGGTCTCTCGGCTCATGGTCTGGTACCTGCCCTTGGGGGGATTCCACTACACCGCCCCGCAGGTAAAGCCGTTGCGAACCTGGCGTCATGAACATCTCGCTCACCCCCCGGTAACGGCACCGCGCGTATTCCTGCCCACCCGCCCCCGCTGCAGGAGCCGGCCATGCCCCGTCTTGAACGACCCGCACCGTCCGTGTTCAACGCCCTGCTCGATCCACTCGGCCAGCGCACTGCCCAGCGCCGCACGCGCCGCCAGGAAGATCCGCAGGCGGTGGCGCAGGACTACCTGCAGTACATGATCAGCGACTACGAGGAGAGGCGTGGCCAAAGCCACCGCAACTGGCGCGATCTGTGCCCGGTATATGCCTTCGCGCTGACGACCCATGCCGCGGATTGGCCACGCGGTGATGCTGCCGATACCTGCGAGGAACTGGCCGAGCATTGGGAACAGATGCGCGGGCAGTCGCGGCTGGGCTGGTCGCAGGCACGCCCGGTCGTGGAGGACGCCTGGCGCGCGCTGGACCATATCCCGGCGGCGGCGGTGAGGCCGTTGCTGCAATAATGCCGGCCGCCGGCCGGCAACCCCGGGAAACTACAGGCCGCGAGTTCCGCCGGCCAGTGCCCGGCACTACCGTTTTCCGTAGAACCCGCGTGCACGGTATCGACACGGGTGGTTTACACCGCCCATCCGAAGCTGGATGCCCTGCTCCGCCAAAGGTATGCCCATGGCCCGCCCGATCTGGACTGGCACGCTCTCGTTCGGCCTGCTCAATGTGCCGGTGTCACTGATGTCCGGAGAGCGCAAGGTCGATCTGCAGTTCCGCATGCTCGACTCCCGCGACCGCAAGCCGATCCGCTTTGAGCGGGTCAACGCCGATACGGGCGAGGAAGTTCCCTGGAAGGACATCGTCAAGGCCTACGAGTACGACAAGGGCAGCTATGTCGTGCTGGAGGAAGGCGATATCCGTTCGGCGGCACCAGAAAGCCACGAGGCCGTAGAAGTGGAATCGTTCGTGGATGCATCGCAGATCGATCCGCGCTACTACGAGAAACCGTATCTGCTGGTGCCCGGCAAGAAGGCCGAGAAAGGCTATGTGCTGCTGCGCGAGACCCTGCGCAGCACCGGCAAGGTCGGTATCGCGCGGGTGGTCGTGCGCACACGCGAGTACCTGTGCGCGGTGATGCCGCATGAGGACGCACTGGTGCTGATGATCCTGCGCTATCCACAGGAACTGGTGGATCCGGAGGAGTACAAGCTGCCCACCGGCAAGCTGTCCGACTACCGCATCACCAGCAAGGAAACGGCGATGGCCGAACAGCTGATCGAGTCGATGGCCGGCGACTGGGATCCGTCGCAGTATCACGATGAATTCCGCGAGCGCCTGCAGCAGGTGTTGAACAAGCGCATCAAGTCCAAGGGGGGTACCACGCGGGTCGACGATGAGCCTGCACCGCGCGAGGACGCCAGCACCAATGTGGTCGATTTCATGGCGCTGCTGCAGAAGAGCCTGGATGCCAACAAGCGCACGCCAGCGAAAAAGACGGCAACGCGGAAAGCAGCCACCAAATCCACGGTAAAGAAGGCAGCCAAGAAGGCTGCGAAGAAAGCTGCAAAGAAGACCGCTGCACGCCGCAAGGCAGGTTGAGCATGTCGTTGGAGCAGTACCGGCGAGAGCGCCGACCTGGCGGCGGCGCAGGGCAGACGCCGGCGCCTGACGACACGCCCGCGCAGGGTGATCCGACGCGGCGGCCTACCTGCGCCAGGCTGGTTTCAAGCGGCTGCGCAGCGACACGCCGAAGGAGGACCTTGGAATGAACATCGCAGATACCGAAGCTGGAGGCGAGGTCCAGATTACTCATCCGGAGCGGGTGGTTTTTCCAAAGCAGAAGCTGACCAAGGGCGCCGTGGCCGACTACTACCAGCGCATGGCGCGCTGGATCCTGCCGGAAATCAGCGCGCGTCCGCTGTCACTACTGCGCTGCCCGGACGGCGTCGGCAAGGCCTGCTTCTTCCAGAAGCACCATGGTGCCGGCCTGGGCGATGCTGTACATGCGGTGCCGCTGCAGCAGAAGAGCGGGCGCGAGGATTACGTTTACATCGACGACGCACGGGGCCTGCTGCAGCTGGTGCAGATGAACACCCTGGAGTTGCATCCCTGGGGTGCAACCGTCGCCGACCCCGAGCATCCGGATCGGCTGGTGTTCGATCTTGACCCTGGAGAAGGCGTCAGCTGGGCACAGGTGAAGGCCGCTGCGCGTGACGTCCGTGACCGCCTGCAGGAGGCCGGCCTGAAGAGCTTCGTGCGGTTGTCCGGTGGCAAGGGGGTGCACGTTGTGGTGCCGCTGAAGCCCAGGGCCGACTGGGAACAGGCCAGGGTGTTCTGCGAGGCATTTGCCCGGGCGATGGCGGAGCGCGCGCCGGACCACTACGTGGCGACCATGAGCAAGGCCAAGCGTGGCGGCGTCATCTTCATCGACTGGCTGCGCAATACGCGGGGCGCCACCAGCGTGTGCTCGTGGTCGCTGCGTGCGCGTGAAAGTGCCGGTGTGGCGGTACCGCTGCGCTGGGAGGAACTGGCACGCGTCGGTGCGGCCGATGCGTTTTCGATGGCCAAGGCGCTGGCGCGCGCGAAGCGGCTGAAAGCGGATCCGTGGCAGGGCATCAATGCGTTGAAGCAGACGCTGCCGCGGATGGACCTGTAGAGCCGAGCCTATGCTCGGCTGCCTGTGTAAATGTGCATGAAAGCCGAGCACAGGCTCGGCTCTACAGGGGCGGCATCACCTTGCATCGCGCGAGGGACGACGGCCAAACCACCAGCCGGCCAGCAATTGCAGCGGCAGCGACGCCAGCAGCGAAATGACGAACCAGAGCGGGAAATCCGCACCCGCCGTCCACATGGCGTAGCCACAGCCCAGCGCGACCAGCGACCAGATCGAGAAGCCGTGCGAACGCGGCCAGCAGGGCGCGTAGTAGGTGGCAAAGGCGATACCCGCGATGCCACCGAGCACGCTGAAGGCCAGGTCCCAGCCCAGCTGCGCGCTGTTGTTGTCCGGCGGCATGCCCAGCAGCGGCGGCAGCCAGCTGGCGACGCTGCTCACCAGCGCAAGTGAAAGTACACCGCCGAGCAGGGCAACGATGGACAGGAACAGGATCTTGAGCACGCCGGGCATGCGCGTATTGTACGGCTGCCACAGAGTGCCCGCGTTGCCGGCCAGCGGCCGGCACTACCGATGGATCGGCATGGCCGCCGCGTCCGTGGGAGAGGGGGACGGAGCGGCGGCGGCCATGCACGGAGGGTCAGGCGGCGAAGTCCAGTACGACGCGGCCTTCGATGGTGCCCGCGTGCATGCGTGCGAACACGTCGTTGATGTTTTCCAGGCGATCGGTGCTGACGGTGGCGGCGACCTTGCCCTCGGCAGCGAACTGCAGCGATTCCTGCAGATCCAGGCGGGTGCCGACGATCGAGCCGCGTACGGTGATGCCGTTGAGCACCATGCCGAAGATATCCAGCGGGAAGTTGCCGGGCGGCAGGCCATTGAGCGAGACAGTGCCGCCGCGGCGGACCATGCCCAGTGCCTGCTCGAACGCCTTCGGCGACACCGCGGTGACCAGTGCACCGTGTGCGCCACCGATCTCCCTCTTCAGGAAGGCGGCCGGGTCGGTGGTACGCGCGTTGACGGTGACCTGCGCGCCGAGCTTCCGCGCCAGCGCCAGCTTGTTGTCATCCACGTCCACCGCCGCCACGTTCAGGCCCATTGCGCGGGCGTACTGCACGGCCATGTGGCCCAGGCCACCGATGCCGGAGATCGCCACCCAGTCACCGGGCCTGGTGTCGGTGACCTTCAGGCCCTTGTAGACGGTCACGCCGGCGCACAGCACCGGCGCGATCTCCACGAAGCCCACGTCCTTTGGAAGCAGGCCGACATAGTTGGCATCGGCCAGTGCGTACTCGGCGAAGCCGCCGTTGACCGAGTAACCGGTGTTGCGCTGCGTTTCGCACAGCGTTTCCCAGCCCCCCAGGCAGTGTTCGCAATGGCCACACGCCGAGTACAACCAGGGGATGCCGACCCTGTCGCCTTCCCTGACGTGCCCGACCCCGCCACCCACGGCCACGACGTGCCCCACGCCCTCGTGACCGGGGATGAACGGCGGGTTCGGTTTGACCGGCCAGTCGCCCTCGGCGGCGTGCAGGTCGGTGTGGCAGACACCACAGGCCTCGATCCTGACCAGTACCTCGCCCGCCCCCGGGCGTGGTACCGAGACTTCCTCGATGACCAGTGGCTTGCCGAACTCACGCACGACAGCGGCCTTCATGGTGGAATTCATGTTCGGATCTCCGTAGTGCGCTTGCCCACAGAATGACGCCGGCACGAGGCCGGCGCTTTGATCACGATCAAACCTTTGAAGATCCGTGCGCCGGGTTCAGCTGGCCAGCACCGAGGCCTCGCGGGCGAGGCGCTCGATGGCCTCCCAGTCGCGGGTCTGCAGCAGTGCCGGCGTGGTCAACCACGAGCCACCCACGCACAGCACGTTGGGCAGGTGCAGGAACTGCGGCGCGGTCTGCGCGCTGATGCCACCGGTCGGGCAGAAGCGCACGTCGGCGAATGGACCGTGCCAGGCCGCCAGCAGCGCGGCGCCGCCGGCCTGCACGGCGGGAAAGAACTTGAACGTGTCTTGGCCGTGCTCCAGGCCCAGGATCAGGTCCGAGGCCGTGGCCGCACCGGGCAGGTACGGCAGGTCGGCATCGTGCGCGGCCGCGTACAGTGCCGGCGTGGCGCCGGGGGACACCGCGAAACGCGCTCCGGCCTGCTTCGCCGCCTGCATCTGCGCCGGGGTAAGCACGGTGCCGGCACCGATCACCGCGTCCGGTACGGCCTCGACCATGGCCGTGATCGCGTCCAGCGCCTGCGGCGTGCGCAGGGTCACTTCGATCACCGGCAGGCCGCCGCGGAACAGGGCCTGGGCCACTTCGACCGCGTCATTCACGTCTTCGGGGGTGTACACCGGAATCACCGGTGCCAGTTTCAGGACCGCGCGTACGCGCGGATCAGCGGCGGACATCGAATCGCTCCTCGCCCATCAGGGCCAGCACGTCAGCTTCGCTGACAGGATTGAAATCGCCGGGGATGGAGTGCTTCAGCGCCCCGGCGGCCAGGCCGAACCGCACGGTGGCGTCGGCATCAAGGCCGGACAGGATGCCATGCAGGATGCCGGCCGCGAAGGCATCACCGCCACCGATGCGGTCGACGATGCCCTGCAGATGACGCAGTGGGGCCTGTGCGCGGGTTCCGTCGCAACCCAGCAGCACAGCGCCCAGCACATGGTGGTCCACGCTCAGCACCTGCCGCTGCGTGCAGGCCATCCACTGCAGTTGCGGAAAGGCACCGAACGCGGCGGCAGCGGCCGCGTCGATCCGCTCCATCAGGTCCGGCTGGGTGAAGCGGGTGCCCAGTACGACCTCCATGTCGCGGTAGTCGGCGAACACGATGTCGGCCTGCGCGAACAGTTCGCGCAATACCGCCTGCGCATCGCCTCCCCAGCGCTGCCAGAGGCGGGGCCGGAAATTGCCGTCGAAGGAGACGCGGACACCGGCCTGTCTTGCCGCGCGCGCCGCCGCCAGCGTGGCCGCCGCCACGTGCGGGCCCAACGCCGGGCTGACCCCGGAGACGTGCAGCCACTGCGCGTCCTGCAGCAGCGCTGGCCAGTCGTAGTCGGCTGCAGTGCTGCGCGCGAACGCCGAATCCGCGCGGTCGTAGACCACTTCGCTCGCGCGCTGTACCGCGCCGGTGGTGAGGAAGTACAGGCCCATGCGGCCCTCGGCGTCCTCGCGCACACCGCGCGTATCCACGCCGTGCCGCCGCAGTTCACCCAGTACATGCGCCCCCAGCGCATTGCCGGCCACGGTGCTGACCATGGCCACCTGATGTCCAAGCCGGGACAGCGAGACACCCACGTTGGCTTCGGCCCCTCCCACATGGACCTGGAGTTGCGGCGACTGCAGCAGCAGTTCGTTGCCGGGGGCACCCAGGCGCAGCAACAACTCTCCAAAACACACGATACGACCCATCTCAGCTCCTTCACGCGTGCCACCAGCATGGGACACTGCATGGCGTGTAAGTGGACCACGCGAGGGGCGTGGCGATTGGCTAGCGGTGTCATTCTAGACCGAAGACGCCTTGAGAGCGCTTGGGCGATATGTCGAAACCTTTGTCCTGCAAGCGTCTTGGAGACATTGCAAATCTGTTGCGGTGCAAGATGCCCGATCCCGGTGGTGCTGCTAACGTCGGTTTTGACTAGCGGTGTCATTTCGCCGCGCAGCTGCGATACCAGACCTTTGGGAGAGGGGAAAGGCATGCAATCTCGGATCCATGGAAAAAAGACACCGGTTACCTTGCTGGCCCTGGGGGTGGGACTCGCCCTGTCCACCAGCGCGGCCGCCCAGCAGCAGACCGCTACCGACCTGGACACGGTGAACGTCACAGGCTATCGCGCCAGTGTCGAAAAGGCGCTGGACATCAAGCGCGGCGAGGCCGGCGTGGTCGATGCCATCGTCGCCGAAGACATCGGCAAGTTTCCCGACCTCAATCTGGCTGAATCGCTGCAGCGCATTCCGGGCGTGGTGATCACACGCGAAGCCGGCGAAGGCCGCAACATCTCGGTGCGCGGCCTGGGCCCGGATTTCACCCGCGTGCGCATCAATGGGATGGAAGCGCTGACCACCGTCGGCGCCGGTGACCAGAGCGGTGGTACCAACCGCGGCCGCGGTTTCGACTTCAACGTGTTTGCCTCGGACCTGTTCTCGCAGCTGGTGGTGCGCAAGACCGCCTCGGCCGACGTCGAGGAAGGCTCGCTGGGTGCCACTGTCGACCTGCGCACCGCGCGCCCGTTCGACTACGACGGCTTCACCTTCGCCGCAAGCGGCCAGGCCGGCTACAACCAGATGGCCGAAAAGGCCGACCCGCGGCTGGCCGCGCTGGTCTCCAACACCTTCGCCGATGGTACCTTCGGCGCCCTCCTGTCGGTGGCCTACTCCGAGCGCCAGGCACTGGAGGAAGGCTCCAACACCGGCCGCTGGGCCAACGGCCCGAGCAATGGCAACTTCGCTGCGTCATCGCCGTTCGCCGCCGCACGCGCCGCTGATGTATTCCACCCGCGCTTCCCGCGCTACGTGCAGATGGAACACGAGCAGAAGCGCCTGGGCGTGACCGGCTCGCTGCAGTGGAAGCCCAGCGATGCCAGTGAAGTATCGCTGGACATGCTGTACTCGAAGATCGATGCCACCCGCGACGAGCAGTACATCGAAGCGATTTCCTTCAGCCGTGGCAGCAGCAGCACCCCGCGCCTGGTCGGCAAGCCGAGCACCATCGTCAGGAACGGCGAGATCCGCAACGGCGCGCTGCTGTACGGTGAATTCGACAACGTCGACATCCGTACCGAGAACCGCCACGACGAGTGGAGCACCGAGTTCAAGCAGATCAGCCTGAACGGCCAGCACCGTTTCGGCGACGACTTCACCGTGTCCGGCAAGCTGGGCATCTCGCGCTCCAGGCACGAGAATCCAGTGCAGACCACCGTCATCATGGACAAGTACGACGTCAAGGGCTACAGCTACGACTACCGTGGCAACAGCCGCTTCCCGATCCTCAACTACGGCATCGACCCGACCGACCCCAACGGTTGGGAACTGGCGGAAATCCGCCTGCGCCCGCAGTACGTGGACAACGACTTCGATACCGGCCAGATCGACTTCAACTGGAACATCAGCCCAGGCTTCCGCCTGAAGGGCGGCGTGCTTGCCAAGGACTACACGTTCAAGACCACCGAACTGCGCCGTGCCAGCGAACTGGCCGTGCCGACCTTCGCCAGCGGCAGCAGGATCGTGCCCGTGGACATGATCAACCAGGCCGGCCTGAAGGGCATCAATGGCAATCCGTCCAACTGGGTGGTGCCGAACCTGGATGCAATCGCCGACCAGTTCGACATCTACAGCAACAGCGGCATCTATGCCGTCGCGCCGCGCGCCAACAACGTGCGCAGCGTGGAAGAGAAGGACCGTGGTGCCTACCTGATGGGCGAGTTCAGCACCGAAATCGGCTCGCTGCCGCTGTCGGGCAACTTCGGCGTGCGCTACGTGCGCACCAGGCAGACCTCCACCGGGCTGTCGACGCTGGCCAGTGGTACCACCTCCACCACCGCCACCCGCACCTACGATGACACCCTGCCCTCGTTCAACCTGGTGGCCGAGGTCACGCCCGATTTCCTGATCCGCCTGGGTGCGGCCAAGGTCATGACCCGCCCGGGCCTGGGCAGCCTGACGCCAGGTGCAACCGTGGCCGTGGCCGGTGGTGCGCGCACCATCTCCAGCGGCAATCCCAACCTGGACCCGACGCGCGCCACCAATGTCGACCTGGGCTTCGAGTGGTACTTCGCCGAAGGCGCGATGGCGGGCCTGGGCCTGTTCTACAAGGACATCGAGACCTCGGTCCAGACCCTGCGCGAGAACCGCCCGTACACCGACAGCGGCCTGCCTGCCGAACTGCTGACCGGTACCGGCGCCTCGCCCACCGACGACTTCACCTTCACCCGGCCAGTCAATACCCCCGGCGGTGAGCTGTACGGCGCCGAGGCGAACTACACCCAGCCCTTCACTTTCCTGCCGGGCAAGTGGTCGAACCTGGGCGTGCAGCTGAACTACACCTGGGTCGAATCGAAGATCCAGTACATCAACTCGGCTGGCCAGCCGGTGATGAAGAACGATCTGCTGGGCCTGTCCAAATCGTCATGGAACGCAACGCTGTTCTACGAAGGCGAGACCTTCGCTGGCCGCGTCTCCGCCACCAACCGCGATGACTACCTCACCCAGGTGCCCGGTCAGGAAACCGGCTTCAACCTGGACGGCTACCACGGCATGACCGGCACCACGGTCATTGATGCGTCCATCCGCTACAAGATCAGCGACCAGCTGGAACTGAGCCTGGAAGGCATCAACCTGACCAACGAAGCCTCGGATGAATGGGTGTACTCGCCCGCCACCGGCCGCCTGCCACTCCAGTACACCGAAACCGGCCGCCAGTTCCTGCTGGGCGTGCGCTACAAGTTCTGAGCAACGCCGGCGGCGCGTACCGATACGCGCCGCGGTTCGCCATGACCGCTGCTGCGCCGCAAGGTGCCGCTGCGGCGTGGCCTTGCTACGGTCCGGCGGCCCGCCGCCGGCCGTCGCCCGTTGAAAGGAAATGTCTCCATGCCGCACCGCACGACCGTGTCCCGCTGCCTGCTGCTGGCAGTGGCCCTGGCTGCAGGCCCCGCGACGGCCGCCGCCGATGTCCCCACCCTGCTCTTCCATGTGGATGCCAATCACGGCCTGCAGGCCGTGACCGCTCACGGTGAGGCGGTAGCGAACTTTCGCGACAAGGTCGCGGTGGTCGACGACGGCGAGCATGGCAAGGCCATCCAATGGGAAGACGACGGCGTGCTTGCCTGGGACGCGCCGGGCAACGTCCTGGCCCAGCGCGGCACGCTGGCCTTCGACTGGCGTTCACGCTACGCGGTGGGTGAAGCGCCGTTCGTGATCTTCCGCGTCGGCTAAGCCGACCACAGCAGCTGGGACATGGCCTGGCTGCGCATCGACTGGAACGGGCACGGCTTCGATGCCTTCGTCACCGATGCCAACCTGGCACGCACACGCGTGTCGTTCCGCATGGATGCACTGCCGCGTCCCGACCAGTGGTTGCACCTGGCCTTCGCCTGGGATGAGGACCACGGCGTGCGCCTGTTCATCGATGGCCGCGAAGTGGCGCGCGCGCAGGCCACCGGCAATTACGATGCCGCGCTGGACCAGCTCGGCCTTGCCGGGCGGGTAATGGCACCGTACCAGGTGCAGAGTCGCTACAACTTCCTGCGTGGGAGCGATTTCCAGCACATCCGGGTCTACGACCGCATGCTGGATGCGCCGGCGGTGGCAACGCTGGCGCGCGGCCGCGAGCCAGCCAGCGCCGTGGCGATCGGCGATGGCACGCGCGCCTGGCGCCACCGCTTCGGCTGGGAAGGGGCTGCACCCCCAGCGTTGGCGGCCGGCGGCACCCGCATCCGCAAGATCGAATTCGCCGACACCCGCGACCTGAAGGCGTGGATGTGGAAGGCCACCGATGGCATCGCCGAAACCACCTGGCCGGGCGTGTACAACCGCTCGCGCCTGCCCGGCCGCAATGACTACTTCCAGCTTCCGGACTGGAACACCTATGTGGAAGGCGGCCAGCACCTGGACCTGACCCTGCCGGCCACCGAAACGGTGAACCGGGTGGAGATCCGTGGTGCGGCCTTCGGCACCCTTTCCCACGGGCCCGACGCCGAACATGCCACCGACGTGCTGGTCACGCGCCCGCGCGGCGTGGTGCGCAGCGTCGACGACATTGCCGCGCAGCGCGGCGGCGTGCTGCGTTTCAGCAACGTCGAGCAGGAAACACCGATCCAGGAAATCTGGGCCTACCACGTGAGCAAGGGCACCGAGCCGGAAGGCACGGTGAAGCAGACCTACATCATCGACAGCCGGGCGCTGCCCGACTACACCAACCTGGACGCATTGCGCCGCTACATCGACGGACGTTTCCCGGCCGCCGAACGCAGCACGGTGATGGCGCTGCCGAAGGGCGCCGGTTCCCGCCGCCGGGATGCCGGCACCCTGCCCGCACATCCGCAGCCGATCGTGCACGTGCTGATTCCTTCCGGGGTGGGTGACGCGCCGGCCAACCAGCCGCTGATCCGCAGCTGGGCCTACAGCTGGGAGAACATGCACGACGGCCTGGACGGCGTGGCCATCGACCTTCCCGCGCTGGACCTGCCGCCCACCCACGATGGACTGATCCCGCTGAACATCCGCATCAAGGATCCGATCTGGCCGGCGCGCGACATGATCGATGTATCGGTGTCGGTGCCGCCACGGCAGGCGCGCACGCTGTGGCTGGACCTGCGCGATCGCATCCTCACCCCGGACAGCCTGTGGCTGAGCATCGCCTCGGCCGCACCAGGCTTCGATGCCGATGCCCTCGACGGTGCGCAGGTCCGGCTGGTGTTCAAGCCGCGTGCCGACGCGCTGAAGGAGCACGTGGCCGACCGCTTCAATCAGGTCCGCGACAACTGGGGCTTCCTGGTGGAAGAGCACACCACGTCCAAGCGCCAGCGCCTGTACGCGCGCGTGTACGCGGACCTGAGCGACCTGCTGCGGGTGGATCCGGACCATGAACTCGGCCGCCTGTACTGGAACTACATCAGCTACAACAGCCAGGGCCGCCCGCCCTACACGGCGCCTGCCGTGCCCAGGGGCGTGCCGGCGTGGGCATTCAACCAGGTGCAGGACCTGGCGCAGGTGCGGCAGTTCGTCGACTGGTGGATCGACGAACGGCAGGTGGCCTACGGTGACTTCGGTGGTGGCATTTCGGACGATTCCGACCTGACCCAGCAGTGGCCGGGGCTGGCCCTGATGGGCGTGCAGCCGGATCGATTGAACGCCTCGCTGACCGCGCTGTCCGACGCGGTGTACCGCAACGGCATGTTCAGCAACGGCTTGAGTACCATCGAGACCGACGAGCTGCATTCCTATGAGGAAGGCATCAACACCAACAGCGCCATGCTCTACCTCAACTGGGGCGATCCGCTGACGCTGGAACGCCTGATGGAAACGGTGAAGGCCTTCGACGAGCGCATCATCCTGCGCAACCCGCAGGGCCACCTGCTGTTCTCCAGCAACTGGTTCGGTGGCAACAAGGTCTACCGCGAACCGAACTGGCAGTGGCAGAAGCCGTATTCGTTCCCGGTGCTGCACCCGGCGTTCCTGCTGGGCCAGTACAACGCCGATCCCACCGGCCGCGGGCTGGTGATCGGCCTGGCCGATGGCTATCTGGCCCACGCAGGCAAGGACGACAAGGGACGCTTCACCCTGCCCAACGAGATCAACTGGGCCAGCGGTGCCACCCGCGGCGGCGAGTTGAACAACGGCTCCGGCAGTGGCGACACGATGCACACCTTCTGGGCGGCGTGGCGCTGGAGCGGCGATGCGAAGTACCTGCAGGCACTGGACTACCGCGTGGCCCGTGGCGGCCCGGGCGCACTGGCCAACCTGGGCGAGAACGTCGTGGACGTACTGGGCCGGCAACAGGACTGGTATCCGCTGCTGCGCGCCGAGGCCGACGCGGGAAAAACCGGCTTCGCCAGCCTGATGGCCTGGCAGGCCAGCGGCGACAGGTCATACATCGCCGCCCTGCATGCCGACGGCCTGCAGGCGAAAGTGCAGCGCGCGTACATGAACACCGAGGGCCACTGGTGGTCCGACCGCGTGGAAGCGCCCAGTGAATTCCTCCAGCGCGCACGCCTGGGTGGGATCGCGCTGAAGCGCAACCAGAGTTGGCCCGGCCACACCGTCAGCTGGCGCTTCGACCGCGATGGAGCGGCCGAACAGGTCGCCCTGCTGGTGCATGCGCCGTCGCGTGAACGTTTCACCGTTACCAGCTACAACCTGGGCACGCGCACCATCGGCGCCGACATGACCGGCTGGAACGTGGCCAGCGGGACCTGGCGGATACGCAGCGGCGTGGATGCCGATGGCGATGGCCACATCGACGGCACGCCCGCCGAACGCCGCGTACAGCTGGAAACCAGCGCTTCGGTGGCGCTGCAGTTCCGTCCCGGGCGTACCGAGGTGTTCGAGTTCGAACGCGTGTCCGAGGGAACGCCGGTGGAAACACGGCCGGACCTGGGCGTGGGTCGCGGCGACGTACGCATCGACGGCAGCCAGCTGCAGGTGACCGTGCACAGCCTGGGCCATGTCGGCACCGGCGTGGCCGTAGCAATGCTGGAAGACGCGCGCGGTCGCGAGATCGCCCGCACGGACGTGCCGGCGCTGGGGGCACCCAGTGACCTGCAGCCGAAGACCGTGCAGGTCTGGCTGCCGTTGCCGGCCGGTGACCGCAGCGGCCTGCGCGTGCGCGTGGCGCTGGCCGACGGTGGCGAGGAAGTGACCCGGCTCAACAACGTGGTCGGCGTGCCGCGATGATGCCTGCATTACGCCGCGCGTGATCCGGCGTGGGTCAGGACGCATCGGTCTCCAGCCGTTTCATCCGGCGCTGGTACCAGCCATCATCCAACGGCTCGAACACCGCGCTGCGTTCCATCACGCCCTCGTAGACATGCAGCGACACGGCCACGTCCGCGTCGCTGGCGTTGCACAGCGTGTGGTACTCGTGCGGCGGAATCAGGCTGCCGGCACTACCGCGGTGCCCGTACAGCGTGGGCTGGGCGGCAAAGCGATGACGTTCGCCATCCTGTTCAATCAGCGCATAGGGAGTGACGATCAGTTCGCCCTGCCAGACGCCTTCCACGCACCACATCGCATCGTGGTCGTGCAGCGGCGTGCCCTGGCCCGGGCCCCAGCACATGGCGATGACGCTGTAGCCCAGGGTCGGGCTGCGGTGCAGTTCACGGCGTGCGTAATGCCCTTCGACCGGGCGCCGCACGCAGGGGGGCAGCTGGATGGACGGATCGACGATGGCCTCGCGCAGCACCTGCTGCAGCGCACCGGTGATGGCCTCCGGCGTGCCCAGCATCACCGCGGCATCGATCGCAGCGAACAGCCGCTCCCGGCCGGTGAATGACGGTGGCAAGGACATCGTTCCCATGCCCCGACTCTAGCCGAGAGGGGTTAACAGAATGTTTGCACCGCGGTGTCATCACTGCGTGCCGCGCTGCACGAACGGTACTTTTGCATACAGCGCACGTTCGCCGGCACGAGGATCGTCCACCACGCCGCTCTGGCGATCAAACAGCATGGTCTGCCGCCGGGGCAGCGCGTAGGCGGGCCATTGCGGCATTCCGCGATGATTGGGGTCGCCGTTGCGCGCGAAGGCGATCAGTGCGTCGCTCATTGTCGCCGCCAGCGTGTGCGCGTCCGCGCCGCCACCGGTGCGTGCGCCGGGCAGGCCGGCGTTGTCGAACACCAGCGGGATGTCCAGCGTGTGGAAGGCGCGCAGCCGGCCTTGCTCCACCGGTGAGCCCCAGTCCAGCTGGTAGGCCCAGGTGGGCGCGGCCCCGCTGGGCTGGCGCGCACGCGCTTCCAGCTCCTCCACTGCGCCGCGCCAGGAACGTCCTGCGGTAGTGGCCGCGAAGAACACCTCCGAAGGCGTGTAATGCGGGTACAGGCGCCGGTACTCGGCGATCACCGTCTGCGGCAGCAGATCCACGAACTGCTGGCGTTGCAGCTGTGCCGGCAGCGTCTCCCAGGTCAAGGTGAAGTTGGCCGGATCGTTGCCGAGGAAGGCACGGGTCTCGTCGCGCGTATTGCCGATGACCATCGGAATGCTGGCCGACTGCCGCGGCGCCTGCGGCCAGAACGGATGCACCGGAAGGGAGACTTCGTCCAGTACCGGCCCGAAGTACAGCGACGTGCTTTCCACCCGCGATGGATCGCGGGCACGGGTGGCTGCAAGCAGATCCGTGGCCGGGAGCCGCAGCAGGGCAGACAGGTCCTTTGCACCCACTGCCTCCATTGCGATGGCAGCGCGCTGCGCGGCGGCACGCGGGCCGGCCGCGGTGACCTGCTGCCCGCTCATCGTCCACGCGCGCTGGAACAGGCCGCGTGCCGCCGGCATCGCCATCAGCGTGGCGATCTTGGCGCCGCCCCCGGACTGGCCGAACACGGTGATGTTTCCAGCGTCACCGCCGAAGATCGCCGCGTGCTCGCGCACCCACTGCAGCGCCTGTACCAGGTCGAGCTGGCCGACATTTCCCGACGCGGCGTAGCGTGCGTCGCCAAGTGCGCCCAGGTACAGGTAACCGAAGGTGTTCAGCCGATGATTGAGGGTCACCACCACCACATCGCCGCGGCGGCACAGCGCACTGCCGTCGTACAGCGGATCGCTGCCGGAGCCGTTGTTGAACCCACCCCCGTGTATGTAGACCAGCACCGGGCGGCGGCCGCCATCCCCCAGTGCGGGGGTCCAGACGTTGAGGAACAGGCAGTCTTCGCTGCCGGGGCCTTCCGCGCCGCCCTGCGGTGCGGCCGCGCCATAGTCCAGTGCATCGGCGATCCCGTTCCATGCCGCTTCCCGGCGTGGTGGCTGGAAGCGATGGGTGCCGGTATCGGCGCCGTAGCGCACGCCGCGGAATACCAGCACGCCTTGTTCATGCTGGCCGCGCAGGCGCCCCCCGCGCACGCGGACGATCGGCAGGCGTTCGTCGCGTGCACCGGGCATCGCCGCTGCCGGCAGTGCCACCAGCGTGGCCGTGGCCAGCGCCCAGCGCGCGCTGTCGCGCAGGAAACGGCGGCGCTGCAGATCGTCGGGTGCTCCCGTCATCGGCTGCGCTCCGCATCCTTTCCTGCTGTCAGCCATGCCTGCGCCAGCGCTGGCCACTGCGCCAGGGTGGAGCCGGGCTGCAGGCGCATGCCGAAGCCGTGGCCACCATGGGCGAACACATGCAGTTCGTGCTCGACGCCCGCCCTGGCCAGCGCCTGCGCCATCACCTCGCTGTTGTGCACGCTGACCACGCGATCGTCGTTGGCATGGATCAGCATCGTCGGCGGCATGTCCGCACGCACGTGCTCCTGCACCGAGTACTGCGTCGCCAATGCGGGGTCAGGGCGCTCGCCCAGCAATCGCCCGCGCGAACCACTGTGCGCATGCGCGCCCATGTCGATGACCGGGTAGACCAGCACCGCCCGTGCCGGGCGCGCGCTCAGCTGATCGATCGCATCGCGTGCGGGATAGACCGGCGCATCGAAGCCGGTGGCCAGCCGCGCAGCCACGTGGCCGCCGGCGGAAAAGCCCATGACCGCCACATTGTCCGCCTCCAGGCCGCGGCGCGCGGCCTGGTCGCGCACGACCCGCAGCGCACGCTGGGCATCGGCCAGCGCCGCCTGGCGGTCCCTGCCCGGCTGCGGCAGGCGGTAGCGAAGCACGAACAGGGTGAAGCCTGCCCGCTGCACCCAGTCCGGCACCAGCGCGCTGCCCTCCTTGTCGATTACCACCCGCTGGTAGCCGCCGCCCGGAATGACCAGCACCGCCTGCCCGTTCGGACGTGGCGGCGCGTGCACGATCATGTATGGCGCATCGATCCCGTCCACGAACCGGTCCGGATGGGCCGGATCGGGGCTGCGCTCAACCACCCGCGCCTTCCGTGCCGGAGCGCTCTGGCCAGGTACCTGGCCGTCCGGCCACAGCGGCAGGCGTTCGCCCGCCACCTCCCCGGCAAGCCGCTGGCCGTCGCGCAGCGGGACGTCGCTGGCACGTGCCGGGGCAAGCGTCAACAGAACGCACAGGAACAGCACAAGAGGGGGCAGACGCATGGCGGACCGGGCTCCAGCGAGGGGTGGGCAGCGTGCCGCAGGCGCCCCGGAAGCGGGTGTGATGCGCTGCGGCTTGCGTGATGACACCGGTTTACCATATACACCTCCTGCAGACGCTGTCGATGGGCAGTGCAACAACGCAGAGGGAGACCGTTCTTGAGCAACGAACACGGCACACAGGGGCAGAGGCCGGCGCCGGACGGTGCAGCCGCCATCGCCCGCGCCTTCACCGATGCACGCCGCGCAGGCAAGGCCCTGCCCGCGTTCCCCGGAGAGATCCCCGTCGATCTGGTGGCTGCCTACCACGTGCAGGACCAGGCCATTGGCCTGTGGAGCGATACGGTGGTCGGCTGGAAGGTGGGTTACATCGCTGCCGAGCGCCGCGACGGCTCCGGCGATGAGCGCCTGCTGGGGCCGATCTTCAAACGTCAGCTCTGGAATGATACCGGTGGAACAACCGACATCCCGGTCTTCGTCGGGGGCTTCGGCGCAGTCGAAGCAGAGTACGTGCTGGAGCTGTTGGAGGACGCGCCGGCCGGACAGCTGGACTGGTCCCCGGAACAGGCCGAAGCGCTGCCTGCGCGCCTCTATATCGGCGTGGAAGTGGCCAGCAGCCCGCTGGCCACCATCAACGAACTTGGTCCGCGCGTGGTGGTGTCCGACTTTGGCAACAACAACGGCCTGGTGCTGGGCCCGGAGATCGTCGACTGGACCGCACGCGACGAAAACTCGCTGCGTGCCGAGACACTGATCGAAGGTGAGGTGGTCGGCACCGGTGGCGCCACCCGCCTGCCCGGTGGCCTGCGCGCGGCCTATGCCTTTGCGCTGTCCCGTTCGGCCCTGCGTGGCCGGCCGCTGCGCAAGGGCGACCTGATCGCCACCGGCAATGCCACCGGCATCCACGATATCGAGGCAGGACAAACGGCGCTGGTGCGCTTTGCCGGCTTCGGTGACATTGCCTGCCGGGCCGTGCCCGCGGGATGACCGCGGGGCTGCCCTGGTGAACACGCGCGGGAGGGCGCAGATGATCACACGACGTAACTTCCTGGCCGGTGGCGCTGCTGCCCTGGCCACCCCGATGCTCGCCGCCTGTGGCCGCGGGCCGGGCGGCGATATGGCCGGTGGCGCGCTGCTGACCGCCACCGACGTGCATGTGGCCGACTACCCTACCGTCACCGCGGTGAAGTGGATCGGCGAAACGCTGCAGCGCGAAACCAACGGTCGCCTGCGCCTGCGCCAGTACCACTCCGGCCAGCTGGGCCGCGAATCCGAGGCGATCGACATGGCGCGCTTCGGTGCCATCGATATCACCCGCGTGTATGCCGGTGCGCTGAACAATGCCTTTCCGCTGACCCAGGCGCTGTGCCTGCCCTACGTGTTCACGTCGGTGGCGCACCAGCGTGCCGCGCTGGATGACGGCGTGGCCGAAGCCGTGCTGCGCGGCTTCCAGGGCCGCGGCCTGGTCGGCCTGGCGATCTACGATTCCGGTGCACGCTGCTTCTACAACACCAAGCACCCCATCGTATCGCCCAAGGACCTGCACGGCCTGAAGCTGCGCGTCGCCTCATCGGACATCTTCATCCAGCTGATGCGCCTGCTCGGCGCCAACCCGACGCCGATGTCGCTGGGCGACACGTTCTCCGGGATGGAAACCCACATGATCGACGGCGCCGAGAACAACATGCGCAGCTTCCATTCCAGCCGCCACTTCGAAGCGGCGCACTACTGGTCGCAGAGCGACCATTCGTACGCGCCGGATGTGTTGCTGATGTCGCGCGCCAGTTTCGAACGCCTGTCGCCTGACGACCGCCAGCTGCTGCTGCAGACCGCGCGCGCGTCGGTGAAGGTGATGCGCGAGCAGTGGGATGCGTCGGAGGACGCCGCACGCCGCGCCGTGCTGGCCTATGGGGTGAAAGCCAACGAGGTGGACATGCCCGCCTTCCGCACCGCCGCCCAGCCGCTGCTGCAGCAGTACCTGCAGCAGCCGGAGATCGCCGCGCTGGTCGACCGCATCCGCGCCGCCTGAGGACACTGCCATGATCGAGACGACGACGCCCGCCACCGGGCCTGGCCAGCGCCTGCTGGACCGCATCGCCGACATCGCCATCTACGGCGCCGTTGCTGCCCTGCTGGGGCTGGTGGTGGTGCAGGGCTGGCAGGTGTTCGCGCGCTACGTGATCAACGATTCGCCCAGCTGGACCGAGCCGGTCACGCTGCTGCTGCTGGCCACGGCGATGAGCCTGGGTGCCGCATGCGGTGTGCACACCAACCGCCACTTCGGCTTCTTCCTGCTGCATGCCTACCTGGGCCCCGGCCTGCGCCGTGCGGTGGACGTGCTGGTGCAGCTGGTGGTGGCGGTGCTGGGAGGCTTCATCGCCTTCTGGTCGGGTGATCTGCTGCTCGACGGCCTGGACATCAAGACCGCCGGCGCCGATCTGCCGCAGAGCATCAACTACCTGCCACTGGCGGTGGGCGGCGGGCTGATGCTGCTGTTCGCGCTGAACCGTGCGTGGAACGCGCTGCAGGCCCGCGCCACCGGCGCCGAAGACGCTGAAGGAGATCGTTGATCCATGGGTATCACCATCCTGTTCTCCGTGTTTGCCGTGCTGCTGCTGCTCGGCGTGCCGGTGGCCTACGCGCTGGCCGCTGCCGCGCTGGCCACCCTGCTCTACCTGGATATCCCCAGCATCGTGCTGGTGCAGCAGATCTCGGCCGGTACCGGCTCGGCCTCGCTGATCGCCATTCCGTTGTTCATCTTCGCGGGCGAGATCATGATGCGCGGCGGCATCTCCGAGCGCCTGATCGCCCTGGCCTCGTCGCTGGTGGGGCGCTTGCGCGGTGGCCTCGGCCAGGTCTCGATCCTGTCCTCGCTGTTCTTCGGCGGCGTGTCCGGCTCGGCCATCGCCGACGTTTCGGCGGTCGGCGGCACGATGATCCCGCAGATGGTCAAGCGCGGCTACGACCGCGATTTCGCCGTCAACGTCAGCATCACCGCCGCGCTGGTGGCGCTGCTGGTGCCGCCGTCGCACAACCTGATCCTGTTCTCGGCCGCTGCCGGTGGGGGCCTGTCCATCGCCGATCTGTTCGCCGCCGGCATTGTCCCCGCGCTGCTGATGACGTTGGCGCTGATGGTCACCGGCTATGCGGTGGCGCGCCGCCGCGGCTATGGCGTGGAGGTCTTTCCCGGCTGGCGCGCCGTGGCCCTGCGCATCGTCTCCGCCCTGCCCGGCCTGGGCCTGGTCGCGCTGATCTTCATCGGTATCCGTGCCGGCATCTTCACCGCAGTGGAAAGCGCAGCCATCGCCGTGGTCTACGCCTTGCTGGTGACCACCGTGCTGTACCGGCAACTGCGCTGGCGCGAGTTCTTCGACACCGTCATCCACGCTGCGCGCAGCACGGGCGTGATCCTGTTCGTGATCGCCACCGCTGCCGTGTTTGGCTGGCTGCTGGCCTACCTGCAGGTGCCCGCGGCCGCCGTCGAGTTCCTGCAGTCGTTCGCGCACAGCCAGTTCATGGTGCTGCTGATGATCGTGGTGATGCTGCTGCTGCTGGGCACCTTCATGGACCTGGCGCCGATGATCCTGATCTGCACGCCGATCTTCCTGCCGGTGGCGCGCGCCTACGGCATCGATCCGATCCACTTCGGCCTGGTGCTGGTGCTCACCGGTGGCCTGGGTCTGGTCACGCCCCCGGTGGGCTCGGTGCTGTTCATCGGCACGGCCATCGGCAAGATCAGCGTGGGCCAGAGCATGCGCACGATCTGGCCGTTCTGGTTCGCCGCGCTCGCCGTGCTGCTGGTCGTGGCCTTCTTCCCCTCACTGTCGTTGTGGCTGCCCGCCGCGCTGCGCGGCTGAGCCACAAGGAGACTGCCATGCGTGCACTGTGTATCGCCGCCACCATCACTCTGCTTGTGCTGTTGCTGCCGGCACGGCCTGCACCCGCGGCGGAGCCCGCGCGCGCCCCGGCGCAGTGGGCGCGGGGGCTGGAACACCAGCGCCAGGCGGACCGGGGCGATGGCACGTTCCTCAATCCGGTGCTGGCCGGTGACCATCCGGATCCCTCGGTGCTCAAGGACGGGGACGATTACTACCTCACGCTGTCGTCGTTCGACGCCTACCCCGGCCTCCCGATCTGGCACTCGCGCGACCTGGTGAACTGGCAGCCGCTGGGACATGCGGTCACCCGCAACGTGGGGGCGATCTGGGCGCCGGACATCGTCAAGCATCGGGGGCGCTACTTCATCTACTTCCCGGCCCGCACCGGCGAGCGCCGCAGCAACTTCGTGGTCTGGGCCGATGACATCAAGGGCCCGTGGAGCGCGCCGATCGACATCGGCCTGGGTGGCTACATCGATCCCGGCCATGCAGTGGGTGAAGACGGCAAGCGCTACCTGTTCCTCAGTGGCGGTGATTACGTGCAGCTGGCCGACGACGGGTTGAGCGTGGTCGGCAGGCCGAAACACGTCTATGACGGCTGGCGCTACCCGCAGGACTGGGACGTTGAGGCCTACGCGCAGGAAGGCCCGAAGATCCACGTCCGCGACGGCTGGTACTACATGACCACGGCAGTGGGCGGCACCGCCGGTCCGCCGACCGGGCACATGGTGATCACCGCGCGCTCGCGTTCGATCCACGGACCATGGGAGAACGCGCCCAACAACCCGATCACGCGCACGCAGTTGGCGGCCGAGCCCTGGTGGTCACGCGGCCACGCGACGGTGATCGAAGGGACCGATGGACGCTGGTGGATGATGTACCACGGGTACGAGAACGGCTTCTGGACGCTGGGTCGGCAGGCCCTGCTCGAACCGATCGAATGGACCGCTGACGGCTGGTTCCGGGCCACGGGCGGAGACCTTGGTCAGCCACTGCGCAAGCCGGCCGGACAGGCGCTGTCGCCGCATGGCATGGCGCTGTCGGATGATTTCCGCGGCAGCACGCTTGGCCCGCAGTGGGCGTTCTTCAACCCGGCGCAGGATGAGTACCGCCGGCTGGGTTTCAGTGGCAACGGCCTTGTCCTGCAGGGCAAGGGCAGTACGCCGCGCGACGCCTCGCCGCTGACCACCATCGCCGGCGACCGGGCCTATCAGTTCGAGGTGGAGATGGAGATCGCCCCCGGTGCCGTGGGAGGCGCGCTGCTGTTCTACAGCGACCGGCTGTACGCGGGCGTGGGCAGCAACGGCGAGTCGTTCATCATGCATCGCTACGGCGAGGAGCGCCCTGCCCGACCGGCCCCGGGCCGCGGCGGCCGGCTGTGGTTGCGGGTGACCAACAACCGCCACATCGTCACCTTCCACTCCAGCACCGACGGGCACACTTGGCAGAAGTATCCGGTTCAGATGGAAGTGTCCGGTTACCATCACAATGTCGCGGGCAGGTTCCTGGCGTTGAAGCCGGCGCTGTATGCGGCCGGCGACGGTGCGGTAACCTTCCGCAACTTCCGCTACCGCGCGCTGGACTGAGCGCGGAGCCGGAATCTCCAGACTTACCGGGTTCAAAACATGTCAGTGCGCAACAAGAACGATGCCGCTACGCCGGCATTGGCGAAGGGCAAGGCAGCCACCATCAACGACATCGCGCGACTGTCGGGTGTATCCAAGAAAACGGTTTCAAGAATCATCAACAACTCGCCACTGGTGCGCAAGGACACGCGCGACAAGGTGGAAGCGTTGATGCGTGAAGTGGGCTACACGCCCGATCCACTGGCCCGCGGGCTGGCGTTCCGCCGCTCCTTCCTGATCGGCATGGTCTACGACAACCCCACCGCGCAGTACATCGTGGACATGCAGTACGGCGCGCTGGATGCATTGCGTGGATCCAGTTTCGAGCTGGTGGTGCATCCCTGTGACAGCCGCAGCCCCGGCTACATCGAAGGCGTGCGTCGCTTCGTGCAGCAGCAGAAGCTGCACGGCGTGATCCTGGTGCCGCGTGCCTCGGAAGACCAGGCGCTGGCGGACATGCTCGATGAGATCGGCTGCCGGTTTACCCGCGTGGCAGCGCTGCCGCTGGACGAAAGCTCGCAGATGGTGGTTACCCATGACCGCGATGGTGCGGCCGAAGCCGCCGACTACCTGCTCTCGCTCGGCCACCGTGACATTGCCCTGGTGACCGGTCCCAGCGCCTACCGTTCGGCCCATGAACGTACCGCCGGCTTCATCGACGCACTGTCGCAACGCGGTATCGAGCTGCCGAAGGACCGCATCATCGAGGCCGGCTACACCTTCGAATCCGGTGTCGCCGCTGCCGAGAAACTGCTGCTGGGCAAGCGCCGCCCGACCGCCATCTTCACCGGCAACGATGAAATGGCCGCCGGTATCTACAAGGTGGCGCTGCGCGCGGGCATCAACATTCCGCGCCAGCTGTCCATTGTCGGCTATGACGACAGCCCGCTTGCCTCGCGCCTGTGGCCCTCGCTGACCTCGGTGCGCCGGCACACGCGCGATACCGGACGCACCGCCGCGGCGATGCTGATCCAGCCCGAAGGCCAGGCCGCGCTGCCCATTGCCAGCGTGCGGCCGCACCTGATCGTCCGCGATTCCTGCCAGCCGCCGGAGGATTGATCCCCAAGGATCAATCCTGCAGGTCACGACCTCTGGTCGTGACACGCCCCTGCCCCATCCACCCGATCCACCGCGCCCTGCCCGGGCCATCCCGGCATCGTGCGACGCAAAATGACACCGGTTTCCTGTCTGGCTAGAATCGACCGTGAACCGCGCCGGGGCCGACCCGTCGGCCCGCCCCCCGCTCTGGAGACGCCATGTACAGCAAGACCCATTACGCCACCCATCCCGATGCCATCCACGGTGCCAGCAACGACCAGCTGCGTGACCTGTACCTGCTCGATGGCCTGTTCAACGCCGGTGCGGTGACCCTCAAGTACACCCACTACGAGCGCTTCGTGATTGGTGGCGCCGCCCCGGTGGACGCACCGCTTGCGCTGCCGACCCAGACCGAACCCGCTTCGGCCGCAGGCCACCCGTTCCTGGGGCGCCGGGAACTGGGCGTGATCAACGTCGGCAGCGGCACCGGTACGGTCACCGTGGATGGCACCGGCTACACGCTGGGTCCGAAGGACGGTCTGTACGTGGCCATGGGCAGCAAGGAGGTCGTGTTCGCCTCGCAGGACGCCGCCAACCCCGCCCAGTTCTATCTGGCCTCGACCCCGGCCCATGCCCGCTTCGAAACCAGGCAGCTGTCCATCAAGGACGCCGTTGCACTGGACCGCGGCGCGCTGGAAACCAGCAACGAGCGCACCATCTACCAGTACATCGTGCCGGCCACCTGCCAGTCCTCGCAGCTGCTGCTGGGCCTGACCGTGCTCAAGCCGGGCAGCGTGTGGAACACCATGCCGCCGCACCTGCACGACCGTCGCAGCGAGGTCTACTTCTACTTCGACCTGGGTGACAGCGACCGCGTCTACCACTTCATGGGCGAGCCGGCCGCGCAGCGTCACATCGTGATCCAGAACAACGAAGCGGTCGTGTCGCCGCCGTGGTCGATCCACATGGGCGCCGGCACCAGCAACTACGCCTTCATCTGGGCGATGGGTGGCGAGAACCTGGACTACACCGACATGCACGTGCTGGACATCTGCCAGCTCAAGTAAGCCCGCCTGGCCGCCGCGCACCGTGTGCCGGCCGTCGACACCGCTCGTCTCTATCAAGGAACGCATACGCAATGGCTAATCCCTTCAGCCTGGAAGGCAAGGTCGCTCTGGTAACCGGTGGCAATACCGGTCTGGGCCAGGGCATCGCCGTGGCACTGGCCGCCGCTGGCGCCGACGTCGCCGTGGCCGGCATCGCCCCGCCCACCGATACCATCGAAAAGATCACCGCGCTGGGCCGCCGCTGCCTGGCCATCGAAGCCAACCTGATCAGCATCGAGCCGGTGGCGCGCGTGGTCCGCGAGACCATCGAAGGCCTCGGCGGGTTGGACATCCTGGTCAACAACGCCGGCCTGATCCGCCGCGCCGATGCGGTGGACTTCAGCGAGCAGGACTGGGACGACGTGATGAACGTCAATCTCAAGTCCGCGTTCTTCATTTCGCAGGCCGCCGGCCGCCACTTCATCGAACTGGGCCACGGCAAGATCATCAACATCGCTTCGATGCTGTCCTTCCAGGGCGGTATCCGCGTGCCGTCGTACACCGCCAGCAAGAGCGGCATCGCCGGCATCACCCGGCTGCTGGCCAACGAGTGGGCGGGCAAGGGCATCAACATCAATGCCATCGCCCCGGGCTACATGGCCACCGACAACACCGCCCAGCTGCGCGCCGACGAAGCGCGCAACAAGGCGATCCTGGAGCGCATCCCGGCCGGTCGCTGGGGCACGCCGGATGACCTGGCCGGTGCGGCGGTGTTCCTGGCCTCGTCGGCGTCGGATTACATCAACGGCGCCGTGCTGCCGGTCGATGGTGGCTGGCTGGCGCGCTGACGCGTGATCCGCGGTAGTGCCGGCCGCTGGCCGGCGTCCTGGCAATGCTTCCGCCGTTCATGAGGTTGCCGGGCAGCGGCCGGCACTACCGGAGACCGGACATGCGCACCCTGTTGCCTTTGTTGTTGCTGCTGTCGTGCACCACCGCGCAGGCGGCGCCCGTGCGGGTCTTCATTGCCGGTGACTCCACTGCGGCCGCATACGGCCCCGAGCGCGCGCCGCAGGCCGGCTGGGGCCAGGCGCTGCAGCGCTACCTGGACCCGGCGCGCTTGGAGGTGCACAACCACGCCAAGGGCGGGCGCAGCACGCGCAGTTTCATCGAGGAAGGGCGCCTGGAGGCCATCGCCGCCGAGCTGCGCCAAGGCGACGTGCTGCTGATCCAGTTCGGCCACAACGATGCGAAGTTCGAAGACCGCACGCGCTACACCGATCCGGACAGCGACTACCCACGCCTGCTGATGCGTTACGTACAGGTGGCCCGCGCAAAGGGCGCCACGCCGGTGCTGGTCACGCCGGTGGCGCGGCTGCTGTACGACTTCGGTTCACTGCTGGATACGCATGGCCGCTACACGCAGTCGATGAAGGCGTTGGCCGCGCGCGAGCAGATTGCCCTGATTGATCTGAATGACCGCAGCATGCGCTGGATCCGCGCGCTGGGTGAGGAGGGCGCGCGACCCTACTTCCTGTTCGTGCCCGAACAGAACAAGGCCGACGGCACCCATTTCAGCGTGGCCGGCGCACATGCGGTGGCCTGCCTGGTATTGCGCGAGGCGGTGCCGCTGCTACCCGCGCTGCAGCCGGCGCTGGTGCGGGATATCGACTGCGACGTGGTGGCGGAAGGGCAGGGTAGCGACCCAGCCCTGCCCTCGCAGGTGGTGCACGAAGACAGTGTTGTGCGCACGCAAGCAGGCCCGCACGGCGGTGCCGGCCCGACCACGGCGTATCCGTTCTTCGCCGATGCCGAAGGGCTGCCGTTCGTGCTGCGCAAGCGTGTGCTGCACAAAGGCGCGGGCATCGGCCTGCATCCGCAGCACAAGGACGAGATCTATTACATCGTCAGTGGGCAGGGCAGTTATGTGCTGGATGGCAGGCAGTACGACGTGCACGCCGGGCACGCGCTGCTGACCCGCAAGGGCAGCCACCATGCGCTGCAGCAGGTGGGTGAGGAGGATCTGGTGGTGCTGCTGGTGTACCCGCGCTGATTGAAACGTAGCCGAGCATGGGCTCGGCTCTACAGAACAGCGCCGGCGTGCATGGTCATCGTCGTTCGACAGGCTCCGGGCCGAAGTGCTTCAGCCCCAAGCTGGCCAGGTCTTCCGGTCGCTCGAAATAGGCTTCGTCGAAGGCGTGCAGCGCCTCCTGCTCCTGTTCGGTCATCGCGCCGTACAGGTCGGTCAGTTGCTTGACCGCCGGGTCATCTTCCAGCCGGTCGACCAGCCCGCGCATGCCGGCCAGGATCGCGTGGGTCTTCGCCGCGCCCATCGCCTGCAGCGCACGCAACGCCAGCTGGCAGGTCGGGTCGCCCCAGTTGCACAGGAACTGCATGAAGCCGCCGTTGTTGATGTCGGCCTCCATGCGCCACAGCGCCACCAGCTGCTGGTCTTCGTCGGACAGCGCATCCAGCGTCCACGCGGCTGCCTTCAGTCGCGCCAGCGCGGCCTCGTAGCGGTCTTCCCAGACCTGGTTGAGGATATCGACCACGCCAGCCTCGCGCGCCGGCAGCAGCGCCGGCCAGTTCACGCCCAGGCCATCGGCGGTGGCGACCCACCGCGCGCGTTGCCCTGCATCGGCTTCGAACAACGCAGGTACCCAGCGCAGCGGCTGGCGGGTGCGGCGGCCATCGGCCAGGGTCAGCAGGATGAAGTCGTCGTCGAAAGCGACATCGGTTACGCGCAGCGAAGCAAATGCATCAGTCATGCCGTGCAGGATAGCCGCGCGGCAGCGCGCATCACACGTCGCCGCCGTCCGCCCAGCCTTCACCCGTGCCGGCCTGGAACACGTGATCGTCAGCCTGCACGTCACCGGCAGGCAGGTGCGCCTGGTCGGCCAGTGCCGCGTAGATCGGGGTGAAGTCCGGCGACGTCGCCTGCATCAGCTGTTCAAAGCTGTCGATGACGAAGTAGGTCTTCTGGAAGGTGTCGATGCGGTACTTCGTTCGCATGATCCGCTGCAGGTCGAAACCGATGCGGTTGGGTGCGGCCGATTCCAGCGAGTACAGCGACTCGCCCTTGGACGACACGATGCCGGCACCGTAGATGCGCAGGCCGTCGGGCGTGTCGATCAGGCCGAACTCCACCGTGTACCAGTACAGGCGGGTGAGGTTCTGCAGCGCGTCCGGGCCGATCGCGTGGGCTTTGACGCCGCCACGGCCATAGGCCTCCATGTAGTCGGCGAACACCGGGTTCATCAGCAGCGGCACGTGGCCGAACAGGTCGTGGAACAGGTCCGGCTCGGCGATGTAGTCGATCTGGTCCGGGCGACGGATCCACCAGGTCACGGGAAAGCGGCGGTTGGCCAGGTGGTCGAAGAAATCCAGTTCCGGCAGCAGGCCTTCGACGCCGACCAGGGTCCAGCCGGTGGCCGCGCCCAGCACTTCGTTGAGCTGGTCGAAGCGCGGAATCATGTGCGCGTTCATGCCCATCTCGTCCTGCGCGTCCAGGAATTCCTGGCAGGCACGGCCGACCAGCAGCTCGCGCTGGCGCTGGTACAGCGTGCTCCAGGTGGCGTGGTCGTCGGCGCTGTAGGTGTCCCACGGCTGCTCGACGAGCGCGGTGGTGTACACCGGCACGTAGCCCTTGTCGGTCTGCTGGTGTTCGACGCGGCGGGGCTGGGCGAGGTCCATGGGGCACTCCTTGAAGGGATAGCCACGATGCTAGGGCAGGGCGCGCGCAACAGGGTTGCAAAAGTTGCGCCGATTGGCATTGTTGGCGCAATATCCTTGCGCAGTCACCATGTTGCGGAGCAGCAATGGCCGGAGAAGTCCAGTTTGATCGCACGGATATACGCCTGCTGGCTGAAATCCAGCGGGATGGGCGCGCCACCAACGCGGAGCTGGCGACTCGGGTGAACCTGTCGCCCTCGGCCTGCCTGCGCCGCCTGCAGCGGCTGGAAAGCGAGGGCGTGATCGTCGGCTACGGCGCGCGGCTGGAGCCGCGGCAGCTGCGCCTGGGCCTGCAGGCCTTCGTGCGCGTGCAGTTGGAAAAGCACGACCAGGCCGCCATCGGCCACTTCGTGGACAGCGTGCAGGGCTGGGACGAGGTGGTGGCCTGCCATGCGCTGACCGGCGACATGGACTACCTGCTGCACGTCTACGTGCGCGACCTGGAGCACTTTTCGCACTTCCTGCTGGACCGCCTGCTCAACGCCGGCGGCGTGGCCGACGCCAATTCCAGCTTCGTGCTGCGCACGGTGAAGGGTTTCCAGGCATTGCCGTTGTCGCAGCTGGAATGAGCGCAGCGGCGATTTGACGCGGCCGGGCGGGTAGCCGAGCATCACCGCCCTGCGCGCGCCGCAGCGTTCCTTTCCGGTTCCACGCATGTCCGAACTCCAGCACCCGGTGCCCACCACCATCTTCCTGCCGCTGCAGCGCAAGTCGCTGGCACGTTACATCGCTCACGGCACGCCGCCGCAGACGGCAGTGGAGCAGGCCGGGCTGATGGCCGCGCAGTTGTGCCGGACGCGCCTGCATCCAGCGGCCGAGATCGAACGCCTGCTGCATGATGCCTGCGCGCTGTTTGCCGGCAACGAAGGCGCCGCCGCGCAGCTGGCCGGCCCCGGTGGCGGAGGCCAGCCGGAGCTGGATGCCTGGCTGACCGCATTGGCCGCCCACGGCGTGCTGCTGGCGCCGGCGCAGATCCTGCAGGACGTCATCGCGCAGTCGCCATTGGAGTATCCGGGCCTGGCCCTGCAGCAGGCCTGCCAGGAAACCCTGACCGAGCATGAGATCCGCTTTCCCGCCACCTTTTCCAGTGACGAGGCGCTCACGCAGGATGACGTGGCCGCCGAGGACGCGCGTGCGGTCGAACACCATGGCCTGTACACCTCCGAGCAGGCCCGCGTGCTGCGCGCCATCGCCGCCAACCCCGATGAGCTGATCGACCTCGATGGCTATGCCGGCACCGGCAAGGGCCACCTGGTGCTGGCGCTGATGGAGGCGCGGCCCGGCCGCTACACCTACGTGGCGCCCTCGCGTGGGCAGGTGGAAGCCTTCCGCAGCCGCGTGCCGGCCAGCACCGCGGTGCGCCTGCTGACCCAGATCGAGTTCGCCAACCGCGTGGCGCAGCATGCCGCGCGCAGCGGCCACACCGGTGGCTTCGTTGCCAGCTACCGGCGCAGCACCCGCACGCCGCGCGAGATTGCCGGCCGCATCGGCCTGCAGGGCATCGGTGGGCGCAGCCCGGAGCAGGTGCTGCTGACTGCGTTCGAGGCCATCAACCGTTGGTGCGCGTCGTCTGCACCGGGCTTGGCGTTCCAGCATTTCGACCGGTCGGTGCCCGCCGCGATGCTCGACGTGTCGCCGTACATGGCGGCCGCCGAGCACGTCTGGCGCTGCATGTTCGACGCCGAACTGCAGCGGGGCACGCTGCTGAGCCTCAGCCCGGCGCACATCGGCAAGTGGTTGGCACTGCGCGGCGTTACCCCGCCGCTGGACATGGGCATGCTGCTGGTGGACGAGGCGCATGACCTGAGCCCGTCGTGGAAGCAGTTGCTGGCCGGCCATGCGCCTGGCGTGGTCAGCCTGGGGGATCCGCACCAGTGCCTGACCGGTACGGTGCCGCGCTGGGCCGCGTCGAAGGTGCTGGAAATGCACCAATCGGTGCGCCAGGGCAACCAGGTCGAGGGCCTGGTCAACCAGACCCTGGCACTGGATGGACTGGGGCAGGACAGTGGGCCGTTCGTCGGTGCCGCCGACCGCGCCACCGGTGTGCTGCATTACCGCCACTGGGCGCAGGTGCCGAGCGAGGGCCTGCGCATCCATGGCAGCGTCGCCGATCTGGCCCTGGATGCGGCACAGCTGCACGCGCTCGGGCTGCGGCCCTATCTGCATCCGGCATCGCTGCGCGCGCTGCGCAGCGTGCTGCAGCGGCCGCTGGATGCGTGGCGCCGGCGCCGCGACAGCGCCTCGGACCCGGCACAGGAGCGCTTCCTGGCCACGCAGGCCGACGAAGGGCAGGGCGCGCTGGTCGAACTGTTTGCGTCTGCCGATCGGGTGCAGTCACTGCTGCAGGCGCTCGACGACCAGGACACGCCTGCTGAAGGGCGGGTGGCGCTGTGCCTGGCCGAACACGCGAAGAACCTGCAGTTCGACGTGGTCTCACTGTCACCCGGTTGCTTCAGTGCGGGGCAGCGCGGGCGCATCTGGCACAACCCGGTGCGCGCGGTCTATCTGGCACTCACCCGTGCGCGACGCCAGCTGCATGTGCCGGCCGATGGCATGGAACAGCTGCAGCACACGGCGACACTGCAGGAGCAGGCCCGTCAGGCGCGCAGGCGCGAGCGGCAGCAGGCCAGCGGTTACCGGCCTGCGCGCTAGAACGCGCGCGTCGCTGTCTGGCAGCGACACGCCGGCTCAGCTCAGCACTTGTCCTTGCGCCCCATCAGCTTGCCCAGGCGCGAGGCTTCCTCGCACTTCGGCGCGGCCACGGGTGCCGGTGCGGCGGCCGCGGCGCGTGCACGCTGCAGCTGCTGGATCTTCGCGCGGATCTGCGGCATCGCGGCCATTGCGGCCTTTTCGCCCTCCAGGATCGCGGTGCCACGCTGGCTGAAATCGGCGGCGCCGATGTCCAGCACCTTCGGGCGGATGACGATGTCGGCGCGTGCCAGTTCCTGCTCGCCCAGGCGCTGGCCCATGATCGAGATGGACTGGTTGACGATGCCCAGCATGTCGGTCGGCGCCTTGCCGCTGGCCTTGCTGGAGATGTCCACGGCGATCACGAAGTCGGCGCCGAGCTGGCGCGCGGCATCGACCGGCACCGGGCTGACCACGCCGCCATCGATGTAGTTGCGGCCACCGATCTTCACCGGTTCGAACACGCCGGGAATGCTGCTGGAGGCGCGCACGGCCTGGCCGACGTTGCCGCGCACGAAGATCGCGCGCTCGCCTGTTTCCAGCTGGGTCGCGACTGCGGCGAACGGCTTCTTCAGGCGCTCGGCGGGGCGGTTGGCGACCTGCTCGTTGACGTAGTCCTGCAGCTTCTGGCCCTGCACCAGGCCACCGGAGAACAGGCGCACGTCGCGGATGCTGGCTTCATCCAGCGCCACTGCCTTGCTCTGCATCTGGAACGCATCCATGCCGCTGGCATACAGCGCGCCGACCACGCTGCCGGCACTGGTGCCGGACACCACGGCCGGTTCGAAGCCATTGGCCTCCAGCATCTTGATCACGCCGATGTGGGCGAAGCCCTTGGCTGCGCCACCACCGAGGGCGATACCGATCTTCACCGGCTTGGCCTGCGGTACCACGGTTGGCGCCGGCGGCGGCGCAGGGCGGACCGGGTCGCCACCGCAGCCGGCCAGCAGGCCGATCAGGGCGACGGACAGCAGCATGCGGGATCGGAACAGGCTCATCGGCAGTGCGCTCGCGGCGCCGGATTCAGGAAAGGGCGCCAGCATACCGAAGGTGCCGCAGGGCGGGCACGGTAGGTCGGCCCGCCCATTCATCGGATGCTTCGGGTAGTGCCCCCCCCCGCGCCCCCCCGCCCCCCCCCCCCCCCCCCCCCCCCCCCCCCCCCCCCCCCCCCCCCCCCCCCCCCCCCCGCACCCCCCCCCCCCCCCCCCCCCCCCCCCACTACCGCGAGGCGGTCAGAACCGGTTGTCGCCGTCCAGTATCCGGCCCAGGCCGCCCAGCACCGAGCCTTCGCCGCGGTTCTGGCCGCCGCCCTGCGGCGCGGCCATCCACATGCGGCCGGCCAGGCGCGAGAACGGCAGCGACTGCAGCCAGACCTTGCCTGGACCGGTCAGCGTGGCCAGGAACACGCCTTCGCCGCCGAACAGCATGCTCTTGATGCCGGCAACACGGCGCACGTCCATGTCCACCGTCGGGTGATACGCCACCACGCAGCCGGTATCCACGTCCAGGCGTTCACCGGCAGCCAGCTCGCGCTCGACCACGCAGCCGCCGGCGTGGATGAACACCCAGCCGTCGCCCTCCAGCTTCTGCATGATGAAGCCTTCGCCGCCGAACAGGCCGGTCATGATCCTGCGCTGGAACTGCACGCCGATCTGCACGCCGCGCGCGCCGGCCAGGAAGCTGTCCTTCTGGCAGATCAGGCGGCCGCCGTGCTGGTCCAGCTTCATTGCCAGCACCGTGCCCGGGTAGGGCGCGGCGAAGGCGACCTTGCCCTTGCCGTGGCCGCTCTGGGTGTAGACGGTGGCGAACAGGCTCTCGCCGGTCAGCACGCGCTTGCCGGCGGCCATCATCTTGCCCATGAAGCCGCCGCCCTGGTCGCCGTTGGCGGCGCCGAACACCGTGTCCATCTGTACCGTGGCGTCCTTGAACATCAATGCGCCGGCCTCGGCAATGGCGCTCTCGCCGGGGTCGAGCTCGATCTCCACGAACTGCATTTCATGGCCGACGATGCGGAATTCGATGTCGTCGGCGCGGCCGCTGGCGGAGGGGACCGGCGGCGGGCTGTTCGGCATGCCCGGGGCCGCAGATTGCAGCTCCGGCACCTCGGCAATCGAGGTCCATCCGCTCATGCCCTGGCACCAGGCCAGCGCGCGCGGGTTGGCCTGCGCATAACGGCGCGCAGCCTGGTCATCAAGCGGGCCGATACGCTCGGCCTGGGCGGAGGCATGGAAATACCACTGGGTCATCGCGGCGGCTCCGCAGGGCTGGAAACCCCCGAGTCTAGCGAGGGCGCCCGGGCCGGGGCGACAGGCCCATGAACGGCGGGCATTTGCGGGGCAGGTGCTGTATTGCAACAATTATCTGGTAGCGCCGTTATACCACCCCTCCAAACACAGCCTACCGCCATGTCCCCGACCCGTACTTCCCGTGGCCGCCTTCCGGTCGCGCGCCCCCTCGTTGCCGCTCTTTCCGCCCTGCTGCCGCTGGTTGCGGCCGCCCAGGAAACTCCCGCTGCCAAGGATCCGGTTGCCCTCGATGCCCTGCAGGTGACCGCGCAGCGGCGCGTCGAGAACGCCAAGGACGTACCGGTCGCACTGAGCGCGATCCAGGGCGAGAAGCTGGATGTGCTCGGCTCGGCCGGCGATGACATCCGCTTCCTGGCCGCACGCGTGCCCAGCCTCAACATCGAGTCGTCCTACGGCCGTGCCTTCCCGCGCTTTTACATCCGCGGCCTGGGCAACACCGATTTCGACCTCAATGCCTCGCAGCCGGTGTCGCTGGTGTATGACGACGTGGTGCAGGAAAGCCCGCTGCTGAAGGGATTCCCGCTGTTCGACCTGGCCAACGTGGAAGTGCTGCGTGGCCCGCAGGGCACGCTGTTCGGCCGCAACACCCCGGCCGGCGTGGTCAAGTTCGATTCGGCACGCCCGTCGCAGGATGCCGATGGTTACCTCCGTGTCGGCTACGGCAGCTACAACAGCTGGAACGTGCAGGGCGCCTACGGCGGCCCGCTGACCGACCGCTGGTCGGCACGCGTCTCGGCCATCTACCAGCGCCGCGACGACTGGGTCGACAACACCCGCGTCGGCGCTCCCAACAGTGGCTTCGAAGGCTATGACGAAGCCGCCGGCCGCGTGCAGTTCCTGTACGAAGGCGACGACTTCGAAGCACTGTTCAACCTGCACAAGCGCAAGCTCAACGGTACCGCCCGCCTGTTCCGCGCCAACATCATCCAGAAAGGTGGCAATTCGCTGGTCGAGAACTTCGACCGCGACAAGGTGGCCAACGACGGCGTCAACTTCTCCGACCTGGAGACCTGGGGCGGCAGCGCGCGCCTGCAGTGGAACCTCGGTTCGGTGACCCTGCACTCGATCACCGGCTACGAGACCGCTGAGTCGCTCAACCGTGGCGACATCGACGGCGGCTACGGCGCGGCCTTCCTCGGCGCCGGAAATTACGGTCCGGGCCTGATTCCGTTCTCGTCGGAGTCGGCCGACGGCCTGCCGCACCACCGCCAGTGGACGCAGGAAGTGCGCATCGAGTCCAACGAATGGGGCCGCTTCGACTGGCAGGCCGGCGTCTTCTACTTCGATGAAGACGTGACCATCAACAACTTCAACTACGACTCGCTGACCCCGGGCAATCCGCAGACCGGCCACGTGGTGCAGAACCAGCGCAACAAGGCGTGGGCCGTGTTCGCTTCGGGCGACTTCGATGTCACCGACCGCTTCAAGCTGCGTGCCGGCGTGCGCTATACCCAGGACAAGAAGGACTTCAGCGCCAGCGTGCTGCAGGCCGTTCCGTTCGGCACCCCGGTCAGCGGCCCGTACCTGGCCAACACCGACGTCAACGACGTCAGCTGGGACGTCAGCGGCGTGTACAAGCTGACCGACGACATCAACGCCTACGCCCGCGTCGCCAAGGGCTTCCGCGCGCCGTCGATCCAGGGCCGCCTGGCCTTTGCGCCGGGCCTGTCGCAGGCCGATTCGGAGAAGGTCATCTCGTACGAGGCCGGCATCAAGGCCGACCTGTTCGAGCGCCGCGCGCGCCTGGGCCTGAGCGTGTTCCGCTACAACGTTGACGGCCAGCAGCTGATCGCCGTGGGCGGTGCCAACAACACCGCCACCCTGCTCAACGCCGACAAGACCATCGGCCAGGGCGTGGAACTGGACCTGGAAGCCTACCTGGCCGACAACGTCCTGCTGACCTTCGGCAGCAGCTACAACGACACCGAGATCAAGGACAAGAACCTTGCGGTGGCGATCTGCGGCGGTGGCTGCACCATCAACGACCCGACCACGGTCATCAACGGCGGCACCTATGCGCTGGTGAACGGCAACCCGCTGCCGCAGGCGCCGAAATGGATCCACAACGCGACCCTGCGCGTGGGCTTCCCGCTCAGCGATGGCAGCGAGCTGTACGCCTACACCGACTGGGCCTACCGCAGCGCGGTGAACTTCTTCATCTACGAGTCGCCGGAATTCCGCGGCCGCAGTTCGCTGGAAGGCGGCCTGCGCCTGGGCTACAACTGGGATTACGGCCAGTACGACGTGGCGGTGTTCGGTCGCAACCTGACCAACCAGACCCGCGTGGTCGGCGCGATCGACTTCAACAACCTGACCGGCTTCCTCAACGAGCCGCGTACCTGGGGCGTGGAGTTCACCGCGAAGTTCTGATGCGGTGGCTGCGTTGATGCAATGCAGAAGGGCCGGCGCACTGCCGGCCCTTCTGTTTCCTGCTTCGTGTAGAGCCGAGCCTGCGCTCGGCTGCTCTGAGCCGAGCATGGCTCGGCTCTACAGAGGCATGGCCTACAGCGCGCTCTGCGGGCGCACCTTCAGCACCGCATTCTCGGTGGCGCAGTCGCGGCTGGAGTGCAGGCCGGCCTTGCGCGCCGCTTCGATCTCCTTGCGTGCGGCCAGCAGGTCCTTGTTGAAGGCCGCGTTGTCGTGCAGGCGGGCCACGGCGGCCGCGCCCATGAAGCGGCCTTCGAGGATGTCGCTCTGCCAATGCACGTTGCACACCAGGCGGCTCTCGCCGTAGTTGCGGCCGCGGGCCTGGATGGCATCGGCGCGGTCCGGCGCGATCTCCGACAGGATCAGTGCCCAGGCCCAGCCGATCGAGGTGTGGCCGGACGGGTACGAGCCGTTCTTGCGCAGGCCGTCTTCGTCCTTCGGCGAGCAGGTCGGTTCACCGTTGACCATGAACGGACGCGGGCGCTGGTAGTGGTTCTTGGCCGCCTTGGTCGCCGCACTGGCGTCGATCCGGCTGCGCTCCAGCAGGCGATACAGCGCCGGGGTCTTCACCGCATCGACGTCGATGTCGGCGGCGCAGGAGAAGTGGTTGGCGCCTTCGGGGAAACCGAGTTCCGCATCGACGCCGGCCTGGGCGAAGCGCGGGCTGCCACGCAGCGCGCGGGCCTCACGGCTGACCTGCTCGTCCAGGGCGAACGCGGCCGAACCGGCCACCGGTGGTGCCGGTACCAGGTCGAGGCTGGCCGGAACCGCGCTCTTGTCCAGATAACCCACCGCCTTGGTGGTGATGTTGGCTTCGACGGCGGTCGGCTTGGCGGCGGTGGCGGCACAACCGGCCAGGGCAGCGGCCACGGCAAGGCCGAGCAGCGGGCGGGCAGGGGGGGAGATCAGCGACATGGACGGGCTCCGGAGAAAGAACATCGCGTCATGATCGCAGTCCCAGTGCGGCACCGCAGTGGCCATCGGTCATACGGCCAGAACCGGCATGGTCATCGAAACAAGATGAAAAACGTCATCTAGTGACGCCAGTCTCCTGAATCCGGGCGCAGCGCACGGACTTTCACGCGCCCGCGCCGTGAGCATCGGCACATCGGCAGGCACCAGAGGCCGTCCAGTTCCAGCCGGGTCGGGGGGTCCGAAGACAGAGGGAGAGACGCGATGCGCAGCACCGCAACAGGAAGTACCGTCCTGGCCCTGCTCCTGGGGCTTGCAACAGCGCCGGCGCAGGCCGCCGACGTGGTCGGCGTGGCCTTCGTGCATGGCACCGGCGCGCAGACCAACGCCACCCAGGACTACTGGCAGCCGACCATCATCGACACCGTGCGCCAGGGCCTGCCCAACAGCAGCAATTACGTGGTCATCAACTGCGATTTCACCCAGTACATGTGGAAACCGGAAGCGGCCGGCTGCCTGGCCAACCAGCTGACCCGTTTCATCGACAGCCGTGGCATCACCCAGCTGGTGGTGATCACCCACTCCAACGGCGGCAACGTGGTGCGCTGGATCCTGTCCAACCCGACCTACGACAGCCGCTATCCGAAGATCATCCGCACGGTGCGCAAGGTCACCGCGCTGGCGCCGTCTTCGGCGGGCACGCCGCTGGCCGATGCGGTGCTCAACGGCAATACCTTCGAAACCTCTCTGGGCTGGCTGCTGGGCTACAAGAACGACGCGGTGCGCCAGCAGCAGGTGGCGAGCATGGCCACCTACAACGCGCAGAACCTGTACGGCACCGCAGGCCGTCCCGCCCTGCCCAAGCCGTTCCGTGCGGTGGTCGGCAGCGACGTGGAATCGGCGGTATGGGACAGCAACAGCTACTGCGGTGGCTACGCTGCCAATGTCGGCCTGGAGTTCACCCAGAACTGGCTGTCCTCCTGCTCCGATGGCTTCCTGGAGTGCAGCAGCCAGAAGGCCGCCGGCACCACCTGGTTCACCGACATGCAGCGCACCCAGGGGGCAGAGCCGCTCAGCCACAACCAGAGCCGCCGCGAGTGCTTCGGCCTCGGCACCCTGCTGCGCAACGACCTGACCCAGTGAGGGAGACGACCATGACGATTCATTCCACCCTGCTGGCCAGTGCGGTACTGGCAGTCCTGTCCCTTTCCGCCGCGCAGGCCGCGCAGCCTCTGCAGGCGGCCCGCGTGGGCGACCAGGTGCCTGCGGCGCTGGTTGCCGCGCCATTGCCGGCCGATGACAGCGAACGTGCACCGCTGTCCTTCGCCTGGGCGTTGGACCCGGCACAACCGCTGCAGGCGGCCACGCCGTATGCCTCGGTCAGCCGCAGCTACTGGCAGCAGGTCGATGGCTCGCAGCTGCAACGCGGCCTGGACCTGCCGCTGACGGCGCCCGATGCGGTGATCCAGCTGAGCCCGGCCGCAGGTGCCCGCGCGCTGCCTGCCAACACCCTGCAGATGCGCGACCCGGCTGGCCGCAGCAGCGTGGCCCGCAGTGTCGATGCGCGCGCGCTGCAGGATGCCGGCATGCCGGTGAGTGATGGCAGCAGCATGCTGCGCACCGGCGCGACCAGTTCGGCCGGTGCGTACACGCTGCAGAGCACGCAGGCGCAGGGCCGCTATGTGGTGCAGGTGCTTGAGCCGAACAGCCCGCTGCGGCTGGAAGTGCAGGCCAACCAGGCGCAGGTGCTGGCCGGTGGCAACGTGCAGCTGCAGGCACGCCTGCTGGAAGACGGCGCCACCACCGCGCAGCTGGCCTCGCGCCGTGGCGGCCTGGGCGGTGAAGCCCTGCTGGTCGCACCGGATGGCCGCAGCTGGCCGCAGCGCCTGCTGCGCACCACCGATGGTGCCCTGCGCGCACAGGTGCGGATTCCGGCTGATGTCGGCAGCGTGCAGGGCCTGTGGGAACTGCAGGTGTTCGCCCAGGCCGATGGCGTGCTGCGCGACGGCAAGGTGGCTTTCGCGGTGGCACGGCCCACTGCTCGCTTCAGTGGCCAGGCGGCACCTGACCCGGCCAGCCGCCAGGTCGCGCTGCCGCTGCAGGTGGCCGCCGCCGGTCGCTACGAGGCGCGTGGCACGTTGTATGCCACCGGCCGCGATGGCCAGCTGAAGCCGGTGGCGCAGGCGCATGCGGCCGCGTGGTTCGATGGACCGGGGCGTGGCCAGCTGGTGCTGCCATTCGACCAGGCCGCATTGCCGGCTGGCTTCGGCGCACCCTACGAACTGCGCGACCTGCAGCTGCAGGACCAGAGCCGGATGGCACCGATCGAGTCGCGCGCGCTGGCGTTGAAGTTCTGAGCAAGGGTGCAGCGGGCGGGGTTCCGGCCCGCTGTACCGTTTTCTGTAGAGCCGAGCCTATGCTCGGCTGCCGTTCCCCGCGACCAGAAGCAGCCGAGCATAGGCTCGGCTCTACAGTGGCATGTCGATTATCCCGCGTACGCGGTCAGCCGGCCTTCCTGCTCGCATACCGTGATCGCGCCACCGAACACCGCCGACAGCGGTTCGTTGCGCAGCAGCTCGGCGCGGGTACCGTCAGCCAGTACGCGGCCGTCACGCAGCAGCACCACGCGTTCGATCTCGGGAATGATCTCTTCGATGTGGTGGGTCACCAGCACCAGGGTGATGCCCTGCTGGGCCAGCACGCGCATGGTCGCCACCAGCTGCTCGCGGGCGACCAGGTCCAGCCCGGTGGAGGGTTCGTCCAGCAGCAGCGCCTGCGGCCGGTTGACCAGCGCGCGCGCGATCAGCACGCGGCGGGTTTCGCCGGCCGACAGCTCGGCGTAGGCACGTTCACGCAGGGACAGCGCGCCGGTCATCGCCAGTGTCTCGCCGACACGTGCGCGCATGTCGGCGGTCACCTCGCGGAAGGCCGGCACCACGTAGCTGGCGAAGAAGCCGGACAGCACCGCCTGTTCCACGGTCAGGCCGGGCATGTCGGCCAGGTTGCTGCTGAGGTCGCCGGTGACGATGCCCAGCTGCGAGCGCAGCCGGTCCACCTGCCAGCGGTTCTGGCCCAGCACCTTCACCGCCACCGTGCCGTCGCCCTGCGCCAGTGGATACAGTTCGCGGGTGATCAGCTTGATGAAGGTCGATTTGCCACAGCCGTTGGGGCCGAGCAGGGCGGTGTGCTGGCCCTGCGCGATGCGCAGGCTGAGCCCATGAAGCACCTTCACCTGGCCACGCACCACGGTGGCGCGGTCCAGTTCGATCAAGGGGGGCAGCTCCGCGACGGGCGGGGCGGCGGAAATGCGGCTGGCGCGTGGATCAAGGCTCGACAACTCAGGTCCCCAACTGTGAACGGTGCCACGGATGGCGATGCGATACATCGCCGCAGGGATGCAGTTTGCAACGCAAGCGCCCATCATGTCTGCCATCCCCGCGTGGATCCGGAGAGCCGTCATGCCTGATGCCCTGATGTCCCTGTTGACCGGTGGTGTGCTCGGCCTGGGGTGGTGGGCCATGCTGGCCGTGCTGCTGGTCTTCACCCAGATCACCATCTTCTCGGTGACCCTGTACCTGCACCGCAGCCAGGCCCATCGCGGGGTCGATTTCCATCCGGCGCTGGCCCACCTGTTCCGCTTCTGGCTGTGGTTGACCACCTCGATGATCACCCGGGAATGGGTGGCCATCCACCGCAAGCACCACGCCAAGGTGGAGACCGAGGACGACCCGCACAGCCCGGTTACCCGCGGCATCGGCAAGGTGTTCTGGCACGGCGTGGAGCTGTATCGGGAAGCGCGTGGCATGCGCGCGGACATTGAGAAGTACGGGCGCGGCACCCCGGACGATGCGATCGAGCGCCACCTGTACACACCGCACGCCACGCTGGGCCCGGTGCTGCTGCTGGCAATCAACAGCGTGCTGTTCGGCCTGCCCGGCGTGGCCCTGTGGGCGATCCAGATGGCATGGATCCCGTTCTGGGCGGCCGGCGTGGTCAACGGCCTGGGCCACTGGTGGGGGTACCGCAACTACGAATCGGCCGATACCTCCACGAACCTGACGCCGTGGGGGTTCTGGATCGGTGGCGAGGAGCTGCACAACAACCACCATGCCTTCCCCAGCTCGGCGCGCTTTGCGATGCGGCGCTGGGAATTCGACATCGGCTGGAGTGCGATCCGCCTGCTGCAGGCGCTGCGCCTGGCCAAGGTGCTGCGGGTGGCACCGGCCATGGACGTACGCCCGAACATCGCCGTGCCCGATGCCGAGACCCTTAAGGCGCTGCTGTCGCACCGCTTCCAGGCGATGACCGACTACCAGCGCAACGTGTTCATGCCGGCCCTGCGCGAGGAAGCCGCGCAGGCCGGGGCCAAACTGCGTCGCCTGCTGCCGCGCCGGCTGCGCCGCGGTCTGGTCAACGATGGCCGCTGGCTGAAGCCGGACAGCCGTGCCCAGCTGAGCGCCTGGGTGGCACAGCGCCCGCGCATCCGCACCCTGGTCGAGTACCGCGCGCGGTTGGCGGCACTGCTGGAGGCGCGCGGCCACGATGCTGCCGAGCGCCTGCATCAGCTGCAGGCGTGGTGCCGCGAGGCCGAGGGAAGCGGTATCGCGGCGTTGCAGGCCTACGCCGCACGCTTGAAGGGCTACAGCCTGGTGGGCGCGTGAGGGCAGGGTACGGGCTTCTGCTGGCGGCACTGCTGCCGGGCGCGGCGCTGGCCCAGGTCACCGACACCGCCAGCTATCTGCAGCGGATGGACCGCGATGGCGACGGCAGGGTCAGCGAGGCCGAGTACGTGCAGTGGATGCTGTATGCCTTCGACCGCATGGACCGCAACGGTGATGGTGTGCTGACGGCCGAGGAGCTGCCCGGTGGCAAGGGCAGGACGATCAGTCGCGAGCAGCAGCGGCAGGTGATCGTGCAGCGCTTTCATAAGCAGGATGCCAATAGTGATGGCTTCCTCGACGCCCGTGAGCTGTCCGCGCCGCCGCGTTGAGCGGGCGTAGAATCACCCCATGCCCGAACTGCCCGAAGTCGAAACCACCCGCCGCGGCCTGGCGCCGCACCTGCAGGGCCGTCGCGTGCATGGCGTGATCCTGCGCCGCGCCGACCTGCGCTGGCCGATTCCACCGGAAGTGGCCGAGCTGATGCCGGGGCAGCGCATCGAGGACATCCGCCGGCGCGCCAAATACCTGCTGCTGGATACCGCCGTCGGCAGCGCGGTGCTGCACCTGGGCATGTCCGGCAGCCTGCGCGTGCTGCCCGGTGATACCCCGCTGCGGGCGCATGACCACGTCGACATCAGCCTGGACAACGGCCGCCTGCTGCGGTTCAACGATCCGCGCCGCTTCGGCAGCCTGCTCTGGCAGCCGGCCGGCGAGGTCCACCCGCTGCTGCAGGGGCTGGGTCCGGAGCCGCTGGACGAGGCCTTCGACGGCGACTACCTGTTCGCCCGCAGCCGGGGCCGCAGTGCGCCGGTGAAGACCTTCCTGATGGACCAGGCGGTGGTGGTGGGCGTCGGCAACATCTATGCCGCCGAGAGCCTGTTCAAGGCCGGCATCAGCCCGCTGCGCGAGGCGGGCAAGATCTCGCGCGAACGCTACCAGCGGCTGGCCGGGGCGGTGAAGGAAATCCTCGGCTATGCGATCACCCGGGGCGGCACCACGCTGCGCGATTTCATCAGCCCTGACGGCGCACCGGGCTACTTCGAGCAGGAACTGCTGGTGTACGGCCGCGACGGCCTGCCATGCCCGAACTGTGGCCGCGCGCTGAAGCACGCCACCATCGGCCAGCGCGCCAGCGTCTGGTGCAACCACTGCCAGCGCTGAGCCGGGCGGCCAGCGGCAGCTGAACGGGCAGGGCGCGTCTCCGCTGCCCGTTAACGTTTGTCTGCCTATCATGGCCGACCTTCCCTTCGTGCCTGACGCGCCTGCATGCAACGACGCGACTTCATCCGCAATGCCTCCCTCGCCCTGGCAGCATTCGGCCTGCCGTCCCTGCCCGCGTGCGCGGCCAGCAGGAGCGGCCAGATGGGCCTGCGCCGCCTCGGCCAGCCGCAGCCGTTCGACTTCGCTACCCTCAAGGGCCAGGCGCGCGCGCTGGCACAGGCGCCCTACAAGAGCCACAAGCGGGTGCTGCCGGGCCGCCTGGAAGGCTTGGACTGGGACCAGTACCAGTCGATCGGTTACCGCCAGGACCATGCGCTGTGGGCTGACCAGCCAGGCAAGTTCCAGGCCAAGTTCTTCCATCTGGGCCTGTACTTCCATTCGCCGGTGCGCATGTTCGACGTGGTCGACGGCAAGGCGCAGGAGCTGGCCTATGACGGCGCGGCATTCAACTACGGCAAGAGCGGCATCAAGGACGGCGAGCTGCCGGCCGACCTGGGGTTCGCCGGTTTCCGCTTGAACACCCGCAAGGACACCGACCGCGATTTCGCCGCCTTCCTCGGCGCCAGTTACTTCCGCGCGGTCGGCAAGGAGGGTCAGTACGGCCAGTCCGCGCGTGGCCTGGCGATCGATACCGGCATGGGCAAGCCGGAGGAATTCCCGGATTTCATCGCCTACTACCTGGAACAGCCGTCGGCTGATTCGGACACGATCGTGGTCTACGGCCTGCTGGATTCGCCCAGCGTGGCCGGTGCCTATCGCTTCGCGATCACCAACGGTGACGTGCTGCTGATGGACATCGACAGCGCGCTGTACCCGCGCAAGGCGATCGAGCGGTTGGGCATCGCGCCGTGCACCAGCATGTACCAGGTGGGCGAGAACGACCGCCGCATGGGCTGGGACTGGCGCCCGGAGATCCACGATACCGACGGCCTGTCGCTGTGGACCGGTGCCGGCGAATGGATCTGGCGCCCGCTGCTGAACCCGCGCAACCTGCGCTTCAACATGTTCGTGGACCGCAACCCGCGCGGTTTCGGCCTGCTGCAGCGCGACCGCAACTTCGACCACTACCAGGACGACGGCGTGTTCTACGAGAAGCGCCCGTGCCTGTGGGTGGAGCCGAAGGGCGAGTGGGGCGAAGGCTCAGTGCAGCTGGTGGAGATTCCCACCGTGGACGAGACCTTCGACAACATTGTGGCGTTCTGGAATCCCAAGGAAAAGCCGCAGCCGGGCCAGGAGCTGCTGGTCGGTTACCGCCTGTACTGGGGCGCCGAGCCGCCGGCACGGCCGCCGATGGCGCACTGCGTGGCCAGCCGCACCGGCCTGGGCGGCGTGGTCGGCAAGAAGCGTGAGTACTTCAGCTGGCGCTTCGCGGTGGACTTCGAAGGTGGCGAACTGGCCAGGCTGATCGACAAGGGCGAGGTCGAGGCGGTGGTGGAAGCCAGCCGGGGCCGGGTCGAGATCGTGTCGGCGCGGCCGCTGCGCGAGATCAACGGCTACCGCGCGATGTTCGACCTGGTGCCGCCGGAAGGCAGTACCGAGCAGATCGACATCCGCCTGTTCCTGCGCAGTGGTGGCAAGACCCTCACCGAGACCTGGCTGTACCAGTACACCCCGCCGCCGGCCGGAGCGCCGGAGCGCACGCTGTACTAAGAGGGGGTTGGGTTTGCAGGGCTTGCAGCCCTGCACCCGCTTCAAGCCAAGGCAACGTCAAATGCGTGCATTCCGTGGGATGGCGGGGTCGGATCCCGTTGCTGCGCAACGTGCTCTGACCCCCAGATGAATTTCGATAGATGAATTTCGATATCTGACAGATGTGCCGACCAACGGTCGGCACCCACCAACAGCCGCGTGAAACTGTCAGAGGTGGGGCGGTGTGGGTGGGCAGGACCGTTGGCGCCATGGATGGCGCCATCGAGCCCCCAGGGACGGGTTTACGGCGGGTCCTGCCCACCCACACCGCCCCGCCATCCCGCGGAATGCCGCTTTGGCTTTGGCCGTTGCCGTTGCGTTGAGCAGGTGCAGGGCTGCAAGCCCTGCAAAAGAACACCCCTTACAGCGGCAGCGGGGCCTGCGCCGGATCGATACGCCCTTCACCGCGGGTGATCTTCTTGAACTCGGCGCGGCTGACCGACACGTAGCGGTCGTTGCCGCCGATCTCCACCTGCGGGCCGTCCTGTACTGCGTGGCCATGCTCATCCACGCGTACCGTCATCGTTGCCTTCTTGCCGCTGTGGCAGATGGTCTTGATCTCCTGCATCTCGTCGGCCCAGGCCAGCAGGTACTGGCTGCCCTCGAACAGTTCGCCGCGGAAGTCGGTGCGCAGCCCGTAGCACAGCACCGGAATGCGCAGCTGGTCGACCACCTCGCTGAGCTGCCAGACCTGGGCGCGGGTGAGGAACTGGGCTTCGTCCACCAGCACGCAGCCCATCGGACCGTTCGCCGCCAGGTCCTGCTCTACCCAGCGCTGCAGGTCGGTATCACGGTCGAAGGCCATGCCCTCGGCGCGCAGGCCGATCCGCGAGGCAACCACGCCGGCGCCGGCACGATCGTCCAGGCGCGGGGTCAGGATCGCCACCCGCATGCCGCGCTCGCGGTAGTTGTGGGCGCTCTGCAGCAGGGTGGTGGTCTTGCCGGCGTTCATCGCCGAATAGTAGAAGTAGAGCTTGGCCATCGACGGATTGTACGCCGCGGCCCCGCTTCGCCGAAGCCGTTCAGCAACCCCGCCGGCAGGCCGCTGTGGTCGTCACCCCGCCCCGCTACAATCCCCATCCCATGCACGGTCTCAATCCCCCCCAAGCCGCCGCCGTCCTGCACATCGAAGGTCCGCTGCTGGTGCTCGCCGGCGCGGGCAGCGGCAAGACGCGCGTGATCGTGGAAAAGATCGCCCACCTGATCAGCTGTGGCCGCTACCCGGCACGCCGCATCGCGGCGATCACCTTCACCAACAAGTCGGCCAAGGAAATGCGCGAGCGTGTGGCCAAGCGCCTGCGCGAGCAGGATGCCGACGAGGTGACGATCTGCACCTTCCATGCGCTGGGCCTGAAGTTCCTGCAGATCGAGCACGCGGCGGTGGGCCTGAAGCGTGGATTCTCGATCTTCGACGCCGACGATGCCGCTGCGCAGATCAAGGACCTGATGCACGGGGCCAAGCCCGACGACATCGAGGACATGAAGAACCTGGTGTCGCGCGCGAAGAACGCCGGCCTGTCGCCCGAACAGGCGATGGCCGCCGCACGCAGCAACCGCGAGAAGGAAGCGGCCAGCGTCTACGAGCGATACCAGCTGAGGCTGACCGCGTTCAATGCGGTCGACTTCGATGACCTGATCCGTCTGCCGGTGCAGATCCTGGAAGAGAATCCGGACATCGCCCTGGCCTGGCGCGAGCGCATCGGCTACCTGCTGGTGGACGAATGCCAGGACACCAACGACGCGCAGTACCGCCTGCTCAAGCAGCTGGCCGGCGAGAAGGGCAACTTCACCTGCGTCGGCGACGATGACCAGTCGATCTACGCCTGGCGTGGCGCCAATCCCGAAAACCTGCAGCAGATGGGGCGTGACTACCCCGCGCTGGAAATCATCAAGCTGGAGCAGAACTACCGCTGCTCCAACCGCGTGCTGCGCGCGGCCAACGCGCTGATCGCCAACAACCCGCACGAACACCTGAAGAAGCTGTGGAGCGACCAGGCCGACGGCGAACGCATCCGCGTGTGGGAATGCCGCAACAGCGAACACGAAGCGGAAAAGGTCGCCGCCGAGATCGCCTTCGTGGCGCAGTCGCGCAACGTGCCGTGGAGTGATTTCTGCATCCTGTTCCGTGGCAACTTCCAGTCGCGCCCGCTGGAAAAGGCGATGCAGCTGCTGCGCATTCCCTACCACCTGACCGGCGGCACCATGTTCCTGGAACGCCAGGAAGTGAAGGACACGCTGGCCTGGCTGCGCCTGCTGGTGAACCCGGACGACGACACCGCGTTCATGCGGGCGGTGCAGTCGCCCAAGCGCGATGTGGGTGCCGGTACGCTGGCCAGGCTGGCCGAGCTGGCGCAGGAAAAGGACATGCCGATGGCGCATGTGGCCGAGACCATCGGCGCCCTGCAGCAGTTGCCGCCGCGCGCGGCCAACAGCCTGGCGCGCTTCACCGACATCCTGCGCGACCTGCGTGCACAGATGCGCCAGGTGACGTCCGGCGACATGATCCGCAAGGTGGCCAAGGAATCCGGGTTGCTGAGCGAGCTGCGCCAGCAGGCCAAGGAAGAGGCCAGCTACCAGCGCCGCGCAAACAACATCGAGGAACTGGCGCAGTGGTTCGAGGGCGGCCCGCGCGGTGCAACCGCCGCCGACCTGGCCGGCCAGCTGGCGCTGCTGTCGCGCAGCGACAAGGACGAGGGCGGCAACCAGGTGCGCATGATGACCCTGCACGCTTCCAAGGGCCTGGAATTCCCGTACGTGTTCATCGTCGGCTGCGAGGACGGCGTGCTGCCGCACCAGGTCAGCCTGGACGAGGGCAACCTGCAGGAAGAACGGCGCCTGCTGTACGTGGGCATCACCCGCGCCAAGATCCAGCTGTGGATGAGCTACAGCAAGCTGACGCGCAAGTTCGGCGAACACGTACGCCTGAAGCCGAGCCGGTTCTTCGAGGAGATTCCGGCCGAGGAGATCCAGCGCGATGGCGCCGATCCGGTGGCGGATGCGGCGCGGAAGAAGGAACGGGCGAGCGCGGGGTTGGCGGCGATTGAGGCGCTGTTCGACTAGGGCGCTCCAACGGCGCCGCCCCTCCGTGGTGGAGCGCGCGTTGGTTCCGCAGTGTGGCCGGTCGGGGTGGGTTCGCGGGGGACGCCGTGAACCCGTCCTTGGGGGCTTAGCCGCGCCATCCATGGCGCGGATACCCCCGCGAACCCACCCCGACCGGCCTCTGACAGATTCCGGGCGCTTCCTTCCACGGCAATGCAGAGGAAATCAAAAGCAACAGCCGGGGGTTGAGGCAGAATCGGGGTTTCGGCTGGAGGTCTGCCTGTGCAACCGATCGAGAGTGAGCGCCTGCGGCTGCGGGCCATTGAACCTGACCGTGATGCGGCACCGATGCTGGCCCTGCTCAACGATCCGGGCTTCGTGCGTTTCATCGGTGACCGCAACGTGCGCGACGAAGAACAGGCACGCGAGTACATTGCGCTGCGGGTGCTGCACAGCTATGCGTTGAATGGCTTCGGCATGTATGCCATCGAGCGGTTGTCCGATGGTGCCTGGGTGGGTAATGCCGGGCTGGTGCGGCGGGATGGCCTGCCGGGGCCGGATATCGGCTATGCGGTGCTTTCGCAATTCGCCGGGCAGGGCTATGCCGGTGAGGCGGCGCGGGCGGTGTTCGCGCATGCACGCGGAGCGCTGGGCCTGCACGATCTGTATGGCATCACCGACCTGGACAACGTGGTGTCCGGGAAGATCCTGCTGGGCTTGGGCATGCAGGAGCGCGGGGTGATCCAGTTGCCGGGCGTGGACAGCCCGAGCCGGTTGTATGCCACGCCGGGTGCGGCTGACGTCGGGTAGTGCCGGCCGCTGGCCGGCAACCTGGTCATGCCGGATGCCGGCCAGCGGCCGGCACTACCGGATGTGGACGTTCAACCGCGCAGTTCGTCCAGCTGCGCCTGCAGCTCGGCCACGGCCGCTTCCAGCCGGGCCACGCGCTCGGCCAGGCCCGGGTCGGCCGCATCGCTGCTGCCACCGCCGCCGCTGGCGTACTTCGCTGCCAGTGCCGCGCCGTCCACTTCTCCGCACAGCAGGTGCATGTAGCGGTCTTCGCGCTGGCCGCTGGCGCGCGGCAGCACCACCAGCAGCGCGCGCTGCTGCAGGCGCTCGATGGCGTGGCGGGCTTCGTCGGTGTCGGCAAAACGGTACAGACGCTCGCTGCGCGACACCAGCTCGCCCAGGGTTTGCGGCCCACGCAGCAGCAGCAGCGCCAGCAGCACGGTCTGCTGCCGGGTCAGGTCCAGCGCGGCCTGCAGGCGGTGCTCGTAGCGGTCCGCGCGCGAGGAGAAGTGCTGGCGGGCCAGGCCCATCGTTTCCAGCTGGCGCAGCGCGTGCTGCACGCTGCCGGCATCGACGTTCATCACCGGCTCGCGCGCGGTCTTCTGGTTGGCGGCCGATTGGGCGGCGTTGACCGTCAGCGGGTAGGTGTCCGGTGTGGTCGCCTCCTTTTCCACCAGGCAGCCCAGCAGGCGTGCCTGCACGGCGTCGAGCAGGGGGACGTCGGGGGTCTGGGTGGAATCGGTCATGGCGGCCTCCGGAAGGGCAACGGGTCAACCGCCAAGCATAGCCGTCCCGGGGCCGCCTTTGCCGGTAAAATGCGCCGGTATATCTGATTGCCGGTGAATCCATGCGTCGTCCCGTTTCCCTGTCCCTGACCCTGCTCGCCACTGCGGCGCTGGGCCTGTCCGCCTGCAAGCGCGTGGATGCGCCTGCTGCCGAAGCCGTTGCCCCGGAGGCCCCGGCCGCCGCTGCCAAGGCTGATGGCGCGCTTGATGCGACCGCCAACGACAATCTCAACGCAGTGCTGTGGATGCAGCGCGCGCAGGAGTACAAGGCCATCACCGAGCAGACCTACCGTGCCGCCGCCGACCACCTGGACGCCGCGCTGAAGGAAGCGCACTGGGATGCGCTGGTGCCGGAGGAACGCGGCAACGAGGCCAAGGGCCTGAAGCCGGCCGTGGTGCTGGACGTGGATGAGACCGTGCTGGACAACTCGCCCTACCAGGCGCGTCTGGTGCGCGACGGCAAGGAATACGACGAGCTGAGCTGGGACCAGTGGGTGGCCGAGAAGAAGGCCAAGGCCATTCCGGGCGTGGTGGATTTCGCCAAGGCTGCCAACGCCAAGGGCGTGACCCTGCTGTACATCTCCAACCGCGCCGTGCACCTGAAGGACGCGACGCTGGCCAACCTGCGCGAGCAGGGCCTGCCGGTGGCCGATGACAGCGTGTTCCTGGGCCTGGGCACCGTGGTAGAAGGGTGCGAGCAGGCCGGTAGCGAGAAGAACTGCCGCCGCCGCCTGGCCGGGCAGAAGTACCGCGTGCTGATGCAGTTCGGCGACCAGCTGGGCGATTTCGTGGAAGTGACCGCCAACACCAACGAAGGCCGTGACGCACTGCTGCAGCAGTACCACGACTGGTTCGGCGAGCGCTGGTGGATGCTGCCCAACCCGACCTACGGTGGCTTCGAGCCGGCGCAGTTCAACAACGATTACAGCCAGTCGCGCCAGGCCCGCCACGACGCCAAGCGCGCTGCCCTGGACTACGCACCATGAGCCGCGCGCCGCTGCCGCTGCGCGACGACGAGCGCCTGATCTTCGCGCTGGACGTGCCTGATCGCGCGCAGGCGCTGGAGTGGGTCGACCGCCTCGGCGACAGCGTGGCGTTCTACAAGATCGGCATGGAACTGCTGGCGTCGGGCGAGTACTTCCAGGTGCTGGACGAGCTGGCCCGCCGCGACAAGCGCGTGTTCGTCGACCTGAAGTTCTTCGATATCCCGGCCACCGCCGCGGCGGTGATCAAGCGCCTTTCGCAGTGGCCGGTCAGCTACGCCACCATCCACGGCTGGCACCCGGCGATGATGGAAGCCTGCGCCGCCGCCAACAGCAGCGACATGCGCCTGCTGGCGGTGACCGTGCTGACCTCGATGGGCCGCCCGGACCTGGCGCAGATGGGCATCGACCGTGAACCGGTGGAGGTGGTGGTCGAACGCGCGCTGGCCGCGCAGGCGGCCGGCATCGATGGCGTGATCGCCTCGGGCCAGGAGGCCGGCCCGATTCGCGCCGCGACCGGCGCCGGCTTCTCGATCGTCTGCCCGGGCATCCGCCCCGGTGGCCCGGTTGGCGATGACCAGAAGCGTACCGTTGGCGTGGCCCAGGCCTTTGCCGATGGCGCCGATGCCATTGTGGTCGGTCGCCCGATCCGCCTGGCCACCGATCCGCAGGCCGCGGCCCGGGCCATCCAGCAGGAAATCGCGTCGGCACTGGGTGCGCGCTGAGGTTCCGTTGCGAAGGCTGCAGGCCCGAACGCCATCCCGGCCCGCGCGGGATGGCGTTTTTGCATCCGTCTACCGAGCGGTTGTGCCCGAATCGCCGCAAAACCTGCCGTAGATTTCATTGCTTCCACCCCCATCATCAGGTGAATCAATAAAATCAATAGTTTAAGGCGAACTACGTGAAGTGTTGCCTTAACTTGAGCGGCAGCGTAGGATCGCCGCCATCCGGTCCTCGGACCGGACATGTGCCACAACACTGTCCACCGGCCCTGCGCCGGTTTGAAGAGCCTGTGATCCCCGTGATCCCGGCTCTTTTTTTATTCCCGTCAGTGACTTGCACAGGCAACAGCGGAAACCGTGACGTCCCGGCTTGCCGCTGTCACGTCGCAGGCCGCAAGATGCGGACCGGTCCGGGGAGTCCGATTGCATGAGCGTGGCGGTGCGAGGAAGGTCTGCGCGTGGATGGGGGCTGGCAGCCATGCTGCTGCTGGCGGCGGTCGCGTGCCGCGAATCAGCCGATGATCCGGCCAAGCCGGCAGCCGAACCGGTCGCGGCGGTGCAGGCGATGGCCCTGCGCCTGGCCGAGGACGATCTGGTCGGCTACGCGAAGCTGTCGGTGCCGCCCAGCCAGTACCAGCGCCTGCAACAGGCCTGGACCGAAGGCCACAGCCAGTGGCCGCTGACCGAACTGCCGCTGGGTGACCAGCTGCTGCCGATGCTGGCCGCGCTGCGCAAGCCCAACGCCAGCGCCGAACTGCAGCGCAGCTTCGATCGCCAGCTGGCCGGACAGGCCGGCGCCGTTCGCCAGGCCGCGCAGTCGATGGGCAACTTCGGCGTGCAGTATCTGCGCCACCAGAAGGGCTATACGCCCGGCCAACAGGCGCACTACATCGCCCTGGTGGAAACCCTCGCCAGCTGGGCGCAGGGCGCACCGATCAGTGACCGCGCCCGCGCGCGCAGCACCATCGCCGCACTGGTTGGCGCGGCCGGCAAGGTTGGGTTCGATGATGAGGCCGGCCTGCAGGCCGCCGGCATGGAAGGCAGCCTGCAGCAGCTGGCGCCGTTCATCCACACCCTCAAGGCCGTGTTGGGCAGCTACGGACTGGGCGTGGACGAGGCGCTGCGCAGCGTGCGCGGTGAGCTGCTCTCGGTGGAGGGTGACAATGCGCTGGTACGCCTGCACTACGACCTGGCTGGCCGCGAAATGATCCTGCAGCTGCCGCTGAGCCGCCGCGAGGGCCACTGGTACCTGACCCGCACCCTGGCCGACACCGATGCGCTGCTGCGCAAGGCCGACGCGGCCCGCGCTGCGGCCTCGCCATCACCGGCTGAAGCCCCTGCTGGGGGTGGGGAAGCAGCAACGCCGCCGCCTAAGCCATAATGGCGCCGATGTCGAAACAGAACCCGCTGCCGTTTCCCGGCGAAGAATCCCAGTCGACGCCCGCCGATACGGTGCCGGCGTCCCCCTCGACCGGCACCGGCCCGAACCCGGTACCGCCGCCCGTGCACGCGCGTCCGGCCGGCCGCCGCCCGCTGTGGGCTCGCCTGCTGGGCCGCCTGGTCGAGCCGTGGCTGTCGCTGAAGATCGAGCCGGAAGACCCAGGCCAGTACAACGATGGCCGTCCGGTCGTGTACGTGCTGGAAGACTACGGCCTGTCCAACGCGCTGATCCTGGACAAGGCCTGCCGCCAGGCCGGGCTGCCCTCGCCGCTGGTGCCGCTGGCCGGTGACCCGACCGGGCGCAAGCGCGCCTACCTGGCGCTGTCGCGGCGCAGCTCCAGCAACTCGCTGATTCCCGAGCAGCGCGGCGCCAAGACCCACTCCGATTCGCTGGCCAAGGTCCTGCAGGCGCACCGCGTGCGCGACGACCTGGATGTGCACCTGGTGCCGGTGTCTATCTTCGTCGGCCGCGCGCCGGACAAGCAGAGCGGCTGGTTCGCGGTGCTGTTCTCGGAAAACTGGGCGCTGGTCGGTCGCTTCCGCCGCCTGCTGGGCCTGCTGCTGAACGGGCGCAATACCATCGTGCGCTTCGCCCCGCCGATCTCGCTGCGCAGCACCGTGGACGAAGGCCTGGAGCCGGAGCGCACGGTGCGCAAGCTGCAGCGCGTGCTGCGTACGCACTTCCGGCGCATCCGTGAATCGGTGATCGGCCCTGACCTGTCGACCCGGCGCCTGCTGGTGGACCAGGTGCTGGCTGCCGAACCGGTGCGCGAGGCGATCGCCGCACAGGCCAAGCGCGACAATTCGAAGCCGGCCGATGCCTGGAAGAAGGCACACGCCTACGCCTGGGAAATCGCCGCGGACTATTCCAGCCCGGTCGTGCGCTCGGCCAGCTTCATGCTCAGCCACGTGTGGAACCGCATCTATGCGGGCGTGCTGGTGCACCACCTGGACAAGTTCAAGGCTGCCGCGCCGGGCCACGAAGTGGTGTACGTGCCCAGCCACCGCAGCCACATGGACTACCTGCTGCTGTCCTACCTGCTGTACGACCGTGGCATCGTGCCGCCGCACATCGTGGCCGGCATCAACCTGAACCTGCCGGTGGTGGGTACCCTGCTGCGCAAGGGCGGTGCGTTCTTCATCCGCCGCTCGATCCGCGGCAACGCGCTGTACTCGGCGGTGCTCAGCGAGTACGTCGCGCAGCTGGTGGCCGGTGGCTATTCGCTGGAGTATTTCGTTGAGGGTGGCCGGTCGCGCACCGGCCGCCTGCTGCAGCCCAAGGGCGGCATGATCTCGATGACGCTGCGTGCGTTCCTGCGCCAGCCGCGCAAGCCGGTGCTGTTCCAGCCCGTCTACATCGGCTACGAGAAACTGATGGAAGGCGGCAGCTATCTGGACGAACTGTCCGGCCGGCCGAAGGAAAAGGAATCGATCTGGTCGCTGCTGTGGGGCATCCCCAAGGTGCTCAAGCAGAACTACGGCCAGGTGGTGGTGAACTTTGGCGAACCGATCGCACTGAACGACGTGCTGGCCGAGAAGGCGCCGGAGTGGAAGGGCGAGGCGGTGTCCGAGGACGAGAAGCCGGCCTGGCTGTCGACCACGGTGGATACGCTGGCCGAACGCATCCAGGTGCGCATCAACGGCGCTGCCGACGTCAACCCCATCAACCTGCTGGCGCTGGCCCTGCTGTCCACGCCGAAGCACGCGATGGGCGAGGCCGACCTGATCGCGCAGATCGAGCTGTGCAAGACGCTGCTGGTCGAGATGCCGTACTCGGACCGGGTGACGGTGACCCCGCACTCGCCGGAGCGGATCATCGCCCATGCCGAGGAGATCAACGTCCTCACCCGCATCAAGCACCCGCTGGGCGATGTGCTCAGCGTCAGCGGCGATACCGCGGTGCTGCTGAGCTACTTCCGCAACAATGTGCTGCACCTGTTCACCGCCTCGTCGTGGGTGGCCTGCTGCTTCCAGAACAACCGCCGCATGAGCCGCGCCGGCCTGGTCCAGCTGGGCCGTACGGTGTACCCGTTCCTGCAGGCCGAGCTGTTCCTGCCGTGGAGCGAGGACGAGTTCGCCCAGCGCATCGACCAGACCATCAACGTGTTCGTGCGTGAGGGGTTGCTGCAGAACGTCAATGACGACGACGGCGGTATTCTGGCGCGCAACACCGGGCAGACCGACGAGGTCTTCCGCCTGCGCGCCATCGGGCACTCGCTGCAGCAGGCGTTCGAGCGCTACTACATCGCCATTTCGGTGCTGGTCAAGAACGGCCCCGGCGTGCTTGGCGCCGCCGAACTGGAAAGCCTGTGCCAGCAGGCCGCGCAACGCCTGAGCCTGCTCTATGCGCCGGCGGCGCCGGAGTTCTTCGACAAGGCCCTGTTCCGTGGCTTCATCCAGAAGCTGCGCGAGCTGCGCCTGGTGTGGCCGGACGAGAACAGCAAGCTGCTGTTCGACGAGCGCCTGGATGCCTGGGCCAAGGATGCCAAGTTCATCCTCGGCCGCGAGCTGCGCCACACCATCGAGCGGGTCAGCCCGGAAGCGGCGCGCCCGGACGAGCCGGCGCCGCAGGATTGAACTGAATCCTGCGGTGGGTGTGGACCTTGGTCCGCACACCTTCCCGTCGTGCCGACCAGGGTTGGCACGTACCGGAGCAGGAGGCCAACCCGGGTTGGCACCCACCTGAACCCGGCTCAGGCCGGCTCGTCGGGAATCTGCAGGCTCTCCAGCCTGGCGATGCAATCCTTCAACTGCAGCTTGCGCCGCTTCAGGCGCTTGGCTTCCAGTTCGTCCTCGCCGTTGGCCGCCATGCGGGTGATCTGTTCATCCAGCAGGCGGTGCTCGGCGCGCAGGGCGGCGAGGCGTTCGACGATCTCGGCGGGGTCGTAGGTGTCCACAGGTCCCGAGCATACACAGCGATGATGACCGCCGGGAGAGGGGAATACCGACCCCCGGCCGGGGCCGCTCCGAGCCGTTAGAATGGAGCCCATGAGTGCCGTGATTTCCCTTCCCGATCCCCAGCCGCGCGCCGCCCGCGATCCACGCGTGGCCGAGCGCGAGCAGCACAAGCTGGCCAAGCGCCTGCGCCGCCAGGTCGGCGAGGCGATCGCCGACTTCGGCATGATCGAGGCCGGCGACAAGGTCATGGTCTGCCTGTCCGGCGGCAAGGACAGCTACACCCTGCTGGACGTGCTGCTTCAGCTGCAGAAGAAGGCACCGGTGCCGTTCGAGCTGGTGGCGGTGAACCTGGACCAGAAACAGCCGGGCTTCCCTGAGCACATCCTGCCGGAGTACCTGGCTGGGCTGGGCGTGCCGTACCACATCATCGAGCAGGACACCTACTCGGTGGTCAGCCGGGTCATCCCGGAAGGCAAGACCATGTGCTCGCTGTGCTCGCGCCTGCGTCGTGGCGCGCTTTACAACTACGCCGAAACCCACGGTTTCACCAAGATCGCGCTGGGCCATCACCGCGACGACATGGTGGCCACCTTCTTCATGAACCTGTTCCACCACGCCAAGCTGGCGGGGATGCCGCCGAAACTGCGCAGCGATGACGGCAGGCACGTGGTGATCCGGCCGTTGGCCTACGTGCGCGAAAGCGACATCGTCGACTACGCGCAGGCACGCCGGTTCCCGATCATTCCCTGCAACCTGTGCGGCAGCCAGGAGAACCTGCAGCGCCGCCAGGTCGGCCTGATGCTGAAGCAGTGGGAAAAGGACCATCCCGGCCGCATCGAGCAGATCGCGCGCGCCATGGGTGACGTCCGGCCCTCGCAGCTGGCCGACACTACCCTGTTCGACTTCATGGCGCTGGGCCGTCGCGACGACGCGCCGCTGCCCGATGCCCATGCCTGGCTGGCCGGTTCCCCGGCCGACGCCGACGCAGATCCCGAGACGCCCACCGTTTAAGGTCGGTCGCCCTTCCTCTTTGCCATCCGGAATTCCATGTTCTTTCGCAACCTGACGTTCTTCCGTTTTCCGACCGCCACCGATTTTTCCGAAGTCGATACCCTGCTGCCGCACGCCGTGCTCAAGCCTGTTGGCGCGCTGGAAATGAACTCGCGCGGCTTCATCTCGCCGTTCGGCCGCGAGGAAAAGGAGCAGCTCTCCCACCGCATCGCCGAACACCTGTGGCTGACCGTGGGCGGCGAGGACAAGATCCTGCCGGCAGCGGTGGTCAACGACCTGCTCGAGCGCAAGCTGGAGGAGATCGAGGAGAAGGAAGGCCGCCGCCCAGGTGGCCGCGAGCGCAAGCGCATGAAGGATGACCTGCTGCATGAACTGCTGCCGCGCGCCTTCGTGAAGTCCTCGCGCAACGACGCCTTCATCGACCTGCAGCACGGCTATGTGGCGGTGGATACCTCCAGCCGCAAGACCGGCGAGTACTTCATGTCCGACATCCGCGGCCTGCTCGGCAGCTTCCCGGCGATGCCGCTGAACGCCGAAGTCGCGCCGCGCTCGATCCTGACCGGCTGGATCGCCGGCGAGCCGCTGCCGACCGGACTGAGCCTGGGCGAAGAGTGCGAGATGAAGGATCCGGTCGAAGGCGGCGCGGTGGTCAAGTGCCAGCACCAGGAACTGCGCTGCGACGAGATCGACAAGCACCTGGACGCCGGCAAGCAGGTGACCAAGCTGGCGCTGATCTTCGAGGACAACCTGTCCTTCGTCATCGGCGACGACCTGATCGTGCGCAAGCTGAAGTTCCTCGACGGCGCCCTGGACCAGCTGGAGCATGCCGACGAAGATGGCCGCCGCGCCGAGTTCGACGCCCGCTTTGCCCTGCAGAGCGCCGAGATCCGCCGCCTGTTCCTGTTGCTGGAAGAAGCCTTCAAGCTCAGCAAGGCTGACTGAACAGGCAGCGCGACGGCCGCCGGTCATCCGGCGGCCCGAAGCGGCGCTATGCTGGGCGCATGAGCCGTCTGCTGCGCCGCCTGATCAGCCCGACCCCGCCCGCCACCGTACAGCGCGACACCGTTCGCCTGCGCCTGGAGGATGCCGAGATCGAGGTCCTGCGCGTGCGTGATCCGCGTGCGCGGCGCATCAAGCTGAGCGTGGACGAACGCGGCGCACGCCTGACCCTGCCGCCGCGCGCAAGCCTGGTGATGGGCGAACGCTTCCTGGAACAGCACCGCGACTGGTTGGCGCTGCAGCTGCGGCAGTACCAGGGCCAGGGCCTGCCGCCACCGTTGCAGCCGGGCGAAGACGGTGTGCTGCCCCTGCGCGGCGAACTGCTGCCGCTGCGCTGGCAGGAAGGCCGCTACGCGCGCCTGGAGATCGACGCGCACGGCGCCTGCGTGCAGTGGCCGACCCGCGGCGGCGACGCCACCCTGCGCCGTCTGCTGCGCGAATTCTACGAAGCCCAGACCCGCGCCGACGTCGGCCGCTGGCTGCCGAAGTACCTGCCCACTCTGCCGCGCGCCCCCAGCCGCCTGCGGCTGAAGGTGATGTCCTCGCAATGGGGCTCGCTGGCCCCCGACGGCAGCATGGCACTGGACCTGGCCCTGGTGCTCGGTCGTCCGGAAGCGTTCGAGTATGTGCTGGTGCACGAGCTCTGCCACCTGATCCAGCCCAATCACTCGCCTGCGTTCTGGCACGAAGTGGAACAACGCTTCCCCGCCTGGCGCGAGCAGCGCGACTACTTCCAGCTGGAAGGGCGACGCCTCAAAGCGATGCTGCACCAGCTGCTGTGACCGCACCCCGCGCCCTGTAGAGCCGAGCCCATGCTCGGCTGACGCGCGCAGCGCGGGGTTCCAGTCATCACGTTGAAGAGCAGCCGAGCATGGCTCGGCTCTACAGAAGAGCGCGCACAGCGCGCGACCCGCTTTGCTCCTGCTCTTCCTTCCTTCTTCCGTGGTGGGCACACAGGAAACTGTCCGTGGCCGGGCGGGGTGGGTTGCGCAGGGGCGTGAGCCGCATGGATGCGGCGACCGAGCTTACAAGGACGTACTTGCAGCGACCCCTGCGCAATCCACCCCGGCCGGCCGAGCACGGCTTCTGATTTGAACGACCCGCCACGAGGGCGCAGCCGTTGGCCGAAACCCTCACCCCGCCCGCAACGCCGCGGCCGCCGCCCACCGCGCCGCCACCCGCGGCGCCGTAATGCACACTGCCTGGTCGGTCACCGTCGTCACCGCACGCTCCAGCAGCTGGATATCCGCCTCATGCTGGCGCGCCACATGCGGGTCCTCGAAGAAGATCGCACGCTGGCAACGCCCCTCCAGTACCCGGTCGGCAATCTGCGCATCACCGCCCATCGGGCCACTCTGGTAGCGCGTCACCCACGGCGTATCACGCGGCCAGCCCCGGCTCCAGGCCAGTTCGTTCAAACGCTGGCCGGTGGTGCCGGTCGCCACCCGCTCGCCGAACCGGGCCAGCACATCGAAATGCTCATCGGCGAAGGCCAGCATCGCCGGCTTCATCGCATCATGCGCGATCAGTGCCAGCGTCTGGCTTTCGAACGCATGCAGGTCGTCAGCGCCGCGGTCTGCCGGCAGCCCGGCGTGGACGCGCTCCACTTCGACCCAGTCGCGTGCGGTGGCCACGGTCGAAATGAACGGCTTGCCGTGAATCACGCACTGCCGTTTCAGCGCCGTGGCTTCTGGAAACACCGAGGATGGGTCGACCGGATCGATCAGGTAGATCGCGCCATCCAGTGTCCGATCCGGACCCATGCCGACGACTTCGGCGACCAGCTTCATCAGGCCACCCTCGCGTCCGTACGGGTAACGGTGCAGGCCCGCGTACCCGGTCAGGAAGCCCTGTCGTTCGATCGCGTCATGGGTGCGACCGACCGCATGCAGCGACACGCCCAGCTCGCGCAGGCCGGGCTCGCTGCTGCGCAGCCAACGGAACAGCGCGGCGCGCGCGTCGTGGTGATGAAGACGGTTGGCAGCCAGGCCGATGCGCATCGAACGCTCCGCAGTTACGGGTGAAGGCGGCAGTGTATGTCGGCATTCCCCTATCTGGATGCTTTTACAACTTTCTTCATTGCCGTCGGTCCGCACGTCGATAGCGTGGCAGGCAGCGGTACCGCAGCGCGGCCGTTCCTTCCGCCCGCGAGATGAGGATGCCTACCGTGAATGTCGCCGGCCTCCCGGCAGCCATTGCTGTCATGGCCAGCCTGCTGCTGCCTGCCACGGCCTCCGCCACGGGCTGCAGGACACCGCTGCGCATTGCCTGGCCTTCCGACCGCGCACCCTTGTCGTCCAGCGAACAGGGTGAGGCACGGGGGCTCGGCGCGGTGTACCTGGAGCTGCTGGGCCGGCAACGGCCGCTGCAGCTGCTGCCCGTGCCGGCCGCCAGCGTGGAACGGGATGAGCTGCCGGCCGGCACCCAGGCGCTGCTGGGATGGCCACGCTCGCAGCTGCCCGCCGGGTGGGTGGCCAGCACGCCCTACCTGCAGCTGCCACAGGTGATCGTGCGCCGGGAGGGTACGCCGCCGGTGCTGGGCCTGGAAGATCTGCGTGAGCGAACCGTAGCCAGCCCCAGCCGGATGCCGCTGCAGGGGCTGCTGGCCGAGCAGGCAACGGGTGCACAGCTGCTGCCACCGGCAGCGCTGGACGATGCGCTCCCGCTGCTGGGCACCGGCCTGATCGATGCCGTGGTTGCCAACCTCGGCGAAGTCGAGGCCGCGTTGCGCCGCTACCAGGGCGATGCACTGCTGATCGCTGCGCCGGCCGGTTTCGATGATGCCCTGGTGCTGGCGACCACGCCCGCCTGCGCCGATGTCATCGCCGGCTTCGAGCAGGCGCTGTCGCAGCTGACCGATCCCGAGCGCGATCAGATCCGCGCGGCCTGGCTGCCGGACCGGCCGCGCAATTGGCCGTCATCGTCACCCCTGCGCTGGCTGGTGCCGGCCTCGTTGATCCTGCTCGCACTGGCGCTGGTACATGCCTACGGTTACTGGCGGGTGCATCGCGAAAGCGTGCGGCGCCGAGTCGTGGAGCAGCGCCTGCAGGAGGTGACTGCGAACCTGCCGGCGGTGGTCTACCAGGCGCGCCGTTCGGCGTGCGGTCACTACAGCTTTCCGCAGATCGCCGGCGACGTGCAGTCCCTGTTCGGAATCAGCGTGGAGAGCGCGCGCATCGATCACCAGTGGCTGCTGGCCGCGGTCCACCCCGAGGACCGCAGCAGGGTGATGGCCTGTATCGAGACAGCCGCATTGGCGCGTGGCCCGATCGATGTCACTTTCCGTACCCGTTCACCACAGGGCTGGCGATGGGTGCGTTCGCATGGGCGACCGTTGTCCTGCGACGATAGCTACGTCGAGTGGAGCGGCTACTGGATCGACGTCAGCGAGGTGCAGTCACGTACCCGCGCGCTGGCCGACGCGCGCCGCGAGGCCGAGCAGGTGGCACAGGCCAAGGCGCACTTCCTGGCCACGATGAGCCATGAGATCCGCACGCCGATGAGCACGCTGCTGGGCATGCTCGAACGGCTGGCGGGCAGCAGGCTGGAGCCACGCCAGCAGCAGGTGCTGGCCACGGTGGATGATGCGGCGCGGATGCTGCGGCAGATCCTCGACGATGTACTGCACAGCCAGCGCCTGCAGGGCGCACCGCTGCAGTTGCGGCCCACCGATCTGGCGGCACTGGTGCGCGCGGTGCAGCAGCTGCTGATGCCGGTGGCCGCCAGCCGCGGCCTGCACCTGCAGGTGGTGCTTGATCCGGAGATGCAGCCGGGATCGCTGGCCGATGGCCTGCGCCTGCGCCAGATCCTGTTCAACCTGGCCGGTAACGCACTGAAGTTCACCCGGCACGGCCACGTGGAACTGCGGTTGCAGGTACTGCAGCAGCACGCCCGCGGGCAGCGGCTGCGCCTGCAGGTAAGCGACAGCGGCGTGGGCATCAGCGAGGAACGACAGCAGGCGGTGTTCGCCGCCTATGCCCAGGCGGAGCGCTCGACCACGCGGCGCTTCGGCGGCAGTGGGCTGGGCCTGGCGATCTGCCGCGAGCTGGCAACCTCGATGGGGGCGGAGCTGCAGCTGCGCAGCTCCCCTGGGGAGGGCACCACGGTATGGATGGATCTGGACCTGGAGGCCTGCGAGGCACCCATGGCCGCACCTTCGGCGGCATCAGCGGATGAGCATCCATTGCCGGCGGCGTGCGTACTGGTGGCTGAAGACCATCCTACCAACCTGCAGCTGCTGGAGCAGCGCCTGTGCGCGCTAGGGCTGCGGGTCCACGCCTGTACCGATGGGCAGTCGGCGCTTGAAGCATGGCAGGCGCAGCCGTTCGAGCTGGTGATCACTGACTGCCACATGCCGGGCATGGACGGCTTCGCACTGGCGCGGGCGATCCGCGCTGATGCCTGCCCGGCACGTGCGCAGGTGCCGATCATCGCGCTCACGGCCAGCGTGATGGAAAGCACCCGCGAAGCCTGTCGCGCGGCTGGCATCGACCACTTCCTGGCCAAGCCGGTGGAGCCGCACGTGCTGCGGGCGCTGCTGGCGGTACTGCTGGCGCCGGACTCAGTGGGCCAGTAGCCGGACGATGCTGGCGGCGGCATCGCGGCCCTCGGCCACGGCGGTCACCACCAGGTCGGCACCGCGTACCGCATCACCACCGGCGAACAGGCGCGGATGCGCGGTCTGGAACGGCAGGCGATCCTTGCCTCCGGCCACGATACGGCCGTTGGACCGGCCTTCCACGCCGTGCTCGGCCAGCCATGCCGGAACGGTCGGCGAGAAGCCGAAGGCGATGATCACCACGTCGGCCTCTAGCAGCGATTCGCTGCCATCGATCGGCACCGCGTTCTGGCGGCCGTTCGCATCCGGCTCACCCAACCGGGTCTCGACCACGGTTACGCCGATTACTTCGTCATCGGCGCCGGCTTCGATCGACAGCGGCTGCCGGTTGAACAGGAAGCGCACACCTTCCTCGCGTGCATTGGCGACCTCGCGCGCGCTGCCGGGCATGTTGGCTTCGTCGCGGCGGTAGGCGCAGGTGACCTTGGCCGCGCCCAGCCGTATCGCGCTGCGCACGCAGTCCATGCCGGTATCGCCACCGCCGAGCACCACCACGCGCTTGCCGTTGAGATCGGGCAGGGCGATGGTGTCTTCCCAGCCGGCAATCGGCCGGCCCTTCGGATCATCACCACCGACGATGCGGCTGTTCTGCACCAGGAACGGCAACGCCGGCAGCACGCCTTTCAGGTCCTGGCCGTCGAGGCCGCCATCGGTGTAGCGGTAGGCGCCGGTGCCGACGAACACCGCATCGTGGGTATCCAGCAACTGCTGCAGGCTGATGTCGCGGCCGATCTCCACGCCGAGGCGGAACTGCACCCCCATGCCCTCCAGCACGTCGCGGCGGCGACGGATCACGTCCTTGTCCAGCTTGAAGCTGGGGATGCCGAACTGCAGCAGGCCGCCGATCTGCTCGTAGCGGTCATAGACCACGGCGGCAATGCCGGCGCGAGCCAGGCGGTCGGCACAGGCCAGCCCCGCCGGACCGGCGCCGATCACCGCCACGCTGTGGCCGGTCGGCTGCACCGCGGCCAGATCCGGGCGCCAGCCACTGGCCAATGCGGTATCGACGATGTACTTCTCCACCGCGCCGATGGTGACCGCACCGAACTCCTCCAGCGTGCAGCTGCCTTCGCACAGCCGGTCCTGCGGGCACACCCGGCCGCACACTTCCGGCAGCGGGTTGGTGCTGTGGCACAGCGTGGCCGCCTCGTGGATGCGGTTCTCCTGCACCAGCTGAAGCCACTGCGGAATGGCGTTGTGCACCGGGCACTTCCAGCTGCAGTACGGGTTGCCGCAGTCCAGGCAGCGGCCGGCCTGGTACTGCGCGTCTTCCTTGCCGAACCTGCCGTACAGCTCACCCCAGTCGCCGGAGGTGCGCAGTTCCACCGGAATGCGCTGCGGCATGGTGCGGGGCAGGTCGAGGAACTGGAAAGCGTGCTTGCGGCTCATGGCGGGCTCTGTAATGCGAGGGGGAACGTTGCCGGCCAGCGGCCGGCACTACCGGAAAACATCACGCGGCGCGTCGCAGGGTTTCGGTCAGCGACTCGATGCTGGCGGCCTTCGGTTTGACCAGCCAGAACTTGCCGATGTAATCGCGGAACTCGTCCAGGATCTGCTGCGCCCAGATGCTGCCGGTCAGCTCGCGGTGGCGGCCGATCAGGCGGTGCAGGTGCTGGCGATAGTTCTCGAAGCCCTCGGCGGACACGCGATGGATGTCGATCAGCTCGTGGTTGTAGCGGTCGACGAAATCGCGATCAACGTCCAGCACGTAGGCCAGGCCGCCGGTGAAACCGGCACCGAAGTTCAGCCCGACCTTGCCCAGCACCAGTACCACGCCATCGGTCATGTACTCGCAGCAGTGGTCGCCGGCACCCTCCACTACCGCCAGCGCGCCGGAGTTGCGTACCGCGAAGCGCTCGCCCGCCCTGCCCGCGGCGAACAGCTCGCCGCCGGTGGCGCCGTACAGGCAGGTGTTGCCGATGATGGCGGTGCTGCGTGCCTCGAAGCGGGCACCGCGCGGCGGTCGCACCACCAGGCGGCCACCGGCCATGCCCTTGCCGACGTAGTCGTTGGCTTCGCCTTCCACCTCCAGGTGCAGGCCACCCACGTTGAACGCGCCGAAGCTCTGCCCGGCGCTGCCGCGAAAGCGCAGTTCCAGCGGCGTGTCGGCCATGCCCTGGTTGCCGTGCGCACGCGCCACCGCGCCGGCCAGGCGGGTGCCGATGCTGCGGTCGGTGTTGTGGATCAGGAAGCGATGCTCGCCGCCGCGCTTGTGTTCAATGGCGGAGGCAAGCAGGCCATCCATCTGCGTGGCCAGGCTGTCCGGCGATTCGTACAGCCGCTGCGCGGCGCAATGGCTGCCCTCGTAGCGGCTGTCGGCCAGCAGGCGTGACAGGTCCACGCGCACGCCATCACGGGGCGCTGCCTCGATCTGCCGCAGCAGGTCGGTGCGGCCGACGATCTCTTCCAGCGAACGCGCGCCCAGGTAGGACAGCCAGCCACGCACTTCTTCGGCCAGCAGCCGGAAGAAGTTCTCCACGCGCTCCGGCTGGCCGGTGAAGTGGTTCTCGCGCAGGCGTTCGTCCTGGGTGGCCACGCCGGTGGCGCAGTTGTTGAGGTGGCAGATGCGCAGGTACTTGCAGCCCAGCACGATCATCGGCGCCGTGCCGAAGCCGAAGCTGTCCGCGCCCAGCAGCGCGGCCTTGACCACGTCCAGGCCGGTCTTCAGCCCGCCATCGGTCTGCAGCAGGGTGCGCCCGCGCAGGTCGTTGGCCAGCAGCGCCTGGTGCGCTTCGGCCACGCCCAGTTCCCACGGCACGCCGGCATAGCGGATCGAGCTGACCGGCGACGCACCGGTGCCGCCGTCATGGCCGGAGATGGTGATCAGGTCCGCACCGGCCTTGACCACACCGGCGGCGATGGTACCAACGCCGGCATGGCTGACCAGCTTCACCGATACCAGCGCGGTCGGGTTGACCTGCTTGAGGTCGTAGATCAGCTGCGCCAGGTCTTCGATCGAATAGATGTCGTGGTGCGGCGGCGGCGAGATCAGGCCGATGCCCGGCCGCGCGTAGCGCAGACGTGCGATCAGTTCGTTGACCTTGTGGCCGGGCAGCTGGCCGCCCTCGCCGGGCTTGGCGCCCTGCGCGACCTTGATCTGCAGCACTTCGGCATTGACCAGGTACTCGGCGGTAACGCCGAAGCGGCCCGAGGCGACCTGCTTGATCTTGCTGCGCTTCGCGGTGCCATAGCGCGCGGGATCCTCACCGCCTTCGCCGGAATTGCTGCGGCCGCCGAGGCGGTTCATGGCGATGGCCAATGCTTCATGTGCTTCCGGCGACAGTGCGCCCAGGCTGATCGCCGCAGTATCGAAGCGCGGGAACAGGGTACTGGCTGGAGCGACCTCGTCCAGCGGCACGGGCGCGGCCGCCGGCACCAGCTCCAGCAGGTCACGCAGCGCCGATGGCGGGCGCGCATGCACCGCATCGCAGTACTGCTGCCACGCACGCGGGTCACCGCTGCGCGCCGCGCGCTGCAGGGTGGTCACCACGTCCGGGTTGTACATGTGGTATTCGCCGCCGTGCACGTACTTCAGCAGGCCGCCGACATCCACGCCCTGCTGCGCGTCCCAGGCCTGCGCGCACAGTTCGCGCGCGTCGGCATCCAGGCGGGCAAAGCCGGCGCCGCCGATGCGCGAGGCGGTATCGGGGAAGCACAGGTCCACCACTTCCGCTTCCAGGCCGATGATCTCGAACAGCTGCGCGCCGCGGTAGCTGGCCACCGTACAGATGCCCATCTTCGAGATGATCTTCGACAGGCCCTTGTAGATACCCTTGCGGTAGCGGCGGCCGATCTGCGATTGCTCGCCGCCCTTGCTGAGCTTGAGGATGCCGCGACGGCCCAGGTCGAACAGGGTCTGGTAGGCCAGGTACGGGTAAACCGCCGTGGCACCGAAACCGAGCAGGCAGGCCATGTGGTGCGGGTCACGTGCAGTGCCGGTCTCGACGATGAGGTTCACGTCGCAGCGCAGGCCCAGCCGAGACAGGTGGTGGTGGATGGCACTGGTGGCCAGCAGCGCATGCACCATCGGCCGCCCGGCCACCGGGTAGCGGTCGGACAGCAGCAGCATCACCATGCCATCGCGCGCGGCCTGTTCCGCTTCGCTGCAGATGCGTTCGATGCCGGCGCGCAGGCCTTCGTCTTCGCTGTAGGAAAGGTCGAGCAGGCGGTTGGCCCGCACGTACTGGTCCATCTTCAACAGCTGGCGCAGCTTGCGCTGGCTCAGCACCGGCGAGTTGAGGATGACGTGGTTCACCGTCTCCGGGCCGGCATGGAAGATGTTGGTTTCCTTGCCGAGCTGGGTGGACAGCGACATCGCGCAGTCTTCGCGCAGCGGGTCGATCGGCGGGTTGGTGACCTGCGCGAAGGCCTGGCGGAAATAGTCGTACAGCGGGCGGCTGCGCTGGCTCAGCACCGCCATCGGCGTGTCGTCGCCCATCGAGCCGGTGGCTTCCTGCTCGGTCTCGGCCAGCGGCCGCAGCACCTGCTCCACCTCCTCGCTGCTGAGCTGGTACAGCTTGTGGTAGCTGCGCAGGGTGCCTTCGTCGAAGGGCTCTTCCACCAGCGACGGGTCGATCAGTTCGGTCTGCAGGTAGGTCACGCCCTGCTGCAGCCACTGCTTGTAGGGCGCGCGGCCGCGGTTGATGCGGTCGACCGCATCGGAGTCGAGCAGGTCGCCGCGCTTGAGGTCGATCGCGATCATCTCGCCGGGGCCGAGCTTGCCCTTGCGCACCACGCGCTCGGTCGGCACTTCCCACACGCCGGCTTCGGAGGCGACCAGGAAGTGGCGGTCGGCGGTGAGCATCCAGCGCGCCGGTCGCAGGCCGTTGCGGTCCAGCGTACACACCGCATAGCGGCTGTCGCAGGCGACGATGCCGGCCGGGCCGTCCCACGGCTCGCTGTTGAGGCCGTGGAACTCGTAGAAGGCCGCCAGGTCCGGATCCTTGAATTCCAGCGACTGCGTGGCAGGCGGCACCAGGATGCGCAGCGCCTGGATCAACTCCATGCCACCGGCGACCATCAGCTCCAGCATGTTGTCCAGGCTCTGCGAATCCGAACCGTGCATGGAGATGACCGGGTCGAATTCACCAATATCGAAGCGCGGCGTCTTCCACACCTTGCTGCGTGCCTGCGCCCAGCGACGGTTGCCTTCGATGGTGTTGATCTCGCCGTTGTGGGCGAGCATGCGGAACGGATGGGCGAGCGGCCAGCGCGGCAGCGTGTTGGTCGAGAAGCGCTGGTGGAACACGATCGCGCTGGAGGCCAGCTCGCGGCGCTGCAGGTCCGGGAAGAAGCGGCTGAGCTTGTCCGGCAGCACCATGCCCTTGTAGCTGATCGCATCCGGGGTGAGGGTGGTGACGTAGAAGTCGGCGTGATCGCGCAGCTGCTGTTCGCTGCGGCGGCGGGCCAGGAACAACGCCAGCGCGAAGCCGGCATCATCCTGGCCAACCCCCGCATCGACGAACACCTGCTCGATGCGCGGCAGCGTGTCGCGCGCCAGTTGGCCGCAGACGCTGTCGTCGGTCGGTACCTCGCGCCAGCCAGCGATCTTGCAGCCCACCGCTTCCACCTGCGCCTGCAGCTGCGCGCGGCAGGCCTGCGCCGCGTCGGCGTCGTGCGGCAGGAATACCAGGCCGGCGGCGAAACGCGCGGCGGTGGCGATGCCGGCTTCGCTGGCCAGCAGTTTCAGGAACGCATCGGGGCGGCGCAGCAGCAGGCCGCAGCCATCACCGGTCAGGCCATCGGCGGCAACACCGCCACGGTGGGTCATGCGCGAAAGCGCGGCGATGGCGGTATCAACCAACAGGCGCGATGGTTGATCGTCGAGCTGGGCGACCATGCCAAATCCACAGGCATCGCGCTCGGAGCGCGGGTCGTAAAGCCCTTGGCGGTTGCGGGGGGCCATCTCTACCTCGATGCGTATAGGGTTGGCGGCGACACTCGTCCCCGCTCATTCCCTGGAGCGCATCGTGAGGCCACCGGATGCCTCGACTAGATCACAGGTTGCTGCAACGCCGCAATACACGGTTGCAGGTGCAACAGAACGCGCCGGCAACCCAGTGCCGGCGCGGGGCGGGACTCAGCCGCAGCGCACGCCGCTGATGGCGCCCTTGGCGTCCACTTCGATGTTCAGGCGGTCGCCGAGGAACTCCATCGTGGCCATATCATTGGGCTTGAGCACGCGTACCTGGCTGGCGCCTGCATCTTCCTGCGCCTGCTTGCCCAGCCCATCGGTGTAGGCCTGGCCGACCAGGCTCTGCACCTGGCTGGCATCGCAGGTGCCGACCGGCGGCGCCTCGATGGCCTTGCCGGCTTCGTCGGCCGGTGCCTTGGCGGCTTCGGCCGCCTGCTGGGCGTGGGCCGTGGCCGAATCCTGTTCATCCAGCGCCGGTGCCTGGCAGGCGGTCAAGGCCAGCACGGCCGGCAGCAGCAGGGCGGAGAGCGAACGGGCGCGAATCGGGAACGACATCATGACTCCGGAAGGGGTTGTGAAGACCCGAGCATAGCGGCGAACCGGCCCTCACGTGTTTGTCTTGTGTTATCGACAGGATCGCGGCACGGCGACCGCGACACTACTGGCATGCCGACCGCCTCCACTCCCGAACGACAGGCCGCGCGCGCGGCCGGCCTGCGCTATGTCGACGACACCCAGCCGGGCATCAGCCGGCGCCGCGCCGGAAAAGGTTTCAGTTACCGCGATGCTGATGGCCACGCGATACGCGACGCCACCATCCTGCAACGCATCCGCGCACTGGCGATTCCACCGGCCTACACCGCGGTGTGGATCTGCGCCCACGCCAACGGCCACCTGCAGGCCACAGGCCGCGATGCGCGCGGGCGCAAGCAGTACCGTTACCACCCCGACTGGGCGAAGGAGCGCGACGCCGGCAAGTTCGACCGCATCATCGCCTTTGGCGAGGCCTTGCCCACGCTGCGGCGGCGGTTGTCGCGGGATCTGAAACGGCCGGGTTTCCCTAAGGAAAAGGTGCTGGCCATGGTGGTCGCGTTGCTGGCCGACACCCTGGTGCGGGTCGGCAATGAGACCTATGCGCAGCAGAACCGGTCATTCGGACTGACCACACTGCGTAACCGTCATCTGGAGCTGCTGCGTGGCGGCCGGGTGCGCATGCGTTTCCGCGGCAAGTCCGGGCAGCTGCAGGAGGTGACCGTGGGCGACCGCAGGCTGGGGCTGCTGGTGCGGCGCCTGCAGCAGCTGCCGGGGCAGGCGTTGTTCCAGTACCGCGATGACGACGGTGCGCTGCAGCCGGTCGACTCCGGTGCGGTGAACGACTACCTGCGCGAGGTGATGGGCGAGGACTTCACTGCCAAGGATTTCCGCACCTGGGGCGGGACCGTTGCGGCGGTGCAGGCGTTTGCTGCCACCGAGCTGCCGGAACCGGCCAGCCGGCGTGCGCTGGCGCAGGCACAGCGCAGCGTGGTGTGCCAGGTGGCGGCCCGGTTGGGCAACACGCCGGCGGTGTGCCGCAAGGCCTATATCGACCCGTGCGTGTTCGTCGGCTGGGAGCGCGGTGAACTGGCCAAGCTGGCCGGCCTGCGCGGGCCGCGCCAGTGGGAGCAGGCCACCCTGCGCGTGCTGCGCAGGGCACGCCGGCTCAGCCGCAGTCGTCAGCCGCAGTAGATCGCGACGATATTGTTGGTGCGGCCCTTCTCGATGGTCAGGCGGTCGCCGCCTTCGCTGGCCGGTGGCACCCGCGGGCCGTCGTGGCGCAGGACCCGCACGTGCAGGCTGTCGCTGTCCACGCGTGCACGGGCCACAGTGGCGTCCGAGGCGGCCAGGCCCACCGCGCCGCGCACCCTGTCGCTGTGGCACTGGCCGGAAATCACGCCGTCGATCGGCTGCACCTGGGCCATCGGTGTGCTGCTGCAGGCGGCGAGGGCAAAGCAGACGGCGGCGGTGGCGATGGCATGTTTCATGGAGGCGTTCCCTGTGTGGTTGCGTGCAGGGTGCGACGGCGCACGTGGTGGCGGAATGAATGCCGTGCACATCGTGGACACGGCGCGCTCACTGCCGCCAACAGCGTGCGTAGAGAGACTGCAGGTGCGGCGCGCGCCGCCCCCCCGGTAGTGTCGGCCGCTGGCCGGCAGCCCCGTTCCCTCCCGAGGAGACCTGCATGGCCACCACCAAGAAGACACCCGCCCGCCGAAAGGCATCGCCGAAAGTGCGTAAAGGCAGCCCCCCGGCCAAGGCGGTCGCCGACCCCGATCGCCCGCGAGTAGTGAAGACCGCGACCCGCAAGGCGGCCGCCAGCGATCCGCGGGCAGCACGCGTCGCGGCCCGGCAGCGGCGCCTGCAGGACCAAGAGAAGGCCAAGGACGCCCGGGCGGCCAGCAAGGCCACGAAGAAGACCGCGACCCAGGCCGGCGCACGGCGCCAGCCGGAGGCGATGCCGGCGCAGCAGCTGGCCAAGCCCGGGCATGAGCACGAACTGGAGCTGGCGCCCCGCTTCCTTGCACCCGACTACGCGGGCAGCGGCAAGCTGCAGGGCATGCGTGCGATCGTCACCGGTGGCGACTCCGGCATTGGCCGTGCGGTGGCGGTGTTGTTCGCACGCGAAGGCGCGGACGTGGCGGTCCTGCACCTGGACGAAGCCGAAGATGCCGACATTACCCGGCAGCACGTGGAGCGCGAAGGCGGCCGTTGCATCGTGATCGCCGGCGACGTGCGTGATCCGCGCTTCTGCGACAAGGCCGTCAAGCAGGTGGCCAAGGCGTTCGGCGGCATCGACATCCTGGTCAACAACGCCGCGTTCCAGCTGCACTGCGAGCGGCTGGAAGACCTGGAAGACGCGCACCTGCAGGAGACCCTGCAGACCAACATCGGCGGTTACATCCAGATGGCGCGCGCGGTGCTGCCGCATCTGGGCGAGGGCGCCAGTATCATCAACACCGGTTCGGAAACGGGCATCTTCGGCAGCAAGGCGCTGATCGACTACTCGGCCACCAAGGGCGCGATCCATGCGTTCACCAAGTCGCTGGCCAGCCAGCTGCTGCCACGTGGCATCCGGGTCAACTGCGTGGCGCCGGGGCCGGTTTGGACGCCGCTGAACCCGGCCGACAAGCAGGCCGAGGACGTCGCCGAGTTCGGCAAGGACAGCGACATGGGCCGGCCCGCACAGCCCGAGGAACTGTCGCCCGCCTATGTGTTCCTGGCCTCTCCGGCCTGTGCCAGTTACATCAGCGGGGTGATCCTGCCGGTGATGGGCGGTCCACGTGGGTGAGACGGGGCTGCCGGCCGCTGGCCGGCAGCCTCAGGGCACGGTCACCGCAGGCGCATAGAGATCGGCAATGCGTGGAATGAACTGCTGCGGATTGGCACCGACCAGGTTGGTCAGCACCACCACCGCCACGCCGCGCTCGGGATAGACCACGAACGCCGCACGCGCACCGCCGATACCTGCCACCTGCAGGTCGGGCGATGCGCGCAGTACCGGCCAGCCCTCCGCCCACGGGCCGGCACGGCCATCCGCCAAGCGCTCTGCGCTCCACATCCGCCGCAGGGCCGCCTCCGGCAGCAGGCGGCCTTCAGTCAGCGCGGCCAGCCAGCGCGCGGTGTCGTCGGCGGTGGTGAGGATGCCGCCACCGGCCCACAGCGAAGGCGGTATGTCGTAGAACCAATGCGACAGGCGTGGCGGTGCATCGGCCGCGTCGGTGGCACGCGGGGCCAGGCTGTACATCGTCGCCGCATCCGGAATCAGGTCGTAGCTGTCGCCGAAGGTGGTGCGTGCCATGCGCGCGCTGCTGAACTGGCCGGTGGCGAGGAAACGTTCGTAGGGCATGCCGGATTGCTTCGCGATGATCCGTGCCAGAAGAACGTAGTTGGTCTGGTTGTAGGCGAAGCGCTGCCCGGGCGCTGCTTCGAGTGGCCGGGTCGTCACCGCCGCCCATGCCTGTGCTTCGGAACCACCGCCCAACAGCCCGTTCGCATCAAGGATGTCCGGAAGGCCGGAGGTATGCGCCAGCAGCTGGTGTACGCGTACGTCTCTCCACGCTGGTGGAAGATCATCCAGGTAACGTGAGGCCGGCGCGTCCAGATCCAGCTGCCCCTGCTGAGCCAGCTGCGCGGCGGCTACGCCGGTGAACGCCTTGGTGGCCGAGTTGAGCGGGAAGCGGGTGTGGCGCGAGGCAAGCACGCCGTTCTCGACGTTGGCCAGGCCGTAGGCTTCAGACAGCACGATCTGCCCGTCCTTGACCACCGCGACCTGCAGCCCGGGGATGCGCTGCTGCATCATGATCTGGCGGATCAGGCGGCGGGTCTGGTCGTTGGCATGGTCCTGGCTGGCAGAGACGGCGGTGAAGGGCAGGGCACTGATGAGCATGAGCACGACTCGGAGCATTGGACGGAACATGCGGAATTCCAGCGGGCGTTGCGGATCGGATGCGGACAGCGCGCCAAAGGTTTAAGTGCTCGGCGCCGCTACCGTTCGTCGGCCCATGACTTCCGGGGGGTTGACTACAGCTGTCGTCAAGCTGACAGTGGCGACACGTGTAGTCAAGGGAGTGGTGTCATGCGTGGCAAGACCATCGGGGACCAGGAGCTGGCCCTGCTGCAGTACATCGATGAACATGCGCCGGCCAGCGTCGGCGAGGTCGCCAGTGGGTATGGAGAGGCCCGAGGCCTGGCCCGTTCCACCGTGCTGACGATGATGGAGCGGCTGCGGGCGAAGGGGTATCTTCAGCGCCGGCAGCAGGACGGCGTCTACCGCTACCAGGCCACCCGTGGCCCGCAGAGCGTGCTGCAGGGTGCCGTGGCCCAGTTCGTCGACAACACCCTGCAGGGCTCGGTGTCGCCGTTCGTGGCCTACCTGTCGCAGCGCCAGCAGGTCAGCGACAACGAGCTGGCCGAGCTGGAAGCGCTGGTCGCCCAACTCCAATCGCGTCGCCACGAGGGCTGAGCCATGGACACCACGATGCTGATCCCGATGCTGGAACGGCTGGGCTGGACCAGCCTGCAGACCGTACTGCTGGTGGCGCTGGTGTACGGCCTGTGCCGCGTGCTGCCGTCGCTGTCGGCGGCCACCCGCTGCCGCCTGTGGTGGCTGGTCTCGCTGCAGGCCGTGCTCGGCCTGTTCTGGAGCCAGCCGTTGCAGTTGCCCTGGCTGCCGGCCCCGCAGGCGGTGGCGATGACCGCAACCGACGTGGCCGCTGACATGGTCTACCCGCTGGCCCCGGAGGCCTCGGCACAGTTGCTGGCCGCGATGCCGATGCCTGCAGCGGACGTGCCGGCAGTGGCGTGGTGGGCCGTTGCACTGGCTGCGCTGTGGGCATCCGGCGTGCTGCTGATGGCGCTGCGCACCTTGGGTGAGTGGCGCCGCTGCCGCGCACTGCTGGCTGCGGCCTATTCCTGCGAGGACGAGGCGCTGGTACAGGCGCTGCAGCTGGCCTCCGATGCGCACGGCGTGCGTCCTGCGCCGCGGTTGTGGATGAGTACGCAGGTGGACGCACCGCAGCTGGTCGGGCCGTTCCGCCCGGTGCTGCTGCTGCCGGCCGGCGACAATGCCCTGCAGGGCGATGCGCTGGACCTGGCCCTGACCCACGAACTGCAGCACCTGCAGCGGCGTGACCTGCAATGGGGCCTGCTGCCTGCACTGGCCCAGCACCTGTTCTTCTTCCACCCGCTGCTGCGCCTGTCGGTGCGTGAATATGCACAGGCGCGCGAGGAAGCGGTGGATGCAGCGGTGGTTGGCCAACATGGCGCCAGCCGCCAGGCCTATGGCCGCCTGTTGCTGCAGTTGGGCGTGGCCCCGCAGCCGCATCTGGGCGTGGCCAGCGCCGCACCGAGCACCACCAGCCTCAAGCGTCGCCTGCTTTCGCTGCAGTCGCCCCGGTCCTGCCCGCGTCTGCTGGCGGTGGCGCTGACCGCTGCGGTGGTGGTGGTGGGCGTGGCGCCGATGCGGCTGGTCGCAGCGCCGGTGCCGCCCGCCCCGCCCGCCCCTCTGGCCGCGCCGAAGGCCGTGGCGCCGCCACCGCCTAAGGCCCCGGAAGCACCGTCCGCACCGCCGGCGGCCGCGGCTGCCCCAGCGGCACCTGCCGCACCGGCAGCCCCGGCCGAACCTGCTGACGCGACCGGGCCCGACGATGCCGACGTGGCCGACGTCGACGATGCCACCGGCATGGCCGAAGACGATGAAGGCACGGCGTCGGCCGCCCGCTCCATCACCACCTACGGCCGCCTGGACCTGGGCAAGTCGCCCCGGGAGGCCTTTGTGCTGGTCGATGGTGATTCGACTTTCGCCAACGGCGGCATGGACGACGTGACGGTGGCCCGCAGGCAGCTCGGCAAGGGCCCGGCGCTGTGGTTCCGCCAGGGCGACAAGCGCTATGTGGTGCGCGACCCGATGCTGATCCAGAGCCTGCAGCGTGCCTACAGTGGTGCCGCAGAGCTGGGTCGCCAGCAGAGCGAACTGGGCCGCCAGCAGAGTGCGCTGGGTCGCCAGCAGGGCGAACTCGGCAGGCAGATGGGTGAGATGAGCCGCCTGCAGGGCGAGGAGTCGCGCCGCATCGCACTGATTGCCGCCGAGGCTGCACGCAATGCGATGGCCGCCCACGACATCAACCGTGAGGCCGCCGCGGAAGCGGCGAAGGCAGCGCGCGGTGCAACCGGCGATATGGCCGTTGCGCGTGAGGCTGCACGCGAGGCCGCTGCCGAGGCACGTCGTGCGATGCAGGAAGCCCGCAGCGAGGCCACGCCGTCCGGCCGCACCCGTGACATGCGGCGTCTGGCCAACCAGCAGTCTGAACTGGCCAGCCGCCAGGCGGCACTGGGCAGCCAGCAGGCCGCGCTGGGTGAGCGCCAGGCACGCGTGCATGCGCAGGCATCGCAGCAGGCACAGCAGGTGATCGCGCGTGCACTGGCCAGCGGCAAGGCCGAGCGCCTCTGAAACGGCGGTAGCGCCGGGCCATGCCCGGCGCTACCAGCGGAACATCAACCGCAGCTGGCGCGTTCGATGCGGTTCTGCGCATCCACCTGCACGGTCACGCGGTCTTGGCGGAAGTCCATGGTCACCGCCATGCCAGGCTTGACCACCCGTGCATTGCGCGCGCCGCTGGCGCTGACCAGCTGCTTCACGGTGGCCTCGTCGGCGGTCTTGCCGGTGAAGGGTTCAAGCTTGTCGGGCTGGCACTCATGCGGGCCATCGGCCGCCGGTGGCGGCGTGGTCTCATGCGCGGTACTGCTGCCGGCATGGCTGCAGGCGGCCAAGGGCAGGATGGCGAGCAGGACCAGGGGATTGAGGCGCATCGTCGGGCTCCAGGCGTGGATGGTGGCGGCAGTGTCACCGCTGCCACCGTCAGGGCATGTCAACGCTGCCCCGTGTCATTACTGCCCGACCAGCGCCAGTGTCTCGCGCTCGCGCTGTTCCTCGTGCACCAGCCGTTGCAGCAGCAGGGCCAGGGTCACCACGTCCTGGTGGTTGTGCTCGGCGACCCGGCGCAGGTTCACCGCGTCGCCGCCACGCAGGAAACGCAGCCATGCACCGGGTGCTTCCGAACCGGGCAGGTCGTCCTCGCGGACCACGCGCAGCAATTGCCGCTCGATGGTGGACAGCTTGCAGTTCTCCCAGGTGCCGCGATAGCGGCGACGGGTGGGGTAGAGCAGGTCCACATGGTCCAGCGCGGTGATCGGATCGCGTTGGCGCGCCAGCCGGTAGCGCGCCTTCAGCAGCGGCGCATCGTAGCTGCGGCCGTTGTAGCTGCAGAACACGGTGGAGGGCTGCAGCCAGCTGGCGAAGGTGGCAAGCATGGCCTCTTCGGCGGCCATCGTCGACATCAGCAGCTGGCGGACGCGCAGGCCGTCGCCGCGTTGCGGGCACGTGTGCCAGTCTGCGGCGCCGATCATGAAGGCACGGGTGCCGGTGCCACCGGCCAGGCCGGTGGTCTCGGTATCGAAGAACAGCAGGTCGCGCGCAGCTACGTGCTGGTCCTCGCGCTTGGCGAAGGCCAATGACAGCGGGGTGGTCGGGATTGGTTGCGGCTGCAGCGATTCGATCAGGAACAGGCCCGGTGCGATCTCCTCGCCGGGCAGCTGACGATCCTGTGCGCTGGCGCGTGCCGGCGTGGCACTGCCGCGGGAGCGCAGGCCGAGCAGGCGATGCAGGCTGCCTACTTCCGGCCGACGCAGCGGTGTGGGTGCCGGTGCGGAGGCCGCAGCGCCGGTCGGCTTGTGGCGGATTTCCTGTTCGACCCAGGCGAACACCGAACGTTCGGCCGGTGGTTGCCGCGCATCGTTGGCGGCCACGGGCGCCGGTGGCGCAGGGGGCGCGTCCGGCGCGGCCGGTGTGATCGCCTTCGGGTCGCCGGCCTGCTTCCGCAGCAGGCGCAGCTTGTCCAGGCTCAGGCTCACGGTGCCAGCAACTCCATCGGCTCGCGCGTGGTGATCACCACGTCGGGCACATGCTGGCAGGCGTCGGCATCGAACAGGTCGAGCACGCGCAGCGCCAGCGTGCGCGGCGAAGTCTCATCGTCTTCCTGCGCGGCCAGCACCGGACCCACGCAGGCCGGGCAGCCAGCCTTGCAGTCGCAGCGCTGCACCAGTTCGCGCGCGCGCTGCACCAGCTCGGCCTGGCGTTGCCACAGCGGTTCGCTGAGGCCGACACCGCCGGGGAAATTGTCGTACAGGTACACGGTGGGCACGAATTCCTGCAGCAGCTCCACTCCAGCGGGATCGCCCTCGCTGCCGCGCAGCTGGCCACGGCCACTCTGGTCGGCGATGGCGAACCAGGAACCATCGCCGTTGCCGACCGACTTCTGCAGGTCGCGCGCATCGGCCATCACCGCCACGGTGGCAACGATGTGCAGCGCGTAGGCGGCGCCGAGAAAACCATCCAGCGCATCCTGCTTGCTGGCGAACGCACGCAGCAGCAGCGCCTGAGGCAGCTGCCACCACACCGCCGTGGTGTGCAGTTCCTGGTCAGGCAGGTTCACCGGGCCGTAGCCGATGTTTTCGTGGGTGTAATAGCGGATCTTCTTGTAGCCGGCCACGCGCCGCACTACATGCACTTCGCCATGGTGCGAATCGCCACGGCCGGCCACGCCGCCGTCGAAGCGGTCGAGCACCTTGAGCTTGGTGAAGTCGATGCTGTCGGTGTAGTAGTCCACGTGGGTGCGGGTGACGTAGGCCTTGCGCCCGTCCCAGTCCAGCGTCTCCACCTGGTACGGAGTGGACTGCACCATGTGGATGGCGCCTTCGTACAGGGTGAGTGCGGCGGCGGAATAATCGACCTCGGCGATGATCTGCTGGCGGCCATCGCTGCGGTCGACCACCACGAAGTTGCCATCGGCCACCGCACGCAGGCTGACCGCGTTGGCCGGATAGCTGTCGGCGATCCATTCCCAGCGCTCGCCTTCGCGGTGGATCACTTCGGTCTCGGCCAGCGCTTCCAGGAACACTTCCGGATCGATCGGGCCGAAGCCATCGCCGACCCGGAACGGCAGCTCGAAGGCCGCGCACCGGATATGGTCGAACAGGATCAGCGGCTGGTCCGGCGCGATACGCGCGTGCTCGGGCGAGGCCTCGGCGAAGAAGTCCGGATGCCGCACCACGTACTGGTCCAGCGGCTGCGAACTGGCCACCATCACCCCCAGCGCGGGCTGCTGGCGGCGACCGGCACGGCCAAAGCGCTGCCAGGTGGCGGCCACGCTGCCGGGGTAACCATTGAGGATGACCACGTCCAGGCTGCCGATATCCACGCCCAGTTCCAGCGCCGACGTGCTGACGATGCCGTCGATGTTGCCGGCACGCATCGCGCGCTCGGTCTCGCGCCGCTCGGTGGGCAGGTAGCCACCGCGGTAGGCGCGGATGCGCGGCGGTTTGCGCGGGTCGTGGTCGAAGATGTCCTTCAGGTACTTGGTCAGCACTTCGACCATCAACCGGGTCTGCGCGAACACCAGGGTCTTCAGCCCGGATTTGATCGCGATGCGCGCGATGCGGTTGCTCTGCGACCGCGCCGAGGCGCGCAGGCCCAGGTCCGGATTGATCACCGGCGGGTTCCACAGCAGCACCTGTTTCGGCCCGCTGGGCGCGCCGGATTCGGTGATGGCGGTGACCGGCGCCTCGATCAGCGCCTCGGCATGTGCCTGCGGGTTGCCGATGGTGGCCGAGCACAGGATGAACTGCGGTTGCACGCCGTAGAACGCGCAGATGCGCTTGAGCCGGCGCAGCACGTTGGTGACGTGGCTGCCGAACACGCCGCGGTAGGTGTGTACTTCATCGATGACGATGTAGCGCAGGTTCTCGAAGAACTGCGCCCACTTGGTGTGATGCGGCAGGATCGCCTGGTGCAGCATGTCCGGATTGGACACCACGATGTCGCCATGCAGGCGGATCGCCTGGCGCGCATCACCCGGGGTATCGCCATCGAAGGTGAAGGCCTTGACGCCCAGATCGCCAGCACGGTTGAGTTCCAGCAGCTCGGCCACCTGGTCCTGTGCCAGCGCCTTGGTCGGGAACAGGTACAGCGCCTTGGCCTTGTCCTGCATCGCCGCGCTGACTACCGGCAGGGTGTAGCACAGCGACTTGCCGCTGGCGGTGGGGGTGACGATGGCCACGTGCTCACCACGCTGGCTGGCCTCCCAGGCCTCGGCCTGGTGGCTGTAGAGCTGCTCGATGCCGCGTGCCTTCAGGGCCGCGGCCAGGGCCGGCGGCACCGACCTGGGAATGGGCGCGTAGCGGCCTTCGCGGCCGGGAATGGCGAAGCTGCCGGTGATGCGGTCCTGGTAGCGGCGCTGCAGGCGCGCGCTGAGCAGGGCGCCGTCGCGGGCGGGCAGGCCGTCGCGGGTGGCGAGCTTCTGCTCGGCGTCGGCGGTGCGCTTGGCGAGTTCGTAGGCCATGGAAAGTGGAGCCGGGACGGATTGCGAGGGGTCACATGGCACCACACTCACGTCTCAGGATGTGAGACACCGCACACGGCGGCCGTGAACCGTTCATTGCCACGGACGGGTCCGGACGCTGCGCGATGTCCGCGTCAAGCGCCTCGCTGCGGCGGAGGAACTGCACCATGGATGCCGTCCCCATCCCCCGGCGGGAATGAAGTTCGTTGCAAACTTCGGTGCCCGGTCAGCGCAGCGACGATGCGTGACACACCCTGAATGCCCCCGCCGATGCCAACGAAATCTGAAGCCCGCATCCGTATCCTTGTTCACTGGACGCAACCAACAGGGTGGATGGCTGTGGCACGACCGGGAACGCAGGGAGCACTGCTGGCCAGCCTGTTGCTGGCGGGCATCGCGCAGGCGCAGCAGTCGGTGCCTGCGTCTGGTCCTGCGCCTGCACCTCCTGTAGATGCGCCGGCCGCACCCCCCGCGCCGATCTCCACCACCCCGCCACAGGACGGCGTCACCACCTTGGGAGAAGTTCGCGCGCTCAAGCCGGATGACGAGCCGGTGGACCTGTACCGCTTCAAGAACCCGGTGAAGTTCGGCGACAACCGCTTCAGCCGTGACTGGAGCGAGCCGCCGTCGCCGGAGCAGGTCAGCATGGGCGGCGGCTACATCATGATGGGCGTGGTCAAGGGTGTGATGGCGGCAGCCAAAGGCATCAACAAACTCACCGGCGGGCCGGACCAGATCCAGGCGGCCGTGGCGCGGCCACCGCCAGAGCTCAGCGCCGAACAGCAGCAGCGCGCGCTGCGGTTCTCACAGGAGCAGGATGCCGGCGACACAGCGCCAGTGAAGTAGGCCGGTATATGCTGCTGGCCGCCCACCGGTAACGCTGTCATGTCCCTGCGTTCGTTCTGCCTGCTGGCCGCGTTGCTGCCGGCCTCCGCCTTCGCGTCCGATATCGCCGATGGCGGCGCCTGCCGCAATGGCGCATTCCCCTCCGAACAGAGCCGGTTCGCGCTGGCGCGGGTGGTCGATGTACCGCGCCTGTACCTGCTCGGCGACATGGATGGCTGCCCCGCCAAGGGCGAACCGGCCTGCCGCCAGCGCAGCTATGTGGTCAACGGCGATACGGTGGTGACCGGTCGCGACCTGGGCCGTTACCGCTGCGCGTTCTTCCCGAACAGGGTGGGTGGCAGCGCCGGTTGGGTCGACCGCAGCAAGCTGCAGGCGTTGCCGGTGGTCGTGCCAGCGCTGCAGGATTGGGCGGGCCACTGGAAAGATGGCGACAACGGCCTGCGCATCACCGTGCAGGGTGGACAACTGCACGTGGATGGCGACGCCTACTGGCCCTCCGCCAACCCCACGCCGGAACAGCGCCCGTATGGGCCGAACCTGGGCCAGGTGGAAGCGCGTGCCATACCGCGCGGTGCCGACGTCGAGTTCGCCGAGGACACGTGCCGGGTGCGCGTGCACTCGCTGGGTGAGGTGCTGATCGTGGCCGACAACAGCGAATGCGGTGGCATGAACGTGCGTTTCAACGGTGTGTACCGGCGCGCCGGAAAACGTTGAATGGCGCATGAGGATTGGGGCCAGTAGATCCACGCCACGCGTGGGTGCTGCCCGCGATTCAATCGATGCGGTCAGCGCCGCCGCTCCAGCCACCACAGCAATGATGCGCACAACACGAACGCCAGCCACCACGGCCAGCGCGAGCCCGGCACGGGTTGCATCACCGACGCGTCTGCAGGCGTGCTGGCAGCCAACGCCTGCGTGGTCGCATCGATCATCACCTGTCGATGCAGCGTCGGTGCATCCTTCGGGTCGAACACGTAGCGCCAGACAACGCTGTCGCCATGCTGCAGGCGTTGCCAGCCTGCCTCACGGGGCCACCAGCCGGCGCAGCGCAGCGCCGACGCCGTGCCATCGACGATCAGGGGCACGTCGTCGCCGCGTTTGTTGAAGGCCTGCAGTGGTGCCTGCACACCGCACAGCGCCTGTCGTTCACCTGCCCAGGCGATCGGCTGCGGTGACCACAGTGCATCAGCGCTGTCCTGCGCGCGTGCCAACGTGGCCACCGCGTCGCTCCAGAGTTCGCCGTGGTGGTCATCGCGGCCGGCCAGCACCCAACGCCAGCTGTCGGTGATGGGCAGCAGGCCGATGCGGCCCTTGCCGACCGCGCGCCAGCCACCGATGGCATTGCCGGCACGATCGTGCAGCAGCGCGTTGCTGCCCGGCGGCTGCAACGCCAGTGCTTCCAGCGAAGGCAGCGCGGCACTGTGCGAGCTGCGATCGGCCTCTTCGCCGTAGCCGGTCGGCAACGTGCCGGCGGCAAGCGGGCCACGGCGTGCGGCGAGGATCGCGCTTTCGCCATCGCCGGGAAGTTCAAGGGTGCGGCTGCTGCCATCGCCCTGCACGGGCAGGCCCAGATCGCGGAGGCGCTGGCGCGCACTGGCCGAAGGTGCGCCCGCACTGCGTACCAGCACGCCCAGTCCATCGCGCAGTGCCTGGCGCACGGTGGCCAGCTGGCCTGCACTCAATGCCGCGAGGCTGCGCTCGTCCAGCAGCAGCAGATCGCTGCGCGTGAGCGATGCTGCATCAATCGCCACCGCGCCATCGCCGATGCTGAGTCCGGCCCCGGCATCCGCCTGCACCTGCACACGGATGCCGGCATCGGCCGCCCAGCGGCGCAGGTACTTCAGCTCTGGGCCCGGCGCACTGGCGCGCACCAGCAGGCGCAGCGGTGCGGCCGGCAGGGTCTGCTGCGGCACCGGGACGCTGTCCACCACATGGCCGTCGGCATCGAGCAGGCGCAGCTTGAACACGCTGCGGCCTTCGGCGCGGGCGATGCCGCTCAGCTGCACGCGGCCGTCGTCGGCAACGTCCGTGCGATCGACTACGCTGTCGGCCGGGTCGAGCAGTTCTGCTTTGGCCTTTGCCGCGCCACGCGCCTGGGCCAGTACTTCGAAGCGTGCACCGGGGGCCACATCGGCCGGTGCTTGCAGCGCGATCCAGCCGCGCGGCTCCGGTGCAGCCTGCCAACGTATATCCGGTGGCAGCAGCGCGTCGCGGTCACGTGCGGCCAGGCCTGCACCGACCAGCGTCAGCGTGGCGGCCGGATGCTGGCGCAGCGCGGTGGCCAGGTCGGGAACGCGCTGTGCGCCGGGCACATCGGCAGCTTCGGGCAACAGCAACAGCTGGCCTTCGCTGGCCGGGGGTGCGCCGGCCTTGCCGGCATCGACGCCAAGCACGACCAGCCCGCCTGCGGGCTGCTGGCGGGTGGGCGGCATCAGGCAGAAGTACAGCAGCGTGGCGACGATGACCTGCAGTGCGATCACGCTCCACCGGCGGCCAGGGTGCATTGTGCTTCCACGCAACTGGCGCACGCTGGCGATGACCACGACCAGAGTGAGTGCCAGCGCAATCCACAGGTTCAGGCTGGTGGCGGTCATGGCTGCGCCTCCAGCGCATCGAGGTAGCGCTGGCCCATCGCATCGGCCGCACTGCGCCGCATCGCCTGCGGCAGTGGACGCTGCAGCGCGCGCCACAGCTGCGCACGCAGGCGCTGGCGACAGTCGATGCAGTCGGGCTCGATGCGCAGCTGCTCGATGGCCGCAGCCAGATCCAATGCATCGGGCAGGTAGGCCGCGTTGCGCTGCTGCCAGGCCGCGAGCGCATCGAGATCCGGTGCGCCGTTGTCATCACCGAGGCGCTGCCAGGCTTCAACGATGGCCGGATCGGGCGGGGTGCGCGCGGCCAATGGCAGTTCGCGACTGGCCAGTCCGGCGCGATCACCGCCCAGCCGGCGGCTTTCATCGATGGGTGGCAGCTCCGGCCCGACCCGGGCCAGGTAGATGCGCTCGGCCTGCTGCACCTGCTTGATGAAGCCCAGCGCCTTGTAGGCAAATGGCAGCGCCTGCTGCGGGCGGCCCTGGCGCAGCTCACCTTCGGCCGACCACATCTGGTCAAGCGCGGCCTTCAACGTGGCGCGGGTCTGCGGGTCGAGCAGGGTCGCCGCCTCGGCGTGGTCGTGGGTGTGGCCATACTCGGAGAGAACGTCGGTGTCGCTGCCGAACACCGGTGGCGTATCGGCATTGGTCGGCTTGCCGCCGTGATCATGGTCATGCGCGTCGTGCGCGCCGGCCTCGGCGCCATGGTCGTGATCGTCGTCGTGGTCGCCGGCGGCCGGCGTATCGCTGGTGGGCAGGTCGCTGGTCGGCGGTGGCTTCGGTGCACCTTCGCTTTCCTCGCCCAGGAACTGGCCGTAGCGCAGGCGCAGGATGCGCTGGTCGACACCGATCGCATCGCTGCGCTTCACGAAGTCCTCGTCGGCCAGGCTGCGTCGCTGCCGGATCAGCGCTTCGGCATCGATGATGATCTGCCGCTGGCTGCGGAAATACGCAGGCAGGGTCTTCTTGATGCGGCCCTCGAGCTCCGCACCGAGCGCGACTTCGGCGCTGGGCAGGCGCAGGATCACACTGCTGCTGCGCCCGGTCTGCGGCGTGGGCGCGTGATTGTCGCGCACCTCCAGCTGGGCGATCACATCGTTGCCGGGCTGCGCGCCCAGCGCAGCCAGATCCAGGGTATGGGCGAAACGTCGCGCGGTGGCTTCGCCGCTGCCGGCAAGCGTGATGCCGCGCTTCACGAAGGTGATGTTCTCCCCGCTGCCCTGGGTGGTGGTGATCGACAGCGTTGCCTGCGCCGCGACACCGTAATCGTCGTTGGCTTCGAAGCGCAGTGCCCACTGTCGTTGCCCCGGCTTGCCCAGCACCAGGCTGGCCGTGGGCTCCAGTACGCGCACGCTGGGTGCACGGTCGGCCACCACATCCAGCCGATGCAGGCGGGTCTCTGCCAGTGCCGGTTCGCTCACCACGCGGTACAGCACCGGCGCGCGTGCCACATCCTGCGCCTGCCACTGTCCTTCGTGCTCGCTCAGCGGCAACCTGCGACCATCGTGGAACTGCAGCCATGCCTTGTCCGGTGCGCGGTCGAAGCGCAGCGACCAGGACAGTCGGCTGTCGGCGGCGACCTTGGCGTCCAGCGCATTCTGGGTAAGCGTGGCCTGGCCGGTATAGGCCGGTGCGTCGATGCGCAGGCGGGTGGACTGCAGGCGTAGCGGGCCTGCGGCGGCCGTGCTGCCCGGCGCTGAGGTGCGGACTGGCGCGGAACCGGGGTTCGAACGTGGCCAGCCGACTGCCAGCACAACAATGGCCAGGCCCGCGATCCAGCACAGCGCCAATGCCCCAGGCGGCCAGTGTGGACGCAGCTCCGGCATCGCGCGTTCCAGCGTGGCCAGCACATGCGCACGCTGGCGCTGCTGCAGCGGATTGAGCGTGGCGGCATCGGCGAACAGCAGATCGGCACTGTCCTCGCTGGCACCGCTGCCATCAAGGTGGCGTTGCAGCCACTGCCGGTCCAGTTGGCGGGCATGCGCAGTGGCGAAGCCCGCACACGCGAGCAGGCTGATCGTACCGACGACGCAGGCGATATCGAAACCTGCCAGACGCAGGGCCAGCCCCGCCGCAGCCAGCGCCCATGGCAGGCCCAGCAGCAGGGTGATGAGCGCACGGCGCCGGCGCGCACGTTGCCAGGCGTGCTGCAAGGTATTCATGCGGCCACCCTGCGGCGGGCGCTGCTGGCCATCCAGCGTTCCAGGGCGAACAGCAGCACGATAGCCAGCAACAGCCAAGGCGTCGGCTCACGCAGCGGTGGTGTTGCAGCAGGCAATGCGGCCCGCTGCGGTGCCTGGTCACGTGCATCGCCCAGGCGCGGAGCCGTGGGTGGCTGCAGCGCCAGCAGCAGGGCACGCGGCAACTTCGGATCGCGCAGCGCGGCGTTGCTCGTGGTACTCCAGTCGCCCGGCAGCGCCAGCAGATAGCCGTGGCCGACGCGTTGTTGCCACAGCAGCGGTGCGCCCTCCGCGTCGCGCAGCAGGATGCGGGCGTCGGCAGCGGGCTTGCCGGCGGTGATGACACGACCGCCGTCGAGCAGCCACGCCTGCCAGTTCGCCGGCAGTGCATCGCTGCGGCTCCACACGCCGATCTCGCCGCGTTCGGGCAGGGCATCCACCGACAGCGGAGCAAGCGTTGCCTGCACGCCCCACGCGCGCTGCAGTGCGTTCAACCAGTGCTGGGCAGTGGCGGATGCCTCGCCGTGCGCGCGCAGCTGCGGCAATGCCGCTGCAGTCTGCGGCGGTGTGACCGGCATCGGCTGCGTGTGCCATTGCACGTCGCGCGACAGCTGCAGGCGGGCGCCATCCAGGCCGGGCAGGGGATCGGGAACGTGCACGGTCAACGCGGTGCCCGCAGGCAGCTGTGCGTCCAGTTCGCGCAACAGGCTGGGCAGGGATGCGCTGGATGCCGGTGGTGCCTGATCGATGGCGGGGAAGCCAGGTGCCAGCCAGTGCCAGTTGCCCTCTTCGGCGGTGCCGCGCAGTGCGGCGGCGTCCATCCCAGGTGCCACTACCGTCCAGGCAGCGGGGACAGGGGCAGGGCCGGTCAACGCAGGTCGTGCCAGCAGAAAGGCCAATGCAGCCAGCAACATCAGCCGCACCAGAAGCAACGGCCAGTCATCGAAGCGGATGCGCTGGCGCGGCCGGATCTGTGCACGCAGCCAGCGCAGTGCAGCGAAATCCAGTGGCGTGTACGGATGGCGCCGGGCCAGGTGGATCAGCAGCGGCAGCAGCCCTGCGGCGAGCGCGGCCAAGCCGAGCGGGAACAGAAGGGTCATGCAGCGCCCCCACGGCCGAACAGCGCCTGCAGCGGCTGGTCCAACGGTTGGTCGAGCCAGCCGGTGGCACTGGCGATGCCGCTGGCCTGCAGGCGCGCACGTAATGCGCTGCGTGCGTCAGCGAAGCGCTGCAGGTAATCGGCGCGGATCGCCGCGCCGTCGCCCAACAGTTCCTCGCCGGTTTCCGGGTCGCGGAAGCGGTGGCCGGCGTCGAACGGGAAGTCGCGCTCGTCGGCGGTCAGGATCTGCAGCAGTGCCACTTCGCGGCGTGCGCTGGCCAGCTGTTCGAGCAACACGATGCCGGCGTCGTCGAAGCCATCACCGATTGCCAGCAGCAGGTCGCCCGGGCGCACGCGTTCCCACAGCGGGCGCAGGCGTTCGGCCGCAGGCCACCCACCGCGGGCCTGTAGGGCGTTCAGTTGCAGATGCACACGGTCGCGCTGGCGCGCGCCGTTCGCTGCGGGTACCAGCTGCAGGCCATCGCCACTGATTGCCAGCAGGCCAAAGCGGTCGCCCTGTTGCAGGGCCAGTTCGACCAGGCATGCGGCCACGCCGCACATGTGGTCCAGGCGCGTGCGTTGCGGCACCGCGCGATCGGCCTGGCCGGCCGAGGCGGTGGCATCGAGCAACAGCCAGACCGTGATCGGGCTTTCGCGTTCGGACTCGCGCACGAAGAAGCGATCCGAGCGGGCGTATAGCTTCCAGTCGATCTGGCGCAGTTCGTCTCCCGGCTCGTAGGCACGGTACTGGGCGAACTCGAGGCCGGCACCGCGGCTGCGGCTGGCGTGCTGGCCGATGCCACTGGCACCGCTGGCCAGGCGCGGCCGCAGCCGCAGCAGGCGCAGGCGCGCACGCAAGTCCGGTGGCAAGGTCAGCGGGGTACCGGCGTTCACGCGTGGCTCAACCTGGGAACGGCACGGCCTGCAGCAGGGCAGCGACCACGTCGTCGGCACGCTTCTGCTCGGCTTCGGCGGCGAACGACAGCAGCAGGCGATGGCGCATCACCGGTGCGGCCAGTACCTGCACGTCCTCGCGGGTGGCGGCGAAGCGGCCCTGCAGCAGTGCGCGCGCTTTTGCCGCGAGCACCAGCGACTGGCCGGCGCGCGGACCGGCGCCCCACTTCACCCACTGGTTGATCGCCGCCGGTGCGCCTTCGCCCGGCCGGCTGGCACGCACCAGGCGGGTGATCCAGGCCAGCACATCGGGGCTGACATGCACCTGGCGCACGGCCGCCTGCAGTGCGGTCACCGCTTCGGCATCCATCACCTTCGGTACCGCGTCGGTGGTACCGCCGGTGGTCTGTTCCAGGATCTGCCGCTCCTCGTCTTCGCTGGGGTAATCCACCAGCACGTGCAGCAGGAAGCGGTCCAGCTGTGCCTCCGGCAGCGGGTAGGTGCCGGCCTGCTCGATCGGGTTCTGCGTGGCCAGCACGAAGAACGGCGCGGGCAGCGCGTAGGTGGTGCCGGCGTAGCTGACCGTGCGCTCCTGCATCGCTTCCAGCAGTGCGGCCTGGGTCTTGGGCGGGGTACGGTTGAGTTCGTCGGCCAGCAGCAGGTGGGTGAAGATCGGGCCCTGCTGGAAGCGGAAATGGCGATGGCCGGTGCCGTGGTCTTCTTCCAGCAGCTCGGTGCCGAGGATGTCGCTGGGCATCAGGTCGGGGGTGAACTGCACGCGCCGGAACTGCAGCTCCAGCGCCTGCCCGAGCGAGCGCACCAGCAGGGTCTTGCCGAGCCCGGGCGCGCCTTCCAGCAGGCAGTGGCCGCCGGCCAGCAGGCCGATCAGCAGCTGCTCGACCACGGTGTTCTGGCCCACCACTGCGCGTGCAAGCGCGGCGCGCAGCGCATCCAGGCGCGGCAGCAGGGAATCGAGGTCGGGGGAGGTCATGGGCGTGCAGGTCCTATCAGTTGTTCAACGCGTACATCACGATGTTGACGCCGAAGCGGGTGTTGTCTTCGGCCAGGAAACGCTTGTTGCGCCAGTCGTAGTCCCACTCGCAGCCGTAGTCCTTGTTGCTGTAGAGCAGCCCCAGGCGGCCATCGACCTCGATGCCCTTCAGGTAGTCGTGCACCAGGTCGTCGCCCCAGCCGTTGAGTTCGAAACTGGTGGCGGGCGGGCCGTCGGGGAAGCGGAAGAAGCTGCGGTACAGCGGGTGGCTGTTGGGCAGCTTCTGCAGTGCCTTCGGGCCGAACAGGCGACCCATCTGCGCCTCGAACGAGGTGGCGAACAGGCCATCGATGTCGTGGTTGCAGTCGTCCACGAAGACGAAGCCGCCATTGCGCACATAGCGCACGAAGTTCTGCCGCTCGGCGGCATTGAACTCCACCAGCTTGTGGCCGGCCAGGTAGCAGAACGGCGCTTCCAGCATGCGCGGGTCGGCCAGTGCCACCACGTGCTCCTGCGGGTCCACGCGCAGCGAGGTGTAGTCGATCAGCGAGGTGATCAGGTTGGACGGCATGCGCGCGTCCACGTCCCAGTCACCGGAGTCGTACTGCAGGCGGGTGAACCAGAAGTCGTAGCGCGAACTGCGCGGGCCTGCCTGTGCCCAGGCCGGCAGCGCCGCCGCCGAAGCGGCAGCAGCCAACCAGCGCAGGCAGGCCCGGCGATCCATCAGACCGCGTCGGACAGCGAGGTGAAGGTGAAATCGCGCAGCTTCATTGGCGGGATCATCATCACGAAGCTGGATTCATCACCGGCCACGCGCACCGGCCTGCCCAGCTCTTCGATGTTGTTGAGCATGATCACCGGCGATTCGTTGAAGCGGAAGTTCTTCACCGGATGCTTGATCTGGCCGTTCTCGATGTAGAAGGTACCGTCGCGGGTCAGGCCGGTCAGCAGCACGGTCTGCGGATCGACCATGCGGATGTACCACGTGCGGGTGACCAGGATACCCTTCTGGGTGCCGCGTACCAGCTCGGCGGTGCTCTTGTCGCCACCACTCATCAGCAGGTTGCCCGGCGAGGCCTTGGCGGTCTTGCCCTGCTTCTGCGCCCAGAAACGCGAGTAGTCCAGGTTGGCGATCCTGCCGTTCTCGATGATCGCCATGCGTTCGCGCGGCAGGCCTTCGTTGTCCCACGGCAGCACCGGCGCCTCCGGATGCCACGGGTCGGCGATCATGGTCACGCGCGGGTCGTAGACCTGCTCGCCCAGCTTGTTGCCGCCACCCTTTTTTGACAGGAAGCTGCGGCCTTCATCGGCCGAGCGTGCGCTGAAGAAGTTCATCATGAAGCTGATCAGGCCTGCCGCCGCGGCCGGCTCCAGGATCACCGTGTACTTGCCCGGTTCCAGCGCCTTGGCTTCGGCCGATTCGGTGGCCTTGCGCATGGCGATGCGGATGTCCTGGTCGGCCTTGAAGTCGGCGGCATCCTTCAGGTTGCGACCGACCCAACCCGAACCGCGGCCATCTTCGGTACGCACGGTGCAGGTGTAATCGAAGTTGGTGGTGCGCTGATAGGCGAAGTTGCCGTTGCTGTTGGCGGTCGCCTGGAAGCCCTGGCCGTCCTCGAGGAAGCCGGCGGCAATGAGCCCGTTGCCACGGCACGGGGCGATCGAATCGGCGGCGACCTTCGCGCGGAAGGCCGGATCGATCGCGGCGGTGGATTCGCTGAAGGTCGGGCTGGGACGGTAGCTCTGCTTGCCGATGGCCGGCATGAACTCCGGGTTCTCCGGGGCCAGGCGCGCCAGGTCTTCAGCACGGCGCACCACGCGTTCCAGCGCGGCGTCGTCGAACTCGTTGATCGAGGCGGTGCCGACGCGCTTGCCGAAGGCGACGGTGACCGCCAGCTCGGTGTTGTCGACGATGCCGCTGGTGGAGACATTGTTCAGCGCGAAACGGATGTTGCCGCTGATCGCGCCGGACAGCACGGCGGTGCACTCGTCGGCCTTGGACAGGGCGATGACCTTGTCGAGGATGGCCTTGGCCTGGGCTTCGGTGAAGATACTCATGGTGTAAGGGCTCCTGACCGATCAGCCGAGGCTGCGTGCGGTGTTGATGACGTTGATGCCGTTGAAGCGCGCGGTGGACGAACCGTGCGAGACCGCCGAGACCTGGCCCGGCTGGCCCTTGCCGTCGAAGAACGAACCGCCCAGGCGGTAGTCGCGCTCGTCGGCCACGGCGGTGCAGGCATTCCAGAACTCCGGCGTGCGGATCTGGTAGGCCACGTCTTCCAGCATGCGGGTGATCTGGCCGTTCTTGATCTCGTAGAACAGCTGGCCGCCGAACTGCGCGTTGTAGCGCTGCTGGTCGATCGAGAACGAACCGTCACCGATGATGTAGATGCCGTTCTCCACGTCCTTGATCAGGTCGGGCACGCTCAGCGGCTTCTTGCCCGGTGCCATCGACACGTTGGCCATGCGCTGGAACTGCACGCTGGACCACGAGTCGGCATAGCAGCAGCCGTCGGACTCGCTCTTGCCGAGGATGTGGGCCTGGTCGCGGATGGTCTGGTAATCCACCAGCTTGCCGTTGCTGATCAGGTCCCAGCGCTTGCACTTCACGCCTTCATCGTCGTACGCCACCGCGCCCAGACTGCCCGGCTGGGTCTTGTCGGCGAAGATGTTGACCAGCTCGCTGCCGTACTGGAAATGCTGTTCGCGCTTGTCCAGGGTGGCGAAGCTGGTGCCGGCGTAGTTGGCTTCGTAGCCGAGCACACGGTCCAGCTCCAGCGGGTGGCCGATCGACTCGTGGATGGTCAGCCAGGTGTGTGACGGGTCGAGCACCAGATCGTACTTGCCCGGCTTCACCGACGGTGCCTTCAGCTTTTCCTGCGCCTGCCTGGCGGCGGCGACGGCGTCCTCCTTCATGTCGTAGGAGGTGCTGTAGTTGACCACGCCATTGGGGCTGACCACCTTGCCGGCGGCGGCACCATCCAGGTACTCGTAGCCCAGCCCCATCGGCGAGGACAGGCCCTCGCGGGTGCGGAACTTGCCACTGGCCTTGTCGATCGCGGTGACCGTCATCGGCGCCCAGATGCGATGCACGTCCTGGTCGATGTAGGAACCATCGGTGGAGGCGAAGTACTTCTGCTCGTTGACCAGGAACAGCATCGAGTTGACGAAGCTGGCACCGGCGCCCATCGCGGCGGCATTGACGTCCAGCAGCAGATCGACCTTTTCCTTGATCGGCACCTCCATCGCATTCTTGCGGATCGGCGTGCGCCAGCTCACCTCACCCACGCCCGGCGCCTTGGCCAGCTGCACCGGCGCGGTCTGCACGCCAGCATTGGCCTTGGCGATCGCCGCGGCCTGCTGCGCCGCCCTGGCCACATCGGCGGTACCCAGCGCATTGGTGGCGGCAAAGCCCCAGGCGCCGTTGACGATCACGCGTATGCCCACCCCGGTGGACTCGGTGTTCACCACGTTCTGCACCTTGTCTTCGCGGGTGATCACGAACTGCCGCAGGTAGCGGCCGATGCGCACGTCGCAGTAGGTGGCGCCGGCGCTGCGTGCGGCCTGCAACGCAGCGTCGGCCAGGCGCTTCTTCAGCGCCGGGTCCAGGCTGGACTGCAGCTGCTCGGCGGCGATCACCTTGCCGAAGAAGGAGGGCACGATCAGCCCGCCCGCGGTAAGCCCGGTCAGGGCCAGGAAGTCACGTCTTTGCAAGGCTGCTCTCCATGTCGAAGGATGGGTGGCTCAAGCGCCGAGACTGCGCGCGGTGTTGATGATGTTGATGCCGTTGAAGCGGGTGGTGGACGAACCGTGCGAGACCGCCGAGACCTGGCCGGGCTGGCCCTTGCCATCGAAGAACGAACCGCCCAGGCGGAAGTCGCGTTCATCGCAGATGGCGGTGCAGGCATTCCAGAATTCCGGCGTGCGGATCTGGTAGGCCGCATCCTCAACCATGCCGGCAATCTTCCCGTCCTTGATCTGGTAGTACAGCTGGCCGCCGAACTGCGCGTTGTAGCGCTGCTGGTCGATCGAATACGAACCGCGGCCGTGGATCCAGATGCCGTTTTCCACGTCCTTGATCATGTCCTCGACACTGAGCCGCAGCTTGCCCGGTGCCAGAGAGACATTGGCCATGCGCTGGAACTGCACGCTGGACCAGGAATCGGCGTAGCTGCAGCCGTGCGATGCATCGCGGCCGAGGATATGGGCCTCGTCGCGGGTGGCCTGGTAGTCAACCAGGATACCGTCGCGTACGAGGTCCCAGCGCTGCGTCTTCACCCCTTCATCGTCGTAGCCGACGGCGCCGAGGCTGCCCGGCTGGGTCTTGTCGGCGAAGAAAGTGACGATGTCGCTGCCCCAGCGGAAGCCGGCATCGCGCTTGTCCAGCGTGGCGAAGCTGGTGCCGGCGTAGTTGGCTTCGTAGCCGAGCACGCGGTCCAGCTCCAACGGGTGGCCGACGTTCTCGTGGATGGTCAGGAACAGGTTGGACGGGTCCAGCACCAGGTCGTACTTGCCGGGCTTCACCGACGGCGCCTTCAGTTTCTCGCGCGCGTGGCGGGCGGCGGCGATGGCGTCTTCGACCGGGTCGTAGGAATCGCGGTAGGCGGTGATGCCGCCGGGCAGCTGGACCTTTCCACGCGCATCGCCATCGAGGAACTCGTAGCCCATGCCCATCGGCGAGGAGAGGCCGGCGCGGGTACGGAACCTGCCGCTGGCCTTGTCGATGGCGGTGGCGGTAAACGGCAGCCAGATGCGGTGAATGTCCTGGTCGATGAACGAGCCGTCGCTGGAGGCGAAGTACTTCTGTTCGTTGACCAGGAACAACGTGGAATTGATGTAGTCGGCGCCCGCATCCAGCGCGGCGGCGTTGAGCGCCAGCAGCAGTTCGACCTTGTCCTGGATCGGCACCGCCATGGCGTTCTTCCGCACTGGCGTCTGCCAGCGCACTTCGCCGACCGACGGCGTCGGCGCCAGCTGTACCGGCCGGGTCTGGATGCCGGCATTGGCGCGGGCGATTGCCGCTGCCTGCTCGACCGCGGCGCGCACGGCGGCCTCGGTCTGCTGATGGGTTGCAGCGAAGCCCCACGCGCCGTTGACGATCACCCGCACGCCCACACCGGATGATTCGCGGTTGGTCACATTGCCGACCTGGTGTTCGCGGGTGATGACCGACTGGTTGAGATAGCGGCCGATGCGGACATCGCAGTAGCTGGCCTTGGCGGTGCGTGCGGCGGCCAGCGCGACCTCGGCCAGGCGCCTGCGCTGGGCGGTGTCGACCGGGGCCAGCAACTGCTCGGCGGCGATGGCACGGGAATGCGGCAGCAGCAGGCCCGCCAGGCCCAGACCGGAAAAAGCCAGGAACTCACGTCGTTGCACAGCGTTTCTCTCTCTCGCTTGCGTGCGGCCGACAATGGGTCGAGCCGATCACGTCAACTTCTCGACTTTCGCCAGCGCGGCGCGTGCGGGCAAGTGACTGCAGTCATGGTTGGGAGGGTTTCGGCAGGGCTTGCAGCCCTGCACCTGCTTCAAGCCAGGGCAACGTCAACGTCAAAAGCGGGCATTCCGTGTGTGGGTGGGGCGGTGTCGGATTGCGGGGACGCCGTGAATCCGTCCATGGAGGCTTGGCAGCCGCATCCATGCGGCTGACACCCCGCACTCCGACACCGCCCCACCTTCGACAGATTTCGTGTGCTGTTGGTGGGTGTCGACCTTGGTCGACACAATCTGTCAGATATCGAAATGTATCCGGGGTCAGATCCGTTTTCCTGTGGAAAACGGATCTGACCCCAAGAGCCATTCCAACAGACCGCAGGAAACCGTCGAAGGCGGGGTGGGTCCGGTTGCGGGGGCGTGAGCCGCATGGATGCGGCGACCGAGCCTCCATGGACGGATTTACGGCGTCCCCCGCAACCGGACCCACCCCGCAATCCCACAGGAAGCCCGCTGTTGCTGTTGCCGTTGCTTCGGCGGGTGCAGGGCGCCGCCCTGCCGAGCAACACCCCCTCGTGCACAATGGGGCCGACCCCGCCTGGACCCCGTCCTGATGTCGAGCAAGCCGTATTCAGAAGCCTGCGAACGCAACCGCGAACCCATCGCCGCCGCGCTCGACCCGTGGATGGGCGACCGCCACCGGGTGCTGGAGATCGGCAGCGGCACCGGCCAGCATGCGGCCTTCTTTGCCGAGCGCTGGCCCTGGCTGCGCTGGCAGCCCAGTGATCATCCGGACCACCTGCCAGGCATCGAGGCATGGCGTGCCGAAACGGCATTGCTGAATCTGCTGCCGCCGGTAGCGCTGCAGGTGGAACTGCCGCCAGCGCCCGGCCTGAACCTGGCACCGGGCAGTACGTTCGATGCCGCATTCAGCGCCAACACCCTGCACATCATGAGCTGGGCACACGTCCAGTCATTGTTCGCGGCGCTGCCGCCCCTGTTGCGCCACGGTGCGCTGCTGGCGGTGTATGGCCCGTTCAACTACGGCGGCCGCTACACCAGCGACAGCAATGCGCAGTTCGATGCCTGGCTGAAGGCACGTGATCCGCGCAGCGGCATCCGCGACAGCGAAGCGGTGCAGGCGCTGGCGGCCGACAACGGATTCACCCGGTTGGGCGATGTGGCGATGCCGGCCAACAATCGCCTGCTGCTGTGGCGGCTGGGGTAATCCATCGGTAGTGCCGGCCGCTGGCCGGCAACCGATTGCCGGGATGAATGCCGGGATGAATGCCGGCCAGCGGCCGGCACTACCATCAAGCCACCTGCACGATATGCAGCGCCTTCGGATTGCGCCACTGCGCCAGCAGGGCCGCTTCGCGCGCCTTGGCCTGCTCGAAATGCGCTTCCTTGACGTGGCCGAAGCCGCGGATGTGTTCGGGAATGCTGGCGATCTCCACCGCCAGCGCCAGGCGGTCGTCATCCAGGCCATCCAGCAGCACCTGCACAGTGGCCTCGTAATCACTGATCAGCTTGCGCTCCATGCGCCGCTCTTCGGTGCGGCCGAACACGTCGAAGCGGCCGCCACGCAGGAACTTCAGCTTCGCCAGCAAGCCAAACGCCTTGAACATCCACGGGCCGTATTCCTTCTTCAGCAACCGGCCCTGCTCGTCCTTCCTGGCGAACAGCGGCGGCGCCAGGTGGAAGCGCAGCTGATAGTCGCCCTCGAACTGCTGCTGCAGGCGTCGCTGGAAGTCGCCGCTGGTGTACAGGCGGGCCACTTCGTACTCGTCCTTGTAGGCCATCAGCTTGAACAGGTAGCGGGCCACCGTCTCGGTCAACGCGGTGGAGCCGCCGATACGCTCGGCTTCGGTAGCGCGCACGCGTGCCACCAGATCACGGTAACGCGTGGCGTAAGCAGCATCCTGGTACTCGACCAGGAAGGCGGCGCGGCGCTCGATCATTTCATCCAGCGAGCGCGACAGGCGCGCGTCGTCCAGCGGCAGGAATGCCACGTCGCCACCGTGCGAGGGCAGGCCGCGCAGCTCGCGTTCGTCGCCGGTGTTGCGCGGTGCAGCGGTGGCGCCCCATTCGTTGCCCTCCCATTCGCCCGGCGGCAGCGGATGCAGCGGGCCCGGGGTGGATTCGGTATCGGTGTGGCGGTTGCGCACCAAGCCGGCTGCCTGCTGCACTGCCTGCGGATCGACCGCGGCCAGGCGGCCCCAGGCGAAGGCCTGCTGGTTCATGGCCACCGCAGCGCCATTGAGCTCGATGGCGCGCATCAGCGACTCGAACGACAGCGGCACCAGGCCCTGCTGCCAGGCGTAGCCGAGGATGAACAGGTTGGCGGCGATGGCATCGCCCAGCAGCGCGGTGGCCAGTTGGGTGGCATCCAGCAGCAACGGCTCCTGGCCGCCCAGTGCCACACGCACACCGGCGATGATGTCGGCGGCGGGGAACTGCATGTCCGGGCGGGTGGTGAAGGTACCCGGCATCGCTTCGTAGGTGTTCAGCACCACCTGCGAACGGCCGGCACGCACCTTCGACAGCGCCCAGTAGTCGTTGACCACCACCATGTCGCAGCCCAGCACCAGGTCGGCTTCACCGGCGGCGATGCGCACGGCGTGGATGTCATCCGGGCGGCGTGCGATGCGGATGTGCGTGGTCACCGCGCCACCCTTCTGCGCCAGGCCGGTCTGGTCGAGCACGGTCGCGCCCTTGCCCTCCAGGTGGCCGGCCATGCCCAGCAGCGCGCCAATGGTCACCACGCCGGTACCGCCGACGCCGGTGATCAGGATGTTCCAGGGCTGCTCAAGCGTGCCGCGGATCGTCGGCGCCGGCAGGTTGTCCAGCAGCGTGGAGGCATCGCGCTTGCTGCCCTTGCGCGGCTGGCCACCGTGCACGGTGACGAAGCTCGGGCAGAAGCCGTTCACGCAGGAATAGTCCTTGTTGCAGTTGGACTGGTCGATCTCGCGCTTGCGCCCGAACTCGGTTTCCTTCGGCAGCACCGACACGCAGAAGCTCTTCTTGCCGCAGTCGCCGCAGCCTTCGCAGACCAGCGAATTGATCAGTACCCGCTTCTGCGGATCTTCCAGCTTGCCGCGCTTGCGGCGGCGACGCTTCTCGGTGGCGCAGGTCTGTTCGTAGATCAGGATCGAAACACCCTTCACTTCGCGCAGGCGCTTCTGCACCTCTTCCAGTTCGCTGCGGTCGTGGAACTCCACGTCGCTGGGGAAGTGTTCGCGCTGGCCGGTCCACTTGCCGATGTTGTCCGACAGCACCATGATGGTGTGGATGCCTTCGGCGCGCATCTGCTTTGCCATGTCCGGCACGCTCAGCGGGCCGTCCACCGGCTGGCCGCCGGTCATCGCCACCGCATCGTTGTAGAGGATCTTGTAGGTGATGTTGACGCCGGCGGCGACCGCCTGGCGGATCGCCAGCGAGCCGCTGTGGAAATAGGTGCCGTCGCCCAGGTTCTGGAACACGTGCGGGGTGTCGGTGAACGGCGCCTGCCCGGCCCAGGTCACGCCTTCGCCGCCCATGTGGGTGAAGGTGTCGGTGCTGCGGTCCATCCAGGTCACCATGTAATGGCAACCGATGCCAGCCAGCGCACGTGAACCTTCCGGCACCTGGGTGGAGGTGTTGTGCGGGCAGCCTGAGCAGTAGTGCGGCACGCGCGGGAAGCTGGCGCGCGGCAGCGCAAGCTCGGCTTCCTTTTCCTGCATCCACTGCAGGCGCTGCTCAATCGACTCGTTGTTGAAGAACTTCTGGATGCGGCGACCGATCACGCCGGCGATGGTGGCCGGGGTCAGTTCACCGGTGGACGGCAGGATCCATTCGCCGCTTTCATCGTACTTGCCGACGATGGACGGGCGGTGGCCCCAGCTGGCCGGCCAGTTGAAGAACTGTTCCTTCATCTGGCGCTCGATGAAGGCACGCTTCTCCTCCACCACGATGATGTCTTCCAGGCCCTGCGCGAAGCGCGCGATGCCCTGCGGTTCCAGCGGCCAGGTCATGCCGACCTTGTACACGCGGATGCCGATGTCGGCGCACGCGGCTTCATCCAGGCCAAGGTATTCCAGCGCCTGCAGCACGTCCAGGTAGCTCTTGCCGGTGGTGACGATGCCCAGGCGCGCGCGCGGCGCGTCCATCACCACCTTGTCGATGCCGTTGGCGCGGGCGAACGCCTGTGCGGCCTTCACCGCATAGCGGTGCAGGCGCATCTCCTGGTCCAGCGGCGGGTCCGGCCAGCGGATGTTGAGGCCACCCGGGGGCATTTCGAAGTCTTCCGGCAGCACGATGCGGCGCGCCATCGGATCGACCTGCACCGAGGCCGACGATTCCACCGTCTCGGCAATGGTCTTGAAGCCGACCCAGCGGCCGGTGTAACGGCTCATCGCCCAGCCCAGCAGGCCCATGTCGAGGATGTCCTGCACGCCGGCGGGGTTGAGAACCGGCATCATCGCGCTGACGAATTCGTCTTCGCTGCCGTGCGGCAGGGTCGAACTGCGGCAGGCATGGTCATCGGCGGCCAGCGCCAGCACGCCGCCGTAGCGCGAGGTGCCGGCGGCATTGGCATGCTTGAACACGTCGCCGCAGCGGTCCACGCCAGGGCCCTTGCCGTACCACATGCCGAACACGCCCTGCACGTTGGCGCCGGGGAACAGGTTGGTCTGCTGCGTGCCCCACACCATGGTGGCGCCCAGGTCCTCGTTCAGGCCCGGGGTGAACTTCACCTTCGCCGCTTCAAGATGCTTGCGCGCGCGCCACAGTTCCAGGTCGAAGCCACCCAGCGGGCTGCCACGATAGCCGCTGACGAAGCCGGCGCTGTCGATGCCTTCGGCGGCATCGCGCAGGCGCTGCATCAGCGGCAGCCGCACCAGCGCCTGCACGCCACTCAGGTAGATCCGCCCCTCGTTGCGGGTGTACTTGTGGTCGAGCGTGTAGTCACGGTCGAGCAGGTCGGCGGAAGAGGGCGAAGTGAGTTGAGCGGTACTGGTCATGGCTGGCCCGGTAGGATCGGCTGGCACCGGCCGCGTGCACGCACGCAGCGGGAAAGGCGCGAATTGTAGCAGCGGGGCCGCGCAGGCCCCGGCACTCGCGCCCGTGGCGGTGCTGGGGTTAGGATCGGGGAGAGAGAGGGAGGCTGCAGTCGCGGCCTGGGGAGAAGGGATGTCAGTTCCAGGAAAGATCCTGGCCAGCGTGCTGCTGGCCTCGGGAGCGGCCACGGCGTGGGCCGCGCCGGCCATGCCGGCACCACAGGAGTTCTACTTCGACAATGACCCGGCGGCCACGCCGATGGTGGTGGTGCAGGGCGGGGGCGATGATCTGGTCGCCCAGCTGGTCAAGCTGCGTGAACGCGGCCGCCGTGCGGTCGAGGCCACGGTACAACTGGCCTCGGTGGCCGGTGCGCAGGGCCGTGGCGAGCTGGCCGAGCAGTTGTATGCCGAGGCGATGAAAGAGGCCCCGGCACAGAGCAGCAGTGGCCGCAGCGTGCGCTGGAACTACGGCTGGGACCTGCTGCGCCAGGGCAAGCCAGAGGCGGCGCTGGAACAGTGGCTGGCCTCGGCCGCCAATGCGCGTACCAAGCCGAGCTGGGTGCCGCCGACCTATGCGCTGGCATTGTGGCGGATGGGGCAGAAGCAGGAGGCGGTGCTGTGGTATGCGGCTGCGGTACGCACCGAGCCGACGCAGTGGAATACCACGGCCAACTATGCGCAGCTGCTGCCGCAGTGGCACGAGGATGAGCGTGCGTCGCTGGCCGAAGTGCAGCAGGCCTGGGCGGCCGCACCGCCTGCCTGGCCCTGAGGGAGGGGTTCGGCCGGGTTGCACCCGGCACCCGCAGAGGCAACAGCCAAAGCCAAAGCAACAGCAACAGCGGTCTTCCGGTGGGATGGCGGGGCACTGTGGGTTTGCGGGGACGCCGTAAACCCATCCATGAAGTGACCCCCGGGAGTTGGACGCCAGATCCAACCCCGAGGGATACATGAACAGATATGACGCTCGTTTCAAACTGCAGGTTGCCAAAGAGGCCTGCAAGACCTCCACATCAGTCAAAGCCGTTGCTCGTCGCCACAGCCTGGAGGCCTCCACGGTCAGGCGCTGGGTGGCGACCTATCGGCTGCATGGTTGGCGCGGATTTCATCGCCAGGCCCGGTTCTATGACCTCCCGTTCAAGTTGGCTGTCCTGGAAAAAATGAGCCAGGACGGCATGTCCGGGCGGGAGGCCACCACCTACTTCCAGATCGGTGATGCCGGCGCGGTGGGGCGATGGCGGCGCCTGTATGCTCAAGGCGGTGCCCAAGCGTTGGCACCGCCTCCGCCGCCCCGAAAGCCGATGAAAAAGACCCGTTCGTCCAAGCCACCTGAGGAAATGAGCCGCGATGAGCTGCTCAAGGAAGTCGCCTATCTGCGTGCGGAGACCGACTACCTAAAAAACTCGATGCCTTGATCCGGGAAGAGCAGGCGGCGCAAGACGCAAAGCGCAAGCCATCCAAGGATTGAGGCAGGTTCATACGCTGTCGCTTCTGCTCGAAGCGGCGGAGCTGTCACGCAGTACGTTCTATTACCAGAACCATGTCCTGGCCCATCCGGATCAGGACGAGGCAGCCCTGTGCGAGCGCATCCGTGCAATCTACGATCAAAGCCAAGGGCGCTATGGCTATCGCACGGTGACGCTGGAATTGGCCAATCAGGGTCATCGGACCAATCACAAGCGGGTACAGCGCCTGATGGGGGAAATGGGCCTGAAATCACGGGTACGGGGGAAGCGCTACCGGTCCTTCAAGGGGGCCGCCAATGTTGTGGTTGGCAATGACCTCAATCGCCAATTCCACGCCGAGCGCCCCAACCAGAAGTGGGTGACCGACGTGACCGAGTTCAAGGTACCAGGCATGAAGCTGTATCTGTCGCCGATCATGGACCTCTACAACGGCGAAATCGTGGCTTATCAGATCAAGCGCCAGCCCGTGTTCGATCTGGTAGGTCAGATGCTGGAGGAGGCCATCAAGAAGCTTTCGCCGGATGAGCGACCGATGATCCACTCCGACCAGGGCTGGCAGTACCAGCATGAAAACTACCGGCACATACTGGAGAAGCACTCTTTGAAACAAAGCATGTCCCGGCGTGGCAACTGCCTGGACAATGCAGCGATGGAGAGCTTCTTTGGGACGCTGAAGTCGGAGTTCTTTTACCTGAACAGCTTTGACAGCATCGAGAGTCTGGAGGCGGGGCTGGTGGAATACATCCAGTACTACAACCAAGAGCGAATCAAATTGAAATTGAAGGGCCTGAGCCCGGTACAGTACCGGGAGCAGGCCCAACAGGCCCAATCGGCCGCCTGACCCCTGTCCAAGTCTCGGGGGTCACTTCACCATGGGGGCTTGGTCGCCGAATCCATGCGGCTCACACCCCGCAAACCCACAGTGCCCCGCCTTCGACAGATTTTCGCAGCTGTGGGTAGGTGTCGACCTTGGTCGACACGGTAGATCCACGCCATGCGTGGATGAATCTGTATCGGAATCGACTATTCGATATCTGATCGAAGAGCAGCCGAGCGTGGGCTCGGCTCTACAGAAGGCGGCCAACCAACCGGCTTTTGCTTTTGCTTCTGCTTCTGCTTTTCTTTTTTCTTTTCCGTGGCGGACGCACTCGGAAATTGTCAGAGGCCGGGCGGGGTGGGTTCGCGGGGGTGTCCGCGGCATGGATGCCGCGGCCAAGCCCCCATGGACGGGTTGACGGCGTCCCCCGCGAATCCATCCCGCCCGGCCAAGCGCGGCTTTTGATGTTCACGGTCAACCAGCCGCCACGAGGGGCTGCGCCGTTCGCGGGAAACCTCAGTCGTCTGCGGAAACCGTCCGTCCCGACGCCCACGCCCGCAATGCCTCCACCTGCTCGGCCATCAGCACCGACAGCGGCCGCGTGGCGCGGATCTCGTTCATCAGCAGCTCGGTGTCCAGCGGCCGGCCTTCGGCGTGCGCTGCATACAGCCCGGCCACGATCGCCTGCTCGATCTCCGCGCCGGAGAAACCATTGGCCGCGGCCGCCAGCGCCGGCAGCGCGAAGTCGTCGCCATTGAGCTGGCGCCGGCCCAGGTGCAGCCGCAGCAGTTCCACGCGCACGTCAGGCGAAGGCAGGTCAACGAAGAAGATCTCGTCGAAACGGCCCTTGCGCAGCAGTTCGGCCGGCAGCTCGTGCACCTGGTTGGCGGTGGCGACGATGAAGACCGGCGCCTTGCGCTCGGCCATCCAGGTCAGCAGGTAGCCGAGCACGCGGCGCGACACGCCACCGTCCTCGCCACCGCTGGCCAGGCCCTTCTCGATCTCGTCCATCCACAGCACGCAGGGCGCCAGCTGCTCGGCCGAGGCCAGTGCCTGGCGCAGGTTGGCCTCGGTCTCGCCGTGGTACTTGTTGTACAGCGCGCCGACGTCCAGGCGCAGCAGGGGGACACCGAAGCCGGCGGCGGTGGCCTTGGCCAGCATCGACTTGCCGCAGCCCTGCACGCCCAGCAGCAGCATGCCACGTGGCGGATCGAGCCCGGCCGGCGCCGAGCCGGCAATGAAGGCGACCCGGCGCTGGTTGATCCAACGCTTGAGCCGGTTGGCCCCGGCCACGTCGCCGAAGCGCGCGCTGTCATGCTCGAAGAACAGGTGGCCGCTGCGGTTGAGCAGCTCGAATTTCAGTCGTGCCAGCTGCGGCAGGTCGTCGTCGCGCAGCGCGCCATCGGCGTAGATCAGCTGGCGCGCGATGCGCCGGGCATCGACCAGGCTCAGGCCCTGCAGGTTCTTCAGGATCTTCTTCACCGCCTCGCTGTCGACTTCGACCCGGCGGCCGCCGTGCTCGCGCGCATAGGCGTCGGCCTCTTCGCGCAGCATCTTCAACAGGGCGTTGGCATCAGGCAGGCGCGGGTTGAAGCGCACCGCCAACGCTTCCAGCTCGGCCGGCAGCTCCACCTTGGCACCGATCAGCACCAGCACATGCGGCTCGCTGTGGCGGCGCTGGATCAGGTCGCGCAGGGCGCGCTGATGGCTGGCATAGCCCAGGTACGGGTGGAAATCGAGCAGCAGGTAGACCCCGCGCTGGTCGGCCTGGCGGATCATCTGCAGGGCCGCGCTGGCATCGGGTGGCCCGACCGGCGGGTCTTCACTGTCCAGGTCGATGCGGCGCAGGCCCTCGGTGATCGACCAGCGGTGCAGCGCCCGCCATACGTGCATCAGCGTCTGCCGGAACAGCTCGACGATGCGACCCTCGTCCTGGGTCTCGATCACGATCAGTGGGGTATTGGCGCGGATCAACGCGCTCAGGTCCTGCAGTTCGCTCATGCCGGTTCGATCCTTCGGGAGCGCCACGATAGCAAAGGCGATGGCCGCTGGTTCAGCACGACGCTACCTCCCGTCACCATCGCCGGTGTACGCTCGGGGAACGTACCCGGAAGCGAGGCTGGCATGAAGACGATCCTGGTGGCCGGTTCCAAGGGCGGGGTGGGCAAGACCACCGTCGCCACCCACCTGGCCGCGTACGCGGCATTGCAGGGCAAGGCCACGGTGATTGCCGATGCCGACCCGCAGGGCTCCAGCACCCGCTGGGCACAACGCCGTGCCGGGCTGGAAAGTGCGGTGCTGCCGATCGACGTATATCGGAAGAAGCAGTGGGCGCAGAAGCTGCCCGACGGTACCGACACCGTCATCATCGATGCGCCGGCCGGCGCCCTGGCCGACGATATTCCCCATTTCCTCGACGCTGCCGACGCGGTGGTGGTGCCGGTGCTGCCCTCGGCGCTGGATATCGAAGCCATCGTCGGTTTCCTCAACAGCCTGGCCCAGAACCCGCGCGTGCACAGCCGCAAGCTGCCAGTGGGTCTGGTGCTCAACCGTACCAAGCCCTGGACCCAGACCTCGCAGCAGGCGCTGCAGATGCTGGGTGAATGGCCGTACCCGGTGGTCGCGCAGCTGCGCGACAGCCAGAGCTATGTGGTCATGACCGGCCTTGGCCGCAGCCTGTTCGACTACCGCTCGGCCCAGGTGCGCGAGCACCAGGCCGATTGGGAGCCGCTGCTGTCCTGGCTGAAGCTTTGATGCCTGCATCACCCTTCCTGCTGCATCCTCTTCTTCATGGAAACCCGCGATGCGTGAATTGATCCTGCTGCGCCATGCCCATGCCGAGCCGGCGACCCCCGGCCAGGCCGACCTCGACCGGCCGTTGTCGCCGGTGGGGCTGGCCGAAGCCGAAGCCGCCGGCAAGTGGCTGAAGGAGAACAACCTGCTGCCGGACTGCGTGCTGTGCTCGCCGGCGCGACGTACCCGTGAGACCCTGGAAGCGGTGATGACGGCCATCGGCTATGTCGAGAAGCGCCTGGAAGACCGGATCTACGAAGCCACCCCGGGCACCCTGGCGGCGCTGGTGGACGAGCGTCGCGACCTGGACCGGGTGCTGATCGTGGGCCACAACCCGGGCCTGGAGCAGCTGGTGGCCCTGATGACCGACGGCACCAGCAGCGACTACCGCGGCATGCCGCCGGCCGGCATTGCCGTGCTCGGCTTCCCGCGCGAGGCTTCGATCGAGCCGGGCGTGGCCAGCCTGAACGCGTTCTGGTGGCCGTGATCCAATGAGCCTGGCGCGGCGCAGCCGCTTTCTGCTGCCCGTGCTGCTGGCTTCCGGCGCGGCCTGGCCTGCCGCGCCTCCTCCGCCAACGCCAACGCCCCTGCCGCCGGTGGTCGCCGAAGCGCATCGGGTCCTGCGCCTGGACACCCAACGCTCGCAGATCGGTTTCGAGGTGCGCACCCGCTTCGGCCAGCGCATCGAAGGTGTGTTCCCGCACTTCGAGGGCCGCATCGAGATCCTCTCCGATGGCCGCCACCAGGTGCACCTCAAGATGTTCACGCGCTCGGTCGAGATCCCCGGCAAGGCGCGCTATACCGGCTGGATGCGCGGCGAGGAATTCTTCGACGCGGGCCGCCACCCGGTGGTCGAGTTCGACTCGCTGCCGTACTGGCCGGAGACCGTGGAAGAGGGGGGTGACATCAACGGCCGGCTGACCCTGCGCGGGGTCAGCCATCCCGAGAAGCTGAGGGTGGAGAAGGCGGAGTGCGCCCGACCCGGCTATGATTGCGACGTCGTCAGCCGCGGTACCGTGCAGCGAGGCCGGTATGGAATGGACAGCTGGCAGCTTGCCTTGAGTGATCGTGTGACCTTCGTATTGCGAGCGCGCCTGAGCGAGGCGCCGAAACCGTGAACCTCCTGCTGCGTGTACTGGCGCTGGCAACCGTGTTGCTGGGCAGCGGTTGTGCATCGCTGTCCAATACCGAGCGCGACCGCGCCGAAGCGATCGCCGTGCAGGCGCGCTCGACCCAGGTCGACTGCCAGCGCGCCGACCGCTGCGCACAGGACTCGCCGCTGCGGGCGCTGGCCGGCCGGGCGTTCACCGAATCCACCCCGGAGCAGCCGCGCCACTACGCCACCCTGCTGGACGAGGGAGAAGGCGCCCTGGTGGCGCGGCTGAACCTGTTGCGCAGCGCCACCCGCAGCATCGACCTGCAGACCTACATCTTCGACAAGGACGACAGCGCCCGGCTGGTCATCGACGAACTGCTGGCTGCATCGCGGCGCGGGGTGAAGGTGCGGGTGCTGATCGACCAGCTCTCGGCGATCTCCGACCTGCAGATCCTCGGCGCGCTGTCCGGCGCCCACCAGAACTTCCAGCTGCGGGTCTACAACCCGACGTTCGGCAAGGCCCGGCTGAATTACTTCGACTATGCCGGCAGCGTGCTGTGCTGCTTCCGGCGCTTCAACCAGCGCATGCACAACAAGCTGCTGGTGATCGACGACGCAATCGGCGTGGTCGGAGGCCGCAACTACCAGGACGACTACTACGACTGGGACCGCGAGTACAACTTCCGCGACCGCGACGTGCTGATTGCCGGCCCCGAGGCGCGTGCGATGGCGGCCAACTTCGATGCCTTCTGGCGTGCCCAGCGCAGCGTGCCGGCCGAGCGCCTGAATGATGTCGGCCGCACCCTGCTGCGCGAGGGCGTGCCGGCGCTGCCCCCCGCCACGTTCCGCCGCCCGGAACGGGTGCAGCGGGTCAGTGCCGAAGCCAATGACATGGACTTCGTCACCCGTTCCTTCGTGGATACCGCGCTGCCGGTGGCCTCGGTGCGCTATGTCGCCGACCTGCCGCGCAAGCACCGGCGCGAGAAGGCCGATACCCCGCTGGCTGGCCAGCACGTGACCGAGCCCCAGCTGGATGCGCTCATTGCCGGTGCGCAGAAGGAAGTGATCCTGCAGACGCCGTACCTGGTGCTGTCCAAGCCCGCGCAGAAGCTGTTCCGCGAGCTGCGCAAGCGCCCGCAGCCACCGCGCGTGGTGGTGTCGAGCAACAGCCTGGCGGCCACCGACAATCCCATCGTGTATGCGCTGTCGTACAAGTACAAGCGGCGCAACATGCGCGAACTGGGCTTCAACATCTTCGAATACAAGCCGTTCCCGCTGGATGCGCCGGTTGATTACCGCAACCTGCTGCCCGACCCGATCGCCGCCCCCGGGGCAGACGACGATGGCGGCCGCAACCCGCTGATCGGCGGCAGCGCCGCCGGCAGCAATGCCGGGGGGGGCAGCGAGGGGGACCGGGCAACAACGCGCAGGCAGGCAGTGGTGAATCATCCGCGTACCGGCAGTGCCTACCAGAACGCGCGCGAACGCCGCCGCGCGGCCGGCAGCGAGGTGGAAACGCGCCTGCTGCGCACCGAAACGCGGCCCTCGTTCCTGGGCAGCAAGGCGGTCAACAAGCCATTGCCGGTCACCCGCAAGGGCGCGCGCATGGGCCTGCACGCCAAGTCGCTGGTGGTCGACCGCCGCATCGGCGTGGTCGGCACCCACAACTTCGATCCGCGCAGCGAGAACTACAACACCGAAGGCGCGGTGATCATCGATGATCCGGTGTTTGCCGAGCAGCTGGCCGAGAGCATCCTGCGCGATACCCATCCGCAGAACTCCTGGACGGTGGCGCCGCGGGCCAAGCCGCCGGTGCTGTCGGGGCTGAACTACAGCGTCGGCAAAGCCTCCGAAGCGCTGCCGATCCTCGACTTCTGGCCATGGCGCTATGCCACCGACTACGAGTTCAAGCCCGGCCCGGACTGCCCGCAGCCGCTGCCACGGCAGGACCCGGAGTTCCATCGCTGCTACGTTGCCGTCGGCGACTTCCCCGAAGTCAACGTCGGCCCGAAGTGGCTGCTGGTGCGCATGCTGACCGCATTCGGTGCCGGCCTCGTTCCCATTCTCTGAAGGTGACCGCATGACCCAGGTGTTCCGCGAAGCCGTTTCCCTCGAGCAGCTCAATGCGCTCAGCCGCAACACGGCGATCGAATCCCTGGGCATCGTCTTCAGCGCAGCGGGCGAAGACTGGCTGCAGGCCACCATGCCGGTGGACCAGCGCACCCGCCAGCCCTACGGCATCCTGCACGGCGGGGCCTCGGTGGTGCTGGCCGAGACGCTGGGCAGCAGCGCCGGCAACCTGTGCGTGGATACCGCAAAACAGGTCTGCGTGGGCCTGGAGATCAATGCCAACCACGTGCGGGCGGTGCGCTCGGGGATTGTCACCGGCACCGCCCGCGCACTGCATGTGGGCCGCAGCACCCAGCTGTGGGAGATCCGCATCGAGGACGAGCAGGGTCGCCTGGTATGCATTTCGCGGCTGACCCTGGCGGTGGTGGCGGCCGGCCACGGTTGAGCCCCCGGTCGGGCGTGTTGACGACGGCAGAACCCAGCGTTCCCCACCGATTGCCCCGGTCAATGGCGGTTATGGCCTAAATCGGCTGGCAGCTGCTGCGACGCTCCGGTATCGTGCGCGGATGACTTCCCCCACTCCGGCCCCCCGTGGCGGCGTGGCGCGTGTGTGCCGTTACCTGTACCGCGTACCGCTGCTGTTGGTCCACATCACCGTGTTCCTGCCGCTGATCCTGATCGGCATGCTTCCGCCGTGGGGCGAGCTGCGCGTGGGCGAGGATACCCTCGGGGCGAAGGTGGTGAACTGGTGGCAGGGGGGCCTGATGTGGATCTTCGGCTTCCGCCTGGTGCAGATGGGCGCGCCGCTGCCCGGTGCCGTGCTGTTCGTGGCCAACCATGTCAGCTGGGTGGACATCTGCATCCTGCACAGCCAGCGCATGATGGGCTTCGTCGCCAAGCGCGAAATCGCCAGCTGGCCCCTGGTCGGCTGGCTCGCTGCGCGCGGGCAGACCATCTTCCACCAGCGTGGCAACACCGAGTCGCTGGGCGGGGTGATGCAGGTGATGGCCGATCGCCTGCGTGGCGGCAAGGCAGTGGGCGTGTTCCCGGAAGGGCGCACCCGCGGTGGCCACGAAGTGGGGCCGTTCCATGCCCGCATCTTCCAGGCCGCGGTTGAAACCGGCGTTCCGGTGCAGCCGGTGGCGCTGGTCTATGGGCTCAAGGGTGACGCACAGACCATCGTGGCATTCGGCCCCGGCGAGAGCTTCTTCGCCAATTTCCTGCGCCTGCTCGGTGAGCCGGCGCGGCGTGCGGAAGTGCACTTCCTGGCACCGATCGGTGCACAGGACCTGGAAGGCCGTCGGCGCATCGCGGAGACCTCGCGCGCGCGCATCGTGGCGGCCATGAGCACCGGTTGAGGGCACGGTGGCCCTGGTTCCGCCACCTGTCCTGGACGCCGGTACGCCGACGTTGCATGCGGCTGACTACCAGCCGCCGCGCTGGCTGCGCAACCCGCACCTGCAGTCGATGCTCAGCTCCAGCCGCATGCGCCTGCAGCGCGGCCTGCTGCTGCTGGCGGCCACCGGCGCGGTCAGCGAAGAGCTGATCCTCGACGGCGGCGATGGCGTGCGCCTGCAGGGCTGGCACAGCCATGTCGAAGGCCGCGAACCCAAGGGCATGGCCCTGCTGCTGCATGGCTGGGAGGGCAGTGCCGAATCCAGCTACATGCGCATGGCGGCCGCGCGCATGATCGAACAGGGTTTCGATGTCGTGCGCCTGAACTTCCGCGACCACGGCAACACCCATCACCTGAACCCCGGCATCTTCCACTCCAACCTGATCGATGAAGTGGTGCATGCCGCAGGAGACATCGCCCAGCGCTGGCCGCAGCTGCCGCTGGTGGCGGCCGGCTACTCACTGGGCGGCAATTTCGTGCTGCGCTTGGCCCTGCGCGCGCCGGCCGCCGGCGTGCCGCTGCTGCGCGTGGCCTCGGTGTGCCCGGTGTTGGACCCGGGGCTGACCATGGAGAGCATCGAGAATGGTCCGGCAATGTACGATTGGTACTTCCGACGCAAATGGGCCGGCTCGCTGCGCCGCAAGCGCGATCTGTTCCCCGAGCTGAGCGACTGCGACGACCGCGTGTTGAAGCTGGATATCCGTGCGCTGACCGCCTGGTTGGTTGAACGGCATACCAGCTTTGGCTCGCTGCAGGCCTATTTCGATGGCTACTCGATTGCCGGTGACCGCCTGTCGGCCCTGCAGGTGCCGGCCGACATCCTGATGGCGCAGGACGACCCGGTGATTCCCTATGCGACCTTCAGCGACTGGCAGCTGCCGCGCCACGCGCGCCTGGAGACCGCCTGCTGGGGAGGCCACTGCGGTTTCCTGGAAAACTGGCGGGGCGATGGCTTCTCCGAACGGTGGGTGGCGCAGCGCCTGCAGCGGGTGCTGACGGGCTGAACCGGCACCGGCGCGTGGACCGCTACAATGCGGGTTTGCACTCGAACCGGACCGCCATGCAAGACCAGATCATCCAAGCGTTGCGCCAGAACCAGGCCGACCAGGCCGTGCAGCTGGCCCAGGCGTGGACCCGTGACGAACCCGGCCAGGCCGGGGCCCACCGCTGGCTGGCGCTTGCGCTGCAGCAGCAGGGCAAGGCCGAAGATGCCATGGAGGCCCTGCAGCAGGCATTGCAGCTGGCCCCCGATGATGCCCAGCTGCACCTGCAGCACGCTGGCCTGCTGCTTGCCCTGCGCCAGTACCAGGGCGCGGACGAGGCACTGGCGCGCACCACCGGCCTCGACCCGAATTCCTTCGCCGCCTACCTGATGCAGGCGCACCTGGCGGTTGGCCGCAATGACTTCGACGAGGCACAACGCCTGTCCACCCTGGCCTCGCGCGTGGAGCCGGACCACCCCGAGCTGCTGACCATCGACGGCATGATCGCGCTGCGCCGCGATGACCCGGACCGTGCGCTGGTGCTGCTGTCGGCAGCCAACAAGGCCCAGCCGAATGACACCCGCGTGCTCTATGCGCTGGGCTTTGCCTACCTTGGCAAGGACATGCTGGCATTCGCCGAGCAGGCGTTCCGCCGCGTGCTGGAACTGAACCCGGCCATCAGCTCGCTGCATGGCCTGGTGGTGCAGCTGGCGCTGCGCCAGGGCAACGTGCCGGCGGCGGCCGAAGCCATGGAGGTGGCCCTGCGGCAGCCGGAGCTGGACGTGCCGGCGATGCGGCGCCTGGCCGGTGAGCTGGCGTTGCGCAACGGCCAGCCGCTGCAGGCGCTGGACCATCTGCTGCCCTTGCTGGAAGCGATCCCCGATGACCGCCAGCTGCTGCAGCTGCTGCTGATGTCCTGGCAGCGCCTTGGCCGCGAAGACGAGGCGCGTGCACGCCTCGACGCTGCCCTGGAGCAGCACCCGCAGCTGCATGATCTGTGGCTGGCGCGCCTGGCCGTGGAAGAAGTTGGCAGCCCCGCTGCCGCGGCGACCGTTGAACGCTGGATGGACGCCATGCCGGGCCACCTGCCGGCGCTGGAAGCACGCCTGCGCCTGCACGACATGGTGGGCGAGCACGAGCAGGCCGAAGCCATTGCCGAGCGTATCGTCAGCATTGAACCGGGGCGTGTCAGTGGCGAAACCCGCCTGGTTGAAGGGTTGCTGCAGCGTGATCCGCCTGCTGCAGTGGCCCGCGTGCAGGCGCTGGTCGAGCAGGCGCCGGAAGCGCATCGCGCCGATCTGCGCACCTGGATGGGCGAGATCCAGGACCGTGCCGGCCAGCCGCAGGAGGCCCTGCGTACCTGGCTGTCGCTGCAGGCCGACCAGGCCCCGCAACGCCTGCCGCTGCCACCGCAGGCCAAGTCTCCGCCAAGCTGGCCGGAGAAGGGTGAGATTGACGGCAACACCAGTTCCGCGCCGATCTTCCTCTGGGGCGCGCCGGGCTCGGGCGTGGAGCGCGTGGCGACCGGCCTGGCGGCCGCCAGCCCGGTGCTGCGCAGCGACCGCTACACCAGCAACCCGCCCGACGATGCGTTCCAGAACTACAACACGCTGCAGGATCTCGCTTCGGGCGTACTGACGCCGGAGCGGCTGGTGCAGCGTTGGCGCGAACAGCTGCCGGCGCGTGGCCTGCAGAGCGATACCGTCATCGACTGGCTGCTGTGGTGGGACAACGCCCTGCTGTGGGCGTTGCGCCCGCAGCTGCCGCAGGGGCGACTGGTGCTGGTGCTGCGTGATCCGCGCGACATGCTGCTGGACTGGGTGGCCTACGGTGCCGCCGCGCCGCTGGCGATGACCTCGCTGGCCGAAGCCAGTGAATGGCTGACCCGCGCGCTGAACCAGATTGCCACGCTGCATGAGGACGACCTGTACCCCCACGTGCTGCTGCGCATCGACCAGGTCGGCAACGATCCGCAGGCGATGGCCGAACTGCTGGGCCGCCTGTTCGAGCGGCCGATGCCGCCGGCGGCGCAGTTGGGCGCGCCGCGCTTCCCGCCCGGCCACTGGCGCAACTACCGCGACGTGATGAGCGCCGCCTTCGCCCAGCTCACCCCGGTTGCGGTGCGCCTGGGTTACCCGGAAGAGTGAGGAGATCCTGATGCAGCTGACCAGTAACAGCCTGACCAATGGCGCACCGATTGATAGTGAGTTCGCCGCCGGCGATGCCAATGGTTTTGCGCCCGACCGCAACCCGCACCTTGCCTGGAACGGGGCGCCGGCCGGCACCCGCTCGTTCCTGCTGGTGTGCGTGGACCCGGACGTGCCGACCGTGCCGGAGACGGTTGGCCGCAACGACATGAGCGTGCCGCGTGACCAGCCACGTTGCGATTTCGTGCACTGGGTGATGGCCGATATTCCGGCCTCGGTGCAGGAGATCGCCGCAGGAAGCTGCAGCGACGGCTTCGTGGTGAAGGGAAAGCCCGCACCCGCCGGTCCGGCCGGCAGCCGCCAGGGCCTGAACGACTTCACCGGCTGGTTCGCGGGCAACCCGGACATGGCCGGTGATTACCTGGGCTATGACGGCCCGTATCCGCCGTTCAACGACGAGCGCATGCACCGCTATTTCTTCCGGGTATTCGCGCTGGACGTGGTGTCGCTGGACCTGCCGCAGCGCTTCACCGCCGCCGACGCGTACCGCGCCATGCACGGCCACGTGCTGGCCGAAGCCGCACTGCACGGCACCTACACGTTGAACCCGGCGCTGGGCTGAGGCGGCATGACGGGTCGTGGGGGGGGGGGGGGGGGGGGGGGGGGGGGGGGGGGCGGCGGGCGGGGGGGGGGGGGGGGGGGGGGGGGGGGGGGGGGGGGGGGGGGGGGGGGGCTGGCGGGGGGGGGCGGGCGGGGGGCGGGCAACGCCCGTGTGCTGCCGGATCCGCGCATGGCAGCAGGCCAGCGGCCGGCTCTACCCACAACGAAGAAGGGCGGCCTCTCGGCCGCCCTTCCATCGTTTTATTTCTTCTCGATGGCCGACTCGACCACCATGTCCAGCACGTACGCCTGCGACGGCGCATCGGCCGGCGGGTTCTTCACCTCGTAGCGCTTCACGCGCACCACGTTGCGCACGCCGTCTTCGTGGGTGTAGCCCTCGATGGTGCCGTAGAAGTTCTCGAACTTGCCCGGCTCGCCCTGCTTCAGGCCCTTGTCGTCGAACTTCACTTCACGCACCTGCAGGCACTGGTAGTCCGGGATCAGCGGGTGCGAGCACTTCTCGGTTTTCGCGGCCACTTCCAGGAACACGGTTTCGCCGGCGCCGCCGTAACGGGTTTCAGCGGTCGGTTCCGGGTTGAAGACCAGCGTGTCGCCCTTGGCGGTGGTCAGGGTCAGCCTGCCATCAGCGTCCTGCTTGGCCTTCAGTTCGCCCTGCAGCCGGCTCGACACGGCCTCGTCCAGCGCCATCAGCGCCTTGTCGGTGCAGGCCATCATGGTCGAGGCCATCGCACTGACCGTCAGCTTGCCAGCGTCGAAGGTGTAACCACCGCCCATGCGGTTGCAGGTGTTGCTGACCGACAGGCGGCCGTCAGCGAAGTCGAGGGTGACCGGCTTGTCCTGGCGGGCGAACAGCGCGTCGATGCGCTTGCCGTCGGCGCCGGTGGCCTGCTGCAGCAGCCAGTGCTGGCTCTGCAGGCGCTGCGCGTCCAGATGCGCCAGCGTCTGCTGGTCCGCTGCCTTGGCCGCGGCCGGGGCCACGTCATCGCCGCCGGTGCCGGCCGGGGCCGGGGTCTGGCTGCACGCGGCCATCAGGGCCAGCGGGAGGAGCAGGGTGAGCTTGCGGTTCATGGTGATTCTCCTTGGGGAACCGTGGGGGAAACGGGGTGGGGCCGGCATTGGGGTTACCGTGCCCCGGTGCTGTTCAGCTGCCGGAGGGCAACCACAGCAGCAGCGCCGCGCCCAGCGCGATGCGGTAGAGGGCGAAGGCCGTGAACCTGTGCGACTTGATGTAGCCCATCAGCCACTTCACTACGACGAAGCCGGTGACGGCCGCGGCAAGGAAGGCCACGCCCACCTCGGTCCAGTTCTCGCTGCCCAGCTGCCCGTCCCTGGCCAGTTCCAGGAAAGTGTAGGCACTGGCGGCGAACATGGTGGGAATGCCGACCAGGAACACGAATTCGGCCGCCGCCGCGCGGCGGCTCAGGCCCAGCAGCATGGCCAGGAAGATCGCCGAGGCTGAGCGCGAGGTACCGGGGAATACGCCTGCCACCACCTGCGCCAGGCCGACGCCGATCGCCACGGTCCAGGTCACCTGGTCGCGGTCAGGCAGGCGCGCGGTGTAGGCCTCCACCAGCAGCATCCAGACACCGCCGATGATCAGCGCCCAGGCCACAGGACTGACCGTCTCCGGCAGCGACCAGCCGGCTTTGCGTACCACCAGGCCGACCACGGCGGTGACCAGGAAGGCCGCCCCCAGCTTGAATACATACTCCCGGTTCTCACGCTGGTTGAAGCCGGTGGCCAGCTGCAGCAGGCGCTGGCGGAACACCAGCACCACCGCGACGATCGCGCCGGCCTGGATGACGATGTTGAAGAAGTCCGAGCGGGCACCCAGCCAGTGCTGGGCAATGAGCAGATGGCCGGTGCTGGAGATCGGCAGGAATTCGGTCAAGCCTTCGAGGATGCCCAGCAGCAGGGCGGAGAGCAGGTCGGACATGGACGGTGCGGGCACGCGCGGCAGGAAGGAAGAAGGTCGAGAGGATAGACGATCCCTGCTGCACCAAACGGGTGCGCCTGCTGCCGACTGCACCCGTTTGGTGCGCGCTGTTCCGCACCGGTGCGGGGCGGGCTTAGGGAAATCAACGACTTGCGGGTCGCAAAAAAGTTGGCACGGTCATTGCTGTACCTCAGCAGGCATTCATCCCCATCCGAGGTCGTACCGATGTCCGTGGAAAACGTTGAGAAGCTGATCAAGGACAACCAGATCGAATTCGTCGATCTGCGTTTCGTGGACATGCGTGGCGTCGAGCAGCACGTCACCTTCCCGGTCAGCATCGTCGAGCCGTCGCTGTTCGAAGAAGGCAAGATGTTCGACGGCAGCTCGATCGCCGGCTGGAAGGGCATCAACGAATCGGACATGGTGCTGCTGCCGGACCCGTCCAGCGCCTACGTCGATCCGTTCTACGCCGATCCGACCCTGGTGATCAGCTGTGACATCCTCGATCCGGCCACCATGCAGGCCTATGGCCGCTGCCCGCGCGGCATCGCCAAGCGTGCCGAGGCCTACCTGAAGTCCTCCGGCATCGCCGAAACCGCGTTCTTCGGCCCGGAGCCGGAATTCTTCATCTTCGACTCGGTCCGTTTCGCCAACGAAATGGGCAACACCTTCTTCAAGGTCGACTCGGAAGAAGCGGCATGGAACAGCGGCGCCAAGTATGACGGCGCCAACAGCGGCTACCGTCCCGGCGTGAAGGGCGGCTACTTCCCGGTTCCGCCGACCGACACCCTGCACGACCTGCGCGCCGAGATGTGCAAGACCCTCGAACAGGTCGGCATCGAAGTGGAAGTGCAGCATCACGAAGTGGCCACCGCCGGCCAGTGCGAGATCGGCACCAAGTTCAGCACCCTGGTGCAGAAGGCCGACGAGCTGCTGCGCATGAAGTACGTCATCAAGAACGTCGCGCATCGCAACGGCAAGACTGTCACCTTCATGCCCAAGCCGATCGTCGGTGACAACGGCAGCGGCATGCATGTGCACCAGTCGCTGTCCAAGGGCGGCACCAACCTGTTCTCCGGTGACGGCTACGGTGGCCTGAGCCAGCTGGCGCTGTGGTACATCGGCGGCATCTTCAAGCACGCCAAGGCCATCAATGCCTTCGCCAACTCGGGCACCAACAGCTACAAGCGCCTGGTGCCGGGCTTCGAGGCGCCGGTGATGCTGGCCTACTCGGCCCGCAACCGTTCGGCCTCGTGCCGCATTCCGTGGGTGTCCAATCCGAAGGCGCGCCGCATCGAAATGCGCTTCCCCGACCCGATCCAGTCCGGCTACCTGACCTTCACCGCGCTGATGATGGCCGGCCTGGACGGCATCAAGAACCAGATCGACCCGGGTGCACCGAGCGACAAGGACCTGTACGACCTGCCGCCGGAGGAAGAGAAGCTGATCCCGCAGGTCTGCTCCTCGCTGGACCAGGCGCTGGAAGCGCTGGACAAGGACCGCGAGTTCCTGAAGGCCGGCGGCGTGATGAGCGATGACTTCATCGACGGCTACATCGCGCTGAAGATGCAGGAAGTGACCAAGTTCCGCGCGGCCACCCACCCGCTGGAATACCAGCTGTACTACGCGAGCTGACCGGGCGCGATGGCGGTGGGTTCCCCCTCCCACCCGCCGCCATCGCTTCCGTTCTCGCGGCTGGGGAGCCGCAGGGCGGGCGCAGGCCCGCCGTTGTAGAGCGGACTGTCAGTCCGCTGCATTGGAACGCGAGCCATTGGCCCGCTTATCCAGGGGCAAGAGAGAGACCGGATACGCGACCAGGGCCGCCCTCCCTCCCGCGTCGGTCGCGCAAGGAGAGAGGCACGGCCGTCCCGGCCCTGTACGTGTCCGGTGCAACAGCCACGGTCATCATCCTGATGACCCGTGGTTGCCTGATGCCAACGCGCGCTGGCGCGCTGGCCCCATCCACCCTCGGGACATGCGCATGAAACTGATCTCCGCCATCATCCGACCGTTCAAGCTCGACGAGGTCCGCGAGGCCCTGTCCGATGCAGGCGTGTCGGGCATCACCGTGACCGAAGTGAAAGGTTTCGGTCGCCAGAAGGGCCACACCGAGCTGTATCGCGGTGCCGAGTACGTTGTCGACTTCCTGCCCAAGATCAAGATCGAAACCGTCGTCACCGACGAACGTGCCGACGCGGTGATCGAAGCGATCCAGTCGTCTGCCGGCACCGGCAAGATCGGTGACGGCAAGATCTTCGTGACCGCTGTCGAGCAGGTCATCCGCATCCGCACCGGCGAAATCGGCGCCGACGCGCTGTAAGCCCCCTTCCGGAGACTCCCCCATGAAGATGCGCCTTCTCACCGGGTGGCAAGCCCGGTTCCATCTGGTGTGCCTGTTGATGCTGCTCAGCGCGCTGGCCGCTGGTGCCTGGCCGGGCAGCGCCCACGCCCAGGCACAGGTGTCGCCGCTGCCGAGCGAAACCGTGGCGGTCGAGCCGCTGCACGATCCGGCCGCCACCGCCGCCGCGCCGGCCGTGGCCGAAGCGGCCGCTGCCTATGATCGTGGCGACGTCGCCTGGATGCTCACCTCCACCCTGCTGGTGCTGTTGATGGTGGTTCCAGGCCTGGCCCTGTTCTATGGCGGCCTGGTGCGTTCGAAGAACGTGCTGTCGGTACTCAGCCAGATCCTGGTGGTGTTCTCGCTGGTGCTGCTGCTGTGGGTGGCCTATGGCTACAGTGCGGTGTTCAGCGCCGGCAATCCGTTCTTCGGCTCGTTCACCGAATTCGCCTTCCTCAAGGGCTTCACTCCGGAGTCGGTGGGCAATACGCCGATCAAGGGCCTGCCGGATTACCTGTTCGTCGCCTTCCAGTCGACCTTCGCCGGCATCACCACCGCGCTGATCGTCGGTGCCTTCGCCGAGCGCATCAAGTTCCGTGCGGTACTGCTGTTCTCGGCACTGTGGTTCACCCTCAGCTACATCCCGATGGCGCACATCGTCTGGGGCGGCGGCTACCTGGGTGAACTGGGCGCGATCGACTTCGCCGGTGGCACCGTGGTCCACATCAATGCGGGCGTGGCCGGCCTGGTCGGCGCGTGGCTCGTCGGCAAGCGCCTGGGCTACGGCCAGACCGCGCTGAAGCCGCACAACGTACCGTTTACCTACATCGGCGCCATGCTGCTGTGGGTAGGCTGGTTCGGCTTCAACGCCGGTTCCGCCGCTGCGGCCGATACGGTGGCCTCGCTGGCCTTCCTCAATACCGTGCTGGCCACCGCCGCCGCCGTGCTCGGCTGGACCCTGGTGGAAGCGATCGGCAAGGGCAAGCCGTCGGCGCTGGGTGCAGCCTCGGGTGCGGTGGCCGGCCTGGTCGGCATCACCCCGGCCTGTGGCACGGTCGGCCCGCTTGGCGCGATCGTCATCGGCTTCGTCGCCGGCGTGGTCTGCGTGTGGGGCGTGACCGGCCTCAAGCGCCTGCTGAAGGTGGACGACACCGCCGACGTGTTCGGTGTGCATGGCGTCGGCGGCATCGTCGGCGCGATCCTCACCGGCGTGTTCAGCGCGCAGTCGCTGGGCGGCACCAAGGCCGATCTGGATATCGGCCACCAGGTGTGGGTGCAGGTGGTCAGCGTCGGTCTCACCGTGGTGTGGTCGGCGGTGGTGACCGCGGTCATCCTGCTGCTGGTAAAGGTCGTGGTGGGCCTGCGCGTGACCGAAGAAGCAGAGCGCACTGGCCTGGATGTGACTTCGCACGGCGAGTCTGCCTACGAGGCCTGAGGTAGCGGCGTACTGACGTGGTGGGTGCCGACCGTTGGTCGGCACTTCCCCTGTCCTGGTTCTGGTAGGTGCCAAGCTTGCTTGGCACAGGGTCCGGGTCTGCTCTGGTGGGTGCCGACCGTTGGCTGGCACGGCCGGAGTGGCGCATCCACGCATGGCGTGGATCTACCGAATCTTTCTTGTGACATGCACCCTCGCGCCAGATCGCGCACAATCAGGCCATGCCTCCGATCCGCACCACACTGATGCTCTCGGCCTGCCTGTTGCTGGCCGCCTGCGCTTCCACGCCACGGGAAACGCGCAACCCGCTCGCCACCTGGGTGCCTTCGCCCAACCAGAACGCGCGCACGCCGGTCATCATCGTCATCCACCACACCGAGCAGAAATCGGTGCAGCAGAGCCTGCATACGCTGCGTACCGCCAACAGCGGTGGACCGGTCAGCGCGCACTACCTGATCGGCGCCGATGGCCATCGCTACCAGCTCGTCGCCGATGAGCGCCGTGCCTGGCATGCCGGCGCCGGGCGATGGGGCACCATCACCGATCTCAACTCGGCCTCGATCGGCATCGAGCTCGACAACGATGGCCGCAGCCCGTTCAGTGCGGCGCAGATCGAATCGCTGATCGTGCTGCTGCGCGACCTCACCACCCGCCTGAACATCCCGCCGCGCCAGGTGATCGCCCACGCCGACCTGGCACCGACGCGCAAGCAGGATCCGAGCCGCTTCTTCCCGTGGCAACAGCTGGCCGAGGCCGGCTTCGGCGTGTGGCCGCGCGCGGCCGACGGCGCGGCACCGGAAGGCTTCGACGCGTGGAATGCGCTGGCCCGCTTCGGCTATCCACTGGACAACCGAGAAGCCACCGTCGCCGCCTTCCACCGCCGTTTCCGTGGCCGCGACGACCTGCCCAAGGCGCTGGATGCCGAGGACGCCCGCATCCTGCATTCGTTGCTGCTGCAGATGCCGTGACTCCGCGCATGAACGCTTGACCCCGCGCCGGGTTGCCGCCCAGCGGCCGGCCCGCCACCATGGCGGCATGATCGATTCCGCTACCTTCTTCAAGCGCACGCACTGGACCCTGTTGGCAGCGGCGGTGCTCGCCGGTTGCGCCACCACCGCTCCCCGCACGGGTTCCGAAGCGCCCACGGCGACCTCACCGCCGGCGGCCACCTACGCCAAGGTCGACTGGAAAGCCCTGCCAGCGGTCTCAAACAGCGATCTGCAGGCCGGCTTCGTTGCCTGGCGCAGCAGCTGCACCCGCCTGAAGAACGACGCTGCCTGGGCCAAGCCCTGTGCCACCGCCGCAGCCGTGTCAGACAAGGACCCGGCCGCGATCCGCCAGTTCCTGCAGCGCGACCTCGATGCCTATGCGCTGCGTGCCGGTGGCCATCAGGCCGACGGATTGATCACCGGTTACTACGAGCCGATCTACCCCGGCAGCCTTACCCGTACCGATAAGGCCACGGTGCCGGTGTACGGCACGCCGGATGATCTGATCGTGGTGCAGCTGGACAGCCTCTACCCGGAACTGAAGGGCAAGCGCCTGCGCGGGCGGGTTGAGGGCAAAGTACTCAAGCCCTATGACGACGCCGGCACCATCGCCGCCAAAGGCGTAAATGCGCCGGTGCTGGCCTGGCTGACCGACCCGATGGACCTGCAGCTGCTGCAGATCCAAGGGTCCGGCCGCGTGCGCCTGGCTGATGGCACGCAGGTGCGGCTGGCCTATGCCGAGCAGAACGGCCACCCCTACCGTGCGATCGGTCGCTGGCTGGTGGACCAGGGCCAGCTGAAGAAGGAAGACGTCACCATGGACGCGATCCGCGCCTGGGCCCGGGCCAACCCCGCGCGCGTGCCGGAACTGCTGCGCAGCAATCCCAGCTACGTGTTCTTCGTGCGCACCCCGGACAGCCCGGAAGGCCCGCGCGGTTCACTGAACGTGCCGCTCACCGCGGGCTACAGCGTGGCGGTGGACCGCACCGTGGTGCCGCTGGGCAGCCTGCTGTGGCTGTCCACCACGCGCCCGGACGGCAGTCCGGTGGTGCGCCCGGTGGCCGCGCAGGACACCGGCGGCGCCATCGCCGGCGAAGTGCGCGCGGACCTGTACTGGGGCAGCGGCGATGCCGCCGGCAAGCTGGCTGGCGACATGAAGCAGAAGGGCAACATCTGGATGTTGTGGCCGAAGGGCGTGGCGTTGCCAGCGCCGGCCCGCTGAAGCGCCCACCTGCGCGCTGCGAGGTCGGGCGATAATGGCGCCATTCCGCACTTTCCGGCCGCGCCTGCGGCCAGGGCCCCTGCAATGACCTACGCAAAGCACAACGCAAAACCCGGCGCGAAGTCCGCCGCAAAGAAGTACTACAAGCACTGGGCCGAATCGGGCCTGGGCAAGGGCAACGTGCTGATGGAAGCGCGCGGCGAGAAGATCGTGCGGCAGGTGGAAATCTACGGCACCAGGATGGTCTGGGCCGACGAGCATGCCCACAGCGACGACCGCTTCCTGCTGGCCGACCAGCCGGTGTCGTTCCTGGATTTCGACGAGGACGACGAAATCTCCGCGCGTGAATTCGAAGCCGCCTGGAAGAAGGCACGGGAAGCCACCGGCTACCCGGTGTAATCCCCCCGGCTCCCGCCCTTGTAGCGCCGAGCTTTGCTCGACGCTGCAAAAGCGGGCGCGTGAAATGTTATATGATTACATTTCACCGTAACCGCCCCTTCCCATGACTCCCACCCTTTTGGCCGCCTTGGCGGCCGCGCCGTTCGCCCCTGAAGCTTTCGCACAGTCCGCCGATGCCGCGCTCACCCTCGGCAAGGTGCAGGTGCACCAGCACGGCGAAGGCCAGCTCAGTGCGCACCAGGTACTGACTTCGGTGGACGTGCTCGGCGCGGACCAGATCGAAGACCGCAACGTCTCGCACAGCTGGGAGCTGCTGGGGCAGATGCCCGGCATCCAGCTCACCGAAACGCGGCAGGGTGCCGAATCGGGCAAGGTCAGCTTCCGCGCCTTCAACGGCGAGGGCTACCTCAACGCGATCAAGACCCTCATTGACGGCATCCCCAGCAACGTCAACAGCGGCAACCAGCGCTTCATCGACATGCTGTTCCCGCTGGACATCAGCTACATCGAAGTGGTGCGCGGTACCAACGACCCGCGCTATGGCCTGCACAACATCGGCGGCAACGTGAACTTCGGTACGCGCCAGGGTGGCAGCTACACCGATGCGCGCCTGGCCTACGGCAGCTACAACACCCGCGATGTGCAGCTGGCGGTCGGCCGTGAAGCCAATGGCTTCGCGCAGAACTATTTCGTCGGCACCCAGGCCAGCGACGGCTACCGCGACCACGACACCTCGAAGAAGTATTCGCTGGGCGGCAAGTGGTTCCATGGCTCGCTGGACGACGGCTTGCGCTTGGGCCTGACCGCGCGCGCGTACCACCACGAAGCCGACGAACCCGGCTTCATGACCGCCGAGGAGCTGCGTACGCACCGCCGTGGCAGCGACCTGCGCAACGGCAACGATGGCGATGAACGCGACATGCGCCAGATCGCCGCGCACCTGGACATGAAACTGTCCGACGCGCTCACCTTCGGCACGCGGCTGTACTACAACCGCTATGAAGACGATCGCCGCGTGACCTTCAGCGACCTGCCCAACGGCAACCTGCCGCGCCAGCGCCGCGTGTGGGACGAGCGGCAGCATGGCCTGCTCACCACGCTCACCTGGCAGGCCAGGCCCACGCTTACCGTCGAGGGTGGCCTGAACTACGAGCAGCAGGACAACGGCTACATCCGCGAGCGCTACGCCTACGCCGAACCCACCGACTTCAGCCAGCCACCGGCGCGGGTGCAGAACAATGATCGCCACAGCTTCGACAACTGGGGCGCCTACGTGCAGGCGGTCTGCCAGCCCGTCGAAGCCTGGAAGGTCGTGCCGGCCTATCGCGTCGACCGCTTCAGCGGCCGCACGCACCTGATGAACGGCATCACCGCTCGGCTGCAGGATTACGGCAGCATCGGCCAGCCCAAGCTGAGCATCATCCACAGCCTGGGCCAGACCACCCACGTCTACGCGAACTGGGGCCGCACCTTCCAGGTGCTGACCGGGTCCACCGCACCGGCCTACCTCACCCCGGGACAGGCACCGATGCAGCCGTCCACCAACACCGGCATGGAGCTGGGCCTGAAGTTCCAGCCGTTCGCGGGCGCCCAGGCACGTCTGGCGGCGTGGCAGCAGGATGCGGAAAACGAGGTATCCAACATGCCGGCCACCGGAACCACGGTCATTCTGGGCAAGACCCGCCGGCGCGGCGTGGATGCGCAGTTGAGCCTGCAACTGGGCGACGACTGGACGGTGTGGGCGTCGCACGCCTACCAGGAAGCGAAGATCACCCGCGACGACCGCGATGCCGGCGTTTCCCTGCAGGGACGCCAAGTGGCTGCCACCCCGCGCCACATCAGCAATCTGGGCGTGGATTACCGCGCCGGTGATGCGCTGCGGCTGGGCCTGCAGGCGCGTGCACAGGGCGATTACTACCTGGAAGAGCGCAACGTAGCCGGCAAGTTCGGTGGCTTCGCCGTGCTCGACCTCAGTGCTGCCTACCAGCTCACCCCGCGATTCAGCGTGGACCTGCAGCTGAAGAACGCCACCAATCGCCAGTACGCCTACGCCTGGTACGACAGCTTCTTCTGGGACAGCGCCCGCCCGATGTTTTCGCCGGCCCCGGGACGCAGTGTGTTCGTCGGCCTCAACATGAAGCTGTAACCGGCCACGCATCTGGTAGTGGTCGAGCTCGCTCGACCTGCGGCAGGGGCCGGAGCCCTTTTGATCCCATCACCAAAGTAGGTGCCCACCGGAACCCCAAAGTCTGTGCAGCCTGTTAGGGTTTGGACCATGCTTTGTCCCCCCTTGAGTGGCAAAGATTGTGTGGTGCGAGGCAAACGAGCGTAGCCCGCCGCAGCAGACAATGGTCCAGAACCATTGCGACAATGCGAGGCGGCCTAACAGCACTAGGTACTGGCTTAAGAGGGCCTATGCGTCGGAGTCAGGGTGCATCCGAGACGGGCGGCAGGCACCTGCCCAGAAGACAAACAGAACAAGGGGAGAGGGAAGATGCTAGTGGTAGTTAGGCATGCGCAAAGCATGGCTAATGCGGGATTTGCAACCGCCGATCCCGAATCCATTGCCCTTACTGCCGCAGGGGAGGAGCAGGCTCGCGCATTGGCAATGACCTGGTCGGCTGCGCCTGACCGCATCTTTACCTCACCATTCCTCCGGGCTAGGCAGACATCACAACCACTCGCCGAACGCTTCAAGATGGTCGTTGCGCCCCTGGGGGTCCACGAGTTCACTTATCTGTCGCCTGAGCGGTGCGTGGGAACCTCGGCAGCAGACCGCAAGCAGTGGGTAGAGGACTACTGGTCCCGTTGCGATCCAAACTATGTGGATGGACCTGGTGCCGAGTCATTTGCCCAGCTAGTTGCCCGCGCTGCGCGAGCGCTGCGCATTCTTAAATCCTATTCCGCGCATGAGCAGGTGGTCGTGTTTAGCCACGGCCAATTGATGCAGGCGATGCGCTGGATTTGCGGGAGCAAGGCTCCCTCCGTGGTGAACGCTGCAGCGATGGGCGCATTTCGAAAGCTGGATTTGGATCAGCCTATAGCCCATTGCCAGAGGGTATCTTTCGAATAGAAGGCGATCGCGGATACTGCCAACCTCCCGGCCCCGCTCCCCGGCCGCAGATCTTTGGCCTGGTCGGGTCACAAGACTACCCGTTACGCGCGAACAGCAAAGGCTGTTGATGAGGGGCGCACTTTTGGTATCGGTAGGAGATGATTGGGCTCACAGGCTCTGGGATGTGAACGCCACGCCTTTCAGCAGCCCGCCTCATCAAGTAGGAGGGCTCGTGGACGTCGTTCCGGATCTGATCCCAGATCACGTCGTCATTCACGTGAATTGGAAAGCTCGTGTCCGGCAGCAGGCGAAGAAGTTGCTTCGTCTGTGTGATCAACTCATGAGCGTATGGGCGCACTCTAGGATCTCTGCAGGCTCCAGATAGTGCTCGTATCATGTGGCTTGCCGCATACCACTGGCGATCAGCCAACCGCTGCAAGTGGAACAGGCGATACGCGCAGGCGAGCATGAGAAAGCCATAGATGTCACCTCGTTGATAAAGGCCATCCAGGTCATATGCCATCACCGGCAAGCGGTTCTCATCAGTGCTGGCCGTGTCGCCTGGGAATGAATAGCGGTCTCCGAGTAGTCCGGCGCTGGACGTAAATAGGCGATTCCAGCCAACAACTGTCCTCATATCCCACTCTCGATGGCTGAGGGCTGTAAAGGGCCACTTAACCACCTCCTCAAGCTGGGGATGCTGCAGGGCAAGGTGTTTGCGCCGCCTGGGTGATAGTGACCGCAATCCCTGCCGATATGCACTGAACTCATCGCTGCGCATCATTAACGGACCATCTAGGCTGTGGCGCCGAAGAACATAGCGTGCCCTCAGCTCTTCCTCACCGCCTTCCACCATAGACCATGTATTCCAGACAATCCTGGAGTGCAGCCTGTCCGATGCATCAGAGGCAGGGCGACCTAAACTGGAGCACTGCATCGCTTGGAGTGCTTGGCAAGCTTCGTGTAACTCCCCCATCGGAAACCTCCAAAAAAACTAGACGTTGGAAGGGCAATTTCTCTGGATGAAAAGGCTACGGTAGAGCGCTAGGGTTACCTGGAACTTAGCATCACTGGAGCGTACGTGAGCCTACCAAGTAAAGAGCCGGATGCATTGTCTGTGGCTTGGGTGGCGCAAACCTATGGCGGGCTGGTGCCGGCCAAAGACCTGTCGCGACTGCTCGGATTCAATAGCCCGGCGGCACTTAGGCGGGCAAGCGCCACAGGTCGTTTGCCAGTGACGCTGTTTCGTCCACAAGGTCGTCGCGGGTGGTTCGCTCACGCCGCCGATGTCAGCGCATACCTTCGATCTCAGGCACCTCAATCTCCGAGGGAGGCAGGCAGCCCATGACCTAGTCCAATCTGAACTTCCCTTGCCGGAAGTTGGAAAGAAAAAACCCGTGAGGTAGGACTCACGGGTTTTCAGGTCGGCGACTTTTCAGGTCTTGCCGATACTTTCCCCTTCCCTGACTCCCCTGTCAAGCCTGCGCAGGCCTGTCACGGGCACCTATGTCCGACTCGCCTGGTAAGGCTCGCCCAGGCATTTTGGACGGTGCTCCCGTGGGGTGCGCATGAGGAATCGGCATGTCCACAGACGCTCAATCTGATGGCCTATCGTTTGAAGACCGTCACCAGCTTTACACCCGCATAAAGGCAAGTGAGCTCAGTATCCGGCAGATCGAGAGCATGGTTGCCGGCAGCGGAACAAAGACCGTAGGCAAGGCGGCGCTAAGAAACGTTCGTGTTAGGCACAACTCAATCAGGAACGGTAGTGCGCGAACAGTTGAAAGCCACACGTGCGAGTTGATCTTTGCCTATGAACTTGAGCTTGATCCCGAGGTGCTGGGCTACTACGTACAAGTACCATGCCGCCGCGTGCAGCGCACCACGGCGTCCGGGCGCAATCACATCAGCACTGCACATGTGGATTTTCTTGTATTTCGCAGGGACCACGTAGAGCTAGTGGAGTGCAAGCCGCTATCGTGGCTGGAGAGCCAACTGGGGCTTCCGGACTCCCTTTGGGTCAAGCAGGACGCGGTATGGACCTATTCCCCCTACGCCCAATGGGCACAGCAGCATGGCCTGGTGTTCAGAGTCTGGGTACCGCCCACTCCAACCGGTGTGTACCTCCAGAACCTTGAAGCGTGCTACGCGGTAGCCGGTGATGCCCTTCAGCAACATGAAACTACCGCAGTATCCAAGGCAGCTCGGATAATCGCCAAGCGCCCCGTACTGCTGGACAGTCTCCTCGCCGAGGTGCCCGGATTCACACCGCGCCTAGCGCTTTGGATGCTGGGAAGATCGGCGGCCTTCGGTCCATGGCAGAGCACTCCCGTGGCTAGGACTGACCGCTTCCATCTGTATGGCACGAAGGAGCAGGCCAAGGAGGCGGACGGGCTACTGTTTGGAGCCATTGTCAAAGGTCAGTCGCAACCAGCTGTGGACGATCCATTGCTGCTCGCAACCGCTACCGACCTCCAGCGGGCACGCCAGCGACTCAGTAGGCTTGCGCTGATTGAGGCCGGAAGTCTGCCCGCAACACGACGGATGGGCGCTCTACAGCGACAGGTTCGAAAGGCTGTTGCCGAAGGAAGATCCGCGCTTTCGGCTTGTCTTACCAAATATGCCTTTAGCGGAAACCGAGCATCGCGCCTGCTTCCGGAACACGAGCAAGCCATAGAGACCGTCATCGCGCTGCACTGGAACACCGGGAGGGTACATAGACCGAAGGACTTGCTCTATGTGTTCGAAGAGGAGTGCCTTCGGTTAGGAGTTGAGCCTTGCGGTAGGGGCCGACTGGATGCCAGACGAAGAAGCGAGAGCCCAACGCGCCATGCCCTATCCACGGGCGGCTTTCGCGCCTACCACGCGACGCGTACACGCACCGATCCTCGCCATCGCTCGCTGCCTCCGATCGGATATGGCCACACACTGCACGTGGATGCGTCGGATCTAGATGTTCGCTGCGCGCCGAACCTGATTCACTGCTTCCCAGCAAGCAAAGCAAAGTTCTATATCGGCATAGATGGAGCAACGGGCTATCCGATGGCTCATGCATTGGTATTTGGCTCAGCGAGAACCGACGCCTTGGCATTGCTCATGCGTGAGTACGTCAAAAGACAGGGCTTCCTACCCAAGTTGATCCATCTGGATAGAGGGCCGGAGAACACCTCCCGCTGGCTACAGGACTTCTGCCATGGCGAGATCAGTCTAAGGTTCTCACCAACGGCTGGTAGTGCCTGGAATGGCATTGCCGAGAACGCCATCAAGCAGGTCAACGAACAAGTAGCACAGCGATTCCAAGGAAGCACGCGGCCCGACCAGATGGGACGTAAGGTCGACGGCAAGTTCAAGAGCCGAAACAATGCCAGAACGGACTTTGTCCGCGTACACGAAGAATTCCTGAACTTCGTCTATCACGACCTTCCGATGACGCCGGGCCCCGATGATACAACGCCGATCGAGAGAAGGGCTGACGCGCTTGCAGCCTATGGCGCTCTAGGCACACCGTGCGAATGGAATGACGGATTCCTGATCAGAACTTCGATCAAGGTGGAGATCAAGAAGCGAATCGATCGGCAGCGTGGTGTACGTACCATCGATGGCTGGTTCACCAGCGACGAGCTCTTACAAGAGCTGCGAACTGAGGATGCCAGTGAAGTTCGTAGCGACTGCTGTGACCCAAATGTGATCTACGTGAAGGTTCACGGAAATTGGTTCAAGGCCTTCCACAACAAAGTGCAAAGCGATGCGCTTTTGTCGGATCAGGAGCGATTGTTTCATCTGCTGTGGGCACCCTCGTTGCGCTCACAATCGGCAAAAAGAAAAGAGGAAGTTGCCCGTGCGCGTCATTCGCGCCGAGTGCAAGCCCAAGCGGCAAGGCCCGCAACAGAGCACCTTGCCCCGGTTCCAATGACCGGCAGCGATGAGAGGCTAGATATCGAACCAGTGCCACCTGCGATCGCACAGGACATCGTTCCGTTCGATGAACGGGAGGACTACTGATGAAGATGGTTCAGCACCCAGCCTACGAGGGCCCACGCAAGCGATTGCGAATGGCGCTCGACCGTCATAGGCCAGGACATATGGTGTTCATTATTGGGCCATCGGGCGTGGGCAAGACCACGATGAGGCGCTCGGTAATGCAGGAGATGTTTGGCAATCCAGCATGCTGGGATTGTGGGCGGATACCCCTGGTCGAGACATTCGCCACACTTCCTCACGGCGCGTACTTCAGTTCGCGTCAGCTCGCTGTCTCTATTCTCCAAGAGTTGCACGCGCCCACGTTGGCGTGGCTACTGGACGGAAGCTATCTCGGGGAGGATGCAAAACTGCGAATACGACGCGAGCTCGCCGCAGCAACATCGGAGTGGGCGTCCTTAGCGCGAACAAGACAGACAGAAGGCGAGTACTGGGGGATGGTGCAGCGAAGCCTGAGAGCGCGTAGTTGCAAGTACGTATCAATCGATCAGGTCACAGCGCTACTAGTCAACCACAGAGACAAGTCCCCCGCTGACCACACCCTCCATCTGATGGCGATAGCTGAAGCCACAGGCGTGATGTTCGTTATGACTGGGGTGCACAAAGCCACGCAGTTGTGGTCGGTCAACTCCGAGTTGCGACGCCGAGTCACAACTGTTTGGGTGCCTCCATATAGCGATAAGCGTCGGGATGACAAACTGCCGTTCCTTCGTTTGCTCAAGTCATTGGCCACTCGCTACGGGCTATCACAGGATGATCTGCTAATCCGGATGGCCAACGATATCCTTGCTGCTACCGGCGGCGTATTCGCTGAGGTGGTCGAACTACTGGGGCGGGCAGATATTGCTGCGAAGCAGGAGGGATGCAGCAGAATTCTCAAGCGACACATCGAGATCTCCTACTACGGAAGTGAGGATCTTAGGAATCTATGGCGGGACATCGACGCCTTTGAGATGAGCATGGTTGCCGGCAGTGTCACTGAGCGATCAGAACATGTGAAGGCGCGCTGGGGATCTCCAACCTAAGGGAAGGAAATGGTGACTACCGACTCAAATCAGTTCCGGTGGGGCGCCGATGCAAGGCGGCGGCGCGACGATCTCGCGCGAAAACTGCACGCCAGGAGGCGGTTCGCGGCTGCATTAATCATTGCGATTGCACTCCTCTCCCACCTGGCAGAGCTGGCGGAATCCACCAGTCACGAGGGCCAAGATATAGGCCCTTCGCAGGAAGGTGTAGAAGCGCTCGACAAAGCGGAGGATTTCTGATGGAACTTCTCCAGCACTCAGCATACAGAGGGCCGCGAGATCGACTGAGGGCAGCCCTAGACAATCACAGACCGGGGCATATGGTCTACGTCATCGGTCCGTCCGGTGTAGGGAAGACCACGATGCGTCGGAGCGTTATGCGTGAGATGTTTGGGAATCCAAACCTGTGGGAAAAGGGAAAAGTTCCTGCCATCGAGACGTTTGCGTGCTTGCCAGTTGGAGCATACTTCAGTTCGCGATATCTCGCCCGCGAGTTGTTGCAAGAGCTTAACGCGCCGACTCTGACTTGGGCGCTGGAGGGCAGATCACCTCGGTCAATTCCCCCTTCGGACATTCAAGCCGAAGTGCGCGACAGAGACCTTCAGCTTGGACGGTATCAACTCAGGCTCACCGAAGCGGAGTGTTGGTCGTCTGTAAGGCGGTCCATGATTGCGCGTGACTGCAAGTATGTCGCTATCGATCAAATATCAGCGCTTCTGGTGAATCACAAAGACAAGTCACCTGCAGACCATGCATTGCACTTGATGACGTTAGCAGAGTCCGCCGGGTCGATGCTGATAATGAGCGGAATCCACAGGGCAGTTCAACTCTGGTCGATCGGATCCGAGCTTCGCCGAAGTGTGACGTCTATATGGGTTCCGCCATATAGCGTTAGAAGAAAGGAGGACCGGGCTCCATTCTTGCGCCTCCTTATGTCGCTAAGCGAAAGGCACAATTTCTCTAAACAGGACCTATTGATTCGAATGGCGGCGGATCTACTGGTCGCGACGGGAGGTGTCTATGGAGAGGTGGCTCAACTTCTGTCGCGAGCTGCGGATGCGGCCAAGCAGGAAGGAAGCGAGCGGATCCTTAAACGTCACATAGAGGCCTCCTACTATTCAGACAACGATCTTGCCAATCTTTGGCGAGATATCGAGGAATTCGAGGATGCAATGGAGGCTGGAAGCGTCACAGCCAGAGCGAAACAGCTCAAGTCTAGTTGGGCCTCCTCTTATGGGGAGGTGTGCCGTGAAGTCTAGCATTCACCGATTTACCTGGTCGTCCTTGCCTCCACTTCAATTGAAGGGTGTGGGAACGTCGCGAGTTGAATCCTTGGAGCACTACGTTCTACGGCAAGCGTGGACAGTCGGCGTGACCATGGCCAATATGATGTCGATAGTCGGTCCAGCTATTGCTGGTGGGCGTAGAGGACAAGTCATGGGCTCGGGCAAGTATTGCGGTCCCAGCCGTGACTTCAGTCACCGTATCAGCACGCTCAAGATGCTGACCGCCCAGGACGACCTGCAGTGCGGCACATTCTGGGTTTTGGAGGACGTACTGGCAACCTACGGAGGAGGCCGAGACACAACGCGCCGCCGCTGGTGCCCAGTGTGCTACCGCGATTGGGACGATGATCTCTCATATGAGCCGCTATCGTGGATCGTCGACATTCAAGCTGAGTGTGACCTGCATAAATGCAAGCTCGAAACCACCTGTTCAAGGTGTGGCGCGGACCAGCCGAGCTCAACAGACTACCAGCGGCGCAGAAGATGCCACAAATGCAAGCAATCGCTTTCCGGTGATGGCGCCGCCGCAGCGATTACTGGCGACGAGGCATGGGGTCAGCAGCAGCTTGCATCCATAATCGAACTTTGCGCGACGCCCTCACAACCCCAGATTCCCTTCGAAAACTATGTTCGATTCGTGAAACTGCTCGTTGACGGCCATCCGATGAGGCGGGCATATCCTAACGCTCTCAAGGCGGAATTCTACCGCGCTACCAAGAACTTGACCAGGGGTCGGACGACCATTCGTGCCATTGTCAATCTCTGCGCTCTCCAGTCCATCTCAGCACGCGACATCTTGCTAAGCCCGGATGCGGCGGCTTCCGAGCCGCTGTTGGATCTTTGGTTTAGCTATGCAACGTTAAAGCTACCTGTTGGGAGGCATGCGGAGCGGCTCGAGCGATGTGCCAAATGCTTTTCAGATGTTCTGAAAGCGTCCGAGAAAGACCACTATGTGCCGCAGATGAAAGTTGTACTTAGACGCTTCAGGCTCAATAGGCAGTTGCTAAGAGAGATGCACCTTGACGTCTACGAGGAGTACAAATTGAGATACGAAGAGCAAGGTCCGTACAGTCAAAGAGTTCACTTGAACAGGGCAATGGATCTTGCGCTACAGATGGTTGAAGGAGATGCAGACCAAGCGGGATCCCACCGCAAACTTCAGCAGGCAGCCAAGCAAATCGGCCAGCGATGCAATGTGTCGCTGGATGTGGGATTCTCGGTGATGCTCGGAGCACGAAACGTGCTGAAGGCGCTAAGTGAAAACCGCTTACGAAAACAGCCGTCTGGTCGCCGGCGACCACATAGCGTCGCCTAGCCCTCGCGGCCTCTGTCAATTTTCATTCGTCTCGTGAGCCAGTCCCAACTCGGCGCGAATACGCTTCAAGACCAGATCGCGCAACGGTCTACGGAGCGAACCATCAATGGCTGCGGCATAGATGTCATCATCTCGATCTCCGATGGGCAGGCCCTCCAAGCGTAGCGAAGCCGGAGCTTCAATGATTGCTTGGCGAAGCTGACTTCTACTGGCCATTGCCGCCCCGGAGGTTTAGCTGATTCTAGCGAGAGTTCACATGACGAGGGTTTGCCATGAGGGCTCTAATCCTTCGGATCCGACGCAACTTTGACCTAACGCAGTTGCTTTCGGTGACGCTAGTAGGCTGTACCGCTCGACACCGGCGTCTCTTGGAACCTGGTGAAGTGACCGAGTTGCCTAGGATCGCAGCGGCCCGAAGCTATCCCGGCCGCATTGGCCCTGGTCCAGGTCCGCTTCTGGCCAGAAGCGGATACTGCAATCATTGCTGCCTGAGCGCACTCTCCAAAGGCAAGGGGAGCGCCTGCTGTTCGCCCGCTGTCACATCAACTGCGACTAGCTGAAATCTTTGATCGCCTACCTGGCAGGGCATTCCGCGCACCAGCATCCTGTTCGATCTGATGACTAATGATTCTCAGGACTTGCTGCGGTACCGGTGTACGGCTGCCTCGCTATCACTACTTGATCAGGAAGTCATTCAGTGATTTTCCGCTTGCTACCAGCTCGGCTATCCATCGCGGTTGCCGCCCTCGACCGGACCACGTCTGGCCGCGCACTGCAGGATTGCGGTACTTGGGGGCGGTGTTGGGCACTTTCGATTTGGCAGACCTCCGATCACCTCGCTTCTTGGCGGTTTCGGAGGGCACGATCACTGAAGCGCCGTAGAGTTCCTCTATCGTGTATCCATGATCCTTGACGTACTTGTTGATCTTGGCGCGCATCGCTGTGGCCTTAGGGCGTGACAGCACTTTGGACTGCTGCTTCTCCGCCTGAGCAATCAGTGAGCGAAGTTCCTTGGCAGAAAGGCCGCTGATATCAATAGTCATGAATTCTTCCCCGGTGTCGAGGCCCTAGCCTATTCTCAAATGACATTGCGTGTCACTCCACATCCACTATGAGTCGCTCAATCACAGGATCGACTACTAAAAAGTGGATCGTGTTAGCTACTCTCTCACTGCACATGATTTTCACGTGGCATATGGAACTGAGGACTAAAGACGCGCCGTGAGTGATTGCTGTGGCGTCGCCAAGAGTTCTTTGAGATCGCCAGTTTGAGGCATTGGATGAATCGACGTTAGACTCAAGTGCTTTCCGTAGCAGATCAGGGAGGCAAGGCGCATAACCGTGAGATCAATTCCCTTCATTGTCGCTGCCGCGTTGGCGGGAACTTCGCTGGCTGCAGATGCTTCTGAGGATAACCTCCATAGAGATCCTTACTTTGATCCAGGAGGCGCCGTCAGGTTCAACTATGGCTGGCTCGACTACGGGCCGACCAGCCGCCTGCAGCTTGAACTGCTGCGCGCAGACCTTGACGCTGGATCCGGACCGTTTTCCTTCTCTGCCCAGTACCGCTGGTACGATGGTTTCGACGCCGTGCATCACGCGTACGCGGGCTGGCAGTTCTCCGATGTTACCCAGCTGAAGGCAGGTATCCAGCAAGTCCCGTTCGGGCTGCTCCCTACCGTTTCGCAGAGTTTCTGGTTCGGCTCCGGCTACTACCTGGGCGTCGAGGATGATTACGATCCGGGCCTTGTAGTGATTCACCGCAGCGGCAGCACAACCTGGCATCTTGGCTGGTTCTCCGGAGACGAATACGGGTCCGGGGCTCGCTACGATCGCTACTCCTTTGATGTCGCGCAGACCGAGGCGTTGCCGTATCGCGAGCGGCAACGACTGCATGCACGCGTGGAGAGCGCGCGCGACTGGGGCGGCGGCGAACTGTTGCTGGGCGCATCAGCGTTTGCTGGCAAGGTGCAGAACACTCAGACACGGCGTCACTACGGTCATCAGGGCGCTGCCCTCCATGCACAGTGGCAGCGCGATGGTTGGACCGCGCAGTTGCAGTGGGCGCGGTACCGGTATGACGTGCCCGGAGATCGCATCGCAATGTCGGCGTTCCAATCCCCCTTCCAGGTTGCAGCGCAGGCGGATGTGCCAAGCGCCAACATCGCCTATTCGTTCGGCCAGAAGGGCTGGCTGGATGACATCACCTGCTATAACAACCTCAGCATGACCCGCCCGGTCGGGCACCGCGCGGGCCTTCGTGATTCGTGGCAGAACGTGACCGGTTGCAGCCTGCAGAAAGGCATCATGCTCACCTATGTCGACTGGATCGCTGGCCGCAACATGTGGTTTGCTGGTGGTGATGGTATCGGCATCGACGAAGGAGGCCCTTCCAGCTGGCATTCGCGGCTGAACCTCAATATCGGCTTCTACTTCTGATCGGCCTCGCGCAAGCCGCAGGTTCTTCCACCCAATAACACGGAGGTATCCATGCAGAGCACGGCTCCGCAACATCCCCCCGTTCGCCAGCGGATCCTTCCGCAGGTGTTCATTCCCACGGCAGCCATCGTCATCGCGCTGCTCGCGCTTGCCGCCTTCGCGCCCGAAATGGCCACGCGGTGGTTCACCGCGGCCAAGTCATGGGCTGCCAATGATGCAGGCTGGTTCACCATCCTTGCAGTGGCCGGCTTCCTGGTCTTCGTCGTCGGCGTCGCCATCAGCAGTTACGGCCGCATCAAGCTCGGCCCTGACCACAGTACGCCGGACTACAGCTACGGCTCCTGGTTCGCCATGTTGTTCGCTGCCGGCATGGGCATCGGTCTGATGTTCTTCGGCGTTGCCGAGCCCATCATGCACTACGCCACCCCGCCGGTCGGTTCACCCGAGTCAGCCGCCGCTGCCCGCCAAGCCATGCGCATCACCTTCTTCCACTGGGGCATCCACGCATGGGCGATCTACGCGGTGGTGGCGCTGTCGCTGGCGTACTTTGCCTACCGGCACAATCTCCCGCTGCGTGTCCGTTCCGCGCTGTATCCGCTCATCGGCGACCGTATTCACGGCCCGTTGGGACATGCCGTAGACACGTTTGCCGCGCTGGGTACCATCTTCGGCCTGGCCACCTCGCTGGGACTGGGCGTCATGCAGATCAACGCCGGTCTGAACTACCTGTTCGGCCTGGAGGTCAGTACGCTCGCCCAAGTTGGCTTGATCACCGTCATCACACTGGTGGCCACCGGCTCCGTCGTGGCTGGCCTGGACAGCGGCGTACGCAGGCTGTCCGAGCTCAACATGATCCTGGCGGCGGCTCTGCTGGCCTTCGTGCTGGTCTGTGGACCCACCGTGCACCTGATGCAGGCACTGGTGCAGAACACCGGCATGTACGTTTCCCAGTTGTTCTCGATGACCTTCAACCTTTATGCCTACGAACCCACTGGTTGGCTGGGTGGCTGGACGCTGTTCTACTGGGGCTGGTGGATTGCCTGGTCGCCCTTCGTTGGCATGTTCATCGCGCGCATCTCACGTGGACGCACCGTCCGTGAGTTCGTGGTGGGGGTGTTGCTTGTGCCGCTTGGCTTCACATTCCTGTGGATGACCATCTACGGTAACACCGCGTTGCACATGGTGCGGGCGGAGGGCATCCAGCAGTTGGTGCAGGCGGTCTCAACCGACAGTTCTATGGCGCTCTTCGAGTTCCTGGAGCACCTGCCGCTGACCATGCTGACCTCTTCGCTGGCGGTCATCCTGGTTGCGCTGTTCTTCGTAACCTCAGCGGACTCCGGTGCCCTGGTAATCGACATGCTCACCTCGAAGGGTGAGGAGGAATCGCCGGTCTGGCAGCGGATCTTCTGGGCGCTGCTGGTCGGCGGCCTGGCGATTGCATTGCTGGTGGCTGGCGGGCTGGAATCGTTGCAGGCGGCCACCATTGCCAGCGCGTTGCCATTTACGATCGTCATGATCCTGATGTGCTGGGGACTGCTGAAGGCCATGCATCTGGATGCCACCAAGCGCTCAATCCTGCGCGAGGCACGTATCCTGCCAGGCACCAGCGAGGATTGGCGGGCGCGCTTGCGCCTGCTGGCGCACAACCCGTTGAAGATCGAGGTGACAGGCTTCATCGAGCAGCGCGTCATTCCTGCATTGGAAGAGGTTGCGGCGGAGCTGCGCAAGCAGGATCTGCCGGTGCAGGTCTCCAAAGGGGAGGACGGTCGTGCGTGGCTGCAGGTTGGCCATGGCGAGGAGATGGACTTCTTCTACTCGGTACGGCCCCAGCCCTATGAGGCGCCGACGTTCGCCCTGCAGGATCCCCGTCGGCCGGTCAGCGAGGGCACCCGTCATTACCGTGCGGAGGTCTATCTGCGGGAGGGCGGGCAGGACTACGACGTCATGGGGTGGACCAAGGTTCAGCTCATCCACGATGTGCTCGATCAATACGAACGCCACCGTCAGTTCCTGGACAAGGTGCGCTCGTAGAATCCGTACACAGATGCCGCCCGGAGGGGCGGCATCTGCCTTGGGCCGGGCATGACCCTGCCTTTGACGTGGCCTCGGCACCCGACCGTGCTATTGATGGTCGAACTGCCCAGGAAGTAGCCCATGCTCACCCGACTGAGGCTCGCAGCCAGCAAAGTTACCAAGCGGATGTGGTTCCGTTCGACCCTGTATGGCGCCCTGGGCATCATCACGGCGTTGGCCGGCGCGTTCCTGAAGTTCCTCATTCCCGTTGGCCTTGCCGCACGGATCGGCGCAGATTCCGTCGGCAACATCCTTGGCATACTTGCCGCGTCAATGCTGACGGTCACCACCTTCTCGCTGTCCACCATGGTCTCGGCATACGGCTCCGCATCCAGCAGCGCCACCCCGCGCGCGGCCCGCCTGCTGATCGAAGACGCCCGGGCCCAAGGTGCGCTGGCCACCTTCATTGGTGCCTTCCTGTTCTCGATCGTCGGCCTCATCGCGCTCAGCACCGGCATCTACGGAGACAGCGGCCGGCTTGTGCTGTTCGGGGCAACCATCGCGGTCATCATCGTCATCACAGTGACGTTGCTCCGGGCTATCGAGCAGTTCTCACGCTTTGGCCGCGTTGGCGAAACCATCGATCTGGTGGAGCGGGCGACCAAAGCAGCAATGAAGCGCCGCGCCGAGGAGCCTCGGCTCGGCGGAGCCAGTGCGGTTCCGGTAGGGGAGGGGGCGGTACTGCTGGTTGGCGATCAGGTTGCCTATGTTGAACATGTGGACGTCGCCCGGATTGACGGCATTGCACAAGAACATGATCTGCGAGTTCATCTGCTCTGCCAGCCGGGTACGTTCGCGACCCCAGCCCGTCCCTTGATAGCCATCGAAGGGAATCCACTTCCGGAAGTGCAGAGTGAAGTGATCTCAGCCATCTCCTTCAGTGACGCGCGCTCCATCGAGAATGACCCACGGTTCGGGCTGGTCGTGCTTGCGGAAATTGCCCAGCGAGCCATGTCACCTGCGGTGAACGACCCTGGCACCTGCATCGACGTCATCGGGACCTGTGTCAGGCTGCTCTGTGCATGGGCCAGCCACACCGGGGACGCTGCGACGTGTGAAGTGCTCTATCCGCGTGTGCACGTGCAGTGCCTCGATGTCCGCGACATGTTCGAGGATGCATTCACACCAATCTCCAGGGATGCCGCCGGCTCGCTGGAGGTCAACATCCGGCTGCAGAAGGCCTTCGTAGCGTTGGCAGGGTCCTCGAATGAAGCGACAAGAGTCGCATCACAGGCGCATGCCCGCATTGCGTTGGAGCGCGGCCTATTGGCCATGGATTTCGAAGCTGATCGCACGGCGCTTCGAGCCGTCGTATCTTATTTGACTCTGGAAGATGTGGACCAACGTTCGTAGTATCTTCCTATCAATGCCTTTGAAGCGCTGCGCTGGCTATCAGTGCTCGGCTGTGGTCTGGAACACATACGGTCAGCTCACCTTCCACAGCATGTATGCGGCAGTAATGAAGATCAGTACTGCAAATACCGTGTTCAGAGCTCCACGATAGCTGGCAAGCTTGGTCGAAGTTGCTGCTCCTGCAGTACCGCCAGCCATTCCGGCGACGACGAACACGGCCGCGAGCTTCCAGTTGATCAGACCCGCATGTGCGTAGTTCAGTGCGGTGGTCATGCCAAATGCGGCGACGGCGACGAGCGAGCTTCCGACTGCGGCGATCATCGGCATGCCCGTCGCAGCCACCAGTGCGGGCACGATCAGGAAACCTCCGCCAATGCCAAAGAAGCCGGAAAGCCCGCCGGCGGTGGCGCCCAGCCCAATCAGTGCGGGCGCGTTGCGTCTGCCGAGCCGAGCGTCCGCGAATCCAAGCGTGTTGCGCCTGCGAAGCATGGCGATGCCGACAATGACCATGACCACAGCAAACAGAGCCAGCAGTCTCTTGCCGTCGAACGCCTTGCCCAAGCTGGAACCCAGGTAGGCGCCCGCGATCCCCGCCAAGGCGAAGACCGAGGCACAGGGCCAGCGAACATTCCCTTTACGGGCATGCATCACCAGATTCGACACCGCATTGACCGCCACTGCCAGGGCGCTGGTGCCGATAGCCACATGCGGATCTTCCACCCCGACCACGTAGAGCATCAGTGGTACCGCAAGGATGGATCCGCCCCCACCAACCACGCCAAGGACGAAGCCGACCAGGACGCCAGACAGGCCGCCCAGCACCCACTGCAGCATAGATAGCGTTTCCATATGTCAGTCGGCGGACGCCGGACCTTGCTGCAGCCGTGTTGCGATGGAGGAAAGGTCGTAGCCTGCGTCCGAAGCAACAGACAGGACGTCAGCAAATGCCGCTCCATTGTGAACGACTTCCGACAGCGCCCACAGCATCGCAGCACGGGTGCCGGTTCTGCAGTACGCGACAACAGGGCGTGGCAGCGCGTCGATCAACTTGGCAAAGGTATGCACCTGATCATCGGTAATCACACCAGGCACTACCGGAAGATAGGCAAACTGCATGCCCGCCTGGTCGCAGGCAGCCTGCAGCGCATGGTGACTGGGCTGCTCCGGCTGTTCGTCGTCGGGCCGGTTGCAGATCACGCTCGCAAAGGCCTGCTCCTTCAGGGCTTCAATGTCCTTTGGCAGGAGCTGACCGGACACCTTGAGGCTGGCAGAGAGTGGCTTGAGGTTCATGGTTGTCCCGTAGTTGCGGTGGGGCGATGAATGAGGCCATGCAGGAGCACGCCAGCGATCATTGCCGTGGCAAAGATGATCGCGAAGGGCTGGCCGGTTCCCAGCAACGCGATGGCCGGGCCGGGACACACTCCGGCCAGTCCCCAACCCAGGCCGAATATCGCCGCACCGATGACCAGGCGCCGATCGATGATGCGAAGGGTGGGAATGTGCAGCGATGCGGCAAGCAGTGGTGTTCCTCGGGCGCGTATCCACAGGTAGGCTGCGCCGGAAGGAATCAGTGCGCCCAGCATGACCAGCGCCAGGGAGGGGTCCCAGGCGTCGCTCACATCCAGGAAAGCAAGCACGCGGGCTGGGTTGGCCATATCGGATACGACCAGGCCCAATCCGAAGAGTGCGCCGCACAGGAACGCGGCAAGACGGATCATGCCGGGCCTCCGGTCGCAATCTGTACCAGGGTTGCCGTGGCCATGCCCACGAGCATGAACACGCAGGTCGCCACCACCGAACGCGGCGATGCCCGGCCCAGGCCGCAGACACCGTGCCCACTGGTACAGCCAGCGCCAAGGCGAGTTCCGTAACCCACCAGCAGTCCGGCAATCACCAATACCACTGCTCCGTTTGCGGAGAGCGCCGGCAATAGTATGGGCCTGGCCGCCAATGCCAAGCCTGACGCCAGGGCAAGTCCTGCCATGAACAGGGCTGCACTCCCGCGTCCGCCGTCACCCGGCATGCCCAGTGTCTTGGCAAGCAGACCCGAGATGCCGGCAACGCGGCCGAGAAGGACCAGATAGGCACCGGCCGCTGTTCCGATCATGGCACCGCCAGCGAGCGGCCAATACCAGGCCAAATGAGAGAGCGTCATAGCAGGTCCACCGGCAGCTTGAGGTAGTGCACGCCGTTGTCCTCGGGTTCGGGCAGATGGCCGGCGCACATGTTGACCTGCACTGACGGCAGGATCAGCCGTGGCATCGGAAGCGTGGCATCACGAGCCTCCCGCAGTTCCACAAACATGGCTTCGCTCACGCCCTCGTGCACATGCATGTTTGTTGTCCTTTCGGCACCGATGGTTGTTTCCCATGCGAAATGGTCCCGGCCGGTGGCTTTGTAGTCATGGCACAGGAATACGCGGGTGGCGTCGGGTAGGGACAGCAGGCGCTGGATCGAGCGATACAACTGGCGAGCCGAACCACCTGGAAAGTCGCATCGGGCGGTGCCGTAGTCCGGCATGAACAGCGTATCTCCAGGAAACACGGCGTCGCCGATCACGTACGCCAGACAAGCGGGAGTGTGGCCTGGCACGTGCAGCGACATAGCCTGCAGATTACCGATTCGGAAGGAGGCACCGTCGGCGAACAGGCGATCGTACTGGCTGCCATCCCGCTTGAATGCAGTACCGGCATTGAAGACCTTGCCGAAGGTTTCTTGGACTGCGGTGATGTGTTCGCCAATAGCCAGCGCGCCTCCCACCTGCTCCTGCAGCCATGGAGCCGCGGACAGGTGGTCGGCATGCGCGTGGGTTTCCAGCAACCATTGCACCTGCAGGCGCTCGGCACGCACGTAGTCCACCAACGCCGATGCGGAGGAAGTGGACGTGCGGCCTGAGGCCATGTCGAAGTCCAGGACGCTGTCGATGACGGCGCACGCTGAAGAAGTTGGATCGCGTACGACGTGGCTGGCAGTGAACGTAGCAGGATCAAAGAACGTCTTCACGGAAGGCGAGGGAAGCAGGCCGGCACGCGCATCGCTGACTAGGCGCACAGCCTGCTCCAGGGGGGCGTCTATCTCTACGGATGGGATCATGACTGGCTCCAGGAGGCTTCGTGGCCTAAGAATTACATAGTTACGTAATGTGTGCAACTATTGAAACATGCTAGATTGAACGGGTTACCCATGGTGTTCGCATCACCTCAGCCGCCCAAGTTGCCATTGCCTGTGACCAGCCCCCCATTCAGCCCGTCTGACCTAGCCACGATGAAGGAGCGCGTGCCCGAAGTGGCCGAGTTGCTGCGCTTCATGGCCACCCCCTCGCGCCTGTTGCTGCTATGCCAGCTCGCGCAAGGTGAAATGACGGTGGGCGGACTTGAGGACGCAACTGGCATTCGACAGCCGGCGCTCTCCCAGCAACTGGCCGAACTCCGCCAACGAAAGCTTGTAGCGACCCGGCGGGAATCGCGGTCGATCATCTACCGCATGGCAGACCCGCGCGTTGCAGCACTGCTGGGCGCGATGCATGGGATTTTCTGTGCGGACGACGCATCAACTTGAAGTGGCCTTAGGCGTCCTAGAAGGGACGAGCTAGACTCACTGACCTAGGGGAATTTAGGCCATTGGCTTAGTCTGCCCCAAAACCAATTGACCGCAGCAGGCTCGAGGTCTGCTGCGGCCTAGGGATGTTTATCAGTGATGGGGTGGATGTCTGCTTATGGCCGGAAGCAGATAGCTGAGAGCCCCGCCTCTAGAATCGGCGTTGCCAGGCTAGGTTTGGGGGTAACAATGCAGCAGTGGAATTCCGCAGTCGACTCCTACTGGGATGGACTCTTCGACTCCGGTATCTGTGTGCCGACTGCAGATGAGTTCAGCCTGGTGATCAACCCGCACCTTGGCACTGCGCGGCGAGCAATGGTCATGGTGGCTAACAATGGGTGCACGCGTTCCGCAGTGTCTCCATGCGTGGCCTCTGCGCTGGGAATCGCGTCGGACGGTATTCCGGTCTCAGTATCATGGCTGCGCCAGGCACTTCACGCCGCAGGCGTTGAGATGCATGCGCCCGATGTCATCTATTACGTGGCAGCCGACGGAGTCTCCGCAACGCGGAGCACCACCTTGGTAGAGGTACGCCCGTTGGCGCCTGACGATGCAGCACTGTTCGATGGATTCATGGCACAGATATCACCAGCCGACCAGGACGATGCGTCCGTGGAGCTGGGGCACTGGGCGGCCTTTGGCGCGTTCGTGGAGTCGGAGCTGTTGGCTGTCTCCAGTCTCTACCCATGGGGTGGCGCGGCCATTGCCGATATGGGAGTGCTGACCATGCCACGAGCGCGCGTTAAGGGCATCGCCAGGTCTTTGATACTCGCGATGATTGAATACGCCGGCAAGCACGGGTATGAAGCTCAGTATCGCTGTCAGTTAGACAATGTGGCGTCGAATGGGCTTGCAGAATCTCTCGAGTTGGCGCCGTACGGAAAGTGGGAGGTCGCTTGCCTGCCTTAGAATCGCAGGGGTCTTGAAAGGAGGTCAAGGTAGCGATGTACGGCGAGGTCTGCGCTGCGGCATATGTCTGCTTCTGGCCGGAAGCGGACGTTCAGTGCCTATCGGGCAAGGAAGGTCATCGGCTTGCGGAATGGCGGCCCGGCAAAGATGGCGGAAGAGGAGAGTGGCTCGCACCTTTAACGGCATAACCCTTGAGAGAAGTCCACTCGGCGGTCCTATGAGGTGCCTACCTAAGTTTGGGGCAGCGCCTGAAAGCACCTATGAGTGAATTAACAGCGAAGCACCCTCCGGCAACTCCCTGCTTAGTCTCATGCCGAACTCAGTCCCCGCTTCAGCCTCGATTTCGGCTACGACGTCTTTTCCAATTCTGAGTTCCTCGATCGTGACCTCGTAAATCAGCCCCTTGCCCGCGAAGAATGAAAGGCCGGGTTCCAACCTAATTCTTCCAGAAGCACGCGAACCAAAAATTCTGCCTTTGTACTTCTTCACTGCTACGGCCACCTCTCTGGTCGCCCCGGTTGACCGCCCCGCATCGATTATTTGAGTACGGAGCAATGTGGCTAGGCATGTGCAAAGTGTCTCGACAAAGTCCGCGTAAGCAACGAGTTGATTCGATCCACTGATGTTCGATGCCCCTCCATGCGAGGCTTCATTACGCTCTCTGACAATCTTGTTCAGGTAGCTCGCAGGGGTATCTCCACCTCCCGAGATGCGGTCAAACAATGACCTAGCATCCGGCACGGCACATGCTCGGGTAAAAGCGTTTTCGATGCCCAATTTGGAAAATATCCTGTTCACGACATCCGCGCGATAGTTGTCGGAGTCGGTCAGAAACGCGTCTGTTAGGAGCTTATAAGTGTTCCCGCGGAGACCATCAACCAATCCATCCGCAATTGCCTCCTCAGGCAACGCGGAGAAAAGAGTGTTCACGGGTGACCACTTCGAGAGGATGTATCCGACGCCGACCCGATGGTTGATGCGAACGGCCTCAGCCAACCCAGCATAGGTGGGGTGGAGTCTGGATATCTCACCCACGTACTCTTCGACAAGATCGCAGATTGCCTGTTCCCATAGGGCATAAGTGCGGGTCACTGCTGCTGAGGAGTCAAGGATCTGCCAAGCCAGTTTGTCCGGTGCCCCATTCCTAAGAATATCGATCGCCGTCGGATCTAGCTCAAGCGTGGCAATACTCGGCGTTGCGGCATTCAAGGTCTGCCTAAGGCTCTCTTGCCATACGACGGCTGCCTTTAAGTCAGCCAGTTGCCGAGACAGCACTGCTGGTTGCGTGGTGAACATGAGATCAACCGTCGCTTAAGCCAAAACCGCGGTTAACATATCCTTGAAAGCGCCCATCCTCTCCTGGATTGCCTTCGCGGTGTTTCCTTGACCAGTGAAGGTGCCGGGACGGGCAGTGGCAACCAATTGGTGTGTCGCTTCAACGACCTGCTTTGATCGATGCAGCAACTTCTCCCGGTTGTCGAGATTCTCGCTCAGTCCGACCATTACAGCGTCGGCGAAGGCGACCTGGGGTTGTCGGGCAATTCGGCCTTGCTTCTGGACCCACGGTTTGAACAACTCTGCGCCGTAAACTTCAGTCGCGAGCTCAATGGTTTGACTAAAGATCGCACGCAGCTCATCTATGTCAGCCGAACTGAATTTCCGGCTTCTAACCATGTACCTATCAAGGAACTGCTGAAGCCCGCCACGATACTGAGTGCGGTGACGGAGAGAGAAGAATCGAAGCACGAATTCAACGTCTCTCATCTTGCTGAAATGAGGATTGTTGAGCAAAGAATCTGGTGGATTATCTTCCTCTTCTTGACTGAAATTCGGAAGGCCCCATGCGGCTCTCATGCTGGGATGGCGCGACAACTCCAGAAGGAGCTCCTCGAACTCATTATGATAAATACAGTGGCGAATCTCTTGGTTCTCGAGATGCACGCCGCCAGTATTGAGTCGCTCAAAAACCTGCTGCCGCAGAAGCATCTCATGCTCTCCGGTGGTGGCAGATTCCTTAAGCAAAACGATGTAGGAAATTGATCGGCGGTCCAATCCCTTGCGGATCTCGCTCGGCAGTGTGTTGTACTGCCTACCGTTAAGCTCGGGCCACTGCTCCAAGCCGCGGAGCTTGAAATTGTTCTCGTAGAACTCGCGTATTGTAGAAATGCGTTGTTGCCCATCCATTACTTCATATCGCGCGAAATCTGACTCGAACAAGAAACATGGAGGAACAGGAACGTTCATGATGAAAGACTCAATCAACTTAGACTTTCGCTTGACATCCCACCGCTTGCGGCGCTGGTAGAATGGCTGCAATCGCATCCAGTCAGGGCGCTTGAGTGCAGCAACGAAATTCGGTAGTTGCTCGCGATTTGACTCCGTGACAATTCGAAGTTCTCGAGCGGAGTATTTGCTGTTGATTTCTTCGTCTGTCGGCTTGCGGGTACGCACGGCTGGTTCGTCCAGCCACATGGTCTGCTCGCTCGGGGAAAATGGCACGTTATGTCTCCTTCCGCGGCGAGTACCCCAGGCCGCACAGACTGCACTATAGCAAAAATCGATGAAAGCCCAGGCGGCCTCGGCGACGTAGGGCATTGGCATCAGTCTGGCATGCTCTGGGTGGTACGCCAGTAGTCGCTTTTCACTTCGCTGGCTTCTGCGGATTTCGATACTTCCCTATCACCTTTCTTGCTGGAACCGCAGCGTGGCAATTGGCAGTATGCGACCGGCGTCTTGTCGCCTACTCCGGGGCTGTAGTTCTTTCACGGGTCCTCTGGATCCGAGGTCAGTTCGTGAGCTATAGGGGAAGGATGGGTCACTGCCGCAAGTGAGGTCCGATAATGGCCGGAAACGGACACTCTCTGAAGGAACTGCCTGTCTACTTCTTCCGGAACAGTTCACACGGGATTCGAGCTGCCTCAACGTGCCGAGAGCAGTCCGCGCCGCGTTTGAGGTCATGGCTTGATTGCAAGAAAGCGCTTGGCGAACAGGGCGCGCGCCATCGCAGCGTTAACATCTGATTGACTCACTGGGCCCGACAGTAAGGTGAGGGCTTCCTCGAAATTGGAAAAGCGAGTGTAGTTGCGGATATGGAAATTTAGCGTGGTGGCGAAGTAGTTCTGAAGTAAGTAGCAAAACGATTTAGTCAATGAGTTGTCCGATACGCGATGGACGCTAGCGTTTCTGTGCTCGGCGAGCTGTTTAAGAATTGATTCATGGTAATCGCGATCCTCGTACAGAAAAATGCATCGACGCACAAGTTGTTTGTAATCTGCCACGTTCGAGGAGAGGATGGACTCAAGTGCGGACCAGCACTTCAGGAATGCAGCGTCAGGGTCACTTTCATCGAAGCCGCTGGCGAAGCGAATGACCGCTTGTTCCAAGCGGCCGTTGTATGGGCAGTTGCGCATTCTCCGCAAGGTCTTCTTTAGCACATCAACCAGAACGCTTGGCTTCCTGGGGGTGAACGTGATTCTCGGGCTATAATTGGGCTCGTACCAGATCAAATCGGTTGCGACCGAGCCATCAGTATTATGGATCGTATGGAAGTGCCCTGTGCGCAGAACGTTGATGGGCTTGTGTTCTGAGCCAAGCAATGTTTTCTCAAAACTTGGATTCGACAGCAAACATATCAGGCCACGAAGAATTCTCAGCTCCCGATCCGATTTGGCGAACGCCGCGCCAGCGCTCTCCGCCTCTACATCAATTTGAACGAATGAATAGCTGTCAAGGTCTTGGTGAATAATTCCTGTCCGAATCTGTTCTTTTACTAGCTGCACGCGCGCAGATTTGAATTTTCGTGGAAGTGTTTTTCGAAACCGTGCTCGTAACTCACAAATTTGCAAGCTTCTAGGCAGCCATGCGCCATCCGTCGACAGTGTGGTTATAAGGCTAAATTTCTTTAGACCTCCCTTTCGCTGTGCAGATCGCGCGACATTTACTAGGCTGAGCAATTTAGTTGCTGAAATTGGGGCGTTGATCCCGTGCAGGACGTCCCAGATCAAGTCGACTCTGTCGATGCCGTCGTCGGCCTGTTGACCCTGAAGCATCGAGGCCAGGACGGCGATGTCTCCGTGCACGCTCAGCCGTAAGATCCCCACCGCGCCATCCGATAGGCTTACAGACTCCATAACTGATTCAAGGACCGGGTTGGGCTTGCTTCCCTCTGCCCATCGGTATGCCATGCGGTTGTTCCTGCTGTCCGGATATCCGAGTCCAGATTATGGGGATGGCGCCCGGGAGTCCACTGCGAGCGTCGTGCTGCCGTTGGGTCTAGCAGGTGGAGCGGTAGCCGTGTATGTACATTTGAACAGGAGTCGAGCGGATCCAAAGTCACAAACGAGGCTGAGTCGTTGGTGCGGCATTAGCCTTGGGTGGTCGGGCAAATGTTAAATTTAATCGCCCTGTCTAGCCGCAACTAATGGGTACGTATGGAATGAGTGCAAGCATCGGGGTCGCCGCACATCATGGACCTAATCCTCATGTATTAGTGGTATGGCCGGCTCAGAAACGAAGCCTGGATGCAGGTGCGCTTAGATGGAGAGATAGCGCCGTGGTTATGCGAAATGTCCAGTTCTGGCCGGAATCTGACATCAAGCTGGTCGTAGTGTTTGGCCATTGCAACTCCCCAGTAGTACTGGCTTGAAACTCTGATAAAGTTGGACCGAGCTCGAAAGATCCATAAGGAAAGGAAGACAGTATGGCTCGAAACTCACCTGGAGCAGCTGGGCTGGTGGTGGTCGGGTTCCTCGCATTACTTGTCGCAATGTGCAGTGCGGTCGGGCAGCGCGACTCGCAGCGCTCCTCATTGGCTCAGGCACCGGCCGCGCCCCAGGTTCCGACGGAATCCTCTCGTCCGGAGATGACCGAGACGCAGTTTGTGTCAACCAGTACCCTCAACCAACGATCTTCTCCCAACGGAAAGATCATCGGAAGGCTCGCCGGTGGCGATTCCGTTGTGGTGTATGAACGCAAAGGAGAGTGGGCGCGAGTGTCGGCCCAAGGCGTCCCTGCCAAATGGGTCAGCTCGAAGCTACTTTGCAGCGGAAGCGGCTGTTACCGGCCCACTAATCGGCCTGTGTCATCGTCGCGCAAAAATTTGCGGCCTGCCCGTAGCGACTATTCTGATGGGAGCTGTCCGTGCTCTGGATCACGAGTCTGTATTGGTCCCCGCGGCGGACGCTATTGCATTACGTCTGGAGGAAACAAGCGCTACGGTGTTTGACCAAGCGGGCTGCCTACGTCTGCTTCTGGCCGGAAGGGGGCATTTGCCAAAGCTCAGGCTTGGGGAGCAGATATCAAATTCTGGATCTACGGACTCTTATCGGGGGTAACGAAGGCCAGTTTCCGACCCAAAGGGGCATTTAAGCCAACATCTCGCCTAGCCGACGCATCCAACCACGAACTTCGCCATCGGGATCACGCTCTTCCAACATGGCTGCTGTCATGCAAGGGAACGCATGCTGAGCCAACTTTCTCTTGGCGTTGGAGTCTTTAAGCGGACTGCCTACGCCAGCGTGGGCGACAAAAGCCTCCCCGAAGACCTTTGGAACAGCTTTGCCCGCCATGGGGTGATCAGTGACTTCAATCTCAAATCCGAACGCGAGCGCAATTGCGTCCTTGTGCAAGTAGCTCTCAATCTCATGCTTGGTTGTGACGACAGCCCATGACCCGTCCCCACGGTCATTGACCTGCTGCGCGCTTAGGGCATATGCCGGGACATCGCCGTCGTAGATGTGCACCTCCTGCTTGCCTAGGCCCCGCAGGTAGTGGTGATTGACCCAGTGCTCCAGCGTTCCACCGCCTAGGACAACAAATGCAAGTCGCTCATCGGATGAAAGATTTGGCAGGTTGGAGTCGACCTCGTGGAGCGCTTTGGAAAGGGCTTTCAAGGCTAGTACATCGGTTGGACCTTCGACGCACACTAGTACCTGGACCCGGCTGTCAGGCGTTACGCCCAATGCTTCAGCCACCTTACCGAACACGTCGACCCCCGACTCAACCTGCGGCTTTTTCGTGTCGGAGTGGCGAGAGATGTAACGAATGCTCTGCTGGGGTAGCGCCGAGGCAAATCCGGGACTGTGAGTGGTCAATATGACCTGACAGCCGGGGTCTTCTGACAACACCTTGAAGGAGTCGATGAGAATCCGTTGGTTGCTGGGGTGCTGAGCCGTCTCTGGCTCCTCGATCGCGTAGATGATGCTGCGCTTGGTGCTGGTTTTGAGCCGTCGCTCTGCTTCGGCTTTGAAGAAGCTCACCAGCACAAGCCGCCTGACGCCGCTGCCTCGCTTGTTCAACGGTATGCCATCGTCGGTGCTCAAGCCGAGCGAAAACAGTCCCTGCCACTTGGCGGCGGTGGGAGGGCTGAACTCTGGTGTAAGTTCGCTGGCAAGGTTGGGATCGATCGTGGTCAAAGCTCTGTGCGTGTTCTTCGCAATCTCTTCGGCCTTCTCGCGAACCTTTGTTTGGATTCGAGCAATGTCATCTTGGACCTCTGCAATGGCAGCAGCGACGGCTGCCTTCATCGGGCTTTGGACCTCGCTGTCCGAGTCCCGACTGCTCCGATCACTTTGGAAGAGAGCGAACATCGGCAAGTGAGGCTCAATCTGGTCCCAGATACGTTTGACGTCCTCCTTGGACTTGCCGACCGCGATTGCGACCTCTTGAAGCTTGAGGTCGCCAGCGGCCGCCCAAAGTGCGCGGCGCATGCCAGGGTTGCCCTTCAATGCAACCGCCAAGCCAAGATCTTTCACCCTCTTCTGGAGCTCCTTCTCCTTCAATTCCAGCAGGTTGTCGTAATTGGCCGCAGTGGGGTGAAACGCAAGCACCAGCACTTCTGCGGATGGCTTCTTACTGGTGCAGTCGTAGGTTTTACGAATTTTCAGCCGGCCGTCCAAGGTCAAAAGATACTCATCGGCCAACGTGGTATCTGCCCCCGCGTCTAACGTCAGTGTTGGCGGAAGCTCCGAGAACTCACACGTGATCGAAACGGTCTTGTCTACGCTGTGAACATGAGCATCTCCCTGCTCCATGGCCACCACGTCTGCGTTGAAGAATATTTCCAGCGCTTCCAGAATCGCTGACTTGCCGATGTCATTCCGGCCGACAAAAGTAGTCAAGTCGTCCAGTTCGACCCGGATCTCATCCCCATAGCAACGAAAGTTGGTAATGCTGATTGCTTCCAAGCGCATATCTTCGCTCCCCCCTGAGCGCCTTCCATGCAGCCAAGCCAGCCGCCACTAGATAGTGCCTCGAGGCTGCGGAAGCGGCAACCGAGGCAATCTGAGGGCCTGAGCAAGGGCGCTGCCTCCGGCACCTAAGATGGCCCGCTACTCTTAACGCTTCATTCTCACGAATGCGTTCTTGGCTGGCCAAACAGGCGTACGCTCTCATCTGGTTCCGCAGTTCCCTGAACTGTCGAACCTGGGACCCACCCTGAAACTACAGTTCGGCATAGTTCGTACTCATGCGATTAGCCATAGTTGGTGCCTACAGCACTGACTTTGCCAAAGCGTCCACTTTTCTGGCGGAACGTGCTCTGACCCCGAACCCCGCGTTTTGCACTACATTGGTGCAATGTCCGACCCCGCACCGCCGCCGACCCTTGAAGCCCTGGGCACGCCGCTGGCGTGGGCCGGGGCCGATGGCCGCATCATCGGCTGCAATCCGGCCTTCGGCCGCTGGCTGGGCGTCAGCGGGCGCCGCCTGCTGGGCCAGCCGCTGGCTGCACTGGAAGTGCAGGGCGAAGCGCTGGCCCACTTCCTGGCACGCGATGAGCGCGACAGCCTGCGCCTGAACCGGTTGGCGCTGGCGGTGCCCGGCGAGGCGCCGCGCTTCGCCGAGGGCTGGATGAGCCGCCGCGACGATGGCGGCTGGTTGCTGGAGGCACATCCGGTCGACGAATTCCCTGGGCTGGACCCGACGCAGGCCCTGCCCAGCGCGCTCAGCGCGGCGCTGAAGGGCCTGGCCCACGAGCTGCGCAACCCGCTGGCCGGGTTGAAGGGTGCGGCCCAGCTGCTGGCCCGCCGCGCGGCCCAGCGCGAGGCCAGCGAACGCGAACTGATCGAACTGATCGGCTCGGAGATCGAGCGCCTCAACGGCCTGCTCGACCAGCTGCTGTCGCCGGCCCCGGCCGCACCCCACGCCGAACTGAACATCCATGCCGCGCTGGAACGCGTGCTGCGCCTGGCCGAGAACGAGGCCGGCTGGGCAGTACGCCTGCAGCGCGACTACGACCCCAGCATTCCCGAATTCCGTGGCGACGCCGACCGTCTTACCCAGGCGGTGTGGAACCTGGTGCGAAACGCAATCCAGGCCGGTGCCGGCAGCATCACCCTGCGCACCCGCGTGGAGCATGGCGCGCGCATCGCCGAGCAGCTGCACACGCTGGCGTTGCGCCTGGAAATTGCCGACGACGGCCGTGGTGTACCCGAGGAACTGGCCGAGCACCTGTTCCTGCCGCTGGTCAGTGGCCGCGCCGAAGGCACTGGCCTGGGCCTGGCGCTGGCCCAGCAGGTGGCGCGCGAGCACCGCGGCACGCTGACCTACCGCTCGCGCCCGGGCCATACCGTGTTCACCCTGCTGCTGCCGATTGTCAGTGGCGCCGCCCCGGCCGAGGAGGCCCCGCGCGATGTCTGAGTCTTCTTCGTCCCCGCAGCGCATCTGGGTGGTCGATGACGATCGTGCCGTGCGCTTCGTGCTGTGCACCGCGCTGCGCGAGGCGGGCTACCAGGTCGTCGATTTCGACAGCGCTGCGGCAGCCCTGCAGGCCCTGGGCGAAGGCGCGCCGCCGGCGCTGCTGTTCACCGATGTGCGCATGCCTGGCGACGATGGCCTGGTGCTGCTGGACAAGCTCAAGGCCGCGTTGCCGCAGCTGCCGGTGGTCGTGATGTCGGCCTATACCGATGTGGCCAGCACGGCCGGTGCGTTCCGCGGCGGCGCGCATGAATTCCTGTCCAAGCCGTTCGACCTGGACGATGCCGTGGCGCTGGCGCAGCGCGTGCTGCCGGCGGTGGCGCCGGCACTGGCAGCGCCCACGCCTGCGGCGGAAGCGCATGGCGACCAACCGCCGCAACTGGTGGGTGAGACGCCACCGATGCGCGCGCTGTTCCGCGCCATCGGTCGCCTGGCGCAGGCGCCGCTGGCGGTGCTGATCACCGGCGAGACCGGCACCGGCAAGGAGCTGGTGGCCAATGCACTGCATCGCGAATCGCCGCGTGCGCATGGGCCGTTCGTCGCGCTCAATACCGCTGCAATCCCGTCCGAGCTGCTGGAAAGCGAGTTGTTCGGCCACGAGGCCGGTGCCTTCACCGGTGCGCAGCGCCGCCATATCGGCCGCTTCGAGCAGGCCAACGGTGGCACGCTGTTCCTTGACGAGATCGGCGACATGCCGCTGCCGTTGCAGACCCGGTTGCTGCGCGTGCTGGCGCAGGGCGAGTTCTTCCGCGTCGGTGGCCGCGAACTGATCCGCGTCGATGTGCGCGTGGTGGCCGCCACCCACCAGGACCTGGAAGGGCTGGTCGCGCAGGGGAAGTTCCGCGCGGACCTGCTGCACCGCCTCGACGTGGTGCGCCTGCAGCTGCCGCCGCTGCGCGAGCGCCGCGAGGACATCGCGCAACTGGCCAGCACCTTCCTGGCCGCCGCCGCACGCAGGCTGGACACGCCGCCCAAGCGCCTGACCGCCGCCGCACTGCAGGCGCTGCGCGAACACGACTGGCCCGGCAACGTGCGCGAACTGGAAAACGTGTGCTGGCGGATGGCCGCGCTGGCCGCCGCTGACACCATCGGCGTGGCCGACGTCGATACCGCGCTGAACCGTACGCGGGGCGGTCGCGGCAGCATCAGCGGTGCCGATCCAGGCCAGTGGGAAGCGCTGCTGGCCGAATGGGCGCGCCGCCAGCTGGCCGAAGGCGTGGAAGGGCTGCACGCACAGGTGCGTGAGCGGGTCGACCATGCGCTGCTGGAAGCGGCGCTTCAGATCACCCATGGCCGCCGCGCCGAAGCCGCTGCCCGCTTGGGCCTGGGCCGCAATACCCTTACCCGCAAGCTGGGCGCTGGCCGCCGCCGCGGGGGCCATTGAACGGTCCCTGCACGCGGTCCTCGCGCCTGCTTGCCGAACTGTTGATCGTTCATGGACGATGCAACGCTTAGTGTCACCTGCAAGGAGTCTTCGATGCGTCTGTCCTTTGCCATCCTGCCGTTGTCCGCCGCCGTGCTGCTGTCTGCCTGTGGCAGTACGCCGAAGAAAGCCGAGCCCACCCCGCCGCCGCCGACCGTGGTCAGCGCTGCGAAGCAGGGCGAGGCCAATCTCGCGCCGGCCTCGGCCAGCATTGTCAGTGGCCGCATCGCACTGATGGTGGAGCCCGGCGGCATGCACATCACCGGCCTGGTCGGTGGCCTGCAGCCGATGCAGCAGGCCGGCTTCCACATCCATGAGCGCGGCGACTGCAGTGCGGTGGATGCCAGCAGTGCCGGCAATCATTTCAATCCCGGTGGCGCTGCGCATGGCCGCGCCGGCACCGGCAAGCACCACCTGGGCGACATGGACAACCTGCGTGCCGACGCCCAGGGCCGCGCCAACGTCGATATCCACCTCAAGGGCGTTACCCTTGGCGGAGGCGCCGCCACCGATATCGCCGGACGTGCACTGGTCGTGCATGCCAACGCCGACGACTATCGCAGCCAGCCCGCCGGCAATGCCGGCGTCCGCATCGCCTGTGGCGTGATCCGGGTCGTCCGCTGATCACTGCAGGCATCATCGAGGGAGAGATTCCAATGCGTCTGATCCACACTTCGCTGTTTGCGGCCATCGCCGCGCTGGGCCTGGCGGCCTGCAACCAGCAGCCGGCCGCGCCGCAGGCCGAAACCCCGCCGGCCGCGCCGGCCGACGGCGCCACCACCGGACCGGCGGCAACTCCGGAACCGGCTGCGGCACCGGCGGCCGATGCTTCGGCAACGGCCGAGCTGGCACCGACCCAGGGCAACGAGACCAAGGGCAGCGTCACCTTCAAGGTGGTTGATGGCAAGGTGCACGTGACCGGCCAGGTTACGGGCCTGAAGCCGGGTAGCGAGCACGGTTTCCACATCCACGAGAAGGGCGACTGCAGCGCGCCGGACGGCATGAGTGCCGGCGGCCACTTCAACCCGGGCAAGCAGGACCACGGAAGCGTGGCGGCCGATCCGCACCACGGCGGCGACATGCCCAACATCAAGGCCGACGACAAGGGCGTGGCCACCATCGACGGCCCGGTGTCGAGCAACGTCAACATCGGCAAGGGTGATGACTTCGACATCATCGGCCGCGGCCTGATCGTCCACGCCGATGCGGATGACTACAAGACCCAGCCGACCGGCAACGCCGGCGCGCGCCTGGCGTGTGCGGTGATCCAGAAGGCCCCGTAAGGACGCTTTTGCTGGAAACGGAAAACGCCGGCGCAAGCCGGCGTTTTTCTTTGCATCGCTTCCTGTAGAGCCGAGCCCATGCTCGGCTGCTATTCGGTGGACCTGAGCCGAGCATGGGCTCGGCGCTACACGCACGGCGGTCGCGCCCCGGCGAAACGCAATTGCACGGTAGCGCCGGGCCATGCCCGGCGGTGCGCATCCGCAGATCAGCGCGCCAGCAGCTCGCGCGCGTCCTGCCCGGCCTCGCAGTGCACGAACAGCACCGGCACGCCGTGTGCCTCCAGCACCGCAGCCATCTGCCGCTGGCGCATCAGGAACTGTTCGTAGATGCCCTTCAGGCGGTCGCAATCGTTCTTGCTGTGGTTGTAGTGCGCGCACCAACCGGCCGGGTCGAACAGTGCCATGCGTGCTTCGCCGTGCGTATAGCGCAGCAGCGGCTCGGGCGCGGCATTGAGCCACTCGTCCTCGCCCGGCGCCATGATCGCGGTCTCGATCAGCGGCCACAGCGCGGCCAGGCCCTGGTTGTCGTACTGCATCGACATCATCGCGGCCAGATCGTTCACGGTGAAGTAGCGTGCGTGTTCGATCCGCGCACCGAAGCTGTTCTGCGCCATCAGCGCGGTGTCGGCATGCGCCATGCCGTTGGCGAGCAAGGTGTCTTCCAGCGCATGCGCGACCGCGTTGGTGGTGGCCACATCGCTGCCGGTCAGCAGGAACGGCACCACGCGCAGGCCACCGCCAACCAGGCTGGCATCGGCCTGGAACGGCAGCGGCACGTCACCCTCGGCATCGGTACCGAAGGCCAGCAGGCGCGGGCCTTGGTTGCGGCCCGGAGCACGCATCTGCAGTTCTTCCAGGCGGCGATGGATCGGCCAGCCCGGGCGCAGCACTTCGGCCGGGTCGAAATGGGCGGCGGCGAACACCAGGTCCAGCTCGGCTACCTGTGGCACCAGCTTGGACAGGTCACGGCCGACGCGTTCGGCCAGTTCACCGGCCTGTTCTGCGCTGAGCACCGCCTGGCGGGGGATTTCACCGCCGGCCAGTTCCAGGGCCAGCACGCCAAGGGCATTCATCGCGGGGTCGGGTTTGCTCATGGTTCCACGGTTGGCCCATCACAGGGCGGCAGCTACACTTGGCTCCATTATGCCTGCTCCGCCGTGCAGGCCATGTTGCAGACACCCTCATCCATGCCAGGTATCTCCATGCCCAACGCTCGTCCCGTCGCCATCCTCGGTGGCGTCCGCATTCCGTTCTGTCGCCAGAACACCGCGTATTCGGATGTCGGCAACCTCGGCATGTCGGTCCGTACGCTGGGTGCGCTGGTCGAACGGTTCGGCCTGCATGGCCAGCAGCTGGGTGAAGTGGCAATGGGTGCGGTGATCAAGCACTCCAGCGACTGGAACCTGGGCCGCGAAGCCACGCTGTCCTCCGGCCTGTCGCCGCTGACCCCGGGCATCACCCTGCAGCGCGCCTGCGGTACCTCGCTGGACAGCATCATCACCGTGGCCAACAAGATCGCGCTGGGCCAGATTGAATCGGGCATCGGTGGTGGTTCGGACACCACCTCCGACGTGCCGATCGTCTACGGCAAGAAGCTGCGTGCACGCCTGCTGGCCGCCAACCGCGCCAAGAGCACCGGCGACAAGATCCGCGCACTCACCGCTGGCTTCAAGTTCTCCGAGCTCAAGCCCGAGTTCCCGGGCGTGGCCGAGCCGCGCACCGGCAAGAGCATGGGCGACCACTGCGAGGACATGGCCAAGGAGTGGAACATCTCGCGCGACTCGCAGGACGAGTGGGCGGTGTCCTCGCACAAGAAGCTGGCTGCCGCCTATGAGCGCGGATTCTTCAACGACCTGATCGCACCGTTCCGTGGCGTCGAGCGTGACAACATCCTGCGCCCGGATACCTCGCTGGAAAAGCTGGCGACGCTGAAGCCGGCGTTCGACAAGGTCTCCGGCCGTGGCACGCTCACCGCCGCCAACTCCACCCCGCTGACCGATGGTGCCGCTGCGGTACTGCTGGCCAGCGAAGAGTGGGCACGTGCGCACGGCCATGAGCCGCAGGCCTATCTGCGCGATGCGCATGTCTCTGCGGTGGACTTCGTGCATGGCGAAGGCCTGCTGATGGCACCGACCGTGGCCGTGCCGGAGATGCTCAAGCGCAATGGCCTGACCCTGCAGGACTTCGACATCTACGAGATCCACGAGGCCTTCGCCGCGCAGGTGCTGTGCACCCTGCGTGCGTGGGAGAGCGAGGATTACTGCCGCAACCGCCTGGGCCTGGATGCACCGCTGGGTCGCATCGACCCGGACAAGATCAACCTGCTGGGTTCGTCGCTGGCCACCGGTCATCCGTTCGCCGCCACCGGCGCACGCGTGATCGCTACCGCCGCCAAGCAGCTGGCCGAACGCGGCGGTGGCCGCGCGCTGGTGTCGATCTGCACCGCCGGCGGCATGGGCGTGGTGGCGATCGTCGAACGCTGATCGCTGCGACTACCGGGTTCCACATATGAAAACGCCGCCCGGTGGGCGGCGTTCTTTTTCTCCGGTGGGTGCCGACCGTTGGTCGGCACGCTTCACGGCAACCGCGGGTTGCCGAATTCGTCGCGCTCTTCGTTGGCGTCATATACCGGGGGCTGGACCGCGATCGGCTGCTCTTCCACCGTGGCGCGCAGCGGCGCTTCGCTGCCGCGTACCAGTTCCACGCTGTCCTCGCCGCGCTGCAGGCGCAGCGCATTGGCCAGGCACTGCGCGGCCAGCGCGTGTTCGCCACGCTGGGCGAACAGTTCACCCAGCGCTTCCCACGCTGGTGCACCGGCGCCCGCGGCGATGGCCTCGTGCAGGAACGTATCGGCGGCATCCCACTGCTGCTGGGCCAGGGCGACGCGGCCCTGCGCCAGATGCAGTGCGGCCGAGCCATCATGCACATTGCGCCAGCGCGCCAAGTTGGCCTGGCGGGTGGCCAGGCGCTCGGCCGGCAGGCGGCCATACAGCGCCACCAGTTCGTCGTCCCAGCGCTGGTCCAGCGCCTGTTCCAGCGCCAGCAGCGCCGGCTCGTCCCAGTCCAGCGCCACGGCGCGGCTGGCATAGGCGCCCACCACGTCCGGGGTAGGGCGCAACGCCTTCGGCGTGGCTTCCCACTGCGCGGCCAATGCGTTGACGTCGGCCGCTTCCAGCAGCGCCTGGGCCGCCAGCCGCGCTTCCAGTTCGCTGCTGGCCTCGGCCGGCAGCACCTTGCTCTGGCGCAGCGCACCCAGCTGGCCATACGCCTCATGGGCGCGGCCGGCCTGTGCCAGTGCCTCGGTGCGCAGCCACAGGCCGCGAGGCGGCAGCGGCTGGATCGCCGCTACGTCCAATGCGTTGATCGCATCGACTGGCAGATCGCGCGCCAGCAGCTGTTCGGCGCGCAGCAGCGCCTGCAGGGTGGCGTCACTTTCGCCCAGGCGCTGCAGCAGCGCCTCGCCGGCGGGGCCGTCGGCCCGTGCCTGCGCGCTGCGCACGGCGGTGGCCAGTGCCACCGCGCTCACTTCCGGGTCCCTGGCGGCGCCGTCCAGCAGTTTTTCCGCGCGCTGCCACTGGCCATGCTCGTAGGCCTGCAGGCCGTCGATCAGGCGCACCCTGCCCTGCTTGCGGCGGTAGCGGCCCCAGGCACGGAACGGTGCAGCGATCAGGCTCCACAGCAGCCACAGCACCAGGACCGTGATCACCGCCAGCAGCGCTACCTTCGGCAGGTTGCTGTGATAGTCGTAGCCGCCGTAGCGCAGGGTCACCTCGCCGAAGCGGTTCAGGTCATCGGCGCCGAGCCATTGCGCGGCGACCACGCCGATGGCCACGGCCAGCAACAGCACGACCAGGGATTGCAGGGGTTTCATGCGGGCTTACCTCCGGTCGGTCTGGGTGCGCAGTTGTTGCAGGGTGCTGCCAAGGACAGCGTCGTTGGCCTGCAGTGGAAGTTCGCGCAAGGCCTTCAGTTCAGCACGTTGCGCGCGCAGGGCCGGTGAATCCGGCCAGCGTCGCTGTGCCCAGTGTTCCACCCGGTCCAGGGCGGAGTTGCGGCCCGCGCGGTCGCCACGCTCGATGGCGGCACGTGCCAGCGTCAGTTCCAGCTGCAGTGCATCGTCGGCGTTGCGCTGTTCGGCGGCCGTCAGTGGGCCGTTCTGGCGGCTGGGGGTGATGTCCACGAACGGGGCCAGGGTGGCCTGCCACCACGGCTTGGCAGCATTGCCGCCGGTCGTGCCGGTGATCTGTGACGGTAGGCCCTGCAGCGCCCGGGCCACAGCATCCAGACGCTGCAGCGACTGCACGCGCGGGCCGCTGCCGAGCGCGTCCAGTGCCTCGCGCTCCTGCACCAGCGCCTGGCGCAGGTTCAGGCCATCAGCGTCGGGCAGTTCGGCCAGTGCGGTGGCCACCTGTGCGTACAGGCGGCGTGCGCCCTCCACGTCGTCGGCATAATTCAGCCGTTGCGCCGCCTGGGTCAGCAGCAGTTCGGCCTCATCGCGCTGTACCGCCTGGCGGCCCTGGTTGGCGCTGTCGGCCAGCTTGGCCAGGTTCTCTTCCAGCAACGCGCTGCGCTGGGAGAGGCCCAGCATCTCGTCGCGCAGCACGCGGTTGGTGGTGGCCGCGTCCTGCAGGCGCTGGCTGGTTGCGCGCTGGTCACGACGCAGCGCATCCAGCGTGGCCTCCAGGCCCTTCAGCTGGACGGCCGTGGTCTGTGCCTGCGCTTCCTGCTCATGCTGTTGCTGCTGCCAGACGTACCAGCCGGCATAGCCGCCCGCGCCAAGCACGACCGCAGCGGCCAGCGGCAGCAACCAGCGCACGGGTCTACGGGGCGGGGAAACGGGCGGAGTCTCGTTCATGGGGCTTCCTTGTCGGCAACGTCGCCGGTCAGGGTCCGGCAGGCCGCATGGTGCACAGCATCACTGTTGCCGACCACAGCGGCAAGCGTGATCCACGTCCCTGTTCAGTTCGCTGCCGGGACGGTGAGCGTGGCGTGTGCAGCGGCCACCAGCTGCGCAGCAGTGGGGCCGGCGCTGCGTGAGATGTGCCGCAGGCCGAGCGACCGCGCCTGTTCGCCGAGGCGGTCGCTGGCAACCACCACGCGGGCAGACGCCCGCAGGCGCTGCTGCCAAGTCGGCGGAAGCTGCTGCCAGAAATGCAGCAGCGCCTCGCCACTGCTGACCGCCAGCACCCACGGCTGCGCTGAATGCGCCAATCGCGCCAGCGTGCGGGGCGAAAGGCGCAGCAGGCGACGCTGGTAGACATCGGCACGTTCGATCGCGGCGCCGGCGGTCTGCAGGTGTGCAGCAATCAGGCCGCGTCCGCCGGGCGCGGTGACCAGTCCGATGCGCAGGCCGCGGACGTCCGCCAGCACCGGCAGCGCCAGCAGCCCCTCGCTGTCCATCCGCTGCGGCGCATGCACCCCGGCGACGCCGTGCTCCCGCAGCGCGCGCGCGGTGCCTTCGCCCACGGTCAGCCACGGGCTGCGTTGCGCCTTGGCCAGCGGCAGCAGGGTGGCGGCCGCGGTAACCGCGGCCGGGCTGGTGAACACCACCCGGTCGCAGTTCAGCGCGCGTTGCAGCTGACGCACCACTGGCATGCCGTTCAAGCGCTGCAGGCGCCAGGGCGGCAGGGCCACCACATGCCCGCCCAGCCCAGCAACGGCGCGGCGCAGCGCGGAATTCTGGCCCTGCGGTCGCAGCGAAATGAAGGTCCAGCCCGGCTCGGAACCGGCGGCGCCAGTGGGTATCGTATGGTCGGCCATTGCCTGCATTATGCGGGCCCTTCGTTGTCGTGGTCGCTGCTCCGATGTCCGTTGATGCTCTGACTTCCTCGCTGGCCGCCCTGCAGGACGTGCTGGACTGCATGCCGGCGGTGCGCGCCATGCAGATCCAGCTCGATGGCTATGCCGATGGCGTGCTGCGCATCACCGCGCCGCTGGCCGCCAACGTCAACGACAAGGGCAACGCCTTCGGTGGCAGCCTGGCCTCGGTGCTGACCCTGTCCGGCTGGGCACTGGTCAGCCTGCGCCTGCGCCTGGCCGGCCACGATGCCGAGGTCTACGTGGCCGACAGCAACCTGCGCTACCTGGCCCCGGTCTACGAAGACCTGCATGCCCATGCCGAAGCGGCCGAAGCCAGCGGCTGGGATGCCTTCCTGAATACCTTCCGCCAGCGCCGCAAGGCCCGCATCAGCATCATCGCCACCCAGCCCGGCGCCGATGGCAAGCCGGCCGCCGAGTTCAGCGGTCGCTTCGTTGCCTTCGCCAAAGGGTAGGATGGCAGGCTGACGTCCTGGGGAAACCACCGATGCGCCGCCTCATCCAGTTCCTGATGTGTTCCCTGCTGCTGGTCAGCGCCGTGGCTTCGGCCGACGACCTCAGCCGCAAGCAGCGCAAGTTGCTGGAAGAGACCCAGATCGCCTACGGCGCCACCATCCGCTGGGGCAGCATGGACGATGCGATCGGCTATCTGGACCCCAAGCTGCGCAAGGAAAAGCCGCCGACCGAGTTCGAGCTCAACCGCTACGCGCAGCTGCGCGTGTCGTCCTACCGCGAGCGCAGCAGCGCCTCGCTGGATGGCGGCCTGGTCGAGCGCCGGGTCGAAATCGGGGTGATCAACCAGAACACCCAGGCCGAACGCACCGTGGTGGTGGTCGAGCGCTGGCGCTGGGACCCGGAAGCCAAGCGCTGGTGGCAGACCGCCGGCCTGCCGGACCTGTGGAAGGGGCAGTGACGGGCCGCGTCCGGCTTGTGCGACAATCGGCGCCCGCTTAATCGACCCGTGACCTGAGTGAATTACGAAGAGTTGCTGGCCTTTGCAGGCCGAAACCCGATGCTGTCCGCGGCCCTGGTCGGCCTGACCGTGGCCATCATCGTCACCGAGATCCGCCGCCTGTTCCGGGGCTTCAAGGGCATCAAGCCCGCCGAACTGACCCAGCTGATCAACGCGGGCGGCACGGTGGTGGTCGACCTGTCGGCCAGCGGTGACTTCGAGAAGGGCCACATTGCCGGCAGCCGCAACGCCCAGGCCAGTGCCTTCGGCCCGGACCACAAGCTGGTGGCCAATGCCAAGCAGTCGCCGGTGGTGCTGGTGTGCCGCAGCGGCAACGCCTCGGAAACCGCCGCCAAGGCGCTGAAGAAGGCCGGCTTCGAGAAGGTCTACGTGCTCGACGGCGGCATTCCTGCCTGGCAGCAGGCCGAGCTGCCGCTGGTCAAGGGCCGCAACTGATTACCGCAGGTGGCGGATCCGGCCTTGTATGGGCCTGATCCCGCCCCCATCGCAGTAATTCGACCATCGTTTTCATTGCATTCATTGGAGTTACTGGAAATGTCCGAAGAGATCACCAACGGCGCTGCTGCGCCGGTCGATGCCGCCACCGGCCCCGCTTTCACCGTCGAGAAGATCTACGTCAAGGACGTCTCCTTCGAGTCGCCGAACGCCCCGACCATCTTCAATGACCAGGTGCAGCCGGAGCTGCAGCTGAACCTGAACCAGCAGGTGCAGCGCCTGGGTGAGAACGCCTTCGAAGTCGTGCTGGCCGTGACCCTCACCTGCCAGGCCGGTGAGCGCACCGCCTACGTGGCCGAAGTGAAGCAGGCCGGCGTGTTCGGCCTGGTCGGCCTGGACCCGCAGTCGATCGACGTGCTGCTCGGCACCCAGTGCCCGAACATCCTGTTCCCGTACGTGCGCCAGCTGATCAGCGACCTGATCCAGGCCGGCGGCTTCCCGCCGTTCTTCCTGCAGCCGATCAACTTCGAAGGCCTGTACGCAGAAACCCTGCGCCAGCGCCAGGAGCAGGGCGACGCACCGTCGCTGGCTGACTCCGAGCCGGCCGGCAACGCCTGATTCCTGCCGCGACGTCACGGATGAGCACTCCCGCTGACAAGATCGCCGTGCTGGGCGCCGGTTCCTGGGGAACCGCGCTGGCCAGCCTGCTCGCACGGCACGGTCACCCGACCGTGCTGTGGGGGCGCGATGCTGCCGTGGTCGACGCCATCGACCAGCGCCACGAGAACCCGCGTTACCTGCCGGGCATCCCGCTGCCGGACAGCCTGCGTGCCACTACCGACCTGGCGTCGGCGGTGGAGGGCGCGGCCTGGATCCTGGTGGTGACCCCCTCGCATGCCTTCGGCGAAACCGTGCGCGCGCTGGCGCCGCTGCGCCCGGCCGGTGCCGGCGTGGCCTGGGCCACCAAGGGCTTTGAGCCCGGTTCGGGCCGCTTCCTGCACGAAGTGGCGCGCGAAGTGCTGGGCGAGGACGTGCCGCTGGCCGTGGTCACCGGCCCGTCGTTCGCCAAGGAAGTGACCCAGGGCCTGCCGACCGCGATCACCGTGCACGGCGACGTGCCCGAGTTCGCGCAGACGGTGGCCGAGGCGATGCACGGCCCGGCGTTCCGCGCCTATACCGGCGACGACATGGTCGGTGCCGAGCTGGGCGGCGCGATGAAGAACGTGCTGGCCGTGGCCACCGGCGTGGCCGATGGCATGCAGCTGGGCCTGAACGCCCGTGCCGGCCTGATCACCCGTGGTCTGAACGAGATGCTGCGCCTGGCCGCTGCGATCGGCGCCAAGCCGGAAACGCTGATGGGTCTGGCCGGGTTGGGCGATCTGGTGCTGACCTGCACCGGCGACCTGTCGCGCAACCGCCGCCTGGGCCTGGCCCTGGGCCGTGGTCAGACGCTGCAGGATGCTGTTCGCCAGATCGGCCAGGTGGTCGAGTCGGTGCAGACTGCCGACGAAGTGATGCGACAGGCGCGCCGCCATGGCATCGACCTGCCGATCTCCGACGGTGTGCGTGCCGTGCTGCATGGCGAGCAGACCCCGGAAGAAGGCCTGCGTGCATTGCTGGCGCGGGAACAGAAACCGGAATATCCGGACACGCTGTTCAAGTGAATCGAAAAACCCCGGCCACGTGCCGGGGTTTTTTTATGTGCGTGCCCTATCCACGCATGTCGTGGATCCAGGACGGATCCCGCTTCTGGTAGCTGCCAACCTTGGTTGGCGCCCGGTAATGCCGGGCCATGCCCGGCGGCATTCATCACCGCGCGCGCGGCCGCGCGTTGCTGTTGTCCATGTCCGATAAAATCAACCACGGCCCATCCCCCTCGCGCTTCAGCATGAGCGTGAACTTGCCGGTATCCCTCACGTTGCTGCCGTAGCTGTACGCACCAATGATGTAGCCCGTGCTGCCCTCCATCGAATACGGCAACGCACGCAGCCGCAACGGACTGCCACCCCGGCCGGCATACACGGCCTCGATCGCGCTGCGGCCGCGCATCGGCAGCTGGTTGCTCTGCAGCACAAAGCCATCTTCGGCGAACAGCGCATTAGAATCACGCGGCCGTCGATTCGGCGGACGCAGCGCAGATCAGACAAGGACACGCGATGAAGATGCGAATCACAGGGATGGCGATGATGGCCGCGCTGCTGGCAGCCTGCGGACAGGCACCGGAGAAGACTGGCGAGGCCGCGCCTGCTGCGGCGCCAGCACCAACCACCGAAGCTCCGGCCGCCACGGCCACGGTGGTCGAGAAGGAACCGTCAATCGAAGACAGCGTGGACCCCGCGGTGTGGGACAGCGAGGGCGAACCGGAAGACCCGGGCGCCGGCGGCGAACTGACCTGCGCGGACAATCCGCTGGCGACCCACTTCTTCACCCTGGTCGGCGGCAGTACCGTGGACGACTGCGGCCGCAAGGACCCGAAGGTGCTGGCCGCGTTCGATGCGCTGATGAAGGGCACGCAGGACGCCGAATCCACTGACAAGGATATGCCGTCGCTGCGCAAGCGCCTGTTGAGCGGACCCAGCGGCCCTGGCGAGCTGGTAGTGCTGCAGGGCGAGCCGTGGTGGTTCTACACCGCCTGCCAGGCCCACGACTGCCCCGGCACCGCGTTGGCGATGCTGTACTCACCCACGCAGGCGAAGATGGTCGGCCGTCTTACCGCGCGCTGCCGTGTGTGGTGGCTGGGCGAGCCGACGGCGGAACAGCGTGAGCAGATCGAACAGCGCCAGCCACTGCAGGATGCCGCGTTGAAGGAAGACAGCGCGCTCTGCGAGTGATGTGGCGCCGGCGTCACCCGTCCGGCTGCATGCGCGCGCTGGCCTGTGCGTTCATCGTCAGGCACGCCATGATCAGCCCTTCCATCACCCGGTCGCCCACGTACTCGGCCTCCGTGCCGTTCTGGCGCACGCGTTCGGCCGCCAGCAGCAGCTCCAGCGTCACACGCTGGCCGGCCAGTGCGCAGTCCGCATCGGCCAGCGCCATGCAACGGCCCGGCATCTGGTGACGCTCCGGCCAGGGTTGGCCATCGGCGGCCGCGCCTTTGCCGATGCGGTGAAGCGTGGCGATGAAGGCGTTCGGGTCGGTCGCAGCCGCGTGCTCTGAGGGCTCACCGCCAGTGGCGGACGAGCGATGCGGATGCAGGCGGGGGAAGTCCGGTGAGGTCATGGCAGTGCTCCGTGCAGGACAGACGGTAGCCGCCACGCAAAGGTGGCGGGCGGAGACGTGGCTCGAAAACCGGGAGATCACGAACAAGACCGGCAGGCGCAAGGCCTCCACGCTCCGCCCGCCATAGCCGGCAGACGGAATGCCAGCCGGCGCCACGCGGGGTGACGCCGGCTGGCAAGCGCAAACAACGTTCGTGATCTAACGGGTTTTCGAGGCCCGGCCACCCATTTTCCGGCGGCCCGCCATCTGTACCGCCGTCGCTGCGCAACGCCAATCAGAAGAGTTGCATTCAACGCTGGATCAAAGACGCTTTTGGCATTTTTGCATGCTGTTAAGCCGTCGCAGACGCAGGCGCCGCAACGTCCGTAGCGGCATGGGGAATATGCGACATGGGTCGAAGTTGATGACGTGGCGTACGGGTACCCCACCAGGCCGATGACGACAGTGCGGGGCGAAGGACGTAAATAGACTTCGGCGCACTCCGGTCTGTCAGTGCTCTTCGCGTCTCTCGTACCAGGCTTGAGTACGGTTTACGATCCGCACCACAGACAACATGACCGGCACCTCGATCAGCACACCAACTACCGTCGCCAGCGCAGCCCCCGAATGCACGCCGAACAGCCCCACCGCGGTGGCAACCGCCAGTTCGAAGAAGTTGCTGGCACCAATCAGTGCTGAAGGGCCGGCCACGCAATGCGCCACGCCCAGGCGACGATTGAGCAGGTAGGCCAGGCCGGAAGTGAAATAGACCTGGATCAGGATCGGCACCGCAATCAGTGCGATCACCAGCGGTTGCTTCACGATCTGCTGGCCCTGGAAGCCGAACAGCAGCACCAGTGTGAGCAGCAGCGCGCACAACGAGACGGGCCCCAGATGGCGAAGCACCCGCTGCAACGCCGCCTCGCCACTACGCATCAGGATCCAGCGCCGCAGCAACGCAGCCAGCAGCACCGGCACCACGATGTAGAGGCCAACGGACAGCAGCAGGGTATCCCACGGCACGGTGATCGCCGACAGGCCCAGCAGCAGTGCAACCACCGGCGCGTAGGCCACCACCATGATCGCGTCGTTCAACGCCACCTGGCTCAAGGTGAAGTTGGCATCGCCACGGCACAGGTTGCTCCACACGAACACCATGGCGGTGCAGGGCGCGGCCGCCAGCAGGATCAGCCCGGCGATGTAGCTGTCGATCTGTGCTGCGGGCAACCAGTCGGCGAAGGCATGGCGCAGGAACAGCCAGCCCAGCAGCGCCATCGAGAATGGCTTGACCGCCCAGTTGATGAACAGCGTTACGCCGATGCCCTTCCAGTGCTGCTGCAACTGGCGCATCGCAGTGAAGTCGACCTTCAGCAGCATCGGGATGATCATCAGCCAGATCAGTACCGCAACCGGCAGGTTGACCTTGGCGATCTCTGCGGATGCCAGCGCGGCAAAAGCACCGGGTAGGAAGTGGCCCAGCAGCGTGCCGACCGCAATGCAAAGCCCGACCCAAAGCGTCAGGTGGCGTTCGAACAGATTCATGCGGGAAGTCACGGCACGCTGTCGGTCGGCTGCAACTGTCCAATCTGATCCAGCGCGTGCTGCAGCGCTTCGCGGTCGGACCACAATGAGTCAGGCAAGGCGAGCAATGCACGCAGTCGCAGCTTCACGATGGCATGGGCCTGCGCGAATGCCGCGGCCTTGTCGGCATCGTTACCCGCTACGGCCGCCGGATCGGGCAGGCCCCAGTGGCTGCGGATGAAGTCACCGAACACCACCGGGCAGGCCTCCGCTGCGGCTGAATCGCATACGGTGATCACCAGGTCCATCGGGGCTGCACCCACGAACTCATCCCACGACTTGCTGCGCAGCCCTTCAATGGGCATTCCTTCGGCCTGCAACTGGGCCAGCGCGAAGGGGTTGATCTGGCCAGTGGGCTGGCTGCCCGCACTGAATGCGCTGAAGCGATCGCCGCCCCAGGCGCGCAGGGTGGCTTCAGCAAGCACGCTGCGGGCGCTGTTGCCGGTGCAGAGGAACAGGACATTGCGGGTCATGTGGCTTCCGTGGTCAGTGAGTGGCTTGGACATGCAAAGCGCGCTGCCCGGGCAGAGACGAGTGAACTCGGCAGAGCTGCGGATCGCCTCCGCTATCTGCGCGCGATCGCATCCGGCATAGCCGTGCCGCGCGAACCACGTGCCTGCCGATGTTGTCAGCAGCACCAGTACCCTGACCTGCATACGGCGGGCCATCTCTTCGGCCGCTGCCAGCAATGCGCGTCCAAGGCCGGTGCCGCGTCGGTCATCAGACACCACCAGGGAGCGGAGCAGCGCCGAGGCGCCGAAAACCTGCAATCCAACGGCGCCCACGGGGACGCCGTCGAGGTCTGCGACGAGAAACACGACCTCGCTGCTTTCCAGATCGGCCACGGGCAACTGCGCCCGCTGCAGAAGGTCTCGGATGCAGGACAGGTCGTCGCGTGTGCCGGCACGAATCACGGGGTCTGGCTTCATCTCAGCACCTGCAGGCCGGTTCGCTTGCCGCGCACTGCTGGTCCGGCGAACCCGCGCAGCAATTGTGCGTCAGGTACTGGATCAAGCCGTTCATCGCATCGAAGTTGGCGCGATAGCAGACATGGCGGCCCTGGCTTTCGCTCTCCACCAGCCCGGCCTGCACCAGCTCCTTCAGGTGGAAGCTGAGCGTGGCTGGAGGCACCTGCAGGGCCGTGGCGATGTCGCCCGCCATGCGCCCTGCCGGGCCAGCCTCCACCAGCAGGCGGAAAGAAGCCAGGCGGGTGGCATGACCGAGCGCGGTGAGGGCGGTGATTGCATTTAACGTTTCCATATTTCTAGAATAATCGAATGAATAAGCCAATCACAAGCCCTGACCTGCCCAATCTGGTGGAATCGTCATTGCCCCAGCCCAATCATCACAAGCTCGCCGCGGCAGATCTGGGGCCGCCACGCATCCTCCTGCTCTACGGCTCGCTGCGGCCGCAGTCCTTCAGCCGCAAGCTGGCGCTCGAAGCCGAGCGATTGCTGCGCCATCTGGGGTGCGAAACCCGCATGTTCGATCCGCATGCGCTGCCCATGCTGGACAGCGTGGACACGAGCCACCCTGAAGTGCAGCGGTTGCGTGCGTGGTCGCAGTGGTCGGAAGGCCAGGTCTGGGTCAGCCCCGAGCGGCACGGCACGGTCACCGGCGTGTTCAAGAACCAGATCGACTGGTTGCCGCTGGAAGATGGCAGCGTGCGGCCCACGCAGGGCAGGACGCTGGCGGTGATGCAGGTGAGCGGCGGCTCGCAGTCGTTCAACACCGTCAACACGTTGCGCGTGCTCGGTCGCTGGATGCGCATGCTGACCATCCCCAACCAGTCATCGGTGGCCAAGGCCTGGCAGGAATTCGATGACGAAGGGCGAATGAAGCCCTCGCCGTACTACGACCGCGTGGTGGATGTGATGGAGGAGCTTGTGAAGTTCACGCTGCTGATGCGAGGGCGGTCGGACTACCTGGTGGACCGCTACAGCGAGAGGAAGGGCGACGCGCTCGCGGCCGCATTGGCGCAGGCTGCTGGCGCTACCGCCTCCTGAGTTCCGCTACGCAAACGCGCTCTATTTGCTCGCGCGCCGCGCGCCCTTCTCGTCTTCTTCCTTCGCATTCCCACGGCTCTGTGCGAACTCCGGGAAGGTCTTCGCGATCGAATCCTTGTCCGGCAGGATGTAGAACACACCGCCCTTCTCGAACGTGGAGTGCACGATCTGCTCGTAGAACGCAGGCGAAACGTTGATGCAACCGTGGGTGACGCGGTTGTCGTCCGGCGAGGGCGATGCCAACCGCTCGGCGCGCTTTTCCTTCGGGCTGCCCGGCGGCAGCGGGTGCATCGAGACTGCGGAATCGTAGTCCACCCACAGCACGCGTCCGGCATCGTCGGACGGGCCGTAACCGCCAATGAAGCGGCCGGCAGGCGTGGTGCGGTCGTGGCCGGGAATCGCGCTCAGTGCGAGCTTGGCGACGCCCGGTGCGGAGTGGTCGCCGATCGCCGACCCAAACAGCGCCGGTGCTGCGCCGCGCAGCTTGCCGTCACCGCCGAAGACCAGAACCTGCGCCGCCGCCTTGTCCATGACCGCAAACGGATAGCCCTGGTTGTCCTTGCTGGCGACCACCCAGCCGGCCAGCTCGATCACTGTTTCGGACACGCTCTGGTCGGGCGGAAGTTCATCAACGGCGGCAATGCGTTGTTCAGGCGCTTCCTTGTCCTTGCCCTTGGCGCTGGCTGCGCCGCTGCACGCAACGGCCAGTGCCAACGCCAGTGCGGCATGGAAGACGCGGCGTGCAGGGGAGGAGGAGGTACGAATGGGACGGCTCCTTGCAATGCAATTCTGGGTGGAAGGATGCCAGTGGCCGGCGAAGGCCACTGGTTCCCGATACAGAGGTGGATCAATTCAAAGGGTGAGAGAGCTATCAGCCGCGCGGCTTGCGACCGGCCGGTGCCCTTTCAAGCTGCTGTACGCGGCCTTCGATCTGGTCCAGACGCTGGTTGGCCTGCTGCGCCGACTGGTTGGCGGACTCGGCACTCTGGGCAGCGCCCTGCACCTTTACGTCGAGCTGATCGAGGCGCGAGTTGATGGTTGCGAACTCGTCCTTGTAGGTGGCGCAAGCGCCGAGGCTTACGGTGGCCACGATGGCGACGGTGATGGCGCGTGCTGCGTTGATGTGCTGCTTGGTCAGTTTCATTTCCAACTCCCTCCTTCGTCTGGGGAAGCTGGAATATAGCGGCGTTTGTTCCCGGCGCTAGCCCGTGCTTTCAGCTGGAATTGGAAGACGTGGAAGCGCCGTGAAGACGTTCGATCAACAAAACTTAACAAGCAGGATCACGCGGGCGGACGTGCATCGGCCGGCTTGCCTTGTGCCTGTTCAGAAGCACGTATTCATCAGCATGAAGCGGATTTCATCGAAGTGCCGTCGGCACCGCCTCGATGCCAGCGCACGCGGGCCGCCACCGGCTGGCTTCCAGCAGCGCCTGATAGAGCAGGGTGGGCTGCTCGACTTCCACGCGTGCACCTGGCTGTTGCACGTGCACGTACTCATGGGCAATCAGGTGCACGAAACGGTCGCCGACATCGGCCTGCATCCAGTCGGCGTCGCACAGCGCTTGCAGTCCAATGACCACGCCTGCTTCGGCGGTCACGCCACCACTGTTGCCGCGGCCCACCAGTACGGTGACCGGGGAAAGCGCCGCAGACGGCAACAAGGTGCCCAGCTGATCGACGGCAGCGGCGACGCGCATGCGGATCGATGGCAATGCTGTCGCGCAGGTTCTCGCTTTCGCAGACAATGCCGGCGTGTCCTGGATGGCCCTGGCCAGCCGCTCCATCGAGCCGATACGGCTGTCGGTGAAGCTGCGCAGAGCGTCTGTGCCAGCATCCAGATAGCCGCGCTGCAGATCGTCGGCACTCGGCTTTCCAGCGCTGGCATCCAGCACATGGAAGAAACGCGTGACATCGTCCGTCTGAATCACGATGCGCGCAGGAGGCTGGCTGCGCTCGGCCGCCTGCAGCATCATCGCAAGGATGATGAGCAGCAGCTCGCGCACCCTACGGCGGGCACGTCCCCGCAACAGCAGTGACGCGGCGGATGTGTGCGGCATGCGGAGTTCCCTGAACGTTGCCCACATTTATATACCAGTCAGTTCAATATTCAGGGTTGATTAGACCCCCTAACGGATAATTCACACCTGTCGATCGCCTCCTCTCTCTCCCCCTCCCGGGAGGCGGCCGACGAAACCAAAATAATTAAAGGTGTGTCCCGATGAACAAGAATTCGCTGCTCGCTCTGGGCCTTCTGGCTGCCCTGCCATTCGCTGCATCGGCAACCGACGGCCTGTCGTACAACTACGTTGAAGGCGGCTACGTGAACACCGACGCCAAGGGCGGCGACGCCGATGGCTGGAAGGTGAAGGGTTCCGTTGCGGTGCACCCGAACTTCCATATCTTCGGCGACTACAGCGCGCAGGAGACCGACAAGTTCAAGAACGATGTCGACCAGTGGCGCATCGGCGCCGGCTACAACTACGGCATCGCACCGAACACCGACCTGGTGGCTCGCGTTGCGTACCAGAAGTACGACATGAAGCACGGCCTGGACTTCAACGGCTACTCCACCGAAGTGGGCGTGCGCACCGCGTTCAACCCGTACGTGGAAGGCTACGTGATGGCCGGCTACGAAGATTTCAGCAAGAAGCACGGTTACAACCCGGACGGCGAGTTCTACGGCCGTGTCGGCGCCACCGCCAAGTTCAACCAGAACTGGGGCCTGAGCGGCGAAGTGAAGCTGGCCAAGGCTGGCGACCGCGAGTGGTTCGTGGGCCCGCGCTTCACCTGGTAACAAACGCCTGCCGTTAGTGCGTGTTGTGCTGGCGTGTGACTCTCTCTCTCTCCCACACGCCAACCGAAGCCCGGCCTCGCGCCGGGCTTCACTTTTATGGGCCCTGTAGCGCGACAATGCGGCATGGGCGACTCTTCCCCCCTCGCAGGTACTGGCACGGCCTACCAGGAGCATCCGGCGCCTGCGCCGCTGCGCGGCCACTTTGGTCAGCTGTGGCAGAGCCAGCTTCCTGACGATGCCGATGGGCACATCACCGTACTGCCCGATGGTTGCGTGGATATCCTCTGGCGCGACGGTGCGTTGTTCGTGGTCGGCCCGGACCGCGTGGCCGCGCACCCGGCGCTGGCACCCGGTGCGCAGGTGCTGGGGGCACGCTTCCGTCCCGGCCAGGCATTGGCCGCGCTGGGCCTGCCCCTGGCCGAGATCATCGGCCAGGCCGTGCCACTGGCCGATCTGAAGGGCGCGTGGGCGAGCAAGGCGGCGGCCTCCATTGGTGACACCGCGCCTGCACAGCGCCTGCAGCGGATGGCGCACTGCCTGCAACAGCATATGGGTGCGTCCGCGCTCGATACCCCGGCGCAGCGTGCACATGCCCTGTTCCAGGCGCTCGCCATTGGTGACGCCACGCTGGATACGCTGGCGGCACGCCTGAGCCTGAGTCCGCGCAGCCTGCGGCGCTTCAGCCAGTCGCAGTTCGGCTACGGCGCCAAGACGCTGGAACGGATCCTGCGGCTGCAACGTTTTCTGCGCCACAGCCGCGCGCTGCCGCAGCACTCCCTGGCGATGCTGGCCGCCGAGGCCGGCTATGCCGACCAGGCCCATCTCAGCCGCGAGGCACGTGAGCTTGCCAGCATGACAGCACGCGAGCTGCGCCTGGAATGGGGCCAATGATGGCCGTTTCGTTCAAGACCGCGATGCCACGTTGATTGAAGCTGGGGCTCCCAACACGGAGCCACGCCATGAGCCACGCCGCATCCCGCGATGCCGAACGCCGCATCGACAACATCGAATTCAACGTCGCCGACATTGCCCGCAGCAAACGCTTCTACGGCGAGGTGTTCGGTTGGCACTTCACCGACTATGGCCCGGTCTACACCGAATTCGACGATGGCCGCCTGAAGGGCGGCTTCGTGGCCGACGTGCCGGTGCGTGTCCACGGAGGGCCGCTGGTGATCGTGTATTGCGCGGACCTGTCCGACGCGCAGCAGCGCGTAGTCGCTGCCGGTGGCGAGGTGGTGCGGGCGGTGTTCGCATTCCCCGGCGGCCGCCGCTTCCACTTCCGCGACCTGGATGGCTACGAGCTGGCGGTGTGGAGCGATCTGGATTGAGTCTTCGTACCATTGCCGGTGGACGGAACGAGAACCGCTCCGTCCACGGTCAGGCGGTTCCGCTATGATCGCCCGCACATCGCCACACGCGACGCGCCCGCCTCAAGCCCGCAGGAATACCGTGAACACCCAGCCCGCCCAGATCACCGCCGTCAACCACACGCTCGACAATGAGCCGCAGCAGATCACCGCGCCACTGACCCATTCGGCGGCGTTCCTGGTGCTGAAGGTGAAGGATGATGAGGCGTCGATCGCCAGGGCGCGCGAGGTGCTGGCCAGCACCGACGACCTGATCAAGAACACCGCCATCCGCGAGATCGAGCGCACCTTCACCTGCAACGTGGCCATTGGTCACCGCGTGTGGAAGCCGCTGGTGGGCACCACGCCGCCGCGTGAGCTGCAGCCGTTCCGCGAGATCAAGGGCGCGACCCACACCGCCGTGTCCACGCCCGGTGACCTGCTGTACCACATCCGTGCACGCACCATGGACCTGATCGTGGCGTTCGAGCGCAACCTGCTGATGGCCTTCGGCGATGCGGTGGAAGCGGTCGATGACGTGGCTGGCTTCCGCTATTTCGATGGCCGCGACCTGCTCGATTTCGTCGACGGCACCGCCAACCCGGAAGGGCTGTCGCTGCCGGAAGCCACGATCGTGGGTGAGGAAGACCCGGAACATGCCGGCGGAAGCTACGTGGTGGTGCAGAAGTACCTGCACAATCTCGATGCCTGGCGCGCGCAGAAGACCGAGGCGCAGGAGGCGATCATCGGCCGCACCAAGCACGACAACATCGAGCTGGACGATGCACCGGCCGATGCGCAGAAGTCGCACAAGACCCTGTGCACCATCGAGGACGCCGACGGCGAGCATGAGATCCTGCGCGACAACATGCCGTTCGCCAACCCGGGCCGCGGCGAATACGGCACCTACTTCATCGGCTACACGCGCCGCCTGTGGGTGATCGAGAAGATGCTCGAGCGCATGTTCATCGGCAATCCCGCGCCACTGCACGACCGCATCCTTGATTTCTCCACCGCCACCACCGGCGTGACCTTCTTCGCGCCCTCGCGCAAAGTGCTGGCCGATCTGGGCGATTGATCGCGCCGGGCAGCGGCGACCGCCATCTGCCTGTCATCTTCCGCCCCGACCATCTGCTGTTGGATGCGAGTGCAGGAGGCAGGCGATGGCGATGGCAAGGAACACAACCGGTGCACGCCGCTGGTGGCGGCCGCTGGCCGCGGTGTTCGGTGCGCTGGTACTGGGGAGCGCGGCGGTGTCCGCGCAGGACGCCCCTGCGCATTGGATGGCCTACGCCGCTGCGGTCGGTGGCCAGCTGCAGCAGCGCCTGCAGCAGGAGCAGGACCCGCAGGCGCAGCGCGTGCTGGAATGGCTGCAGGCACATCCGGACGCACCGACGCCGCTGCCGGTGAGCGTGTGGATCGCTGCGGATGGCCGCATCTCGAAGCTGGAATTCGACAGCCTGGGTGACGCCCAGGTCGACGCAGACCTGCGCGCGACGCTGCAGGCCGCGCCGTTGCTGGCAGCCCCGCCGGCGGACATGCGCCAGCCGCTGCGATTGGGTCTGGTGCTTGACCGGTAGATCCACGCCATGCGTGGATGGGCCTACCGGTGACCCTTCAGCCACGCATGGCGTGGCGCTACTGTGGATGGCCAGCGCACAGCCCGGCCATCCGCATCAACGAACCGGCGCCACCTGCGGTTCGCGTGCGGCGGCACTCCATGCGCGCAGGCCGAACACGGCCAGGCCGAGGAAGAACACGTACAGCGCGGCGGTCACGTGCAGCGACTTGAACAGGTACGCGCCCACGTAGACCACGTCCACCGCGATCCACACCCACCAGCAGGCCACGTGGCGGCGTGCCTGCCACCATTGCCCGACCAGGCTCAGACCGGTCAGCAGCGCATCCAACCAGGGCAGGGCCGCGTCGGTGAAGCTGTGCATGGCCGCACCCAGCGCCACGCCACCACACAGGCCGATGGCCAGGTCGCGCAGCAGCTTGCCGCGCGCCAGCGGCACGATGCGGATGCTGCCCTCATCGGCGGCATGCTGCCGCCAGTTGAGCCAGCCGTAGACCAGGAAGCCACCGAAGGCGACCTGCAGCAGGGTGTCCGAGTACAGCTTGGCCTCGGCGAATACCAGCCCGTACAGCGTCACCGACAGCAGGCCCACCGGCCACGCCACCAGCCGGCGCCGGGCCATCAGCCAGACGCCAAGGATGCTGCACAGTGCGGCGGTCCACTCGAGCATCACGCCGCTCACAGCGCGAACGTCACCGACAGGCGGGCCTGTCGCGGTGCGCCGGGGAACAGGTAGTAGTCACCGCCGCTGCTGCCGGTATCGCGCCAGTAGAAGCGGTTGAACACGTTGTCCACCGACAGGTTCCAGGTCACCGCACGCTCGTGCAGGCGATGCTGGAAGCGCAGACCAGCGTCGAACACCGAGTAGTCCGGTGCGCGCACGCCGCCGTCGGCGCGTGCCACGTTGGCACCGGCATAACGCCAGCCGCCAGTGACATCCAGGCCCTGCACGAACGGCAGCGCGTAGGCCAGGTGCACGCTGGCCCGCACCTTCGGCACATTCACCAGCTGATGGCCTTCATAAGCCGGCGTGCCGGTGTCGCGCGCACGCGCCTGCAGCACGCTGGCACTGGCCACGATCTGCAATGCGTCGGTCAGCTGGCCGTTGGCGGTCAGCTCCAGGCCGGTGTGGGTCTGGGTGCCTTCCTCGACGAAGGTGTAGCCCACGTCGCTGTTGTCCGGCCTGGCGTACTGGTACGGCTGCGAAATGCGGAACACGGCCGCACCCAGGGTCAACGCCTCGACCGGCACGTACTTCACGCCCACTTCCAGCTGGCGCGACTGCACCGACGGCAGGAAGGTGTCGGCATTGCTGGTCCAGAACGGCGCTTCCTGGCCAAGCGAAATGCCGCGCACGTAACTGGCATAGGCGTTGAGCTGGCCGGTGGCCTTCCACACCAGCGCGGTCTGCGGCAGGAAGCGTGACAGGCGGCTGTGGCGCTGCGGGGTGCCGCGCTTGTCGTAGGCGCGCTCATCGAGGCGCACGAAGCGGCCACCGGCCAGCCACTGCCAGTCGTCACCGAAGCTCATCCGGTCCAGCGCGAAGAAGGCGGTCTGGCGGCTGTCCAGGCGACGTGCGGATGGGCCGGGCATCTTCGGCGACGGCTCGAACACCGGCACCGGTGCCTCGTGGATGTTGGTGGTGCCGACGTACTCGTTGACGCTGGGGCGCTTGTCCACGGTGCGGCGGAAGTAGTCGGCACCGAGGGTCAGCTCATGGCCGACGCTGCCGGTCTCGAAACGGCCGCGCAGCTCGGCACGGGCCTGCTGGTTGCGGCGGGTGTCGTCCGGGCTGCGGTAGTCGTAGACGTCGTAGTCGCCATTGGGTGCGAAGTAGTTGCCCGGCACGCTGCCGTCGGCGCACTGCGTGGCGTAGTAGCAACCGTAGGCGAAGGCGACGTTGTCATCGATCACCGACCGGCTGTGGCCGACCGAGACGCGCGACTGCCAGGCCTCGTTGAAGTCGTAGGTGTGCAGGGCGGTGATGTTGGTGCTGGCGATATCCACCGGACGCTGCCACGGCTGGTAGCCGAGCAGGTGCTCGCGGTCGACGCCGCGCGGCAGGTCGCGTGCGCCCAGCAGCTGGTAACCGGACACCGAACGCTGCGAGCTGGTCTGGTAGTTGGCATCCACTTCCAGCTTGCCGCGTTCGCCGATCAGCCAGTCGGCCGCCAGCGAGTAGAAATTGCGGCGGCCATCGGCGTGCTCGACATAGGAATTGCTGGAATCCCACGCGGCATTCAGGCGCAGGCCGAAGCGCGGGGTGATCCAGTGGCCGACATCGACGGCGACGTAGCGCGAGCCTTCCGAATCGGTGCCGAGCGTGGCGGTGCGCACTTCGGCCGGGCGCTTGCCGATGTAGTTGATGATGCCACCCGGTGCCATCACGCCTGCGGCCAGGCCGGCTTCACCCTTGAGGATCTCCACCGACTGCACGTTCTCCAGCGCCAGGCGCTGTTCGCCGGCGATGGACAGGCCGTTGAAGCGGTAGCCGGTGGCGGCGTCCAGCGCGAAGCCACGGATGGCGATGTTCTGGTAGTAACCCACCGGCGCATACGCATCACCGAGCGAGGCATCGTTGCTGGCCAGCTCGGACAGCGAACGCACCTGGCGACGGTCGAGGTAATCGCGCTCAAGCACGTTCACCGAGGCCGGCGTGTCCTTCCAGCTGCCGCCACCGAAGGCGTTCACGCGCGAGGTATCGGCTTTCGGTTTGCCGGCCTGCACGCGCACCGCTGCCAGTTCGGTCGGCGAATGCTCGGCGCCGGTGGCAGCCGCATCGGGGGACGCCTCGGCCTCGCTGGCGTGCAGCGGCAGCGCGGCGCAGAGGGCGAGGGAGAGCAGGGTGGGGCGAAGGCAGCGGTTCATTCGATTCGTCTTCGGACAACAAGGGAGACGAAGCGACGGCGCGCAGGTGCACCGGCCCATGACGGGGGTGTGGCTGCGGCTCAAAGCTCCCTACGCCGGTGCAAACCGGATCAGGTTCCAAGGGACTCTCTCAGCCTGGCAGATCCAGGCACCCCCGCTTCAGGTGACCATTTCACTACAAATGGTACGGATTTGCGAGCCGGCGCCCTTCAGGCTGCCGCGTGCAGGGCCTGCAGCAATGCCTGTCCCGGCGCGCTGTGGAACCACGCCGGGTGCCCCAGCATGAAGGGCTGCCACGCCACGTCGGCATTCGCGGTCGAGCCGGTGACACCTTCGAAGTACTCCACTTCGGACAGTGCGAAGTCGAAATGGACCATCGGCAGCAGGTCGGCCAGCAGGTGCACGCGTGCCGCCGACAGCGGCAGTACCTGGCGGTAGCCGTCGAGCAGCGCCAGCGCGATATCGATGCGCACTGCCTGCATGCCGCGCTCCAGTTCCAGCCACGCCACCGCGTTGCGCTCGATCGCGGTGGCGAGGTCGAACAGTGCGCTGGTAGGCGACGCCAGGCCGAAGTCCAGCACGGTACTGATCTGCCCATCGCGCCACAGCAGATTGGACACATGCCAGTCGTTGTGTGCCCACAGCCGGGGCTCGTCGCGCAGGCGTTCGGCCAGGCCGGCATGCCACGGCAGCACGTCACGCTGCAGCTGCGCCTCCCACGGAATGCGCGCGAGATAGCGGGCCAGCGCGGGGCGCTCGTGCAGCCCTGCCTTGATGGCCGCGACCGGATCGTCGGCGCCGATCAGATCGTCGCGCGCGACCAGCACATGGGTGCTGCGCTGGGGCGCGTGGTAGCTGGCGGCGGCACGGTGCAGCTGTGCGAGTGCGCGTCCGGCTTCACGGGCCTGCGCGATATCGGTCAGCAGCGACCACGACACCGCGTCGCGATACAGGTCCTCACCGACGCCAACCGCATGCAGCTCGAAGGTCCATTCGCCATGCTCGACGGCAGTGTGGCCATCGGTGGCCGGCAGCACCTGTACTACCGGCACGCCGGCGGCGGCGAGATGGGCGATGAAGTGGTGTTCTTCTTCCAGGCAGGCCGCACTGCGCACGCTGTGGTGGTGGCGCTTGATGAACAGCGCGCCGTCCACGCCGTCGACGATGGCGGCGGCCGACAGCGGTCGGGGGCTGTGCCAGCGCGGTTGGCTGTGCTCGCCCAGCTGCGGGTAACGCTGGCGCAGCCACGCGATGTCCGCCGCGCTGATCGGTGGCCAATCGGCAGCGACCTCGTCGTTGTTGAGGCCCTGCACGCGGTGGGAAGAAGAATTCATGCCGCAGCCCCGGTGGGGAAAGTCACATCCAAGGCTGCGCATTCAACGCCATGCACGCGGCCAACGCAAACGGGCGGGTCATCGACCCGCCCGTCCGTGCATCAGCTGCGGTGATGCCGCCGCGCTGCCTACCAGCCGCGATGGCGGCCGCGGTCGTGGTAGTAGCGGTTGTCGTAGTAGCGCTCGCGCTGCCAGCGACGGTCGTCACCGCGGTCGTAGTAGCCGCTGCGGTAGTAGCCACGGTCGTAACGGCGATCGTAGCGGTCGTCGTAACGGCGATTGTCGTAGTAACGACGGTCGCGGCGGTCGGAGGTGGTCAGGTTGCCGATCGCGCCGCCGGCCACGGCGCCGCCCACGGTGGCGGCAGGATCACCGTTGGAGAGCAGGTTGCCGGCCACGCCACCGACCACGGCGCCGACCAGGGTGCGCTTGTCCTTCCTCGACATCGCGCTGGCATCGCTGACCACGGCGACACCGGCAACCAGCGCCAGAGCCATCGCCAGACCACGGAAGCTGAGTGTGGAAGTACTGAGCATGTTCGTTCTCCTGTGAGGTGCATGCCACGCTGGGCAGGGAGGGCGCGGGGCGCCCCGGCTGCCGTGATGTCCACGCTGGCGTTCCAACATTGCCGGAACATTGCCTGGTGCACCGAGCGGCTTGCGCATTCATCTAGCGGCAGGCGGCATGAAGCAAGGCTGAAAGCGGCCTCGGCCGCTCAGCTGGCAGAAAGGGAAAAGGCCACGCGGACGTGGCCCTCCCTTCTCTCCCAAGGCGCTGCGGGCTTAGACGCCCATCGCCTTCTGTGCCTGCCGGGCCTGCTCCTGCTGGGCATCCTGCTGCTGGTGCAGCACGTTTGGGGCGCCCTGCACGGCACCACTGCTGAGCGCCAAGCTCTGCTCGCTGGCCGCACGGGTCTCCACCGCCACGCGGCTGGCCGCCGGGTCGCCGATCGCGCCCTGCACGGCGAACAGGCGCTCACCGTTCGGGCTGGGCACCACCGTGTCGATGCGTTGCAGGCCGGCGGCATGCGCCTCCTTGGTCAGGGCCGCGGCGGCGCTTTCCAGCGCGTGGCGATCCTTGAAGGTACCTGCCGGCAGCCGCTCCAGGCCTTCGGTGGCCTGCAGGTACATCGGATTGCGTGGGTGCCGCTCGTCGTTCAGCAAGGGCCGTTCGCGTGCTTCCTTGATCGCTTCCAGCGTCTTCGGACCGACGATGCCGTCGACGACCAGGCCGTTGTCCTTCTGCAGCTGGCGCACTGCCGCGTCGGTGTTGCGGCCGAAGCGGCCATCCTCGACCAGTGGCTTGCCGTCGGCGCCGACGTAGCCCAGGTGGCCCAGCTGCTCCTGTACCTTGCGCACGCCCTCGCTGTGCGCGCCCTGCTTGTACAGTTCGGCGTGCGGCGTGGCGGCCGCCTTGTGCTCGGCGTTGGTCTTGCCCTGGGTCTGCTCGTGCGATTGGGTGCGGTTTTCCAGCAGGTCACGGGCCTTGGACAATGGATCGGACGCGAACAGCTTCCAGTGCGGGTGGTCCTTCACCTGCCTGAGGTAGTCCTCCACCGGCATGGTGTGCACGCCCTTGCTGCCGGTGGACTGGCTGATCAGCAGCCTGTCGGTGTTCGGGTCGCGCACCACCATCACGATGTGGTCGATGCCGTTCCAGTGTTCATGGCGGGTCCTGGCCGTATCCAGGCCGATGATCATGCCTTCCTTCAGCGCACCGGGCTTGAGGATCGCGTCGCGGTCAAGCAGCACGCCGGACTGGTCGAATGCCCTGCGCACGATGCCGCCGGAACCCAGGTTGCCCAGGTCGATGCGATCGGCCTTGCTGAAGACCGCATGCCCGGCCTTCTGGTTGATCTCGTCCATGGTCCGGTTCTGCAGCGTGCCGACCCAGCCGGAGCAATCGATGTAACCCTGGTCCACGTTCTTGCCGGTCTTGCCCGGTACGTACAGCGCGTGGCCCGGAATGTTGATGGCGTACTTCACATCGTCGTACTTCACGCCGGCCTCGTAGGCGGCCTGCAGTTCGATGCCCGGTTTCGGCGCGGCAGCGGCTGTTGCGGTTGCCGCCAGCGTGGCAGCACCGGCCGCCACGGCTGCGCTGGCCTGTGCAGGCGCGGCCGGGGCCTGGCCCTGGCCCTGTGCCACCGCCTGCGGTTCGATGTTCTTTTCCGGGATGCTGATCGCTGCGTACTTGTGGATGTAGTAGCTGGAGAAGGCCCGTGCCAGGTCGCCATCGTTCATGCCGCGCATTTCGGCCAGGCTGTGGCCGGTCAGCGCCTTCGCGTCCGACCCGATCTGGTTCAGCACGTTGCGGCGCATGTTGATCTCGTCGCCGTGGCTGTTGCGGACCACGCCGAAGGTGCCGGTGGCAATGGCGGTCTGCACCGAGCCATAGCCGGCACTGCCCTGCTGGTGGGCCAGGTACAGGTCCAGCCCGGTCGGCGTACTGCCGCCGGACAGGTACGGGTGGCCGGTGCGCTCGTTGCGGCGTGCCATCGAGTCCAGGTTGTCCTGGTACATCTGCGCGGCCGCTTCGGTGTTGCGGGTGGGGTCGAACTCGTGGCCGGTCAGGTGGTACTGGCGTGCGGACCCGGGCACGAACTGGAACAGGCCCTTGGCGCCGGATGACGCGTTGTGGGCGCGCTCGTTGAACGTGCCACCGGTCTCGATGTACGCGAAGCGCATGAAGTCGTCGACCGGAATGCTCTTCTGCCTGGCGACCTGCTCGACGATGTCCAGGACTTCCTTTCTGCTGTAGTCATGCTGTGCCATGACGTTTTTCCTCGGGGTTGATGGAGCGGCGCATGCCGCGAATCGCCAACCGGACTCATCCGTGAGTCAAGAACATGTCGGTCAACAGGGAACCCGCGCGTGGCGGGTGCTTTCAGCGCGCGAGGTACTGCTGGGTCGCGCTGTCGAAGGTGTAGTGCACGGTGTCGCCGGCACCCAGGGTGCGGGTCCTGCCGGGGCCTTCGAGGGTTGTGCCCTTGAAGGTCACGGTCAGTCGCGGCAGGCCGTTGCCGTCGGCAGCGAAGGCCAGTTCGCCGTCGCTGTCGGTGCAGGGCATCACGTTGCCTTCGTCGCAGGCGGCGCTGTTGTCTTCGCCTGTGCGCACCGTACCGACATAGCGCCAGACCTTGCTGTCCACGTCGTCTTCGCTGCGCCTGGGGTTGAACAGCAGCAGCGCATAGCCGGTGCTGCTGACGCCGCGGTCGAAGCTGCTGGTCGGCACCGCCAGCAGCAGGCGGCCGTCGGCGGTGCGATGTTCAAGCGGCTTGCGCCGGGTATCGACGTCGTCGGCCTTGTCGTACGCGCCCAGTGCGCCGATGGTCCATTCCTGGCCACGGAACTTCCACGGCTTCTTCGCGTCGGTGCCGGCCAGCACGAAGGTGGCCTCGGCGAGGTTGGCGCGGTCGTCCGGACCGGCCTGCGTCTGCTCGCCAGGCTTGCCGTAGTGCTCGCGGGTATCCCAGGAGAAACCCGTGTAGTACGTAGTGCCATCGAGAGTGAAGGTGTGGCCGAACCAGAAGGTCGCCACGCTGCCGTTCTGGACCTCATAGGAGGTCGCGCCATCGCCATCCACTTGATAGGTGAAATACATCACGGTCGGCGCGTCGGGCGGGGTAACGGCGGTGTCGGGAGAGGTGTTCTGCATCGTGGCAACATCCTGTCGGGGCGCATTGGCAGCCTGCGCAGGGGCGCCGGGCTGGGAGGACGAGGGGACCGGATCGGCGGCGCTGCAGGCGGCAGCGGAAAGAGAGACGAGCAGGCACGCCGCGAATGCGCGCAGGGGCCGCACCGGCAGGGTCCAACGTAGCTTGGGGGGATGATGCATGCGCCTCTCCATGGTCAGCGTTGCCGGGCCAGACGGCCGGCAGGGAACCGCGCCACGTCCACCAGGGACGGGAGCGAGGACATGAGCCGGTCGATTCCTTCGACCTCGCATTGGGAACTCATGCCCCACCATCTTGGCACAGATCGGCGGCCCGTCAAAGAGGGCAGTGCCAGATGCCCTTCTTGTGCGATCCGGCTCTCAGATCTTGCCGTCGCGCAGGTAATCGAACAGCTCGGCGTCGCCCTTCAGGCCCAGTTTGAGCATGGCATCACCTTTCTGCCGGCTGATGGTGCTGACGCTCTTGTGCAGCTGAAGCGAGATTTCCTTCACGGTCATGCCGGTGCCGAGCAGCCGCAGCACCTCCACCTCGCGTGGCGACAGCGGCTTGCCGTCACCCTCGCGCATGCGCCAGCTGCCGGCAGCCTCGACCCGCTCGCGCAGGCTGCGGCTGATGTAGGGCTGGCCGCGGTAGACCGACTGGATGGCCTGCGGCAGCTCGTCCATCGACGAGCTCTTGTCGACCAGGCCGAGCACGCCGCTGTCGAGCACCATGCGCAGGATCGCCAGATTGCTGGAGACGCTGAGCATCAGCACCGGCAGGTCTGGATGACGGCGGCGGATCATGCCGATCATGGCGAAGCCGTCGGCCTGCGGGCTGCCCGGCATGGAGTAGTCGGTCACCAGCAGGTCGCAGGGCTGGCTGCCGAGCAGGGCCATCAGCGCCTGCGCGCTGTCGGCTTCGCCGACCACGCGGCCCACCCCGCTCGATTCGATGACGGCGCGTGTACCGATACGGACCACCGGGTGGTCGTCTGCGATGATGATGCGCAAGCTCATGCTCTAGTATGGCCACCGGGCTGGCTGGGCCGCGACCATCGCGGTCCCTGGCAGGATTCTAGGAGATCGACGCCGATGCGTAGCTGGGCTGTTCGCGGGCTGGTCCTGCTGCTGGTCGTACTGGCGCTGCCGGCAGCGTTGGCGCAGGCGGTGCCCGGGCCGTTGCCGCTCAGCCCCCTGCAGCGCGAGTACCTGGCCGCCCATCCGAGCATCGTCGTGGGTCAGTATGACAGTGGCTGGCCACCGTTCGAGTCCCTCCGTGATGGCCAACAGGTTGGCCTGGGTCCGGATTATCTGTCGCTTCTTGCCCATCAGTTGGGCGTGAAGGTGGAGGCAAGGCGCTACTCCGACTGGACATCCGTGCTGGATGCGGCATGTCGTGGCGAGATTGATGTGGTGATGAACGTCGGGCTCAGTGCCGACCGCACCCGCTGCATGGTCTACACCGCCGCCTATGGCGAGGCCCCGCTGGCCCTGGTGGGGCGCCCGGATGACCTGCGTGCCTCCGACAATCCCGATCTGGACGGACTGCGGGTGGTGATCGAGCAGGACTTCCTGACCGGGCCCCAGGTGCGCGCCCGCTTTCCGCATGCGCGCCAGCTTGTCGCAAACAACTCGTTGGCGGCCTTGGAGATGGTCAGAGACGACAAGGCCGACGTTTACATCGGCAATGCCTATGTGGCCACCGAACTGATCGCCCGCGAGGACCTGCAGGGCGTCGTGCTGCTGCGCCCCAGCGATCTCCCGCCGGAGCGACTGCACTTCGGCATTCCCAACGGCAAGCAGCCACTGGCCGAAGCGCTGGACCTGGCGCTGGCCGCGACCAGCCAGGCCCAGCGCGATGCGCTGGCGCAGCGCTGGCTGCCACCTCCGCGGTGGTCGGCATCGGCACAGCTGGCGCTGAGCCAGGCCGAGAAGCGGGTACTGGAGCAACCGTTGAGGATTGGCTTCGCGCCGAACGCGGCGCCACTGTCGTTCGCCGACCAGGATGGCAACCCCAGCGGCCTGGCCAGCGAATACCTGCGCCGCCTGCTGCAGGCCGGCGCCAACCTGCAGGTGGAAAACAGCCATGACTGGTACGAAGTGCGCGAGAAGGCGCGCCGCGGCGAGCTGCAGGCGGTAATGGGCATTCCGGCCGATTCGCGCTACCTGGGCCCGGACTGGGTGTTCAGCCAGCCCTTCATCAGCGTGCCGAACGTGATCGTCAGCCGGCGCGACAGCCCGGCGCTGCTGGGCCTGTCAGACCTGCAGGGCAAGCGGGTGCTGCTGTCCGATCCGGAGCGCGTGCGTGGTTATGTGCTGCAGCAGGCACCGCAGGCCCGGATCATCGCAGCGCGCAGCGCGGAACAGGCCCTGCAGCGCCTGATCAATGGCGACGCCGACGCCTATATAGGCAATCTGGCCGTGGTGGACCACCTGCTGCGCAACCGCTTCCCGGGGCGCCTGCAGGTGGCCGCACCGGCCGGCTTCAACGATCAGCTGGTGCTGGCTGTCGAGCGTCGCCATGCCGCCCTGGCCACCACCTTCGACCGCCTGCTGCTGCAGATGACCCCACGCAAGCGCGAAGCCCTGCGCGGCGACTGGCTGGCCGTCGAATACCGCAACGGCCTCGAGTGGACCCGCGTGGCGCGCTGGGGCGTGCCGCTGCTGCTGGTGCTGCTTACCGCGCTGCTGGTGCACGCCATCGGGCATTGGCGGCTGCGCCGTGAGGTAGCCGGGCGTCGCCATCTGGAACAGCGCCTGGCCGAAGTCACCGACAACCTGCCCGCCGTGGTCTATCAGGCACGCCGTGCGGCTGACGGAACCCTCAGTTTCCCGTTCATTGCCGGTGACCTGCAGGCGTTGTTCGGGATCAGCCGGCAGCAGGCCGAACAGGATGCAACCTGCCTGCTGGAGCGCATCGAGGAAGATGACCGCGAGCACATCCTGCATGCGGTCGAGCAGGCGGCGCGGCAGTTCGCGCCGCTCATTCTCGAGTTCCGGCTGCGTCCTGAAGGCACCGGCGCGCGCTGGGTGCGCAGCCAGGCCCATCCCTATGCTGCGGAAGCGGGCGCGGTGATCTGGAGTGGTTACTGGGTGGACGTCAGCGAGGCGCGTGCGCAGGCCGAGGCCCTGACTGCGGCCAAGGCAGAGGCCGAACAGGCCGCGGAGGCGAAGTCGCGTTTCCTGGCAACCATGAGCCATGAGATCCGCACGCCGATGAGCGGCGTGCTGGGCATGCTTGAGGTGCTGGCCCATTCGCCGCTGGATGCCGAGCAGCAGCGCATTCTCAACGTGATCGAGGATTCCGCGCAGATGCTGCGGCAGATCCTCGACGATATTCTCGATTACTCGCGGCTGGAGGCCGGCGCACTGCGCCTGGAACCGGTGCCGCAGCCGCTGCGGCCCTTGCTGGAGAGCGTGTGCCGGTTGCTGTCGGCGCAGGCCAGTGCACGTGGGCTGGACCTGCACGTGCAGATCGACCCACAGCTGGCAGCGGCGCACGAAGTGGATGGCGTGCGCCTGCGCCAGATCGTGTTCAACCTGCTCAGCAACGCCATCAAGTTCACCGTGCGCGGCGAAGTGCGGTTGCAGCTGGAAGTGCTGGGGCCGACCGCCGAAGACGGCAGCCAGCCGCTGTGCCTGAGCGTCACCGACACCGGCATCGGAATCGCGCCGGAACAGTTGCAGCACCTGTTTGCGCCGTTCACCCAGGCCGGTGCATACATCCAGCGTGACCATGGTGGTACCGGCTTGGGCCTGAGCATCTGCCAGCGCCTGGTGCAGATGATGGACGGCGAACTGGAGCTGCACAGCACGCTGGGCGAGGGTACCCGCGCCGAGGTGCGGCTGTCGCTGGTGGAAGCCGGCCGTGGCGATGTTGAAGCGCTTGCCGCCGAGGAGGAACAGGCGGCGCTGCTGCCGCCGGCGTTGCGCGAGGCACGCGTGCTGGTGATCGAAGATCATCCGACCAACCAGGCGATGATGGCCTGGCGCCTGCAGCAGCTGGGTGTGCCGCATGTGCTGGTCGGCGATGGCCAGCAGGGGCTGGACCGGTTGGCGTCGGAGCCGTTCGATCTGGTCATCACCGATTGCCGGATGCCGGTGCTGGATGGCTTCGCCTTCACCCGCCTGCTGCGCGAACGCGAGGGTCGCAACGGCCAGCCGCGGCTGACCGTACTGGCGCTCACCGCCAGCGTACTGGACGACGATGCACGGCGCTGCCGCGAGGCCGGCATGGACGAAGTACTGTCCAAGCCGCTGTCGCTGGCAACCCTGCGCGCCGCGCTGCTGCGCTGGTTGCCGCAGGCGCAGGGACTATCGGTTGTGGAGCCGCAGGCCGGACCCGCTGCCGACGATGGCGGGACGCTGCCTGATCTGGCCAGCCTGCAGCGGCGGTTCGGCTCACGCGTGGTGGCCGAGCAGCTGCGCGACAGCCTGTTGCAGGCCAGCGAGGGCGATCTGGCGACCGTGCAATGCGCCGTGCAGGCCGGCGACCGCGAAACCGCGGCGCTGCAACTGCATCGCCTGGCCGGCGGCCTGGGTGCGGTTGGGGCGACGGTGCTGGCCGGGCAGGCCAACGCACTGGTCGAGCGGCTGCAGGACGCAGCCGAGACCGATCCGGAGCCGTTGTTCGAGGCGGTGGCGGGGTTCGTCGCGCGTCTGCAGCACCAGCTGCAGCGATTGGCTCACTGAGCCGACTGCTGTTGCAGGTAGGCGATCACCAGCGCGCGGCGTTCGGCGCTGGGAAAGGCGTTGTACATGCGGGTGCCGGGCACCACGTGGGTGGGCGACTGCAGGAAGGCATCCAGGGTCTGCGCGGTCCAAGTGATGTCGGCGCGGCGCATGCCCTCGGAATAGCCGTAGTCGGGCAGGCTGCCGGCGCGGCGGCCGATCACGCCATGCAGGTTCGGCCCGAAGCGGTGGATACCGCCGGGCTGCACCGTGTGGCAGCCGGCGCACAGTTCGAACGCGCGCTGCATGGCCTGCTGCCGGGCCTGTTCGGGCGTGGCGGGCGCAGCAGGTGGGCGCTGGCAGGCCGTGGCGAGCAGGGACACGGCAATGGCAATGAGCAGGCGGTCGGCGCGCATGGGCGGCAGGATAGCGGTGCGGTCGAGCCGCCGGGCTGCGACACGCGGTCGCAGCCCGGGGCGATCACATGCCCGAGTAGTTCGGGCCGCCGCCGCCCTGCGGGGTCACCCACACGATGTTCTGGGTGGGGTCCTTGATGTCGCAGGTCTTGCAGTGCACGCAGTTCTGCGCGTTGATCTGCAGGCGCGCGCTGTCGGCTTCGCCGACGAACTCGTACACGCCGGCCGGGCAGTAGCGCGCTTCCGGACCGGCGTACTCGGCCAGGTTCACCTTCACCGGAATGCTCGGGTCCTTCAGCGTGAGGTGGCTGGGCTGGTTCTCGTCGTGGTTGGTGCTGCTCAGGAACACCGAGCTGAGGCGGTCGAAGGTCAGCACGCCATCCGGCTTCGGGTAGGCAATGCGGGTGTGCTTGGCCGCCGGCTCCAGGCAGGCATGATCCGGCTGGGTGCGATGCAGGGTCCACGGCGGGTTGCGCACGCCCAGTTTGGGCAGCAGCCACTGCTCCACGCCGGTCATCAGCGTGGCCACGGTCTGGCCCTTCTTGAACCACTGCTTGAAGTTCTTGGCCTGCTGCAGTTCGGTGAACAGCCAGCTGGCTTCGAACGCCTTCGGGTAGGCGCTCAGTTCATCGTGCTGGCGATCAGCAGCCAGCGCGTCGAACGCGGCGTCGGCGCACAGCATGCCGGTCTTGATTGCGGCGTGGCTGCCCTTGATGCGGCTGGCGTTGAGGTAACCGGCCTCGCAGCCGACCAGCGCGCCCCCGGGGAACACCGTCTTGGGCAGCGACAGCAGGCCACCGGCGGTGATTGCACGGGCGCCGTAACCGATGCGGGTGCCGCCCTCCAGGTGCTTGCGGATGGAGGGATGGGTCTTGAAACGCTGGAACTCCTCGAACGGGCTCAGCCATGGGTTCCTGTAGTCCAGGCCGACCACGTAGCCGATGGCGACCTTGCCCCCGTCGGCGTGGTACAGAAACGCGCCGCCGTAGGTGTCGCTGTCCAGCGGCCAGCCGGCCGCATGCACCACCAGCCCCGGCTCATGCCTGGCCGGGTCGATCTGCCACAGTTCCTTGATGCCGATGCCGTAGGCCTGCGGGTCCTTGCCTTCGTCCAGTTTGTAGCGGGCGATCAGCTGGCGGCCGAGGTGGCCGCGCGCGCCTTCGGCGAAGACCGTGTACCTGGCGTGCAGCGCCATGCCGCGCTCGAAGGCCGGGCCGATGCTGCCGTCCTTCTCGATGCCCATGTCGCCGGTGGCCACGCCGATCACTTCACCGTTGTCGCCGAACAGCACTTCGGCGGCGGCAAAGCCCGGGAAGATCGCCACTTCCAGCGCCTCGGCCTGCTGCGCCAGCCAGCGGGTCACTTCGCCCAGGCTGATGATGTAGTTGCCTTCGTTGTGGAAGCACTCCGGCAGCAGCGCGTTGGGCGTGCTGCGTGCGCCGGTCTCGCTGAGGAACAGGAATTCGTCGCGGGTGACCTTCTGCTTCAGCGGTGCGCCGCGTTCGGCCCAGTCCGGGAACAGTTCGGTCAGTGCGCGCGGGTCCATCACCGCACCGGAGAGCACGTGCGCGCCCGGTTCGGAGCCCTTTTCCAGCACGCACACCGACAGCTCGCGGCCGGCTTCGATCGCGCGCTGGCGCAGGCGGATCGCGGTGGCCAGGCCGGCAGGACCGGCGCCGACGATCACCACGTCGAACTCCATTACTTCACGCGGGGGCAGGGCGTTGGCTTCAGCGCTCATCGATTGCATGACTCGTGGGTAGGGCCGGCATCGGGGCCACCGGCGGTGCCTGGGAATCGCGCGTGCGGCCACGGGCGAAACGGTTGTTTGAATGTGTCAGGGTACCGGGACGCGCGTGATCGAGCTAGATAGACGCCGTTCACCGCACGATTGCTGCAGCGCAGCGTAGTACCTCAGCCCTGGTGGTGGGCCAACCCTGGTCGGCACGCGCTGCCCGGATGACCGACAATGGCCGGGTCCTGACTGCGTGTGAGTGCCATGGCTTTGCATCCGTACGATCTGTTCGATGTCCGTTCCCTGCTCAATGAGGAAGAGCGTGCGGTGCAGGAGAGTGTCGCCCGCTTCACCAACGAGCGCGTGCTGCCGATCATCGGCGATGCCTTCGACCAGGCCCGTTTTCCGTCTGAACTGGTGCCGGAGATCGCGTCACTGGGCCTGCTCGGCGCAACGCTGCCGACCGAGTACGGCGGCGGTGGCCTCGGCGCGGTCAGCTATGGCCTGATCTGCCAGGAGCTGGAGCGCGGCGATTCGGGCCTGCGCAGCTTCGTGTCGGTGCAGAGCTCGCTGTGCATGTATCCCATCTACGCGTACGGCAGCGAGGAACAGCGCCAGCAGTGGCTGCCGGCGATGGCGCGCGGCGAGCTGATCGGCTGCTTCGGCCTGACCGAGGCGCATGGGGGTTCCGATCCTGCCAGCATGAAGACCCGCGCCGTGCGCGACGGCAGCGACTGGCGCATCAGCGGCAGCAAGATGTGGATCACCAGCGGCCCGGTGGCCGACCTGGCCATCGTCTGGGCGCAGACCGAGGACGGGATCCAGGGCTTCGTGCTGGAGAAGGGCATGGCCGGCTTCACCACCCAGGAAATCAAGCACAAGATGAGCCTGCGCGCCTCGCTGACCGGTGCGCTGTTCTTCGATGACGTGCGCGTGCCCGACAGCCACCGCCTGCCGAACGTGAAGGGCCTGAAGGGGCCGCTGGGCTGCCTGACCCAGGCCCGCTATGGCATCAGCTGGGGCCCGATCGGCGCGGCGATTGCCTGCCTGGATGAAGCGCTGGGCTACGCCAAGGAGCGCGTGTTGTTCGGTCGCCCGCTGGCGGCGACGCAGAGCGCGCAGATCAAGCTGGCCGAGATGGCCCGCCGCATCACCACCGCACAGCTGCTGGCGCTGCAGCTGGGCCGCCTGAAGGAAGCCGGCCAGTTGCAGCCGCAGCAGGTCAGCCTGGCCAAGTGGAACAACTGCCGCATGGCCATCGACATCGCCCGCGAGTGTCGCGATCTGCTGGGTGGGGCCGGCATCACCACCGAACACGTGGCGATCCGTCACGCGTTGAACCTGGAATCGGTGATCACCTATGAAGGCACCGAGACCGTGCACCAGCTGGTGATCGGCCGCGAACTGACCGGCATCAACGCGTTCTGAGTGCAGCGGTAGTGCCGGCCGCTGGCCGGCATTGTCCAGTAGCGTATTCGCAGGCGAGCGATCGGTGTGCCGAACCGCGCACCGGACCGCGATGGGTTCAAGGACAGTCTGTACCGCGCGGCTGTCGGGTCCGCCTTGAAGCGAGCCGAGCACCGCAGGTCCGGCGGGGGCGAAGAGGCGCGGGTGTCTGAGCGCAGCGAGTTCGCGCCGTCCCCCGGCGGGCCGAGGAGCGCAGGGTACCGGTGCGCAGCACCGGCTCGCGGATGGCGGCGCGTTTCTTTTGGTTACTTTTCTTTCCGCGCGGAAAGAAAAGTAACGCCCATGAACGCATGCGCCCGCCACAGCAACAATCAGGCAGAAGAGAGGCGCGTGGCGCTACGCGCCGCCGGCAAACCCATGCTGCCGCCACGCCTCGTACATCACCACCGCAACGGTGTTGGAAAGATTGAGGCTGCGGTTGCCCGGCCGCATCGGCAGGCGCAGGCGGCGGCCGTCGGGCAGGGCATCGAGCACGTCCTGCGGCAGGCCACGGCTTTCCGGGCCGAACAGGAAGGCATCGCCCTCTTCAAAGGCCACGCTGTCGTAGCGCACGCTGGCGCGGGTACTGAGTGCGAACAACCGATTCGGTGCGATCCGCGCCAGCGCGGTGTCCAGGTCGAGGTGCACCTGCAGGCGTGAATACTCGTGGTAGTCCAGCCCGGCGCGCTTGAGCTGCTTGTCTTCCAGTGCGAAGCCAAGCGGCTCGACCAGGTGCAGCTGCGCGCCGGTGTTGGCACAGAGCCGGATCACATTGCCGGTGTTGGGCGGGATTTCCGGTTGGAACAGGATCACGTGGAACTGGGGCGCGGCATTCATCGGCGCAGTGTACCTGCGACGGCGGCCGCCTTTACGGCGCACGCCCTGCGCGAGGCAGGGCGGCACCGGTTACGGACGCAGCAGGACCTGGGCGGTTTCGGTGGCCAGGGCCTGCAGGTCGGCGGCGCTCGGACGCACCTGCAGGGCCGGCAGGTTGACGATGACCGAGTTGGCGACGTTGGTGGCGGCGGCAGCCAGGGTCGCGGCGTAGCGCTGGGCTTCCAGCTCGGCGGCCAGGGCGACGCGCTGTTCCAGGCTCGGGCGCACTTCCACCGAGGCCAGGGTGGTGATCGGCATCGCGGCCGCAACCGGGGCGGCGACGTAGCCGTTGCGCTCGGCCAGCTGGTCGGCGCTCGGGCGCACTTCCACGGTGGCCAGGGTCGGGATGCCGCTGGCCTGTTCCCAGGCCTGCTGGGCCAGCTGGTCGGCGGCAGGGCGGACCTGCACGGTGGACAGCGTCTTGATGGATTCGGAGGCCTGCACCGACGAAACAACCGCGGTGCCGGCAATCAGGGCGATGGCGATGGCAATGGTCTTGGCGTTCATGACGGGGCCTGTTTAGTGTTGGTGATCAGTGGTGTTGTAGTAAGGTAGTACACCAATTCTGGGCTTGCAAGGAAAATTTCCGATTTCCTGCATTTGTTCAGTCTTCAGTCAGCTTTCGTCTGAAGTCCTTCCTGGCGCAGGAACTACCAAGCAATCCGCGTGCCAACTTTTAGTTGTTGATTTAGAAGGGGTTTGTTCGGGTAGAGAAGTGTCCGGTGGGCGGACACCTGTCCATTCCTCGGGCCGCGGACACTGTCCGGACGTTGCCTGCGGGCGCTTGTGACCGCCCCTCCCGGGCCGCAAAGCAGGGGTGGAGGGGCAAGGAGGCAAACACCCCCAGTGACTGCTGGCCGATTCCTGCCGCTCCGTGCGCAGGCTAGGATCGGGGTTCACCTATGTGACCAAGGATCCGGATATGTCTCTCGCCCTTCGCCCGCGCGCTGCACTGCTGGCCGTCGCCCTCAGCACCGCCTTGGGCACGCTCGCGCCCACCCATGCGCTCGCCGCCAAGCCGGCGGCACCGGCCAAGGTCGATATCCCGTACGAGCAGTTCACCCTGCCCAACGGCCTGCGCGTGATCGTGCACACCGATCGCAAGGCGCCGATCGTCGCGGTCAACGTCTGGTACCACGTGGGCAGCAAGGACGAGCCGGCCGGCCGTACCGGCTTCGCGCACCTGTTCGAACACCTGATGTTCCAGGGCAGCGAAAACCACGACGGCGAGTTCTTCGAGCCGTTCAAGCAGGTCGGTGCAACCAACCAGAACGGCACCACCAACACCGACCGCACCAATTACTTCGAGAACGTGCCGACCACCGCGCTGGACATGGCACTGTGGATGGAATCGGACCGCATGGGCCATCTGGTCGGTGCGATCGACCACGCCGCGCTGGACGAGCAGCGTGGCGTGGTGCAGAACGAGAAGCGCCAAGGCGAGAACCAGCCCTACGGCCAGGCCTGGGACCAGCTCAACAAGGCGCTGTATCCGGTGGGCCACCCGTACCACCACGGCGTGATCGGTTCGATGAACGATCTGAACGCGGCGTCGCTGGACGACGTGAAGACCTGGTTCCGCACCTGGTACGGCCCGAACAACGCGGTGCTGGTGCTGGCCGGCGACATCGACCTGGCCACCGCCAAGGAAAAGGTCTCCAGGTACTTCGGCAGCATCCCGGCCGGCCCGACCATGGCGCAGCCGGCGGTGAACGTGGCCAAGCGCAGCGCCGATACGCGCGAGACGATGACCGACAAGGTGCCGCAGGCGCGTATCTACCGCGCCTGGAACGTGCCGCAGGTCGGCACCACCGAGGTCGATCAGCTGCAGCTGTTCGCGCAGGTGCTGGGCGGTGCCAAGTCCTCGCGCCTGAGCCAGCGCCTGCAGCACCAGGACAAGCTGGTGGACAGCATTGCTGCCGGACTCTCCACGTCACAGCTGGGCTCCAACTTCGTGATCATGGCCACGGTCAAGCAGGGCCAGGACCCGGCCAAGGTCGAGAAGATCATCGACGAGGAGTTGGACCGGCTGATCAAGCAGGGCCCGACCGCCGCGGAACTGGAGCGCGCCAAGACCGGCGCCCGCGCCGGCTTCATCCGCGGCATCGAGCGCATCGGTGGCTTCGGCGGCAAGGCCGACGCCCTTGCAGAATGTGCGGTGTTCACCGGCGACCCGGGCTGCTTCCGCACCTCGCTGGCCAACATCGAGAAGGCCAGTGCCGCCGATCTGAGCCGGCTCGGCGCGCAGTGGCTGGACAAGGGCAGCCACACCCTGGTGATCGCACCGGGTGAGCGCGTGGCGCTGAAGGAAGATCCGAGCCAGGCGCCGAAGCCGTTCACCGTGCCAGCGGTGGACCCGAAGTACAGCACGCTGCCGGAGCAGGTCGACCGCAAGGCCGGCGTGCCGCAGACCCGCGAGTTCCCGCAGTTGAAGTTCCCGGCGCTGCAGCGCGCGACACTGAAGAACGGTACCCAGGTGATCCTGGCCGAGCGCCATGAGATTCCGGTGGTGCAGTTCAGCTACCAGTTCCCGGGCGGCTTCAGTGCCGACCAGGGCCGCAAACCGGGCACCGCCAACTTCACCATGAGCCTGATGACCGAGGGTGCCGGCAAGCTCGGCTCGCTGGCCTTCGCCGATGCGGCGGATGCGCTGGGCGCCAGCCTGGATGCCTCGGCCGGCCTGGACTCGATGAGCGTGGACCTGTCGGCGCTGAAGGAAAACCTGGTGCCGTCGCTGGCGCTGTACCGCGACCTGCTGCGCGAACCGCGCTTCGAGCAGGGCGAGATCGACCGGGTCAAGGCGAGCTGGATCGCGGGCATCCAGCAGGAGAAGGTCAACCCGGGTGCGGTGGCGATGCGCGTGCTGCCCCCGCTGCTGTACGGCAAGGGCCACCCGTATGCCATTCCGTTCACCGGCAGCGGCGACGAGGCGGCGATCAACGGCCTGACCCGCGAGGACCTGGTCGACTTCCATCACGACTGGCTGCGCCCGCAGAACGGCACCCTGATTGTGGTCGGCGACACCACCCTGGCCGAGATCGTGCCGCTGCTGGACAAGCAGCTGGGCGACTGGAAGGCTGCCGGCGATGCCCCGCAGGTGAAGGCGGCCACCGACGTGGCGCTGCCGAAGGGCCCGCGCGTGTTCCTGATCGACCAGCCGGGCGCGGTGCAGGCCAACCTGTTCGCCGGCCAAGTGGTGGCACCTTCCAGCGCCACCAGCTCGACCCGCTTCGACATCGCCAACGGTGTGATCGGCGGCGACTTCACCTCGCGCCTGAACATGAACCTGCGTGAAGACAAGCACTGGTCGTACGGTGCGCGCAGCAGCGCGGTCAATTCGGTGGGCCAGCGCCCGTGGATGGCCAGCGCGCCGGTGCAGATCGACAAGACCGGCCCGGCACTGGCGGAAATGCGCAAGGAAATCGCCGCGTTCGCCGATGGCAGCAAGCCGGCCACCGCTGCCGAGGTCAACCGCATCCGCAATATCCAGACCCTGAGCCTGCCCGGTGCCTACGAGACCGCCAGCGCGGTAGCCTCGACCATCGGCTCGATCGTGCAGTTCAAGCGCCCGGACGACTACGTGCTGCGTCGCAAGGCCGAGATCGAGGCGATGACCCCGGCGCAGGTGCAGCAGGCCGCCGCCGAGATCAAGCCGCAGGCGCTGACCTGGGTGGTGGTGGGTGATCTCAAGCAGACCGAAGCGGCCGTGCGTGCGCTGAACCTGGGCGAGGTGACCGTAATCGATGCCGAAGGCAACCCGGTCAAGAAATAAGGGATGTGCCTGCCCGCCACGGCGGGCAGGTCTCCCGTGGTAGCGCCGGGCCATGCCCGGCGGCTTTCCGGCGGCCAGCCATGCCGCGCTGTGCGCTCGCCGGGCATGGCCCGGCGCTACCTGGGCTCCGCCACGGCTACCCCCGATTCAGGCTGTTCAGGCAGAATCCCCCCATACCCTTCCAGGATCTGCCCATGCGCGTTCTGCTGCTTTCCTCCCTGCTGCTCACCGTCACCGCCTGTACCTGGGTGCCGATCGAACCGGCCGGCAAGGCGACCCGCGTACTGCCGGCAGGCCCCGTTCCCGCTGGCTGCATCGCCAAGGGCGAAGTGGTCGTCACCGTGAAGAGCAAGGTCGGCTTCTACAACCGCAACCCGCTGCGCGTGCAGGAAGAGCTGGAAACGCTGGCCCGCAACGAGGCCCCGAGCGCAGGTGCCAATGCCGTGCAGGCCGCTGCGGCCCCGGCCGATGGCAGCCAGCGCTTCGCCGCGTTCCAGTGCCCACCGCGCTGAACGCTTCACCATACGGCCAGCGCTGAATTCGTAAAGATGCGGTGAAGGCCCCCGGGGTTATAGAATAGCGCCCCCTTTTGCCTGAGCCTTGGCGCTAACCTCGATGCTCTTCAAGAATGTCTCGATCGCCGGCCTGGCACACGTCGACGCACCGCATACGCTGACCACCAAGGAAATCAACGAACGCCTGCAGCCGACGTTGGATCGCCTGGGCATCCGCACCGACGTGCTCGGCGATATCGCCGGCATCCACGCGCGCCGCCTGTGGGACAACGGCGTGCTGGCGTCCGACGCTGCCACCATGGCCGGCCGCAAGGCGCTGGAAGACGCTGGAATCGATGCGACGCAGGTGGGCCTGCTGGTCAATACCTCGGTCAGCCGCGACTACCTGGAGCCGTCCACCGCCTCCATCGTGTCGGGCAACCTCGGCGTCAGCGACGAATGCATGACCTTCGACGTCGCCAACGCCTGCCTGGCCTTCATCAACGGCATGGATATCGCCGCGCGCATGATCGAGCGCGGTGACATCGACTACGCGCTGGTGGTGGATGGCGAGACCGCCAACCTGGTGTACGAGAAGACGTTGGAGCGCATGACCGCTCCGGACGTCACCGCCGACGACTTCCGCAACGAACTGGCGGCCCTGACCACCGGTTCGGGTGCTGCCGCGATGGTGATGGCGCGCTCGGAGCTGGTGCCGGACGCGCCGCGCTACAAGGGTGGCGTCACCCGCTCGGCGACCGAGTGGAACCAGCTGTGCCTGGGCAACCTGGACCGCATGGTCACTGACACCCGCCTGCTGCTGATCGAAGGCATCAAGCTGGCACAGAAGACCTTCACCGCCGCCAAGATCGCACTCGGCTGGGCCGTGGAAGAGCTGGACCAGTTCGTGATCCACCAGGTGAGCCAGCCGCACACCGCTGCGTTCATCAAGAACTTCGGCATCGACCCGAAGAAGGTCATGACCATCTTCGGCGAGCACGGCAACATCGGGCCGGCCTCGGTGCCGATCGTGCTGAGCAAGCTCAAGCAGCTGGGCAAGCTGAAGAAGGGTGATCGCATCGCGCTTCTGGGCATTGGTTCCGGCCTGAACTGTTCGATGGCTGAAGTGGTCTGGTAAGCAGCCCGCTGCCCGACCTCCTGTAGAGCCGAGCCATGCTCGGCTCACGCGCACAGCGCGGTTCTTCCGCGGCCTGACCGGAGAGCCGCCGAGCATGGCTCGGCGCTACACCGCGCCGCGATTCTTCCAAGGTGCTCCGCATGCGCGATCTTCCCGGTTACCCCGCCCACCCGCAGCGCTTCGAAGTGCGCCCGGGCCTGTCGATGAACTATCTCGACGAAGGCCCGCGCGACGGCGAGGTAGTGGTGATGGTGCACGGCAATCCGTCGTGGAGCTATTACTGGCGCACGCTGGTGGCCGGCCTGTCGGACACCTACCGCTGCATCGTGCCGGACCATATCGGCATGGGCCTGTCGGACAAGCCTGATGACAGCCGCTACGAGTACACGCTGCAGTCGCGCGTGGACGACCTCGATGCGCTGCTCAAGCACCTGGGCATCACCGGACCGGTGACCCTGGCCGTGCACGACTGGGGCGGCATGATCGGTTTCGGCTGGGCGCTGTCGCACCACGACCAGGTCAAGCGCCTGGTGGTGCTCAACACCGCCGCGTTCCCGATGCCGGCGGCGAAGAAGATGCCGTGGCAGATCGCGCTGGGCCGTCACTGGAAGATCGGCGAGTGGATCATCCGCAGCTTCAACGCGTTCTCCTCCGGTGCCTCGTGGCTGGGCGTGGAGCGGAAGATGCCGGCCGACGTGCGCCGCGCCTACGTGTCGCCGTACAACAGCTGGGCCAACCGCATCAGCACCATCCGCTTCATGCAGGACATCCCGCTGTCGCCGGCCGACAAGGCCTGGTCGCTGCTGGAGCGTGCCGGCAAGGCACTGCCCTCGTTCGCCGACCGTCCCGCCTTTCTCGGCTGGGGCCTGCGCGACTTCGTGTTCGACCATCATTTCCTGAAGGGCTTCCAGGCCGCGCTGCCGAAGGCCCAGGTACATGCGTTCGAGGACGCCGGGCATTACGTGCTGGAAGACAAGCACGAGGTGCTGGTGCCGGAAATCCGGGCGTTCCTGGACAAGAACCCGATCTGAGAAGTGTGCCGACCAACGGTCGGCACCCACCCCTTCCGGTGGGGGTGCCGACCGTTGGTCGGCACACCCGAAGGGTTGATGAGGTTGCCGGCCGGCGGCCGGCACTACCATTACGCGGCGACCGGCGCCTGCGGCGGCGAGGAAGGGCTGTTGCCGTTGTCGTCCGGGTGGTCGTCGTCATTGTCGGCGTCATCACGCCAGCGCCAGTCGGCCAGGGTCAGCGGATCCAGGCCATAGGCGATGCGCGCCTTGTCGCACTGCGGGCTGGCCTTGCCGTATTCCCACGATGCATCCACCTCACGGCACACGCTGGGCCGGTTGGGGTGGATGGTGCAGCGTGAATACACGCCGATCTGCGCATCCAGCGCGACGCAGCGCACCGGCTTGGAATGGGTGCCGCGCATGCACAGGCGATGCGGGTCCAGCACCTCGGTAAGCTGGTGCGGCACGCCGCCGGGGGTGACCTCGTCCGATTCCATCCAGTGGAAGGCCACGCGGTATTGGGTGCAGCAGGCGCCGCAGGTCATGCAGGGATGTTGCATGGGCAAGCCGCCTCGGGCGGCAGTCGGAATCGGGAACGAGGGTGCGGATTTTCCACGAAGTCGGCCGCCGCGCAAGAAATTCCGTAAGCGGCGACAATGAACGGATGAACCGACCCTGCAACATTGCCGCGCGCCTGCCTGAACTGGCGCGTGAACGCCCCGATCAGATCGCCATCCGCTGCCCGGGCCGCCGAGGCGCCGGCAACGGCATGGCCGCCTACGACGTCACCCTCGATTACCGCCAGCTGGATGCCCGCAGCGACGCCATGGCCGCCGGTCTGGCCGGCTACGGGATCGGCCGCGGGGTGCGCACGGTGGTGATGGTGCGGCCCTCGCCGGAATTCTTCCTGCTGATGTTCGCGCTGTTCAAGCTGGGGGCGGTGCCGGTGCTGGTCGACCCGGGCATCGACAAGCGCGCCCTGAAGCAGTGCCTGGACGAGGCGCAGCCGCAGGCCTTCATCGGCATTCCACTGGCGCAGGTGGCGCGGCTGGCGCTGCGCTGGGCGCCCTCGGCGACCCGCCTGGTCACTGTCGGCCGCCGCCTCGGCTGGGGCGGCACCAGCCTGGCCGCGCTGGAGCGCGCCGGCGCCAGCGCTGGGCCGATGCTGGCCGACACCGATGGCGAGGACATGGCCGCGATCCTGTTCACCAGTGGCTCCACCGGCGTGCCCAAGGGCGTGGTCTACCGCCACCGCCATTTCGTCGGCCAGATCCAGCTGCTGGGCAGTGCCTTCGGCATGGAAGCGGGCGGGGTGGACCTGCCGACCTTCCCGCCGTTTGCCTTGTTCGACCCGGCGCTGGGCCTGACCTCGGTGATCCCGGACATGGACCCGACGCGGCCGGCGCAGGCCGACCCGGCACGCCTGCACGATGCCATCCAGCGCTTCGGCGTGACCCAGCTGTTTGGTTCGCCCGCGCTGATGCGGGTGCTGGCGAAGCATGGCCGGCCGCTGCCGACGGTGACCCGGGTGACCTCGGCCGGTGCACCGGTGCCGCCGGACGTGGTCGCCACCATCCGCAGCCTGCTGCCGGCCGATGCGCAGTTCTGGACTCCCTATGGCGCCACCGAGTGCCTGCCGGTGGCAGTGGTGGAGGGTCGTGAGCTGGAGCGCACCCGCGCCGCCACCGAGGCCGGCGCTGGCACCTGCGTGGGCAGCGTGGTGGAACCGAACGAGGTCCGCATCATCGCCATCGATGACGCGCCGCTGGCCGACTGGTCGCAGGCACGTGTGCTGGCCACCGGCGAGGTGGGAGAAATCACTGTGGCCGGCCCAACCGCCACCGACAGCTACTTCAACCGCCCGCAGGCCACCGCGGCGGCGAAGATCCGCGAGACGCTGGCCGATGGCAGCACCCGCATCGTCCATCGCATGGGCGACGTGGGCTACTTTGATGCACAGGGCCGTCTGTGGTTCTGCGGCCGCAAGACCCATCGCGTGGAAACCGCGCAGGGGCCGTTGTACACCGAACAGGTCGAGCCGGTGTTCAACACCGTGCCCGGCGTGGCGCGCACGGCCCTGGTGGGTGTTGGCCCGGCCGGTGCACAGGTACCGGTGCTGTGCGTGGAACTGCAGCGCGGGCAGAGCGACAGCCCGGCCTTGCGCGAGGCCCTGCGTGCGAAAGCCGCCGCACGGTTGCCCGATGCGAACCTGCAGCACGTCCTGGTGCATCCGGCGTTCCCCGTCGATATCCGTCACAACGCCAAGATCGGCCGCGAAAAGCTCGCCGTCTGGGCCGGCGCCGAACTGGAGAAGCGCGCATGAAAATCCTGGTCACCGGCGGCGGTGGTTTCCTCGGTCAGGCGCTGTGCCGCGGGCTGGTTGAGCGTGGCCACCAGGTGCTGGCGTTCAACCGCAGCCACTACCCCGAACTGCAGGCGATGGGCGTGGGCCAGATCCGCGGTGATCTGGCCGATGCGCAGGCGGTGCTGCATGCGGTGGCCGGCGTCGATGCGGTGTTCCACAATGGTGCCAAGGCCGGCGCGTGGGGTAGCTATGACAGCTACCACCAGGCCAATGTGGTCGGCACCGACAACGTCATCGCAGCCTGCCGCGCGCACCGCATCGGCAGGCTGGTCTACACCTCCACGCCCAGCGTGACCCATCGCGCTACCCATCCGGTGGAAGGCCTCGGCGCCGACGAGGTGCCGTACGGCGAAGATTTCCAGGCGCCGTACGCGGCCACCAAGGCGATCGCCGAACAGCGCGTGCTGGCCGCCAACGATGCCGCGTTGGCGACGATGGCGTTGCGTCCGCGCCTGATCTGGGGCCCTGGCGATCAGCAGCTGGTGCCGCGCCTGGCCGAGCGTGCGCGGCAGGGCCGCCTGCGCCTGGTGGGCGATGGCAGCAACAAGGTCGATACCACCTACATCGACAATGCCGCGCTGGCGCACTTCCTCGCCTTCGAAGCGTTGGCACCGGGCGCTGCGTGCGCGGGCAAGGCCTACTTCATCTCCAATGGCGAGCCGTTGCCGATGCGCGAACTGGTGAACAAGCTGTTGGCTGCGGTGGGTGCGCCGACGGTGGACAAGGCGATCAGCTTCAAGACCGCCTACCGCATCGGCGCTGTCTGCGAGCGGCTGTGGCCGCTGCTGCGACTGCGCGGGGAGCCGCCGCTGACCCGTTTCCTGGCCGAACAGCTGTGTACGCCACACTGGTACAGCATGGAACCGGCGCGCCGTGACTTCGGCTACGTGCCGCAAGTCAGCATCGAAGAAGGGCTGCGCAGGCTGAAGGCTTCATCTGCTGCATAGATCGCCATCACTGGTTGCACACCGCAGGATCGGGAGGATGGACCCACGCCATCCAAGGCTCGACCACCCGCGAGGAGCGCCATGCTGCACTACGCCATCATCTTCTTTGTCATCGCCATCATCGCCGCCGTTCTGGGTTTCTCCGGTATCGCCGGCGCCGCAACGAACATCGCCTGGATCCTGTTCGTGGTGTTCCTGATCCTTGCGGTGATCTCGATGTTCCGCAAGCGAGGCTAGTAGACCGCAGGGTAGTGCCGGCCGCTGGCCGGCACTGCTCTTTCCGGTGGGTGCCGACCGTTGGTCGGCACGCCCCTTTGTAGAGTCGAGCGTGCTCGACTGTTTCTCGTGAGTCGAGCATGGCTCGACTCTACAGAGGATCATCGAGCATGGCTCGACGCTACACACAGCGCCGCTACACAGCGCTCTGCAGTCCGCGATCGGCCTCGTGGCGCTCCAGCGCCAGTTCGATCAGGCGCGTGATCAGCGTGGTGTAGTCCACGCCGCTGGCGCCCCATAGCTTCGGGTACATGCTGATGCGGGTGAAGCCCGGCAGCGTGTTGACCTCGTTGATGACGATCCCGCCCGCTGCGGTGAGGAATACATCCACGCGCGCCATGCCCGCGCACTCCAGCGCCCGGTAGGCCTGAAGCGCGATCTGCTGGATACGCGCCTGCGTTGCGCCATCAATGTCTGCCGGTACCACCACGTCGGCGCCATCGTCGTTGATGTACTTGGTGTCGTAGGCGTAGAACTCGTCGTGTACCACTACCTCGCCGCACAGGCTGGCCTGCGGATGCGCATTGCCCAGCACCGCGCACTCGATCTCGCGGCCGACCACCGCCGATTCCACCAGCACCTTGTGGTCGTAGCGCAGCGCCAATGCCAGCGCCTCGGCGAAGCCCGCTGCATCCTTGACCTTGCTCACCCCCACTGACGAACCCTGGTTGGCCGGCTTCACGAACAACGGCAGGCCGAGCTGCGCGATCACCGCATCGACATCGACTGCCGCCGCCTGATGGCGACGGATGCACAGCCACGGTGCCACCTGCAGCCCGGCGTCGCGCAGCAGGCGCTTGGTCACGTCCTTGTCCATCGCCACCGCCGAGCCCAGTACCGGTGAACCGACGAAGGGCAGGTTGGCCATGCGCAGCAGCCCCTGCAGCGCACCGTCCTCGCCCAGCGGCCCGTGCACGATCGGCAGCACCACATCGATCTGGCCGAACGCGCTGGCCGCATCGGACGGCTGCAGCTGCGCCTGCTCGGCGCCCGGGCGCACCGCCAGCGACGTACCGGACCGATGCAGGGCGATGCGCGACGGATCATCGGCATTGATCAGGAAGGTATCGGGTTGGCTCAGATGCCACTGACCCTGCTTGTCGATACCGACCAGCACCGGCTCGAAGCGCTCGCGATCAAGCGCATCGAGGATGTTCTTCGCCGACTGCAGGGAAACTTCGTGCTCGGATGACTTGCCACCGAAGATGATGCCGACCCGGGTCCGTGCCATGGGGAATGCGATGTCCTGTGCGTTGCGTGGCCCCATAGCATGAACCTTCATCGGCCCTCCGCGTGAGGCACAGATGAACCAGAAATCCATCCACGCATGGCGTGGATCTACCGTGTCGACCAAGGTCGACACCCACCACAGCAACACAGAACGCCGTCCCGACAGATCGCAGCAAGCTGTCGAAGGCGGGGTGGGTCCGGTTGCGGGGGCGTGAGCGCCATGGATGGCGCGACCGAGCTTACATGGACGTACTTGCAGCGTCCCCCGCAACCGGACCCACCCCGCCATCCCACGGATAGCCAGCTTTTGATGTTGCCCTGGCTGTTGCATCTGCGGGTGCCGGGCGGCAGCCCGGCCCAAGCCCCCCACCCACGCAGGTAGAATGCGCCCATGGCTCCTTCCCTGCTCAAGTCCCTCAAGCCGGTCGCTGGCCGCGCCCTGCAGATCGCCCTGAACCGCGCCCTGGCGCTGGATCCGGATACCCGCCATGCCCTGGCCAGCCTCGACGGCCGCCACATCGACCTGACCCTGGAAGCGCCGTCGCTGGCGATGCGCATCAGCGTCGACGGCGACCAGCTGCGGGTCGGTCCGGTGGACGCGCAGGAAGCCGACCTGGCCGTGCGCAGCAGCCTGGCCGGCGTGCTGGCGCAGCTGCCGCTGCTGGCCAACGCGCGGCGCGGTGACAGCAACGGCAAGGGTCGCGTGCGCGTGGCCGGCGATGCCGAACTGGCGCGACGCCTGCAGCAGCTGGCCAAGGGCTTCGACCCGGACTGGCAGCAGCCCTTCGTCAGCGTATTCGGCGAGGTACTGGGCGTGCAGGTTGCCAACACCCTGCGCAACGGCCTGCAGCACGCGCGCCAGGGCGCGATCGATCTGGCCCACAGCGCCGCCGAGTTCATCACCGAGGAATCGCGCGATGTGGTGCCGCGTGCCGAGCTGGACGCCTTCCACGATGACGTGGACGTGCTGCGCGATGACGTCGAGCGTCTGGGTGCTCGCGTGCAGCGCCTGCGGGGTGCCGCATGAAGGCCGTGCTGCGGGCCAGCCGCATCGGCCGGGTGATCCTGCGTTACCGCCTCGACGACCTGCTGCAGGGCACACCGGCCGAGCGCTGGTTGCGCCTGGCCAAGCCGTTCGTGCCGCGGGCCTCGGCCGACATCGCCGCACAGTCGCGCGGTGCACGCCTGCGCCTGGCGCTGCAGGACCTCGGCCCGATCTTCGTCAAGTTCGGCCAGATCCTGTCCACCCGCCGCGATCTGGTGCCACCGGACGTGGCCAATGAACTGACCCTGCTGCAGGACCGGGTCAAGCCGTTCGATGGCGAGACCGCGCGCCGCATCGTCGAGGACGCGCTCGGCCTGCCGGTCAGTGCGGCCTTCGCCAGCTTCGACACCGAACCGCTGGCCTCGGCCTCGATCGCACAGGTGCACGCGGCGACGCTGGCCGATGGCCGCCAGGTGGTGGTCAAGGTACTTCGCCCGGGCATCGAGAAGCAGATCGACGCCGACATCGCCCTGCTCAATTCGCTGGCCGCGCTGGTCGAGCGCACCCACCCGCGCGCCGACAAAATCCGGCCGCGCGAAGTGGTGGCCGAGGTCGAGAACACCCTGGCCGCCGAGCTGGACCTGCAGCGCGAAGGCGCCAATGCCAGCGTGCTGCGCCGCTTCTGGGAAAACAGCGACGACCTGTACGTGCCGGAAGTGATCTGGAGCCATACCGCCGAGCGCGCACTGACCTTGGAGCGCGTGTGGGGCATTCCGTCCGACGACATCGCCGCGCTGGACAAGGCCGGCATCGACCGCAAGGCTCTGGCCGCCAAGGGCGTGCGGGTGTTCTACACCCAGGTGTTCCGCGACAACTTCTTCCATGCCGATGCGCATGCCGGCAACATCTGGGTCGACACCGATCCGGCGCGTCGCGCCAACCCGCGCTTCATCGCGCTGGACTTCGGCATCATGGGCCAGCTCTCGCAGGAAGATCAGTACTACCTGGCCGAGAACTTCATGGCCATCTTCAACCGTGACTACCGCCGCATTGCCGAACTGCACGTGCAGGCGCGCTGGATGCCGGACCACGTACGCATCGACGATCTGGAAGCGGCGGTGCGATCGGTCTGCGAACCTTACTTCACCCGGCCGCTGTCGCAGATCTCGCTGGCCGAAGTGCTGATGAAGCTGTTCCGCGTGGCGCAGCGTTACCAGCTGACCCTGCAGCCCCAGCTGATCCTGCTGCAGAAGACCCTGCTGAACATCGAAGGCGTCGGCCGCCAGCTGGACCCGCAGATCGACATCTGGGCGGTGGCCAAGCCGGTGCTGGCGAAGATCCTGCGCGAGCGCTACAGCCCGCGCCGGGTGGTACGCGAGATCGGCAAGCGCCTGCCGGAAATCATGACCCATGCCCCGGACATGCCACGTCTGGTACACGCCTGGCTGACCCAGCAGGTGGAAGGCCGCCATGAACTGTCGATGCGCTCGCGCGACCTGGCCGCTCTGGACGCCAGCGTGCAGCGCCTGCAGAAGCGCGCGGTGGGGGCGATCACTGGCGTGGGCCTGCTGGCCATTGCCGCGCTCATGTACGTGCTGCAGCCGCCGGGCTGGTACTGGGGCGACCTGCCAATGTGGAGCTGGTTGTCCGGTGCGCTGGGCGCAGTGGCGCTGGCGCGCGCGTGGTGGAAGTAGGTCCCATGCTGCAAGCGCTCAAGGACGAACTGGCACGCTTCGGCGCCGACAACGACGCCCGCGAGAGCGCGCGTGGCCGCCGCATGCTCAACATCACGCCGGACACGGGTGAATTCCTGTCCGTGCTGGTCCGCTTCGGCGCCGCGCGCAGGGTGCTGGAGATCGGCACCTCCAACGGCTATTCGACGCTGTGGCTGGCCGAGGCTGCCGCCGCCATCGACGGCCACGTGATCACGCTGGAATACGCACAGGACAAGGCGGCGATGGCGCGTGACACCTTCGCGCGCAGTGGCCTGGCCGATCGCATCACGCTGGTTCACGACGATGCAGGGCCGTGGCTGGCACAGGCCGTCGATGCCAGCATTGACCTGCTGTTCCTCGATTCGGACCGCGGGCAGTACGCCGGCTGGTGGCCGCAGCTGCGCCGCGTGCTGCGGCCGGGGGGCCTGCTGGTGGTGGACAACGCCACCTCGCATGCGCAGGAAATGGAACCGCTGCGCGTGCTGCTGTACGCTGATCCGGACTTCAGCGTCAGCCTGGTGCCGGTTGGCAACGGCGAGCTGCTGGCCGTACGCAGCGCCTGACTGCAGCGTTGCCCGCGCCTGATCCGGCAGGGCCGGCCGCGCCTGATCTGGTAGTGCCGGCCGCTGGCCGGCAACCCCAGCAGCCAGACGACCCTGAGGCAGCCGGCCAGCGGCCGGCTCTACCCCATTCAGTGCCCAGCCCCGATAATCCCGCGGTGAGCACCGAACCCGATACCCTCGCCGCGGTCGAGACCGACACCGCGCCCCTGCAGTTGCTGCACCTGGATGAGCGCCTGGCCGTGGTCAACAAGCCTGCCGGGCTGATGGTCCACGACAGCAAGCTGGCCCGTGGCGAAGACGACTTCCTGGCCGACCGCCTGCGCGAGCAGCTGGGGCGGCCGATCTTCCTCGTGCACCGCCTGGACCGGGCCACCAGTGGCTGCCTGCTGCTGGCCTTCGACCGCGAGACCGCCAGCGCGCTGGGCAAGGCGTTGATGGGCGGCGAAGTGTTGAAGGACTACCTGACGGTCTGCCGGGGATGGCCGGCGGAACTGTCCTGGCGGGTGGACCATGATCTGGATGGCGGCCCGGGCAAGCCGGTGAAGAAGCCGGCGATCACCGACTTCCAGCGCCTGGCGACGGGCGAGCTGTCGGTGCCGGTCGGTGAGTTCACCCGTTCGCGTTATGCACTGCTGCGCTGCCAGCCACAGACGGGGCGCTTCCGGCAGATCCGCCGGCACCTCAAGCACCTCTCGCACCACATGATTGGCGACACCAGTCATGGCGATGGCCGCCACAACCGCATCTTCCGCATGCAGGGCGTGCACCGCATGCTGCTGCACGCCGAGCGCCTGCGCTTCCCGCATCCGGACGGTAGCACGGTGGATGTGCGTGCGCCGCTGGACGGCGGGTTCCAGAAGGCGCTGGACCTGTTTGGCTGGCAGGTGGACGACGCCTGATGCTGCTGCCGTAAGCCGAGCGTGGGCTCGGCTCTACAGCCAGCGGCCGGGCGTGGCCCGGCGCACCCCGTTATTTCTTTTCCGGCTCGTTGACGATGGCTTCCAGATCCTTCTGCAGATCCGCGAACAGCGGCTGCATGCGCGCCTGGATGGCCACCATCACGTTCTGCATCAGCGCCGGGGTCTTGTCCAGCAGGCTCTGGCCGGCCGAACTCTCGTAGAACTCGGCCATCGCCAGCACGTCTTCCTTGCTGAACGTCTTCTTGTACAGGTCCACGTACATCGGCCGCAGCTGCTGCCACGACAGGGCCTGGCGCAGCGTCTGGCTGGTGCGTGCCTGGATCCGCTTCAGCTGTTCCTGCTGCTGGGCATTGAGCTGGCGCTGTGCGGCCACCTGCTGGAACTGCTGCTGCTGCATCGCCTCGATCTGCGGCAGCATGGTGTCGATCATGCTCTGCGCACGCGAGGCCGACAGCAGGCGGTTGATGTCGCCGTCTGTCGGTGGCGCGGCCAGGGCCGGAACGCTGGCCACGGCCAGCGCCAGCAGCAGGGCGGCGCGGCGCAGCAGGGACGGCAGGGCGGGTGTGGTGCGGGTCATGCGGGCTTCCTGCGGTACATGGGACGGCCAGCATACCCGCAGCCAAGGCGAAGGCGGCGTGTTCGGTACCTGATCGGCGGCATACGGCGCGCGATGCCGCACTCTGGCACGTGGCTGCCGCTACAATGCGCGGATGGGCAGTGGACCGGTCACCATCAGCGCGCAGCTTGAAATCCCCGACGGCGAGATCGTCGAGCGGTTCGTGCGTGCCAGCGGTGCCGGTGGCCAGAACGTCAACAAGGTCTCCACCGCGGTGGAACTACGTTTCGACGTGGCCAACTCGCCTTCGTTGCCCGAACCGTTGCGCGCACGCCTGCTGGCGCGGCGTGACCGGCGCATGACCGGCGAAGGCGTGCTGGTCATCGATGCGCAACGTTTCCGGACCCAGGATCGCAATCGCGAGGATGCGCGCGAGCGGCTGGCGGCCTTCATCCAGGCCGGGCTGAGCGTGCCCAAGCCGCGCAAGGCCACCAAGCCGACCCTCGGGTCGAAACTGCGTCGTCTGGACGCCAAACGCGGGCGCGCGCAGATCAAGCGCGGTCGCTCATCACGTGACTGGGAGTGATTGCTTGAACAACCCGACTTCGTTGCTGCCGGCCGTGCCGCCGCAGATGCCGCAGGTCAAACCCAACGCCTTCCTGCGCTGGCTGGCGCGCTGCACCCTGCGCATGGGCGGCTGGAAGGTGACCGGCACCCTGCCTGACATCCCCAGGCTGGTCTTCATCATCGCCCCGCATTCGTCCAACTGGGATGGGCTGTGGGGCATGGCGGCCAAGATCGCGCTGGGCATGAAGGTGAAGGTACTGGGCAAGGCGTCGCTGTTCTGGTGGCCGCTGGGCCCGCTGCTGCACAGGCTGGGCGTGATCCCGCTCGATCGCAGCTCGCCGCAGGGCACCGTCGGACAGGCCGTGGACCTGCTGCGCAACAACGAGAAGATGTGGTTCGCCATCACCCCCGAGGGCACCCGCAAGGCGGTGAAGGACTGGAAGGCCGGTTTCCTGAAGATCGCCCGGATGGCTGACGTGCCGATCCTTGCCGCGTACTTCCACTACCCGGAAAAGACCATCGGTATCGGCCCGCTGTTCACGCCCAGTGGTGATGACGCTGCCGACATGGCCGCGATCCGCGAGTTCTACCGGCCCTGGATCGGCAAGACCCGCGGTACGGTCTGAGCCTGCCGCAGGCCGCTGCATAGACGCCACGTCCGGCACATGCCGGGCGAGCGCGACAGGAGTAGGGTGGAGGGCTGGTATCCCGTACCGTCTGCCCAAGGAGTGTTTTACATGTCGCGTACCGTAGTCCTGGCCGCCGCCATCAGCCTGGCGTTGGCGGCCTGTTCCGGCAAGGAGTCCACCCCCGTGTCCGATGCCCAGAAGACCCCGGCCCAGCAGCCGGCCGAAGCCTCCACCAACCCTCTGCTGAGTGCGAGCACGCTGCCGTTCCAGGCGCCGCCGTTCGACAAGATCAAGGACAGCGACTACCTGCCGGCGTTCGAAGAGGGGATGCGCCAGCACCTGGCCGACGTGCGCAAGATCGCCGACAGCAGCGAGCCGGCCACCTTCGACAACACCATCGTGGCAATGGAGCGCAGCGGCGAGACGCTGAACCGCGTCTCGCGCATCTTCTTCGGCCTGGTCCAGGCCGATACCAACGATGCACGACAGAAGATCCAGGAAGAAGTGGCGCCAAAGCTGGCTGCCCACCAGGACGAGATCAATCTCGATCCGAAGCTGTTCGCGCGCGTGAAGTCGATCTATGACCAGCGCGACACGCTGGAATTGGATCCGGTGCAGAAGCGCCTGGTCGAGCACTACTACGACGGCCTGGTGCGCGCCGGTGCGCAGCTGTCCGACGCTGACAAGGCGACCCTGCGCAAGCTCAACGTGGAAGAGACCACCCTCTCCACCCAGTTCCATACCCGCCTGGTGGCCGCCACCGCCGCTGCGGCCGTCGTCGTCGACGACAAGGCCAAGCTGGCCGGCCTGGACGAGGATGCGATCAACAACGCCGCGGCCGCCGCCAAGGAACGCAAGCTGGACGGCAAGTTCCTGCTGCCGCTGCAGAACACCACCCAGCAGCCGGTGCTCGGCTCGCTGAGCGATCGCGACCAGCGCGCCGCCGTGCTGAAGGCCTCGGAGACCCGCGCCGAGCGCGGTGATGCCAACGACACCCGGCAGACCGTGCAGCGCCTGGCCCAGCTGCGTGCGCAGAAGGCCAAGCTGCTCGGCTTCGAGACCTTCGCCGACTACCAGCTGGGCGACCAGATGGCCAAGACCCCGGCTGCGGCACTCAAGCTGCTGACCGACACCGTGCCGGCCGCCACCGCCAAGGCGCGCGCCGAAGCCGGCGAGATCCAGAAGGTGATCGACGCGCAGAAGGGTGGTTTCCAGGTCGCCGCTTCGGACTGGGACTTCTACGCCGAGCAGGTGCGCAAGGCCAAGTACGATCTGGACGAATCGCAGATCAAGCCGTACTTCGAACTGGACAATGTGCTGCAGAACGGCGTCTTCTACGCCGCCACCCAGCTGTACGGCATCACCTTCAAGCCGCGTACCGACATTCCGACCTACAACCCGGACATGAAGGTGTACGAAGTGTTCGACAAGGACGGCACCTCGCTGGCGCTGTTCTACACCGACTACTTCAAGCGTGACAGCAAGTCCGGCGGCGCCTGGATGGACGTGTTCGTCGAACAGGACGGCCTGACCGGTGCCAAGCCGGTGGTCTACAACGTCTGCAACTTCACCAAGCCGGCCGCCGGCCAGCCTGCGCTGATCAGCTTCGACGACGTCACCACCATGTTCCATGAGTTCGGCCATGCGCTGCACGGCATGTTCTCGAACGTGAAGTACCCGTCGATTGCCGGCACCGCCACCTCGCGTGATTTCGTCGAGTTCCCGTCGCAGTTCAACGAGCACTGGGCGCTGGATCCGAAGGTGTTCGCCAACTACGCCAAGCACTACAAGACCGGCGAGGCGATGCCGCAGGAACTGGTCGACAAGATCCTCAAGGCGCGCAGCTTCAACCAGGGCTATGCGACCACCGAGTACCTGTCTGCCGCGCTGCTGGACCTGGCCTGGCACACCCAGAAGGCCGACGCGCCGCTGCAGGATGTCGGCGCCTTTGAAGCCAGCGCGCTGAAGAAGTTCAAGGTCGACCTGCCGCAGGTGCCGCCGCGCTACCGCACCACCTACTTCGACCACATCTGGGGTGGCGGTTACTCGGCCGGCTACTACGCCTACTTCTGGGCCGAAGTGCTCGACCATGACGCCTACCAGTGGTTCACCGAGCACGGTGGGCTGACGGCGGCCAACGGCCAGGAGTTCCGCGACAAGATCCTCTCGCGCGGCAACAGCGTGGAGCTGTCGACCCTGTACCGCGATTTCCGCGGCAAGGACCCGTCGGTGGAACCTTTGCTGAAGTTCCGCGGGCTGAAGTGAGAAATCGAAAACGGCGGGGGAAACCCCGCCGTTTTTCTTTGTGTAGAGCCGAGCCCATGCTCGGCTGGCTTTTTCTGGAGACGCAGCCGAGCATGGGCTCGGCTCTACACAAGCGGATCACGTCCCCACGTGCACCCGGTTGGCCTGCTCGGCCAACCCGAGGTGATCGAGCGCGATATCCAACGCCAGCACATAGCTCTGCGCGCCATAGCCGGCGGCGATGCCCAAGCGCTGGCCGACACCGGCCGGCAGGCAGGGCTCGGCCACCGCGCCGTCGTCGTGGACCTCCACGTAGGCATTGTGCAGGTAGGGCAGCAGGCGCTGCAGGCGCAGGCTGTTGGCGCACGCACCCGGGTCAAGCAGTGTCACTTCGCCACGGCTGTGATCGGCCACGCGCAGTGCGTCCAGCAGTTCCTGTTCCGAGCCACAGGCACGGATCGCCACGCTGGTGCCGGCATCGATCGCGCGATGCACCAGCGACTTCAGGACCGGCGCCGGCAGTGGCATTGCCGTGCGGATCAAGGCGCCGGCGGCTTCCGGGCCGCGGATGATGAAGATCGACATGGCTCAGCCCTCCTGCGCCAGGCGACGGCCGACGATGGCCAGCGACAGCGGATAGCCGGCCTGCTGGCTGCGCTGGTCGACCACTACCGCGGCGGGGCCGTGCTGCAGGCGCAGCCGCGCATCCAGGCCGGGCTCGCTGGGCGACTGCAGCTCGATGTACTGCGCCGGCAGCCGTTCCAGCGCCGCCTGCAGTGCGCCACCCTCGGCCTGCCATTGCGCCTCGTCGGCCACGCCGACATCCAGCAGCACCCAGTCGGCCGAACGCGCCTGCGGCTGGCACAGGCACTGGCGCACTTCGGACAGGCTGGCGCAGTCGCTGCACAGCACGCGATGGCCGGCCAACTGTGCCGGCAGTTGGGGACGCGGTGCCGACGAAGAGGCGTGGCGGATCACCAGGAGGGTCATACAACACCTTGCGGAATGCGCCCTGCGGCGCGGTGGGCACACGATGCACGTGCTGGCCGTAAAGGTGCGATGCCCGTGGCCGTGTGCGCGCGTAAAACCTGCGTAACCCTTCCTGTAGAGCCGAGCCTACGCTCGGCTGGCGTGCACCGACACTCGAAGAGCAGCCGAGCGCGGGCTCGGCTCTACAACAAGCCGGCGCGGGAACCTCTCCCGCCCGAGTGTGGTCTGATGCAGCGACCACCCACCCGGAGCCTGTCATGGATGCTGTTGCCCGCCCTCCCTTTTCCGAACGCGCGCTGGCCTGGCTGAAGAAGGAGGCGCTACCGTTGCTGGTGATGCTCGGCCTGCTCGCCGCCGCCCGCGATACCCTGGCCAACCACTACGTGGTGCCCAGCGGCTCGATGCAGCCGACCCTGCAGCCCGGCGACCGGGTGATGGTGGACATGCGTGCCTATGGGCTGCGCCTGCCGTTTACCGGCAAGGAACTGATGGCGACCGGCACCCCGCAGCGCGGCGAGGTGGCGGTGTTCGATTCGCCGGCCGACGGCACCCGCCTGATCAAGCGGGTGGCCGCGGTGGCCGGTGACCATGTACAGCTGCACGAAGGGCACCTGAGCATCAACGGCCAGCCGCTGCAGACCGCCGACCTGCAGGACGTGGAAGCCTTCGGCGAGCGCCGAGCCCGCCTCGATCTGGGTATGGGGGGCGGTCCTGACATCGCTGACCTGGTGGTGCCGGCGGGCAAGGTGCTGGTGCTGGGTGACCACCGTGGCAACAGCTTCGACGGCCGCTTCTTCGGTTTCGTCGATGCAGACAGGATCTACGGCCGCGCGGTGGCGGTGTACTACCGCCGCGGTGACGGTTTCGAGTGGCAACGCCTGTAAGCTGAATTGATACTTCCTATATATCAATCCTGATCTATCAGGTTATGGATCGACTGGATCGACGGGCCTAGTCTGAGGCCCGTTCCCTCCCACGCCCGGCCGTCCCCACCGGCCCTTCGATTCCATGACTGGCGAAACTGCGGCGGCCGTTGAAGGCCGTCCCTCCACTCTCGATACCGGCACCGACACCCGCATCCAGCAGGGCACCCCGGCCTTCCGCCGCACCGCGTTGGCACTGTTCCTGGCCGGCTTCTCCACCTTCGGCCTGCTGTACACCGTGCAGCCGCTGCTGCCCGAGTTCAGCCGCCACTTCGGCGTGTCGGCCGCAGGCAGCGCGATGTCGTTGTCGCTGACCACCGGCACGCTGGCGGTGGCGATGCTGTTGGCCGGCCTGCTGTCCGATGCGGTCGGCCGTCGCCCGTTGATGATCGTTGCGCTGTTGGCGTCGGCCATGCTGTCGCTGAGCACGGCGCTGGTGGACGACTGGACCACGCTGCTGGTGCTGCGCACCCTGCTTGGCCTGGCGCTGAGCGGCGTGCCGGCAGTGGCGATGACCTACCTGGTCGAGGAAATGGACAGCCGCGCGCTGGGCCTGGCGATGGGCCTGTACATCGGCGGCAACGCCATCGGTGGCATGAGCGGGCGCCTGCTGGCCGGCATCATCGCCGATCACTGGGGCTGGCGCTGGGGCATCGGCGTGGTCTCGATCATCGCCATCGCCAGTACCGTGCTGCTGTGGCTGCAGCTGCCGCCGTCGCGCCATTTCCATCCCCGCCGCGATGGCCTGCGCGAGTTGCCGTCGCGCTGGCGCCTGCTGTTCGCCGACCCGGGCCTGCCGTGGCTGTTCGCCACCTCGTTCGTGCTGATGGGCGTGTTCGTCACCCTCTACAACTACCTGGGCTATCACCTGCTGGCGCCGCCGTACCACCTCAGCCAGACCGTGGTCGGGCTGATCTTCAGCGTGTACCTGGTGGGCACCTTCAGTTCGGCGTGGATGGGCCAGCAGGCTACGCGGTACGGGCGCGGCCGCATCCTGTCGATCTCGTTCGCGCTGATCGGCGCCGGCATCGCGCTGCTGGCGATGCCGTGGCTGAGCACGATGGCACTGGGCATCGCGCTGGTCACGTTCGGCTTCTTCGGTGGCCACTCGGTGGCCAGCAGCTGGGTCGGCAGCCGTGCCGGTACGATGCGCGCGGAAGCGTCGGCGCTGTACCTGTTCGCCTACTACCTGGGCTCCAGCGTGCTGGGCGGGGTCGGCGGCCTGGCCTACGCGGCCTGGGACTGGTGGGGCGTGTGTGCGTTCGCCGCGGTGCTGACCCTGATCGGTGGTGGCATCGTCTGGGCGCTGCAGCACCGCGCCCCGCAGCCGGTGACCGCGTGACCCAACGCACGGTAGTGCCGGCCGCTGGCCGGCAACCACGGTGTAGCGGCTTTGCCGAGGTAGAGTCGACTGTCAGTCGACTGCTCTTCCATCAGATCGCGAAAACCCGCGCTGCGCGCGATAGTCGACTAACAGTCGACTCTACCGGCGAACGCCCCGCGCAGCAGCCCGGCGAAGTTTCGGATCAGCGGCGTCACCCGTTCGCGATGCCACGCCAGCTGCACTTCCGAATGCGCGCCAGCATCGGCCAACGCCACGAAGCGCGATCCTTCCACCCGGATGTGATCGCACGACGACGGCAGGATCGCCGCACCCAGGCCCGCAGCGGCCAGGCTGATCAACGTCGATGCTTCACCGGCTTCCTGCACGATGCGCGGCGTGAAGCCCGCCGCCGCACACAACGCGATCATGTGGTCGTGGATGCCCGCGCCCGCGCTGCGCCGGAATGCCACGAACGGCTCCTGCGCGAAGTCGCGCAACGACACCGTGCCCTGCTTCGACAGCCTGCGCAGGGCAGGGTGGTCGGCATGCACGATCAGCGCCAGCGGATCGACGAACAGGCTGTGTGCCACCAGTTCCGGCGGCAACGCACGCTTGCGGATGATGCCCACGTCCAGTGAACCATCGAGCAGCGCGTCGATCTGCTGCAGCGTATTCATCTCGCTCAGCTGTAGCCGCACCTGCGGATACTGCTGGCGGTAATGCAGGATCGAACGCGGGATCTGTGGCGACAGCGGCGTGGCCCGGGTCAGGCCGATATGCAGTTCACCCTGCTCGCCGCGCTGCGCACGCTGCACCTCGTCCACCGCGGTTTCCACCTGCTGCACGATCGCGCGCGCGCGCTCCTGCAGCCGCTCCCCAGCAGGCGTCAGCTGCACGCGGCGATGGCTTCGCACGAACAGGCGCGCGCCGATCAGTTCCTCCAGCTGCCGGATCTGCTGGCTGAGCGGCGGCTGTGACATGCCCAGGCGCTCGGCCGCCTGGCCGAAGTGCAGCGTATCGGCAACAGCGAGGAAGTAGCGCAGGTGGCGCAGTTCGATGGACATGGGGCCAGTTTATTCATCGTCAGCCGGAAATGAATCAGAGATGGGATCCGATCCCGTGCCGACCAACGGTCGGCACCCACCAACAGCAGCTGGCACCAACAGCAGCGACCAACTGTCGAAGGCGGGGTGGGGCCGGTTGCGGGGGTGTGAGCGGCATGGATGCCGCGACCAAGCCCCGGGGCTCACTTCATGGACGGGTTTACGGCGTCCCCCGCAACCGGACTCACCCCGCAATCCCACGGATAGCCGGCTTTTGCTGTTGCTTCGGCTTCGGCGGGTGCAGGGCGCAGCCTGCCGAACACCCCTCACCGCTCCGAATGCCCGCTCTGGTCGTAATCGCGCGGACTGAACAACTCCGGCTGGATCAGCTCGATGAACGCCCGCGCCTGCGCCGACAGTGCCTTGCCGCGGCGCACGATCACCCCGTAACTGCGCTCGGGGAACCAGCGCTTCATCGACCGCGCCGCCAGCCGCTCGCGGTCGGCTTCGTGCAGGCACAGCGCCGGCACGATGGAAATGCCCATGCCCATCGCCACGTACTGCTTGATCACTTCCCATCCACCCACTTCCAGCGCCACGGTGTAGGCAATGCGGTGGCGCTGGAATACCTGGTCGACCAGACGGTAGGTGATCTGCCGCTTTGGCGGCAGTACCAGCGGATAGCGCGCGATGTCGGCCAGCTCCAGCTCGCCGCCGCTGGCCAGCGGATGGTCGTGCGGCGCGATCAGCACCTGTTCGAAGCGGTAGGCCGGGGCGTAGGTCAGGTCGGCCGGCACATCGGTCATCGAACCGATAGCCAGGTCGGCGGCATCCTCGCGCAGCAGGTCGGTGCCGTCGGCGCTGATCGCGTTGTGCAGGGTCAGGCGCACATCCGGATGGTGCAGGCGGAAGCGTTCGACGATCTTCGGCAGCAGGTACAGGATGGTCGAGCTGTTGGCGGCGATGTTCAGCTCGCCCGCGTCCAGGCCGCGTACCTTGTCGCGGAAGCGCGCCTCCAGCCCGTCCAGGCTCTCCACCAGCGGCTGCGCCATCTCGTACAGCAGTTGGCCCTCGCGGCTGGGCACCAGGCGCCGCCCGCTGCGTTCGAACAATGGCACCCCCAGCTCCCGTTCCAGGGCCTGCAACTGCAGGCTGATCGCCGGCTGGCTGACGAAAAGTGCCTCAGCCGCCCGTGAGACCGAACCCAGGCGCACCGTCTGGCAGAACGCACGCAACGGCTTCAGCCGGTCGGATTTGTAGGAAAAACGCGGACTTGGCGGGGTGCGTGTGCTCATCGTGTCACGAGTATTAGCACAACTTATGTAGAACATTGCAAAAACTGTTTTGCCAAATACTCAGGCCCGGCGGCACCGTGGAGCCGTTTCCCCACCGCTGGAGTTGCCCCATGTCCGCCGTCGCTTCCGCTGTTCCCACCCCCGCCGCGAAGGCTACCCCCGGCATCGCCCTGGCGACCCGCGTGGCCGGCCAGGACACCCTGCTGCCGGCGCCGCTGCTGGCCCTGCTGGTGTCGCTGCACCGTGCGGTGGAACCGGGCCGGCAGGCGAGGCTGCAGGCCCGCCGTGAACGCCAGGCATTCTTCGACCAGGGCGGCCTGCCGGACTTCCGCGAGGACACCGCCGCCATCCGCAGCGGCGACTGGCGCGTGGCCCCGCTGCCGGCCGCGTTGCAGGACCGCCGCGTCGAGATTACCGGCCCGACCGACCCGAAGATGGTCATCAACGCGCTGAACTCCGGCGCCAAGGTGTTCATGGCCGACTTCGAGGATTCGACCTCGCCGACCTGGCGCAACCTGCTGGCCGGCCAGCAGTCGCTGGCGGCGGCGGTGCGCGGCGATCTGGAATACACCGCCCCCAATGGCAAGCACTACACGCTGCGCCCGTACGACGAGCAGGCGGTGCTGATCGTGCGCCCGCGTGGCTGGCACCTGGATGAAAAGCACGTGCGCATCGACGGCCAGTTCCTTGCCGGTGGCCTGTTCGACGCAGCGGTGTTCGCCTTCCACAACGCCCGCACCCTGCAGGCGAAGGATCGTGGCCCGTACTTTTACCTGCCCAAGCTGCAGAGCATGGAAGAGGCGGCGCTGTGGGAGACCGCGCTCTCGCATATCGAGGGCATGCTCGGGCTGCCGCACGGCCAGATCAAGGTGACCGTGCTGATCGAAACGCTGCCGGCGGTGTTCGAGATGGACGAGATCCTGCACGCGCTGCGTGATCGCATCGTCGGCCTGAACTGCGGGCGCTGGGACTACATCTTCTCGTACCTGAAGACCTTCCGCCGCCACGCCGACCGCGTGCTGCCCGAGCGCGGCCAGGTGACCATGACCCAGCCGTTCCTGAAGGCCTATTCGGAACTGCTGATCCAGACCTGCCACCGCCGCGGTGCGCATGCGATGGGTGGCATGGCCGCGCAGATCCCGATCAACAACGATGCCGCCGCCAACGAACAGGCGATGGCCCGGGTGCGCGCCGACAAGCTGCGCGAAGTCACCGCCGGCCATGACGGCACCTGGGTTGCGCACCCGGCGCTGATTCCGGTGGCGATGGCGATCTTCGACGAACACATGCCCGGTGCGAACCAGCACAGCGTGCTGCGCCAGGATGTGCGCGTCGGCCGCGACGAACTGATCGCACGGCCGCCGGGCACCGTCACCCGCGCCGGCTTCGAGGGCAACGTGGAAGTCTGCGTGCGCTATCTGGCGGCGTGGCTGGATGGCAACGGCTGCGTGCCGATCCATCACCTGATGGAGGACGCGGCCACCGCCGAGATCAGCCGCAGCCAGCTGTGGCAGTGGCTGCATACGCCGGGCCAGCAGCTGGACGATGGCACTGCGATCGATCTGGCGCTGCTGGATTCCACCCTCTCGCAGCTGCCGGCACGGCTGGGCGATACCGCCGTACTGCCCGGTGGTGCGCGCATCGGCGAGGCCATCGCCCTGCTCGGCGAACTGAGCCGCAGTGACGAACTGACCGATTTCCTGACCCTGCCGGCCTACGCGCGCATCGATTGACCGACTGCCGGCCCTCCTGCCGTTTCCCTCCCCGCTGCACGCACGAACCGAACTGGAGAAAGACATGAGCAAGCTGCCCACTGCCGAACAGATCCAGCACGACTGGGACACCAACCCGCGCTGGGAAGGCATCCAGCGCAACTACAGCGCCGCCGACGTGGTGCGCCTGCGCGGCACCGTCCACATCGAGCACTCGCTGGCCCGCCTGGGTGCGGAGAAGCTGTGGGCGTCGCTGCATGAGCGCGAGTTCGTCAACGCGCTGGGTGCATTGACCGGCAACCAGGCCATGCAGCAGGTCAAGGCGGGCCTGAAGGCGATCTACCTGTCCGGTTGGCAGGTGGCGGCCGACGCCAACCTGGCTGGGCAGATGTATCCGGACCAGTCGCTGTACCCGGCCGATTCGGTGCCGGCGGTGGTCAAGCGCATCAACAACACCCTGCTGCGTGCCGATCAGCTGCATCATGCCGAAGGCAAGGACGACATCGACTTCCTGCAGCCGATCGTGGCCGATGCCGAGGCCGGTTTCGGCGGCGTGCTCAACGCCTTCGAACTGATGAAGGCGATGATCGAGGCCGGTGCGGCCGGCGTGCACTTCGAAGACCAGCTGGCCTCGGTGAAGAAGTGCGGGCACATGGGCGGCAAGGTGCTGGTGCCGACCCGCGAGGCCATCGAGAAGCTCAACGCCGCGCGCCTGGCTGCCGACGTGCTGGGCGTGCCGACCCTGCTGGTGGCGCGCACCGATGCCGAAGCGGCTGATCTGTTGACCAGCGACATCGACGGCAACGACAAGCCGTTCACCACCGGCGAGCGCACCGTGGAAGGCTTCTACAAGACCCGCAATGGCCTGGACCAGGCGATCAGCCGCGGCCTGGCCTACGCGCCCTATGCCGATCTGGTGTGGTGCGAGACCGGCAAGCCGGACCTGGAGTTCGCCCGCAAGTTCGCCGAGGCGATCCACGCGAAGTTCCCGGGCAAGCTGCTGGCCTACAACTGCTCGCCCAGCTTCAACTGGAAGAAGAACCTGGACGACGCCACCATTGCCAAGTTCCAGCGCGAACTGGGTAGCTACGGCTACAAGTTCCAGTTCATCACCCTGGCCGGTTTCCACGCGCTGAACTACGGCATGTTCAACCTGGCCCACGGCTATGCACGCCGCCAGATGAGCGCCTTCGTGGAGCTGCAGGAAGCCGAGTTCGAAGCGGCCGAGCGCGGTTTCACGGCGGTCAAGCACCAGCGTGAAGTCGGTACCGGCTACTTTGATGCGGTGACCCAGGCGATCCAGCAGGGGCAGTCGTCGACCACCGCGCTGACCGGCTCCACCGAGGAAGAGCAGTTCCATGGCGGGCGCAGCGAACGCGCGGCGTGATGCGGTAGTGCCGGCCGCTGGTCGGCAACCCATCGGTGTTTCCGAAGCCCATGCAGTTGCCGGCCAGCGGCCGGCACTACCGGGCACCGGGTGATCAGGGTGGCCAGGGAAGGGCCAGACAACGCCGGCCGGTCGGGGGACCTGCCGGCGTTGTTGTATCGGTGCAAGGGCGCGGCGGCCGGCAGGCAGCGTCAATCAGGCGCACCCCCTTGGCCGCAACTTGGCCGAAATCCTGTGAAACCCGGCATCGGATTGATCCAGCAGGGGTTTTGCCCGGACATGGGTGACCAGAACGGGCCACCACCGATCTTCACATCACACAAGAGCGCCCTGAGGCTCAAAATGAGATAGGGCGCACACTTTAAAGCGGTGCTATGCTCCGCGGCTCACCAGGGGACGCTGGCGGCGGGTGCAGGGAATGACCGGCAGGGGTGCGGCCGAGAACAGTGATATGACGACAGGTATCGCCCGGGTGGCGATGGCCGAGATCGTGCATGCGCTGTTGTCGGATGCCGAGGTGGCATTGTTTGCCAGATTCGCCCGCCCATGCAAGCTTCATGCCGGACAGTGGCTGTTCCAGCGGGGCCACCGCGGCGAGCGCATGTATGTGATCCTCGACGGCCAGATCGAACTGGACTTCGGCGAGGACCTGGTGATCAAGACACTCGGGCAGTATGAGTTCTTCGGCGAACTGGGCCTGCTGGTTGGCGACCACCTGCGCAGCGCCAGCGCGCGCGCGCTGGTCGATTGCGATGTCCTGGAGCTGGGGCCGGCCGATTTCCACCGCTTGGTCGAATCCGATCCGGGGCTGGTGGCGTACTTCCTGCGTCGCACGATCATGCGCGTGCTGACCAACGAACAGGCCCTGATCAGCCAGCTGCGGCGCCGCAACCACGATCTGGAAACCGCGCTGGACAACCTGTACATCACCACTCATCAGCTGACCCATACCCGCGAGCTGGTGCGCACCGATGAACTGACCGGGCTGCACAACCGCCGTGGCCTCACGTTGTACCTGCAGGAGTGCCGCGAGCGTGCCGAGGGGCTGCCGCAGGCGTTGCTGCTGATCGATTGTGACCGCTTCAAGCAGATCAACGACCGCCACGGCCACCAGGCCGGCGACCGCGTGCTGCAGAGCATGGGCAACATCCTGCGCTCGATGGCCGGCGAGCATGACCTGGCCTGCCGCCTTGGCGGTGATGAGTTCTGCCTCATCCTGCGCCGCGGCAACCACGAGATCGTGCAGCACGCGGCCGAGTTCATCCTCAGCGCGGTGCATGGCCTGCTCGAACGCAGCCCCGGTACGCCGCATGTCAGCCTGGTCAGCATCGGTGCGTGCCTGCTGGCGCCGGAGGCAGGCTGGAGCGAGTGGTACGCGCGCGCGGATCGCGCGCTGTACCAGGCCAAGCGCGATGGCGGCAACTGCCTGCGCTGGGCGAATGATCCGGACGGCCAATAGGGAGAGGCAGGCGATGGACGGCGACAACGGAACGTCAGCCCCGCATAGCCCACAGCTACGCGCCCTGCTGTTCACCGATCTGTGTGATTCGCTGCAACTGGTCGAGCGGATCGGCGATGTGGCGGCCGCCAGCCTGTTCCAGGAACACGACCGCCTGGTGCTGGTCCTGCAGCAGCGCTGGAACGGCCAGCTGATCGATCGCTCCGACGGCCTGTTCATGCTGTTCGAGCGGGCCATCGATGCTTTGGGCTTCGCCCTGGACTACCAGCGCGAACTGCACGCGCTGGGCCAGCAGCGGGCGATCGAACTGCGCGCGCGTGCAGGCCTGCATGTGGGTGACGTGCTGACCTGGGAGAACAGTGCCGAGGCGGTCCGGGCCGGCGCCAAGTCGATGGAAGTGGAAGGCCTGGCCAAGCCGATGGCAGCGCGCCTGATGACGCTGGCCCGCCCTGGCCAGATCCTGTTGTCGGCGGTGGCCGAATCGCTGACCCGTCGCGCCGCCGGCGCGCTGGGGGAACGGGGTGCGCGCCTGCTGTGGAAGTCGCACGGCCGTTGGCGCTTCAAGGGAATGCCGGTGGTGCAGGAAGTGATCGAAGTGGGTGAGATCGGTTCAGCGCCGTTGCGCATGCCACGCGCCACTGCCAAGGCACGCCGTGACCTGCCGCTGTGGCGGCAGCCGCTGGTGCTGGCCGCCGAGGGCCTGGTGCTGACGGTGGCCGTGCTGGGCGGCTGGTTGCTGCTGCGGTCGGAACCGGCGATCGCGTTCGCCGAGCGGGACTGGGTGGTGCTTGGCGATGTCGACAACCTCACCGGCGACCCGATTTTCGACGACTCGATGCGGCACGCGATCCGGATCGCGCTGGAGCAGTCGCGCTACGTGAACGTGCTGTCGGAGGGCAAGATCCGCGAAAGCCTGGAAATGGCGCGGCTCTCGGGCGATACCCGGCTCAGCCGCGATACCGCGGCCAACGTGGCGGTGCGGGAGGGCGCGCGCGCCGTGCTGCTGCCGACGGTGCGGCAGAAGATCGGTGGCTACGAGCTGGCCATTGATGTCGCCGCACCCGGCACCGGCCAGGTGATCCAGACGTTCACCGCCACCACGGATCGATCCGACCAGATGGTATTCGCGGTGGACGACGTGGTCGGGCGCCTGCGTCGCGGACTGGGCGAATCGGTGGCGAGCCTGGAACAGTCGTTGCCGCTGCCGCGGGCATCGACCCAGGACCTTCGCGCACTGCGAGCGTTCGCGCTGGCCGAGAATGCACTGGGCCAGCGTCGCTTCGAGGAGGCGCGCAACCTCTATCAGGCTGCAATCGATATTGATCCCGGTTTCGCCCTGGCCTACATGGGCGTGGCCAAACTGCATGCGCGCGTCGATGAAGGGCGGCGCGCACGCGAAGCCATGCAGCACGCGCTGGACCTGCAGGATCGGTTGCCGCCACGCGAGCGCCTGTACCTGAAGGCCTGGATGGCCGAACTGGAGCCTGGTGGCTGGGCGCTGGAGCACTGGCGCACGCTGGCCAAGGTCTATCCGGATTCGTTCGCCGGGCTGTCCAACACGTCCTGGTACCTGCTGCAGGCCAACCAGTTCAGCGAGGCCGAACCCTACGCGCGTGCGGCTGCGGTGCCGCAGGATCCGCTGCGCCTGTATCCGCTGATCCACCTGGTGCGGATACAGATCGCCGCCAACCAACCGCAGCTTGCGGCCGAGACACTGGCCCAGGCACAGGTCCTGCGCGGTCGTGATGATGCCGATGAGACCGGCGTGGACGTGCTGGTCGCGCAGGGCAAGTACGCCAAGGCCGCCCAACTGCTGCCGCAGATCCGTGCCAACGATGCCCTGCAGCAGCGCATGAAGCTGCGTGCGCAGCTGCTGCTGGCGGCCACGCAGCGCGATTGCGCGGCCATGCAGCAGGCGGTACGCGACGACGCGTCGGCGCCGGCGCTGGTCGACTTCCAGGTGCAGCAGCGGCTGCAGCACGCCAGCGTGGCAGCTCTGTGCCCGAGCGCGGACCGCGCCGAGTTGCAGGCCATCGCTGCGTTGCTGCATCCGTTGCTGGAGCAGCGCGATGATCCCATGCTGCATGCCCGCGGCCTGCAATGGCTGGCTCTGGTCCATCTGGCCCAGCGACAGGGCCAGTTCGAGCTGGCCAAACGCTGGCTGGACGAGCAGCGGCCGCTGCTGCGCAGCCTGCGCAGTCCGGTCGCCGATCGCTGGCTGCGCATTGTCAGCGCCGTGGATGAACTGCAGATGCAGCGGCCCGAAGCTGCCCGCGCCCTGATCGAGCCAATGCTCGATGGCAGCGAGCCGGTGCAGGCACACGTCGTGCTGCTGCTCGCGCTGCGCGCACAGGGCAATGAAGCTGCCGTACGCCGCGAGCAGGCCTGGCTGTCCCAGCATCGCGGCCAGGCCATTGCCGAGGTCACCGCCATGCAGGTCTGGCAACCACTGAATGTGCACGACGTGTCCACGTGGGCATCGCCGGCCGCGGCCGGCGCGCCCTGATGACGGGTCAGCCGTCGATGCGCTCGCCGACCTTGCCCGCTTCGAAGCAGAACACCACGGTCATCGCCGCCACCGACCCGGACAGGTGGGCCTGCAGGCTGTCACGCACCTGGCTCAGCTCCTCGACCGAAGCCAGGGTGCCGATCTTCATGCAGTCGCTTTCGCCGACCGCACCGTCCAGCCCGATCGAGGCCAGAGCCTTGGCCGGCGAGGTGGTGAAGTGGCTGCGGAAGTCATCGTTGCCGATCAGGTGGTCCAGCAGGGTGCTGGCGTCTGCGGCGGAAAGGCGGGGATAGGTGCTCATGGGGATCGTCCGTAGGCTGAAGTTCTCGTATCGGCCGCGACAGCCTGCCATTGAGGGCCGCGCTGCGTACGTCGCTAAAGTTGGCCGCGCTGCGGTCGTTGCTGCTATGCCGGTTGTGCGGCAGAAGGAAGGAATCCCATGCGCCTGCGCCGCTGCGCCAGCCTGATGTTCGAGCCCCGCGAGGCGATCACCCTCGACCTGCGCGCGATGCTGGCCGGCCACGCCGAGATGGACAGCCAGATCAGCTGGGTGGCCCTGGCCGCGCATCTGGACCAGCCACTGCCGGTGGACGCCGAGGAGCGCCAGCTGCTCGGCGAGCTCAGTGCGCACCGCTGGTGCGAACCGCCCGCCGATGCCTGCCCGGCCATGCTGGCCCGCCTGGTCGAGCAGGGCCTGCTGTTGACCGACCCACCGAGCGAGGTGGGGCACCAGCTGCGCGACGAGGCTTTGCGGCGCAGCCAGTGGTGGCCGCTGGCGGCGCTCGCCCATCGTCATGCGCGCTGGCAGGCCGTGGACAGCGTGGAGGACATGCGTCGGCAAGGGTTGGACACTGCTGCCGGCCTGCGCCAGCGCCTCGGGCCGCCACCGCCGGTGGTGCAGCCGATGCAGGGCGATTACCAGCCGCTGCCGCGCAGCGAAGAGGCGCCGTTCGACACACTGCTGGCGCGCCGCAGCACCTGCCGCAATTTCGATACCCAGCGCGCGCTGCCGCTGCCGTTGCTGGCCCAGGTGCTGCAGCGCACGCTGATGGCCCACGCGGTGCAGAAGGTCGAGCGCGATACCGAGTTCCTGAAGAAGAACGTGCCTTCCGGTGGCGGCCTGCATCCCACCGAAGGCTTCCTGCTGGTGCAGAACGTGGAAGGACTGGCACCGGGCCTGTACCACTACCACCCGGTGCAGCACGCCGTGCTGCCGCTGCCCTCGCCACCGCCGCAGGCACTGCCGGCGCTGGCGCGGCGGATGCTGTCCGGGCAGGCGTGGTTCGCCGATGCGCCGGCGCTGCTGGTGCTGGCGCCGCGCTATGACCGCTGCTTCTGGAAGTACCGCAACCACGCCAAGGCGCATCGTGCGGTGACGCTGGATGTCGGTCACATCTCGCAGCTGCTGTACCTGTGCGCCACCGAGCGCGGGCTGGCGGCGTTCGTGACGGCGGCCATCAACGATGCCGATGTTGATCGTGCCTTCGGCTTCGATGGCATCGGCCAGAGCGCGATGGCCATCTGTGGCCTGGGCTGGCGCAGTGCCACGCTGGACACGGCCGAATTCGATCCGGCCGGGCGGGTGGCGACGGGCGACGACCGCTGAGCGGTCGCCACCCCAGCGTTCACGCCGCCTCGAAGTCCACCAGTACCGCGCCGTCGCCGACCTGGTCGCCGGCCTTGGCGCGGTAGCCCTTCACCGTCCCGTCGGCCGGCGCCTGCAGGGTGTGCTCCATCTTCATCGCTTCCAGCACCACCAGCGGCGTGCCGCGCTTGACCTCGGTACCGGCGGCGACCAGCGTGGCGACGATCCTGCTCGGCATCGGTGCCAGCAGGCTGCCGGCATCGGCCACGGCGTGGTCCGATTCGCCCACCGGATCATGCAGGGTGAAACGATGCTGGCCGTCAGCACCGAACAGGTACAGCTGGTCTCCGTCACGCAGCAGCTGCAGTGCCCAGCGGCGCCCGCCCAGCTGCACCACCAGCCCGCGCATATCGGCTGTGCCGACCACCTGCACGGGTGCCGCGTCATCGCACTGCACACGCCAGCCATCGGCCTGCGCCCACACCTTCAGCGTGTGCCGGCGTTCGCCCTGCTGCAGCGGCAGCACGCGCGGCGCGGGCGCGCCAAGGCGCCAGCCGTCCTGTGACTGCCACGGCGAATGCGGATCGCGCGCATCGCTGGCTGCACCTGCAGTAGTGGCCACGGCGGCCACCGCCGCCAGCAGCCACAGCGCATCATCGCTGTCACCCACCCGGCTCAATGCCGCCTGCTCGCGCTCGATCAGCGCGGTATCCAGCTTGGCGTGGGTAAACGAATCGGTGTTCACCAGGCGGCGCAGGAAACCGGCATTGGTGGTCACGCCCACCACCTGGCAGTCGGCCAGTGCCTGGCTCATGCGGCGCAGCGCGGCGTCGCGGTCCACGTCCCAGACGATCAGCTTGGCAATCATGGGATCGTAGTACGGCGTGATGCTGTCGCCTTCCTCGACACCGGTATCCACGCGCACATGAGTCGACGGTGCCGGCAGGCGCAGGCGGCGCAGGATGCCGGTGGACGGCAGGAAGCCACGGTCGGCATCCTCGGCGTACAGGCGCGCCTCGATCGCATGGCCATGGATGGCCAGCTGGTCCTGGCGCAACGGCAGCGGCTGGCCCGAGGCCACGCGCAGCTGCCACTCCACCAGGTCGGTGCCGGTGATGTACTCGGTGACCGGGTGCTCGACCTGCAGGCGGGTGTTCATTTCCATGAAGTAGAAATCGCCGTCCGGGCCGGCGATGAACTCCACCGTGCCCGCACCTTCATAGCCCACCGCGCGCGCGGCATCGACCGCCGCCTTGCCCATCGCAGCACGACGTTCCGCGCTCATGCCCGGGGCCGGCGCTTCTTCCAGCACCTTCTGGTGGCGGCGCTGCACCGAGCAGTCGCGCTCGAACAGGTACACCGCGTCACCGTGGCTGTCGCCGAACACCTGGATCTCGATATGGCGCGGGCGCTCGACGTACTTCTCGACCAGCACGTGGTCATTGCCGAACGCCGAGGCCGCCTCGCGCTGGCAGCTGGCCAGCGCATCGACGAAGTCCTCGCTGCGCTCGACCTTGCGCATGCCCTTGCCACCGCCACCGGCGCTGGCCTTGATCAGCACCGGGTAACCGATGGCGTCGGCCTGTTCGCGCAGGAAGGACGGTTCCTGCTGGTCGCCGTGGTAGCCCGGAGTCAGCGGCACGCCGGCTTTCGCCATCAATGCCTTGGCCGCGCTCTTGTCGCCCATCGCGCGGATGGCGCTGGCCGGCGGCCCGATGAAGGTGATGCCGGCGGCGGCGCAGGCATCGGCGAAGTCGGCATTCTCTGACAGGAAGCCGTAACCGGGGTGGATCGCCTGCGCGCCGGTCAGGCGTGCGGCGTCGAGCAGGGCATCGCCGCGCAGGTAACTTTCACGTGCAGCGGCCGGACCGATGTGGATGGCTTCGTCGGCCAGGCGCACGTGGCGCGCGTTGCGGTCGGCATCGGAATATACCGCCACGGTGGCGATGCCGAGGCGGCGGCAGGTGGCGATGACGCGGCAGGCGATTTCGCCGCGATTGGCGATCAGGACTTTGGTGAACATGGCAACGGGCTTCATGGGAGCGTGCTCGGTCATGGCACGGGTTACATGCGGAACACGCCGAAGCGCGTCTGCTGCGGGGCGGCGTTGAGGCTGGCCGACAGCGCCAGGGCCAGTACCCGGCGGGTGTCGGCCGGATCGATCACGCCGTCGTCCCACAGGCGCGCGCTGGCGTAGTACGGGTGGCCCTGCTGCTCGAACTGCTCGCGGATCGGTGCCTTGAACGCGTCTTCCTCCGCCGCCGGCCACTGGCCGCCCTTGGCCTCGATGCCATCGCGCTTGACCGTGGCCAGCACGCTGGCGGCCTGCTCGCCGCCCATCACGCCGATGCGCGCGTTCGGCCACATCCACAGGAAGTTGGGCGAGTACGCACGGCCGCACATGCCGTAGTTGCCGGCACCGAACGAGCCGCCGATGACCACGGTGAACTTGGGAACCTTGGCGCAGGCCACCGCCATCACCAGCTTGGCGCCGTCCTTGGCGATGCCGCCCTGTTCGTACTTGCGGCCGACCATGAAGCCAGTGATGTTCTGCAGGAACACCAGCGGGATGTTGCGCTGGGTGCACAGCTCGATGAAGTGCGCGCCCTTCAGTGCCGACTCGGAGAACAGGATGCCGTTGTTGGCGATGATGCCGATCGGGTAGCCGTTCAGATGGGCGAAGCCGGTAACCAGTGTTGCGCCATAGCGCGGCTTGAACTCGTCAAAGCGCGAGCCATCGACCAGGCGTGCGATCACTTCGCGCACGTCGTAGGGCTTGCGCGTATCGGCGGGAATCACCCCATACAGTTCATGCGCCGGCAGCAGTGGTTCCTCGGAAGGCTGTACCGCCATCGCCGGTTCCGGCTTGCGCCAGTTCAGCTGGGCGATGATTGCGCGCACCCGTGCCAGCGCCTGCAGGTCGTTGTCGGCCATGTGGTCGGCCACGCCGGAGATGCGCGTGTGCACATCGGCACCGCCCAGTTCCTCGGCCGTCACCACTTCACCGGTGGCCGCCTTCACCAGCGGCGGGCCGCCGAGGAAGATCGTGCCCTGCTCGCGCACGATCACGGTCTCGTCGCTCATCGCCGGCACATAGGCACCACCGGCGGTGCAGCTGCCCATCACGCAGGCGATCTGCGGAATGCCCTGCGCCGACAGGTTGGCCTGGTTGTAGAAGATCCGGCCGAAATGATCGCGGTCGGGGAAGACTTCGTCCTGCAGTGGCAGGAACGCGCCACCGGAATCGACCAGGTAGATGCACGGCAGGTGGTTCTGTTCGGCGATCTCCTGCGCGCGCAGGTGCTTCTTCACCGTCATCGGGTAGTAGGTGCCGCCCTTGACCGTGGCATCGTTGGCCACGATCACGCATTCCACGCCGCTCACGCGGCCGATGCCGGCCACTACGCCAGCGGCCGGCACGGCGTCTTCGTACATGCCGTGAGCGGCCAGCGGCGCGATTTCCAGGAAGGCGCTGCCGGGGTCGAGCAGGGCGTCGATGCGGTCACGCACCAGCAGCTTGCCGCGCGCGGTGTGCTTGGCGCGTGCGGCTTCGCTGCCACCCAGCGCGGTGCGCGCGAGGGTGGCATGCAGGTCGTCGACCACGGCCTGCATCGCCGCGCGGTTGCTTTCAAACGTTTCGCTGCCCGGTTGCAGCTGGCTGTTCAGGACGGTCATCGCGTTGGCCTTACAGGGTGCGCTGGAACAGTTCGCGGCCGATCAGCATGCGGCGGATCTCCGAAGTGCCGGCGCCGATTTCATACAGCTTGGCGTCGCGCCACAAGCGGCCGGTCGGGTATTCGTTGATGTAGCCGTTGCCGCCGAGGATCTGGATCGCCTGGCCGGTCAGCCAGGTGGCCTTCTCGGCGGCGTACAGGATGGCACCGGCGGCGTCCTGGCGGGTGGTGCGGCCCTGGTCGCAGGCGCGCGCCACGGCATAGACATACGCACGGCAGGCACCCAGGCCCACGTACATGTCGGCGATCTTGGCCTGGATCAGCTGGAAGCTGCCGATCGGCTCGCCGAACTGGTGGCGCTCGTGCACGTACGGCATCACCACGTCCATGGCCGCGGCCATCAGGCCCAGCGGGCCACCGGACAGCACCACGCGCTCGTAGTCCAGGCCGGACATCAGGACGCGCACGCCACCGCCAACCTGGCCCAGCACGTTCTCTTCGGGAATCTCGCAGTCCTGGAACACCAGCTCGCAGGTGGGCGAAGAACGCATGCCCAGCTTGTCCAGCTTCTGCGCGGTGGAAAAGCCCTTCATGCCCTTCTCGACCAGGAACGCGGTGATGCCCTTGGCGCCGGCCTCCATGTCGGTCTTGGCATAGACCACCAGCACGTCAGCATCCGGGCCGTTGGTGATCCACATCTTGTTGCCGTTGAGCACGTAGCGGTCGCCGCGCTTGTCGGCGCGCAGCTTCATCGATACCACGTCCGAACCGGCCCCCGGCTCGCTCATCGCCAGCGCACCGACCAGGCTGCCATCGCACAGGCCGGGCAGGAAGCGCTGCTTCTGTTCCTCGTTGCCGTTCTTGCGCAGCTGGTTCACGCACAGGTTGGAGTGCGCGCCATAGGACAGGCCGATGCCGCCGGAGGCACGCGAGATTTCTTCCATCGCCACCACGTGGGCCAGGTAACCCATACCGGTGCCGCCGTATGCTTCTTCCACGGTGAGGCCGAGCAGGCCCTGTTCGCCCAGCTTCGGCCACAGGGCCAGCGGGAACTGGTTGCTGGCATCGGCCTCGGCGGCCAGCGGTGCGACCTCGGCGGCGGCAAAATGGGCCACGCTCTGGCGCAGCAGGTCGATCTCTTCGCCAAGGTCGAAGTTCAGGGATGGCACGTGCATTGTGGTGGCTCCACGACGGGATGGCAGGAAATGGACGCACCCGGCGGGGGAGCGGGCGGCGGTCTGCAGGACCGCTGCCCGCACGGGCGATTGGACCCCAGCGTAGCGGGGTTCGGAGAAGAAGTGAATACAAATTCAAAAATTGAAACCAGAATCAAAACATGGCCTACAAACGCTCTGCACTGATGGAAGAACGCCTGGCCGGGGCCCGTGAACGGATCCTGCTGGCCACCCGTGAACTGGTCGCCACTGGCGGCTGGCGCAATGCCCCGGTGACCGCCGTGGCGACCCTGGCGGGGGTGTCCACCGGCCTGATCTACCGGCACTTCCCGTCCAAGGCCGAGTTGTTCGTGGAGGTGCTCAACGCCGCGGTGGCCCACGAGGTGGCGATCATGGAGCGCATCGCCAGTGGCCCGGAGGCGGCCAGCGAGCGCCTGCGGCTGGCGATCACCGCCTTCGTACGCCGTGCCCTGGCTGGGCCGGGGCTGGCGCACGCCTTCATCGTCGAACCGGTCGACCCGGACGTGGAAGCCGAGCGCATGCGCGGTCGTCGCGCCTTCGGCGACGTGTTCCTGCGGCTGGTGGAGGAGGGCGTGGCGGCCGGTGAGCTGCCTGCGCAGGACGCGCATGTGGCCGCTGCGTGCCTGGTCGGCGCCTTCACCGAGGCGATGGTCGGCCCGACCGCGCCAAGCCGCGAAGCACACCGCGACGAAGATGCACTGGTGAACGCAATCTGCAGCTTCTGCCTGCGCGCGATCGGTGCCCCGGCAATTCGGTAGCGCCGGGCCATGCCCGGCGGCTGTTGCCATCCTCGACCGTTGTTGCCGCGCTTCGCGCTCGCCGGGCACGGCCCGGCGCTACCCGCATGCGGCCACGGCCGCATGCTGCGCCGCACCAGCATGACGCCTGTTGTCGCACGCATAGCGCGTTCTATACTCGGCCCATGACGCAGTCGCTCAGCCGTGGTCCAACGACTATCAGCCAGGGGTAACGAAGAGTGCGGAATTACGATCTGGAGTTCCTGAAACGCTTCTCCATGGTGATCGCGCTGCTGGCGACCATCACCCTCGGCCTCATCCTCCTTGCCGCCTACATCCACACCCGGATTCCACCCGAAGTATCGCCGACCGCGGCCAAGCGCACCGAACAGCGCATTTCGCCCACCGGCGCGGTCTATGCCGGCAGCACCGGCGCCGCCGCGCAGGCTGCGGCCAAGGCCGCCGCGCTGGCCAAGGCTGCTTCGCAGGTGGCTTACGGCGGCACCAAGGATGGCAAGGTGATCTTCGACAACCTGTGCACCGCCTGCCATACCACCGGCGTGGGCATGGCACCGACGCTGGACCACTCGCATTGGGACAAGCGCATCGCGCAGGGCAAGGACACCCTCTACAAGCACGCCATCGAGGGCTATACCGGCCCGGATGGCGGCATCATGCCGCCCAAGGGTGGCAACCCGGCCCTGACGGAAGAACAGATCCACGCCACCGTGGACTGGATGCTGGGCAACCTGAAATAGCCGCCGCAACGCGCCGCTTCCTGTAGAGCCGAGCCCACGCTCGGCTGCTCTGCGCACGGTGTGGCCAGGCGCAGCCGAGCGTGGCCTCGGCTCTACCACCTACTAAGCTTTGCCCACCGAGGCCTGATTGCCCCTGTGCCCCCGCCGCGCAGGCGGATCTCCGCATTTCAGGGTTAGTCTGTGCGCCCTCTTCACTGGAATCGCCCGTCGATGCGCCGCCGTTCCCTTGCTCTTGCCCTGTCCCTGCTGCTGCCGGCCAGCGCCTTTGCCCAGGCCCAGCCGCAGGCCGCATCAGCTACGACGCCCGCTGTCGCGCGCAGCAGCGCCACCGTGGTGCTGACCGCCGCACCGGCCGACTGGCGCGCGCTGGATGGCCAGCGCGTGCGCATCGCCGCACCGCTCACCCTGGCCGGTACCGATGGCCTGGAGCGCTTCGGCCAGCTCACCGTGGCCTTCGACGGCCGCCTCTGGCAGCCGACCGAAGTGGCTGCGCCGGGCACCGCCGGCTACGAGCAGGTGATGGCCGACAACCAGCGTCGCCGGCTGGTACTGGAAGATGGCAGTGACGCCCGCGACCCCGCCAGCGTGCCCTACCTGCCGGGCAACCCGGTGCTGCGCACCGGCATGCAGCTGCGCAACGTGGAGGGCATCGTGCGCGTGGATGCGCAGGGCCATCCGCGCCTGCAGGTCGAGGGAGCGCTGAAGCTGCCGGAGCTGAAGCGCCCGGCGGTGCCGACCGTGCCGGGCAGCCTGCATGTGGCGGCCTTCAACCTGGAGAACTTCTTCAATGGTGACGGCCAGGGCGGTGGCTTCCCGACCCTGCGCGGCGCGCGCACGCTGGACGAGCACAAGGCGCAGCTCGCCAAGCTGGTCACCACGGTCAACGCCTTGGGCGCCGATGTCGCTGCGCTGATGGAACTGGAGAACGACGGCTACGGTCCGCACTCGGCCATTGCCGAACTGGTCGATGCGCTCAACCGCGACCGCGGCGCGCAGGGCGACTGGCGCTTCGTCGATGCCGGCAACGGCCCCGGCGACAATCCGATCCGGGTTGGCATCATCTACCGCAGCAGCCGCCTGCAGCCGCTGGGCAAGCCGGCCACGCTGACCGGTGGTCCGTTCGTCGAACACAGCCGCGTGCCGCTGGCGCAGGCCTTCCAGGGCAAGCAGGGCGCGCCGTTCGTGGTGGTTGCCAACCACTTCAAGTCGAAGGGCTGCCGCGACGCCGCCGGTGCCGACGCCGACCGCAACGACAACCAGGGCTGCTGGAACGCGACCCGCGTGACCTCGGCGCAGCAGCTGCATGCCTGGCTGCAGACCGACCCGACCGGTACCGGTGCCAGGGACGCGGTGCTGCTGGGCGATTTCAATGCCTACGCGATGGAAGACCCGATCCGCACCCTGCGTGACCTGGGCTGGCAGGACGCATTCAAGGTCGCCAAGGTCGAGCATCCCTACAGCTACGTCTACAACGGCTATACCGGCCGCCTCGACCATGCACTGCTGAGCCCGGGCATGGCCAAGCGCCTGCGCGGTGCCGCCGAATGGCACAGCAATGCCGACGAGCAGGACGCCAGCGGCTACCAGGGCCGCAACGTGCAGGGCCCGTGGCGCAGCTCCGACCACGACCCGCTGCTGCTGGGTTTCGACAGATAGGGTTCGCCGGGGATCTGCTCTGGTAGGGACCTTGATCGGCACGGATGCCGCCTTTGCTTTTGATCTACCAGTCCGCCTTCAAGCGAGCCGAGCATCGCAAGTGGATCAGGGGCGAAGAAGCGCCGATGTCTGAGCGCAGCGAGTTCGGCGCCGTCCCCTGGTTCACCGAGAAGCGCAGGGAACCGGTGCACAGCACCGGCTCGCGGCTGGCGGCGCGTTCTTTTGGTTACTTTTCTTTTCGCGCGAAAAGAAAAGTGACATCCCACCGCGGGCGCGGAAATGGCCCGCCGCAACCAACGCTCACCCCCAGGCGATCAGTCCGATCGCCAGCACCGCCAGTGCCAGGCCGGCGCGGTTCCACTTCGTGGTGGCCTCGCCGAAGGCGAACACACCCACCAGCGCGCCCAAGACCACTACCCCGATGTTCATGCCGGCGAACACGGTAGCCGGGCTGTCCGGCATCGCCTGGTGCGCCTGCACATAGAAAAGGATGTTGCCGCCATTGAGCAGGCCCAGCAGTGCACCCGCGCCGAGGTTGCGCCAGGCCAGCCGGCTGCAGCCACTGAAATGCCGCCACAGCTGCAACGCAAGCATCAGCACGAAGGCCACGCTGAAGCTGGCCAGCACCGCCGCCATCGACGGCGTGCCGGACAGCGCCACCTGCTTGAGCAGCACGTCCACCACCGCGAACCCGGCCCAGACGCCCAGCAGCCAGCCCCAGGCACCGGGCGAGGACGCTACGGTCGGGCCGCGCGGACGCAGGCTGATGGCCACCATCGCCAGCAGGCCCAGGGCGAGCCCAGCCAGCTTCCACGGCGTGGCGGTCTGGCCGAAGAACAGGAAGGCCGCCGCCAATGACAGCAGCAGCGACAGCCGCTGCGCCACGTCGCTGCGGACGATGCCGGCCACCGCCACCGCGCGGCCCAGCACCAGGAAGATCGACGGCAGCACCACCGCCAGCGCCAGCAATGACAGCCACGGCGCATGCGGCGCGCGCAGTGCATCCAGCGGCGGCTGCAGTACCACGGCGGTGAGCGTTGCCGCCACCAGATAGTTCCAGGTGACCATCTGCGAAACATCCAGCTGGCGGCGTCCGGCCACCTTCAACAACACCGAAACCAGCACGCTGCAGATCACGGCCAAGGACAGGTAGAGCATGGGGCGGGCACAGGTCAGGGGCGGGGGACGGTATCATGGTGCCATGCACAAGCCTTCGTTCCCCGTCGCCCCCGGCGAAACCGCCTGCCTCGAACTGGACGGCCCGGCCGGCCCGCTGGAAGTGGTCGTCGACCTGCCCAAGGCCGATGTACCGGTGCAGCCGATCGTGGCCATCGTCTGCCATCCGCTGTCCACCGAGGGTGGCACCCTGCACAACAAGGTGGTCACCATGACCGCCACCACCCTGCGCGAGCTGGGCATCGCCACGGTGCGCTTCAACTTCCGCAGCGTCGGCGCTTCGGCTGGTACCTTCGACGGCGGCGTGGGCGAGCAGGATGACCTGAAGGCGGTCGCCGCCTGGGTGCGCAGCCAGCGCCCGCACGACCGGCTGTGGCTGGCCGGTTTCAGCTTCGGTTCGTTCGTGTCGCTGAAGGCGGCTGCCGCGCTGCAGCCGGAGGCGCTGATCTCGATCGCGCCACCGGCCGGTCGCTGGGATTTCGACGGTATCGCACCGCCGGCCCGCTGGCTGGTGATCCAGGGCGAGCAGGACGAGATCGTCGACCCGCAGGCCGTCTACCAGTGGCTGGACACGCTGGACTTCCCGCATGAGCTGGTGCGCATGCCCGAGACCAGCCACTTCTTCCACCGCAAGCTGATCGACCTGCGCGGCGCGCTGACCCACGGCGTGAAGCATTGGCTGGGCGCGGCGGCATGAGTGCAACCGAGCTGACCCCGTCGCAGCGGTATGCGGAAGGGGTTGCCCGTGGCGACTGGCAGAACGACCCGGCCCAGCATGCGGCGCTGGCCGAGCTGGACCGCATCCACCTGGGCCTGCTGGACAGTGCCGAGGATGGCTGGCTGGACCGCCTGTCCTCGTTCTGGAAGAAGCCCGAGCCGGTCAAGGGCCTGTACTTCTGGGGCGGTGTCGGCCGCGGCAAGACCTTCCTGGTCGACCTGTTCTACGACGGGCTGCCGATCAAGCAGAAGTACCGCACCCACTTCCACCGCTTCATGCGCAGCGTCCACGAGCGCCTGCGCGAGCACCAGGGCCAGAGCGACCCGCTGGCGAAGATCGCCCAGGAATGGCGCAGCAACCTGCGCGTGCTGGTGCTGGACGAGTTCTTCGTCACCGACATCGGCGATGCGATGCTGCTGGCGCGGCTGCTGGAGCGCCTGTTCGCCGAGGGCGTGACCCTGGTCACCACCTCCAACACCGCAGTGGAGAACCTGTACCTCAACGGCCTGCAGCGCGAGAGCTTCCTGCCGGCCATTGCCCTGCTGCAGCGCTTCTGCGTCGAGCTGTACGCCGAAGGTACCGAGGATTACCGCATGCGCGCGCTGACCCGCTCGCCGGTATACCGCGCACCGCTGGCGGCCGACAGCGATGAGTGGCTGGCCACGCGCTGGAGCGAGCTGAGCGGCGGCCAGCCGGCCAAGTCCGGCAACATCGAGATCGAGGGCCGCAAGATTCCGGTGCGCGGCCGTGGCAAGAGCATCGCCTGGTTCGATTTCGCCGCGCTGTGCGAAGGCCCGCGCGGGCCCTCGGACTACATCGAGATCGCGCACGAGTTCAACACGGTGCTGCTGGGCGGCATTCCCGCCTTCGACCGCCTGAACGAAGATGCCGCGCGCCGCTTCGTCAACCTGATCGACGAGCTGTACGACCGCCACGTCAACCTGGTCTGCACCGCCAGCACCTCGCCGATCGAGCTGTACACCGGCCAGCGCCTGCAGGGCGCCTTCGAGCGTACCGCCTCGCGCCTGATCGAAATGCAGAGCGCCGAGTACCTGGGTACCCCACACCGGGCGTGAGGGGGCCTGAGGGCGTGCGTTGGCCGGCCGGCGGCCACGACCAGCCCGGAATTCCGGTAGTGCCGGCCGCTGGCCGGCAATGATTCGGGGGGGAGGGCGAAACGGCGTTACCTGCGGCCGCTCCTCCGGCCCGGCCGACAGATGCGGCCTCGAGTCGCTGCCCGGCGGGTGATCCCCGACGTCCACCGCATTCCCACCGGCTGCCCACCACCTATCCACAGGGTTGTCCCTAGCCAGCTTCATCACTGTCATGTGAAGCTCTCATTGTTCCGTTTCTGCGGTGCGTTGTGCCACCGCAGTGACGCCTTTCGGGCTTGACTGCGCAGCCCGTTCCGGCGGGTCTGAAGCGTCTGATCAGGGCGCCGATGGCACGATCCTTGCGGCGCAAGGGATTGCCGAATTTCACTACATTTGGCGTTGACGGACCCCATTACCCCCACTATCTTGTGGCCGTCGGTCGCAGCAACCCCAGGTCTGGGGGTGGCAGCAGCACCCATCCGCGATCGTCAACGGCAGTGGCAGGCGCAGGGTCTCATCCTCTGCGACGCCGTCCTGCCATCCTGGGCCGTCATGTCCCGGGCTGCGTCACCCCGATGCATCGAGCACCCCCAAATCACGCCAAGAGGACATACGCCGTGAGCACCGAATCCAGCGCCACCATCGAGAAGGAAAGCGAATTCCTGTTGACGTCGCCGCCGACGGCCAACGCGATGAGTGTGACCAAGCGCAACGGGACCACCGAGCTGGTGGACCTGAACAAGATCGTGCGCGCGGTGCAGCGTTCCTCCGAAGGCCTGCACGCCGTCGATCCGATGCGCGTGGCTACCCGCACCATTTCCGGCCTGTACAACGGCGCCACCACCCGCGAGCTGGACGAGCTGTCCATCCGAACCGCCGCCCTGCTGATCGGTGAAGAGCCCGAGTACGGCCGCCTCGCTGCGCGCCTGCTGGCCAACTACATTGCCAAGGAAGTCTCGGGCCAGGAAATCTACGCCTTCTCGCAGTCGGTCAGCCGTGGCCATGAAGTCGGCCTGATCAACGACCGCCTGCTGAACTTCGTGCAGACCAACGCACGCAAGCTCAACGACGCCATCGACATCTCGCTGGACCTGAACTTCGATTACTTCGGCCTGCGTACCCTGTATGACCGTTACCTGCTGCGCCACCCGCACACCCGCAAGGTGATCGAGACCCCGCAGCAGTTCTTCCTGCGCATCGCCAGTGCGCTGAGCGAGGACGTGTCCGAGACCCTGGCGCTGTACAAGCGCATGGGCAACCTGGACTACCTGCCGTCCAGCCCGACCCTGTTCAATTCCGGCACCACCCACGAACAGCTGTCCTCGTGCTTCCTGCTGGATTCGCCGCAGGACTCGCTGGAGTCGATCTACGCCAAGTACGGCGACATCGCCCAGCTGTCGAAGTTCTCCGGCGGCATCGGCGTCAGCTACACCCGCGTGCGTTCGCGTGGTTCGCTCATCAAGTCGACCAACGGCCACTCCAACGGCATCGTGCCGTGGCTGAAGACCATGGATTCGTCCGTGGCCGCGGTGAACCAGGGCGGCAAGCGCAAGGGCGCAGCCTGCGTGTACCTGGAAACCTGGCACGCCGATATCGAGGACTTCCTCGAACTGCGTGACAACACCGGTGACGAAGCCCGCCGTGCGCACAACCTGAACCTGGCCAACTGGGTACCGGACCTGTTCATGAAGCGCGTCGAGGCCGACCAGGAATGGTCGCTGTTCGATCCGCGCGTGGTGCCGGAGTTCACCGACCTGTTCGGCGAAGCCTTCGAGGCCGCCTACCTGCAGGCCGAAGCCCAAGGCAAGGCCAACCGCACCATCCCAGCGCGCAAGCTGTACGCCCGCATGATGCGTACGCTGGCCGAGACCGGCAACGGCTGGATGACCTTCAAGGACAAGTGCAACCGCGCAAGCAACCAGACCCTGCGTCCGGGCAACGTGATCCACCTGTCCAACCTGTGCACGGAAATCCTGGAAGTCACCTCCAACGATGAAACCGCAGTGTGCAACCTGGGTTCGATCAACCTGGGCAACCACTTCGACGAGCACAACGAGTTCGACTTCGAGAAGCTGGCCGAGACCGTGCGCCTGGCCGTGCGCCAGCTCGACCGCGTCATTGACCTGAACTTCTACCCGATCGAAACCGCCCGCCGCGCCAACCTGCGCTGGCGTCCGGTCGGCCTGGGCTGCATGGGCCTGCAGGATGTGTTCTTCCGCAAGCGCCTGCCGTTCGACAGCGCCGAGGCCCGCGCCCTGTCGAAGAAGATTGCCGAAGCGATCTACTTCCACGCGCTGGAAACCTCCTGCGAGCTGGCCCAGGAACGCGGCAAGCACCCGTCGTTCAACGACACCCGTGCCGCCAGTGGCGAACTGCAGTTCGATGCCTGGAACGTGGTGCCGGAAGACACTGCGCGCTGGGATGCCCTGCGTGAGCGCATCAAGGAACACGGCCTGCGCAATTCGCTGATGATCGCGATCGCGCCGACCGCGACCATCGCCTCGATCGCCGGCTGCTACGAGTGCGTAGAGCCGCAGGTGTCCAACCTGTTCAAGCGCGAGACCCTGTCCGGTGACTTCCTGCAGGTCAACCGCTATCTGGTGAACGAGCTGAAGAAGCTGGGCCTGTGGACGCCGGAAATGCGCGATGCCATCAAGCTGGCCGAAGGCTCCATCGCGGGTCTGCCACAGATCCCGGAAACGCTGCGCGAGGTCTATCGCACCGCGTGGGAACTGCCGATGCGTTCGCTGATCGACATGGCCGCCGAACGTGGCGCCTTCATCGACCAGTCGGCCTCGCTCAACCTGTTCATGGAAAGCCCGAACATCGGCGCGATGTCCTCCATGTACATGTACGCCTGGAAGCAGGGCATCAAGACCACCTACTACCTGCGTTCGCGCCCGGCCACCAAGATCGCCAAGACCACGGTGAGCAGCGCGGCCCCGGCCAAGGTGTTCAGCCCGGACGAAGCCATCGCCTGCTCGCTGGAAAACCCGGAAGCCTGCGAGGCCTGCCAGTAACACACCGCGCGGTGGGTGCCGACCGTTGGTCGGCACTCGAGCACCTCGCACCTGTAGAGCCGAGCCACGCTCGGCCGCAGCACGGAAACACCCAGGTAGCGCCGGGCCACGCCCGGCGTTTTGACCCGAGAAGACAAGGAAACACCCATGGCCGACAAGCCCAAGCAGATGCTGCTCGATCCCGGTTTTGAACTGACCCTGCGCCCGATGCGCTACCCGCAGTTCTATGACATGTACCGGAACGCGATCAAGAACACCTGGACGGTGGAAGAGATCAATTTCCAGATCGACATCACCGACCTGCACAGCAAGATGTCGCCGGGTGAGCGCCACCTGATCCACCGCCTGGTCGCGTTCTTCGCCACCGGCGACTCGATCGTGTCCAACAACCTGGTGCTGAACCTGTACCAGCACCTCAATGCGCCGGAAGCGCGCATGTACCTGTCGCGCCAGTTGTATGAAGAAGCGCTGCACGTGCAGTTCTACCTGACCCTGCTGGACAACTACCTGCCGGACCCGGAAGAGCGCGCCAAGGCGTTCTCGGCGGTGGAGAACATCGACTCGATCAAGAAGAAAGCCGATTTCTGCTTCAAGTGGATCGACTCGATCCAGGACCTGACCCGCATCGAGACCCGCGAGCAGCGCCGCCAGTTCCTGCTCAACCAGATCTGCTTTGCCGCCTGCATCGAAGGCCTGTTCTTCTTCGCTGCGTTCGCCTACGTGTACTACTTCCGGTCGCGCGGCCTACTGCCGGGTCTGGCCTCGGGCACCAACTGGGTGTTCCGCGATGAAAGCGCGCACATGGAGTTCGCGTTCGAGTCGGTGCGCGTGGTGCGCGAGGAAGAGCCGGACCTGTTCGACGAAGAGATGAAGCAGCAGGTCTACGACATGCTGGCCGAAGCCATTGAATGCGAAGTGCAGTTCGCCGAGGACGTGCTGTCCGGCGGCGTGGCCGGCATCTCCACCCGTGACATGCGCCAGTACCTGCAGCACTGTGCCGACCAGCACTTCGCCAAACTGGGCATGGAAAAGAAGTACAACGTGCGCAACCCGCTGCCGTTCATGGAACTGCAGGACGTGCAGGAACTGACCAACTTCTTCGAACGCCGCGTCTCGGCCTACCAGGTCGGCGTGCAGGGCGAAGTCGCCTTCGACATGAACTTCTGATCGAACCGGCCCGGCCTGTCGCAACGAAAAACCCCGGCCAATGCCGGGGTTTTTTGTTGCGCGCCTGCTTTTGTAGAGTCGAGCCATGCTCGACTGCTGTTCGCAAGAAAGTCGAGCATGGCTCGACTCTACAATCAGCGCCGCCCTTCCATCGCCATGCGCACCGCCAACCCGGCCAGCACCGTGCCCATCAGCCAGCGCTGCACCCTCTGCCAGGTGGGGCGCGCGGCCAGAAAGCCGGCGATGCTGCCGGCGGTCAGCGCGATCAGGCCGTTCACGCTGACGCTGACCAGGATCTGGGTGGAGCCCAGCACGATCGACTGCATCAGCACGCTGCCTTCGCTGTCCGGATGCAGGAACTGCGGCAGCAGCGACAGGTACATCACCGCGATTTTCGGGTTCAGCAGGTTGGTCAGGAAGCCCATCGTGAACAGCTTGCGCGGGCTGTCCTGCGGCAGGTCGCGCACCGCGAACGGCGAACGGCCACCCGGCTTGAGCGCCTGCCAGGCCAGGTACAGCAGGTACAGCGCGCCGCCGATGCGCAGCGCGTCATAGGCGAACGGCACGGTCATCAGCAGGGCGGTGATGCCCAATGCCGCGCACAGCATGTAGAACACGAAGCCCAGCGCCACCCCGCCCAGCGAGATCAGGCCCGCCATCGGCCCTTGGCAGATCGAGCGCGAGATGACGTAGATCATGTTCGGCCCGGGCGTGAGTACCATGGCCAGCGAAACCAGCGCAAAGGCCAGCAGGTCGGAAGTGGCGGGCATGGGCAGTCCTGGCAGCGGGCGTGGCGCAGTGTAACGCCTGCTGCAGGCGCGGCCTGCGCAGGCACCGCTGCCGGGTGACCGTTGCACGTGCATTCCGATGGCCATCACGCCGGTCGCTTAGAATCCGCAGCACCCCACACCGAAGTACCCCCATGACCCCGATCCCCGAGACCGTGCCGCCCATCGAAGTGCGCATGGCCGAAATCGTCTTTCCCAACCACACCAACCACCTGGGCACCCTGTTCGGCGGCCAGGCATTGGCGTGGATGGACAAGGCCGCCTTCCTGGCTGCTGCCCGCTACTCGCGCCGCACCGTGGTGACCGCGCGCAGCGACCAGGTCGACTTCAAACTGCCGATCCGCATCGGCCAGATGGTGGAAACCATCGGCCGCATTGTCGAAGTCGGCCGCAGCTCGATGAAGGTGGAGGTGGAACTGGTCGCCGAGGACCTGCACAGCGGCGAGCGCAAGCTGTGTACCCGCGGCCACTTCGTGATGATCGCGCTGGACGAGGAAGGCCACCCGATCGCGGTGCCGCCGCTGCCCGCCACCTGAGCCGGCGCTTGCACGGGCGCTGCGGCGCCCCCATCTGGCAGCCATGACCTCGCCGCTGACCGACTTCATCGACCGCGCCCAGCGCCTGTTCGTGCTGACCGGCGCCGGTTGCAGCACCGCATCGGGCATCCCCGATTACCGGGATGCCGACGGCCAGTGGAAGCGCACCCCGCCGGTGACCTACCAGGCCTTCATGGGCGAGACCGCTACCCGCCAGCGCTACTGGGCGCGCAGCCTGCTGGGCTGGCCGCGCTTCGGCCTGGCCCGGCCCAACGGTACCCACCAGGCCCTGGCCGCACTGGAGAGCCGTGGCAAGCTGCAGGTGCTGCTGACCCAGAACGTGGACGGCCTGCACCAGCGCGCCGGCAGCCGTAACGTGATCGACCTGCATGGCCGCCTGGACCTGGTGCGCTGCATGTGCTGCGAGCGGCGCAGCGATCGCGGGGAGTTCCAGCAGCGCCTGCTGGACGCCAACCCCGGCTGGGACACGCTGGAGGCCGGCATCGCCCCGGACGGCGACGCCGACCTGGAGACCGATTTCTCCAGCTTCGTGGTACCCGGGTGCCCGCACTGCGGCGGGGTGTTGAAGCCGGACGTGGTGTTTTTCGGCGAGAACGTGCCGCGCGAGCGGGTGGAGGCGGTGCACGAGCACCTGCAGCAGGCCGACGCCGTGCTGGTGGTGGGCTCGTCGCTGATGGTCTATTCCGGCTTCCGCTTCGTGCAGGCGGCGGCCAAAGCAGGACTGCCGGTGGCGGCACTGAACCGTGGCCGCACCCGTGCCGACGACCTGCTGCAGTTCAAGGATGAACGCGATTGTGCTGAGGCGCTGGCGTCGGTTATCGAACCATCGGCTGGGTAGAGTCGACTGTCAGTCGACTCTACAGGCCACCCGCCGCCGCGAAACAGCGATCCATCCAGATGGTTGATCCGGGAGCCGCGCAGCGGTGCAATATGCCCCCCTACGTCGTCCCATCACTGTCTTGAGCCAGCTGTTTTCGCCGATCTCGTTCGGCCCCCTGACCCTGTCCAACCGCATCGTCATCGCGCCGATGTGCCAGTACTCCGCCGAAGATGGCCGCGCCAGCGACTGGCACGCCATGCACCTGGGCAACCTGGCGCAATCCGGCGCCGGCCTGCTGATCCTGGAAGCCACCGCAGTCGAGCCGCGTGGCCGCATCAGCTGGGCCGACCTGGGCCTTTGGGATGACGGCACCGAGGCCGCGTTGGCACAGGTATTGGCCAGCGTCCGCCGCTGGTCGCCGATGCCGCTGGGCATCCAGCTTGGCCATGCCGGTCGCAAGGCGTCGGTGAACCGCCCTTGGGACGGCGGTGGTCAACTGCCAGCCGACGACACGCGTGGCTGGATCACCGTGGCGCCGTCGCCGCTGCCGTTCCATGCTGCCGATCCGGCGCCGCAGGAACTGGACGAGGCCGGCATCGCCGAGCTCGTTGCTGCCTTCGCCGCCAGTGCGGTGCGCGCCGAGCGCCTGGGCTTCGAGCTGATCGAGCTGCATGCCGCGCACGGCTACCTGCTGCACCAGTTCCTGTCGCCGCTGAGCAACCGCCGCACCGATGGCTACGGTGGCTCATTGCCGAACCGCCTGCGCCTGCTCGTGGAAGTATTCGACGCCGTGCGTGCGGCGGTATCGGACAAGGTCGCCGTGGGCGTGCGCATCTCCGCCAGCGACTGGGTCGATGGCGGCTGGGATCTGGTGCAGAGCGAAGCGCTGGCCCAGGTGCTGGACGCGCGCGGCTGCAACTTCCTGCACGTTTCCAGCGGTGGCCTGGACGAGCGCCAGAAGATCACCGTCGGCCCGGGCTACCAGGTGCCGTTCGCAGCAGCGATCAAGGCCAAGGTGCGCATGCCGGTGATCGCGGTGGGCATGATCACCGAACCGGAGCAGGCCGAATCGATCCTGCGCCATCGCCACGCCGATGCGGTAGCGCTGGCACGCGGCATCCTCTACGACCCGCGCTGGCCGTGGCACGCTGCTGCCGCATTGCGCGACAGCGTGGAGCCGGCGCCGCAGTACCTGCGCTGCGAGCCGCGCGAGGCGCGTGGCGTGTTCAAGACGCGCTGAGGCTCACACCCGCCAAGCCGGCGCGATGCCGGCCTGAAGGTGATCGAACAGCGCGCGGATCTTGGCGGTGAAATCGCGGCGGTCGCTGACGCAGAAGTAGACCTCCATCGGTTCCGGGCGCCACGCGGTGTCGGCGCCGAACACCGCCTGCAGGCGGCCATCGCGCAGGTACGGCTCGGCCACGAAGGCGGCCAGCCGGGTGATGCCGGCACCGGCCGCCGCCAGCGTCGCCAGCGCATCGATGTCATCGCAGACCATGCTCGGTGGCAGCGCGGCGTCCACGCGCTGGCCGTCCTTCAGCAGGCCCCAGCGCAATGGCCGGCCATCGGTGGGGAAGCGGTGCAGCAGCCCGCGATGACCGCCCAGCTCGGATGGCTGTTGCGGGGTGCCGCGTGCCTTCAGGTAGGCCGGCGAGGCGCAGAACACGAACGGAACACGCGCCAGCTGCCGCGCCACCACCCCGTCCTCCAGCTGGGCCCCGATGCGGATGCTGGCATCCACCGCTTCCGGGCCATGCTGCACGGCGCGGTCGGTCAGGCGCAGCTCCAGCTGCAGTTGCGGGTAGCGCTGCTGCAGCGAAGGCAGCAACGGCGCCAGCACATGGCGGCCGAACGCACTGCTGCTGGCGATGCGCAGCGGCCCGGCCGGTTCGATGTCACCGGCGGTGACCATCGCCTGCGCGCGCGCCAGGTCGGCTTCGATGTGGCGCACCTGCGCCAGGTACAGCGCGCCGGCCTCGCTGAGGGCCAGCTGCCGCGTGCTGCGGTTCAGCAGCCGTACGCCCAGATGGGCCTCCAGCCGGTTGATGTTCTGGCCGACCGCGGTGGCGCTGATGCCAAGGATGCGGGCCGCGGCGGCAATGCTGCCGGTCTCTGCGGTGCGGGTGAAGCTGCGGATCAGTTGCAACAGGTTCATGACCGACCAGCTTGCCACGGGAAGATCAAAGTATCGCTTGGTACTGAACCAAGCAGGTCGGTTGCACCCGTGATCATCCGGCCGCTGGGCAGGGCGCTGCCCTACACTGTGGCGATGCGCCCCGATTCCATTCTTACCCTGTCCTGCCCCGACCGTACCGGCATCGTCTATCGCGTGTCCGGCCTGCTGTTCGACCACGGCTGCAACATCCTCGACGCCCAGCAGTTCGGCGACGAGGAAAGCGGCCGCTTCTTCCTGCGCGTGCATTTCGATCGCGATGCCGGCCTGCCGCTGGAGACCGTGCACGCCGCGATGGCCACGCTCGCCCAGGACTTCGGCATGGACTGGCAGCTGCACGATGGCCGCCGCCGCGCACGCCTGCTGGTGCTGGTCAGCAAACAGGGGCATTGCCTCAACGACCTGCTGTTCCGCGCCCACAGCGGCCAGCTGAAGGTCGACATTGCGGCGGTGGCGTCCAACCACGCCGACTTCGCGCCATTGGCCGCCTCCTACCAGGTGCCGTTCCACCACCTGCCGGTGACCGCCGATACGCGCGCGGTGCAGGAGCAGCAGATCATCGACCTGGTCGAGCGTGAGCGCATCGACCTGGTGGTGCTGGCGCGCTACATGCAGATCCTGTCACCCACGCTGTGCCGCGCGCTGGCCGGCCGTGCGATCAACATCCACCACAGCTTCCTGCCCAGCTTCAAGGGCGCGCAGCCGTACCACCAGGCGCACGCGCGCGGGGTCAAGATCATCGGCGCCACCGCGCACTACGTCACCGAGGACCTGGACGAAGGCCCGATCATCGAACAGGACGTGGCCCGCGTTGACCATGCGATGGCGCCGCGCGAACTGGTGCGGCTGGGCAGTGATACCGAATCGCTGGTGCTGGCGCGTGCGGTGCGCCGCCATGTGGAACACCGCATCCTGCTCAATGGGCATCGCACGGTGGTGTTCCGGTAATCGCCCATCCCGCGTCCGCCGGGCATGGCCCGGCGCTACCACGGGTGCTATCCGGTAGTGCCGGCCGCTGGCCGGCAACTGCAGAGATCCCGAGGTTGCCGGCCAGCGGCCGGCACTACCGAATCCTGATTTCATCCAATGAAAAGCCCCCGGTTCGGCCGTCCCGCGATCTGTAGGGGGGCGTAGTTAGGGGGCTGGATGAATCGATTGTGTTGTTGTGGGCAGGAGCGCGCAAGCGGCATAAGCGACGTGCCCGGTAGCGCCGGGCCATGCCCGGCGGTCACGCCTCAGACGATCGCGATTCCCGCCTTGCCCAGCGCCTCGCGTACCATCGTATCGTTGGCCTCGGTCACCGGCCGGGTCAGCTCCCACAGGAACTTCACCTTGAAGCCGGACTTCACCGCGTCCTGCGCGCTCCACAGCACGCAGTAATCGCGGGCCAGGCCGCACACGTGCACTTCGCGGATGCGGCGCTCATGCAGCCAGCCGGCCAGGCCGGTGGCCGGGCGCTCGCCATCGGGACCGTGGTTCTCGCGGAAGGCGCTGTACGAATCCACCTGTTGGCGCGTGCCCTTGCGCAGGATCAGGTCGGCCATGGCCCAGTCCACGCCCGGGTGCAGAGCGGCGCCATCGCTGCCCTGCACGCAATGGTCGGGCCACAGGGTCTGCGGCTGCGCGTGCAGCAGGATGGTCTCGAACGGGCGTTGGCCGGGGTGCTGGCTGGCGAACGAGGCGTGATCGGCCGGGTGCCAGTCCTGGGTGGCCACCACCGTGCGGTAGCGGCGCTGCGCCAGTAGTCCGGCAATCGGTGCCACCAGCGCATCACCCTGGTCGCAGGCCAGCGCGCCGCCCGGCATGAAGTCCGGCTGCAGGTCGATCACCAGCAGGGCGACGTCGGCGGGCAGGGCGGTCATGGCAGATCCACTACAAGAGAAGGGGCGACCAGCGTGGCCGCCCCTCGCTCACACGTCAATCGCCCTGCGGCGTCCCAGCGTCCTGCCCGTAGTACAGCAGGCCGATTTTGATCCGCTCGCGGCCGTTCTCGCGACGGTGGCGGTTGGCATCGCGCAGCGAATACACGCAGCCGCAGTACTCCTGCTGGTAGAACTGCTCGCGCTTGCTGATCTCGATCATGCGGCTGGCACCGCCGCCCTTGCGCCAGTTGTAGTCCCAGTACTGCAGGCCTTCGTAGCGCGAGGCGGCGCGGATGCCGCAATCGTTGATCTGCGCCATGTTCTTCCAGCGCGAGATGCCCAGCGACGAACTGATGGTGTCGTAGCCGTGCTCGTGCGCGTACAGCGCAGTGCGTTCGAAACGCATGTCGAAGCACATCGTGCAGCGGATGCCGCGTTCGGGCTCGTTCTCCATGCCACGCGCACGGCTGAACCAGTTGTCGGTGTCGTAGTCGCAGTCGATGAAGGGAATGCCATGCTGCTCGGCGAAGCGGATGTTTTCCTGCTTGCGCAGTTCGTATTCCTTCACCGGATGGATGTTGGGGTTGTAGAAGAAGATCGCGTAGTCGATCCCGGAGGCGGTGATCGCCTCCATTACCTCGCCGGAGCAGGGCGCGCAGCATGAATGCAGCAGCAGGCGCTTGCCGTTGGCAGGCAGGGTCAGGGTGGGGCGTTGGAACTCGGTCATCGTCAGGTACCGCATGGACCGCCGGCAACGGCGGTGGCCCATGCATCTGTGCGTGGGTGGACAGGGCTGGCCGGATACCGTGAAAAGGACGCACGCGGCCGCACTGCCCGCACGCGCAGGTCAGCGACGGCCCCGGCACCCTCCCCCCCGAGAGTCCAGGTCGAGTCAGGGGACGGTCGTGTCCCCCGGCCGGGGCCGGTATTCGGGCTGATGGACACGGGCCGCAGCCCACCTACTACCTGCCGCTTCCCAGGCGCGAGCCCAGTGCTGTTGGCAGGATTCGTTTCCATTCACCGCTGCGGGGCAGCTCCGGAATGAGCGCGCCAGGCGCCTTCACCGGATTCCCGTTCAAATCCCTGTCGCCATCAACGCTGCGGCGGGGATACCTTCGGCGTGCCCACGGTGGACGCGTCGAGGGCAATGGTCAAGGGTCAATGAAAGCTCGGGGCTGTGGTCCGTTTCTCAGGCCGTGAGAGCGCCGCTTGCCATACTGGGCATCGACAGACGGGAGGTGGCTCGTGGCGGCGAAGTACTGCGATCTGGTCATGAAAGGCGGCATCACCAGCGGCATCGTGTACCCCAATGCGGTACTGGCGCTGGCGCGCGAGTATCGCTTCAAGAGCATCGGCGGCACCTCGGCCGGCGCCATTGCTGCGGCGGTGGCGGCTGCGGCGGCATGCGGCGATCGTCGCCAGCAGGCCGGCGAGCACCTGCCCAGTGATGCCGGTTATGGGGGGCTGTCGGCGGTGTCGGCGCAGCTGTCGCGGCGCGGGTTCATCTACAGCCTGTTCCAACCGGCGCGGGGCGCGCGTGCGGCCTATCAGCTGCTGGTGGTGCTGACCGGCAATGCGGGCCTGCCACACAAGCTGCTGTGCCTGGCAGTGGCGGTATTCGAGATCGCGCCGCTGGAAGTGCTGGTGTCGCTGGCGCTGCTGCTGGGCCTGGGCGGGTGGGGCGGCGGCTGGAGCGGTGTGGCCGCCACGCTGCTGCCGTCGCTGCTGTGCGCCTACGGTGCCGGTGTGGCCGGTGCCGCGCTGCGCGTGGCCCGCGTGGCACGGCGCAACCTGCTGGGCCTGTGCAGTGGCCTCGGCCGCGATGCACGCAAACCGGCGTTGACCGAGTGGCTGCATGAGTGCCTGCAGCAGTTGTCAGGCAAGCCACTTGATGCACCGCTGACCTTCGCCGACCTGCACGACGCACCGCGCTATGCCGGCGAGCCGGACAGCCCGCACGCGATCAGCCTGCAGATGATCACCACCTGCGTCTCGCACAACGAGCCGCGTACGCTGCCACTGGGCGGCGCGCAGTTCTGGTTCCTGCGCGAAGAGTTCGAGCAGTTGTTCCCGGCCAGCGTGGTGCAGTGGCTGGTGGATCAGGCTGGCCCGCCGCTGGACGTGGAGGGGCGGCAGTACTACCACCTGCCGCAGGGCCCGAAGCTGCCGGTGCTGGTGGCCACACGCATGAGCCTGAGCTTCCCGTTGCTGATCAGCGCGGTGCCACTGCACGAACCCTCGCGCCGCGAGCGCCGCTGCGAACCCACCGCGCCGGCGGCCGACCCCGAGCACAACGTGGCCGACAGCATGGAAGGGCTGACCAGCGCCGGGCAGGCTTGCGGTCCGGTGATCACCGCCTTCCGCATCTGCTGGTTCTCCGATGGTGGCATCAGCAGCAACTTCCCGATCCATCTGTTCGACGCCGCATTGCCGCGCTGGCCGACCTTCGCCATCAACCTGGTCTACCCGCAGCACGCCGAAGACGTGAGCCAGGGCAGCGGTAGCCGGCAGGCACTGGAGCATGCCGTGTTCCTGCCCACCGAGAACCGCCACGGCTGGCAACGGCATTACCAGTCCATTGCCACGCCGCTGGCCGCAGCCGAGCTGGGGCGTTTCCTGTTCGCGGTGGTGGCGACCATGCAGAACTGGCGCGACCTGCTGCAGGCGCGCGCGCCGGGTTATCGCGACCGCATCGTGCATGTGAGCCTGCAGGGCGACGAAGGTGGCATGAACCTGGACATGCCGCAGGAGGTGCTGACCCGCATCGCCGACAAGGGCAGCCTGGCCGGTGCGCGGTTCTGTTCGTTCTCGTTCGAGAACCACTACTGGATCCGCTGGCGCAACCTGGCCTCGGCCTACCAACGGTACACGCTGGAAGTGGCCCGTACCGACGACCCGGCGCAGCAGGTACTGGCCTATCGCGCGGCGTACTCGATGGTCGCTCGCGGCGAACCGACACCGCCGTCGTACAAGCTGGGCTCGGAAGACAAGCGTCGCGGCTCGCAGCAGCTGTGGGCGCAGATGGTCGAGCAGGGCCGAACCTGGGAGGACCTGGGCCCTGACCTGACCGACGGCGCACCGCGTCCGCTGCCGCAGATGAAGGTGACGCCGATCTACTGACCGGCGCCGATACAATCGCGCTTCACGCTGCAAGGAGTTTTGGATGTCTGCCCGCCAGGAACTGCTGGATCTGCTTGAACGCCTCGATATCCGCGACCCGGAGCACCTGCCGGTTGTGCCACTGGCCGCGTACTTCGAAGGGAACGATTTCGAAGAGTGCATTGCACCGAACCAGTGGGGCTACGGCCGCCCGCCGATTGCCGAGCTGTACGCACGCCTGGCCGCGATTGCCGAAAAGCCCGAAGTGGAAGGTGTCTACGTGGGGCTGCACCAGGACTGGAGCAGCGCACTGGACGACGACAGCGAATGGCCTGCCGCGGAAAATGTGCACGTGCTGACCCGCGCCGACGCCGCAACCGTGGAAGGATGGCTGCAGGGCCTGGAATGCGACGGCGTCGGCGAAGGCTGGCCGTACGGCCAACACATCGACGCACCCGTGCCCTCGGAAGGCCACCGCGTACTGACCGTGTTCTGGGACTAAAACGCGCCAACCAGGGCTGGCACCTACCAGTAGAGCCACGCCACGCGTGGATGCATTCCAAGATGAGAATTCATCCGGATGGGGTCAGAGCCCGTTGCGTGGCAACCGGACCCACCCCGCCATCCCACTGAATGCCCGCTTTTGCTTTTGAGGTTGCCGGCCAGCGGCCGGCACTACCGCAGGTGCAGGGCGCAGCCCTGCCGAACCAACCCTACCGCCCCGGCAACTGCGCGAACGCACGCTGCATGCAGTCCTCCCGCGGGCACACCCGGCAACCCGGCCCGATCGAAACCGAATTTCCCGGGCTCTGCACATCCAGCCCCAGTGAATACACCAACCGCTCGGCATGCTGCAGGTCGCAGCCCAGCGCTACCGCAAACGTCTTGCGCGGCTGGCCATGGCCGACCGGACCACTGCTGACCTGCCGTGCCAGCCAGAAATGCCGTCGCCCATCGGGCATGCGCGCGGTCTGCGTAAGGATGCGCCCGGGCTGGTTGAACGCCTCGTAGACGATCCACAGCGGGCACGAACCACCCACCTGCGAGAAGTGGAAGTCGGTGGCCGAATGGCGCTTGGACACATTGCCCGCGCGGTCCACGCGGATGAAGAAGAACGGCAGCCCGGGCGCGCTGCGCCGTGCCAGCGTGCTCAGCCGATGGCAGACCGCTTCGAAGCCGACGCCGAACTGGTGTGCCAGCAGTTCGATGTCGTAGCTGCTGGCCTCGGCCGCACGCAGGAAGCGCATGTACGGCATCACCAGGGCGCCAGCGAAATAGTTCGACAGACCGATGCGGGCCTGAGCGATGCGTGCCTCATCGGTGAAGCCGGCACGTGCCACCACCGCATCGATCTGCGGCAGGTAGCCGTGCAGGGCCAGCTCGGCGGCCATCTGGAATGCCTGCTGGCCTGGCTCCAGGTAGTCCGGCAACCACAGCCGCCGTGCTTCGGCATCGTACTGGCGCTTCTCGCGCCCGGCCTGCAGCGCGGCCACTTCCACCAGCACGCCGTGGCGGTCGGCCAACAGCTGGCGCAGGCGTGGTGCCACGTGCCCGGGCGACAGCCCCCACTCGGCGAACAGACGCTCGGCCAGCTCGTCCAGTTCGGGAATGTGGTTGTGCATGCGGTTGAAGAACTCACGCACCTGGTCGCCTGCGGGCAGGATGCTCCCGGCGCCGGGCTCGCCCAGCTGGAACTCCAAGGCGGCGGCATGCTCACGCAGCGCCAGGTGGCGGCGGTGCAGATCCAGCAGGGCGCGGCTGACCTGCGGCAGGTTGCCGGCCAAGGCGCGCAGCTCGGTCGCGCTGACCTCCGCCAGGCCCAGGTCGCGCAGGGTTTCGCCCAGCGCTTCCTGCAGCGCGGCAGGCTCATCTTCGTCGAATAGTGAGGAAACGTCGCCCAATACTTCGCCCAGCTTCTTCTGCACGGCCGGGGTGAGTGGGCGCTTGTTGCGCTCGATCTGGTTCAGGTAACTGGCCGACAGGCCCAAGGCGCGGGCCAGGTCCACCTGGCTGTAGCCGCGCTGCTCGCGCAGCCGCAGCAAGCGAAGGCCAAGCTGCCGCTGGCTGGATGAATAATTCACAGAATTAACATGAATCGTCTGGCGTGTTGGCCAGATTAAGCGGATTCAGGCCGGAAATCGAGGTGGCTGCTGTGAATAATGCCAAGCATCTTTCGAGCCCGTGGGATTGTCGTCATGACTGTTGAAGCGCCCCGTATCCGCATGCTGATCGATGGCCAGTTCATCGAATCGGCCACCTCCCACTGGCAGGACGTGATCAATCCGGCCACCCAGGACGTGCTGGCCAAGGTGCCGTTCGCCACCACCGCAGAAGTGGACGCCGCCGTCGCCGCCGCCAAGGAAGCCTTCAAGACCTGGCGCAAGACCCCGATCGGCACCCGCGCGCGCATCTTCCTGAAGTACCAGCAGCTGATCCGCGAGAACATGAGCGAGCTGGCCCACATCCTCACCGCCGAACAGGGCAAGACCCTGCCCGACGCCGAAGGCGATGTGTTCCGCGGCCTGGAAGTGGTCGAGCATGCGGCCGCCATCGGCAACCTGCAGCTGGGTGAGTTGGCCAACAACGTGGCCAATGGCGTGGATACCTACACGATCATGCAGCCGCTGGGCGTGTGCGCTGGCATCACCCCGTTCAACTTCCCGGCGATGATTCCGCTGTGGATGTTCCCGATGGCGATCGCCACCGGCAACACCTTCATCCTCAAGCCGTCCGAGCAGGACCCGATGGTCACCATGCGCCTGGTCGAGCTTGCCCTGGAAGCCGGCATTCCGAAGGGCGTGCTGAACGTCGTCCACGGCGGCGAGGAAGTGGTCAACGCGATCTGCGACCACCCGGACATCAAGGCCGTGTCGTTCGTCGGTTCCACCCGCGTCGGCACCCACGTGTACAACCGTGCCTCGCTGGCCGGCAAGCGCGTGCAGTGCATGATGGGCGCCAAGAACCACGCCGTGGTGCTGCCGGACGCCAACAAGGAACAGACCCTCAACGCGATGGTCGGCGCCGCCTTCGGTGCGGCCGGCCAGCGCTGCATGGCCGCCTCCACCCTGGTGCTGGTCGGTGAAGCGCGCAACTGGGTGCAGGATCTGGTTGAAAAGGCCAAGACCCTGAAGGTCAGTGCCGGCACCGTGGCCGGCACCGACGTCGGCCCGGTCATCTCCTGCAGCGCCCGCGAGCGCGTGGAAGGCCTGATCGCCTCGGGCGTGGAGCAGGGTGCCAAGCTGGTGCTGGATGGCCGCAAGCCGCAGGTCGATGGCTTCGAGAAGGGCAACTTCGTCGGCCCGACCATCTTTGCCGGTGTCACCACCGACATGCGCATCTACCAGGAAGAAATCTTCGGGCCGGTGCTGGTCATCCTCGAAGCAGAGACGCTGGAAGACGCCATCGCGATGGTCAACAGCAACCCGAACGGCAACGGCACCGCACTGTTCACCCAGTCCGGCGCTGCCGCGCGCAAGTTCCAGGAAGACATCGACGTCGGCCAGGTCGGCATCAACGTGCCGATCCCGGTGCCGGTGCCGCTGTTCTCGTTCACCGGTTCGCGCGCCTCCAAGCTGGGCGACCTGGGCCCGTACGGCAAGCAGGTGGTGCTGTTCTACACCCAGACCAAGACGGTCACCGCGCGCTGGTTCGATGACGAGACGCTGAGCCACGGCGTCAACACCACGATCAGCCTGAAGTAACGGCAGGAGCAGCCATGAGCCACTCGATGACGACGGAACTGGAAGAAGCGCAGCAGGCGTACCGCGAGGCAGCGCGCGACTTCGCACTGGCCGAACTGGCGCCGCACGCCGCGCGATGGGATGCGGAGGGCATCTTTCCGCGCGAGGCGATCGCCAAGGCCGGTGAGTTGGGCTTCTGCGGTCTGTACATGGACCCGGAAGTGGGCGGCAGCGGCTTGAGCCGGCTGGACGCCGCCGTCGTCATCGAGGAGCTCGCCAACGTCGATCCGTCGACGGCGGCGTACATCAGCATCCACAACATGGCCTCGTGGATGGTGTCCACGTGGGGCCAGCCGGCACTGCGCGATGCCTGGGGCAGCGACCTGTCCTCAGGCAGCAAGCTGGCCTCGTACTGCCTGACCGAGCCGGGCGCCGGTTCCGATGCGGCCTCGCTGAAGACCACCGCCGTGCGCGATGGCGACTTCTACGTGCTGAACGGCTCGAAGGCCTTCATCTCCGGCGCCGGGGCCACCGAGCTGCTGGTGGTGATGGCGCGCACCGGCGGTGCCGGTGCCGGTGGTGTCAGCGCCATTGCCGTGCCGTCGGACCTGCAGGGCATCAGCTTCGGCCGCAAGGAAGAGAAGATGGGCTGGAACAGCCAGCCCACCCGCGGCATCACCTTCGAAAACGTCCGCGTGCCGGTCAGCCACCTTCTGGGAGAGGAAGGCGGCGGCTTCAAACTGGCGATGAAGGGGCTCGACGGCGGCCGCATCAACATCGCCGCCTGTTCGCTGGGTGCCGCGCAAGGTGCGCTGGATGCCGCACGCCGCTACATGGGCGAGCGCCGCCAGTTCGGCAAGGCGCTGGCCGAATTCCAGGCGCTGCAGTTCAAGCTGGCCGACATGGTCACCCAGCTGGTGGCCGCGCGGCAGATGGTGCACACCGCCGCACGCAAGCTCGATGCCGGTGCCAGCGACGCCAACGTGTGGTGCGCGATGGCCAAGCGTTTCGCCACGGATGCGGGCTTCAACATCTGCAATGAAGCGCTGCAGATCCACGGTGGCTACGGCTACATCCGTGAATACCCGATCGAACGCCTGCTGCGTGACTGCCGCGTGCACCAGATCCTGGAAGGCACCAACGAGATCATGCGGGTGATCGTTGCCCGTCACCTGCTCAACACCGAAGAGGAACTGCGATGAAGGATTGGCGTACCCAGGAGCACGTGGGCCTGAATGTGGAGGTCGATGGCCACACCGCCGTGGTCACCCTGAACAACCCGCCGGCGCACACCTGGACCGTGCACAGCCTGTCGGCGCTGCGCGACCTGGTGGGCGCGCTCAACGCAGACCGCGACATCTACGCGTTGGTGATTACCGGTGACGGCGAGAAGTTCTTCTCCGCCGGTGCCGACCTCAACCAGTTCGCCTCCGGCGACAAGGCCGCTGCGCGCGAGGCCGCGCGTCGCTTCGGTGAAGCCTTCGAAGCGCTGTCCGGGTTCCGTGGCGTGTCGATCGCCGCCATCAACGGCTACGCCATGGGCGGTGGCCTGGAATGCGCACTGGCCTGCGACCTGCGCATCATCGAAGACCACGCCCAGGTGGCGCTGCCGGAGGCCACCGTCGGCCTGCTGCCGTGTGCCGGTGGCACCCAGAACCTGCCGCGCCTGGTGGGCGAGGGCTGGGCCAAGCGCATGATCCTGCTGGGCGAGCGCATCAATGCCGAGACCGCACTGCGCATTGGCCTGGCCGAAGAAAAGGTCGGCAAGGGCGAAGCCAAGGCACTGGCACTGGAATGGGCGAAGAAGGCCGGCAAGCAGAGCCCGACCAGCATAGCCGCCTGCAAGACGCTGGTACAGGCCACCCGCGCCGGCACCCACGCCTCGGCGCTGGTGGCCGAGCGCGAAGCCTTCGTCGACCTGTTCGACACCGCCGACCAGGTCGAGGGCGTAACCGCCTTCCTGGAAAAGCGCACCGCGCAGTGGAAGAACGCATGAGCATCGACACCGCTGCCGACGACGCACCGGTGCTGTTCGAAGAGCGCGTGGCCGGCAATGGCACGCGCATCGGCATCGCCACGCTCAACGCGCCGCGCACGCTCAACGGATTCTCGCTGCCGATGGCGCACCTGCTGCTGAAGCAGTTGAATGCCTGGGCCGACGACGACGGCATCGCCATGGTGGTGCTGCAGGGCGCCGGTGAAAAGGCGTTCTGCGCCGGCGGCGACCTGCACAGCCTGTACAAGAGCATGGTCGCCTTCCGCGAGGCCGGCCACAGCGACATCCGCCAGAACGCCTATGCTGCCGAGTTCTTCGACGTCGAATACCGCGTCGATTACCTCATCCACACCTACGCCAAGCCGATCCTGTGCTGGGGCCATGGCATTGTGATGGGCGGCGGCATCGGCCTGATGTCCGGTGCCAGCCACCGCGTGGTCAGCGAACGTTCCAAGCTGGCCTTCCCGGAAATCACCGTCGGCCTGTTCCCCGATGTCGGTGGCAGCTGGCTGCTGCCGCGGGTGCCGGCCAAGGGCGGCCTGTTCCTGGCCCTGACCGGTGCACTGCTCAACCCGGGCGACGCTATCTACGCCGGCCTGGCCGACGTGCACGTGGCCGAAGAACGCCGCAGTGCAGTGTTCGATGCGCTGCTGCAGGTGGCCTGGTCCAGCGATGCCGCACACAACCACGAACGCCTGACCCATCTGCTGCAGTCGCATGCCAGCGATGCCGCCACCGGCCCGCTGCTGGCCAATGCCGCGCAGGTCGAGGCGCTGTGCGAAGGCGATGACCTGCAGGCCATCGTGGCGCGCATTACCGGCCTGCAGACCGACGATGCCTGGCTGCAGGCGGCACAGAAGACCCTGGCTGCCGGCGCACCGGGTTCGGCACGGTTGGCATACGAACTGCAGCGCCGCAGTGCCGGCCAGGACCTGGCCGCGATCTATCGCCTGGAGTACATCGTCGCCCTGCACTGCGCCGCCCACGGTGATTTCGCCGAAGGCATCCGCGCGCTGCTGATCGACAAGGACCGCAATCCGCAGTGGAACCCCGCCACCCTGGCCGGGGCCACCGGCGCGTGGGCCGACACTTTCTTTGCTTCCCCCTGGGCCGATGCCGCGCATCCGCTGGCCGACCTGGGCACTCCCCTTGTTGAAAGGAGCCTTGCATGAGCCGCATTGCATTCATCGGGTTGGGCAACATGGGTGGCCCGATGGCCGCCAATCTGGTCAAGAACGGCCACAGCGTGCGCGTGTTCGATCTGGTTCCGGCCGCGGTCCAGGCCGCCGTCGATGCCGGTGCCAGTGCTGCGTCGTCGGCACGCGACACCCTGGCCGACGCCGAAGTGGTGATCTCGATGCTGCCGGCCAGCCGCCACGTCGAAGGCGTGTACCTGGGCGACGACGGCATTCTTGCCGCGATTCCGGCCGGCGCACTGCTCATCGACTGCAGCACGATCGCACCGGCCAGCGCCCGCAAGGTCTCGGAAGCGGCCGCCGCACGTGGCCTGCAGATGATCGACGCACCGGTGTCCGGCGGTACCGCCGGTGCCCAGGCCGGCACCCTGACCTTCATCGTCGGTGGCGAAGAGGACGCGCTGGAGCGTGCCCGTCCGGTGCTGCAGGCGATGGGCAAAAACATCTTCCACGTGGGCGCCAGCGGCGCCGGCCAGGTCGCCAAGCTGTGCAACAACATGGCGCTGGGCGTGATCATGGCGGTGACCGGTGAAGCCATTGCGCTGGGCGTGGCACACGGGCTGGACCCGAAGGTGCTGTCGCAGATGATGGCGGTCAGCACCGGCCGCAGCTGGGCTACCGAAGTGTGCAATCCGTGGCCGGGCGTGCTGGAAAATGCACCGGCCTCACGCGGTTACAGCGGCGGCTTCGGCAGCGATCTGATGCTGAAGGACATGGGCCTGGCAGTGGAAGCGGCGATGAGTGTCGGCGCCTCGATTCCGCTGGGCGAAGTAGCCCGCAATCTGTACTCGATGAACCACCAGGCCGGCCGCGGCAAGCTGGATTTCTCCAGCGTCGTGCAGCTGATCACCAGCGAGAAGTGACCTGGTAGTGCCGGCCGCTGGCCAGCAACCTCATGCCCCCTGTGGGACAACGAAGGTGGGATGGGCGGATGTTCGGTTTCGACCGGCATCCGCCCATTTTTTTGCTCTTCACGTTGGTAGTGCCGGCCGCTGGCCGGTATCACCGCATCAGGCCACGACCAGCGTCACGTCGATGTTGCCGCGGGTGGCATTCGAGTACGGGCACACGATGTGCGCCTTCTGCACCAGCTCTTCCACCTGCTCGCGCGGCACGCCGGGCACGTTGATGGTCAGCTCGGCTTCGATGCCGAAGCCGGTCGGGATCTGGCCGATGCCGACCTTGCCGGTCACGGTGGTGTCGGCCGGCAGCGCGACCTTGGCCTGGCCGGCCACGAACTTCAGCGCGCCCAGGAAGCAGGCCGAGTAGCCAGCCGCGAACAGCTGTTCGGGGTTGGTGCCCGGGCCACCGGCGCCGCCCAGCTCGCGCGGGGTCGACAGCTGGATGTCCAGCACGTTGTCGGAGGAGACGGAACGGCCTTCACGGCCGCCGGTGGAGGTGGCCTGGGCGGTGTACAGAACCTTTTCGATGGACATCGGGATGCTCCTGGTCGGTGGGTGGGTGTTGCGTTGGAGCCTACTTTGCCCGCTTTCCGCGTACGTTGGGTTGCAGGGCGTACGGAAAACTTGATCGATCGTCCTGTCGGCCTAGATCGTCCACTCGCGGTCGGTGGTGAACATGATGGTCAGCCAGCGGTCCGGCGAGGCCTCGCCCAGCGCGTCGCCGATCTCATCGCGCAGCTGGTCCCATTCCACCAGCGGCCGTGGTGGGTCGTTTTCCGGCACCACGAAGAACAGCTCGATCTGCTCGCCTCGCCCCACCTGCGCCACGTAGCTGCGGTGCTCGACGAAGCCATGCTTGGCCACGATCGCGCGTGCCACGGCATCCACGTGCGCCTGCAGCTCCGGCGGGGTGACCAGCAGGATGCCGGCCAGCGCCCGGCGCACGGTGCCGAGCGGGGCGATCATCACCAGCACGCAGACGAAGGCAAGGATGGCCGGGTCGATGTACGGCCCGACCCAGGCCCAGGACGTGCCCTGCACCAGCACGCCGCCGAGGAAGGCCAGCAGGTAGCAGGCCGACATGCTGGCCGCGATCACCCAGTTTTTCGCATCCAGTGCGATGAACTCCGAGCCGATGCGGCGGTTGGCGCGCAGGATGAACCAGGCCAGTGCGCCTTCGCCGACGATGGACAGCCCGGCGAAGGCGATGGCCGGGCCCAGCGCAATGTGGCGGCCCCCGGACATCAGTGCATCTACCGCATTGACCAGCGCATACAGCGCCGCGCCGATCATCAGCGTGCCGCTCACCCCCAGCACGATCGGCTCCAGGTGCCAGAAGCCCATGGTGAAGCGCTGGTTGAGCCGCGATTGCAGCGCATCGGTCTGGGTGGACAGCGCGATCAGGCGTGCCACCAGCAGCGACAGCCAGGTCATCACCACGTCGATCAGGCCGTAGATGCCATCGAAGATGATCAGCGAGGAATTGGCCAGCAGGCCGAATACCACTGCGGCGGCGGCCAGCAGCAGCGAGGCGGCGATCGACAGGCGCAGCACGCCCTGTTCGGTGGCGGGGTCGAAGAACTGCGGGCGGTGGGTGGCCATGGCCCGATTGTAGAGCGGCGGCATGCCTCGCTGCCTTCCGCTGTCTGGCATCGTCGCAGAACGTTGAGGACATCGACGAGAGGCCCAGCGAGCGTGACCGCGAATGCGTCGCCCAGGGCCTGGCCAACATGATCATCGAATTCCTCGGCCGCATGCGGGATATGCAGCGCTACGATGCCGGTGACACGCAGGTCTACCGCGTGCGTTGGCAGGTGTTCCTTGCCTCGGCCGGCCATCTGGTGCGGTGTTCGATTACCAGCACGTGACGCCGAAGGTACAGATTGATCTGCGCGACGCCCACCTGTGAGACCTGACCGCCGCGGCCGCGCTGGAACGCGCGCAGGAATAGCTGGCCGCACATGGGGCGAAGGTGACGGTGGTGGGGCTGAATGCTGCCAGCCAGACGTTGATCGAGCAGGTGGGCGGCGCGCGCGGCGGGTACTGAGGCGGCAGTGTTTCAATGCCTGCGTCGGTTCTGGGGCCGGCTAAGCTTCCAGAATTTTCCTGAATCGGCTTCTCAGTGAGGTAGCGCCATTACAGATGGAGAGTCCATATGTGGCCAGCGCCTTGGCAGATTCGGTGTCAGCCTTTGCCTGCCACGAATGGGCAGCGAGCAGGGCCCTGCCGACGCGCGTGATCGAACTGAAGTGTGCCGGCGTCGTGTCAGCCTGAATGGCCGCGACCGTCAGAGCTTCACAGATGGAATCGATGTCCTGGAACTTTGAGAAAATGGAAGGGCACTCTCTATCAATAGAGCATCCACCTCAGTCCTGAGCAGATCAGCGTCCTTTTCAACGGCTATCCAATGGTCGCTGTTGCCTGGGGGAGCGGCCTGCATCTCACGTCGCAGTCGGTTTCGTTGAGATTGGTGGTCCAATCCATGCAACGCCGCGGGATGAAGCGGGCGAGCACACACATCGATGAAACTCTCGTGGCATCTCGTAAAAGTTGCTCCACTTCGGACAAATCCTGCGTCCTTCAAGGATGCGTAGACGATGCTCAGGGCGCGCTTTGTGATAGCGGTCATGAGGCGAGCATCAGGAGGGAGGATGATTGCAGGCGAGGCCTCTCAGACTGGGTAAGCCGGTGCGAGGCAATGAGTGTGTCGACTTGGCTGGGAGCGGTAACTGGCATTGACGTCAGTAGCTGTCGCTATCAACAAAAGTTGTTGTTTGGCCGTCGTTCCCTGGTTCGCAAAACCCGAAAGACGTCGGATCGCATGATGCAGATTGCAGCTTTTCTCATTGCCAATCTTCTGAGTATGGAAGCAGGCTGGAGACACGCGATTCTGTGTTCAAGGAAGCAGCATCCATGAAATCGAATTTTTCGGTGTCATTCAAATGTCTGTTGGCTTTTGCGCTTGCGCTTGGTTCGACGACATGGCCGGGAGTGATGGCGTTGGACCGCCTTGCGGTTGCCGTCGATCGGACCACGCGCTACAGCGCCGGAACTGACGAAGCGAACGAAGTCGTTCGATGGCTGGACGCACGCAAGGATGTCCACCAGCGGACGCTTGCACTTGGGACACTGACCATTCGCCATCGCTGTAGGGGGGAGCGGGATTCACCTCGGACGCCAGCCATCCGCGCCCTTTTCCATCATGGTGCTTCCGGAGAGAAGATCACTATTACCAACGATCTTCCAGGATGCGCACGCGAGACGTGGACGTTCGCATGGACCGGAGATGGCCAGGACGCCTACTGGAAGCAGACCGCCTATGGATGGCGGGTACTGACCACTTAGGGAAAGCTCCGGACGGACTTATCTGTCGTCAAAGCGTCGACGCGATCAAACCGGATCGACTACACCTCGAGGCCCACTACCTCGAAGCGTGGGCACGCTCCGGGGCGCAAGACCTCGCATTTGCGACAATCCTCGACGCACCTCAACCAACGCCCTCGTCGGCCTCAAGCCGACGAGGGGTGAGCAAGGCAATGGCACTCACGGGCCAGTTGGCCCGCTCTCTTACGCCATCATGGCCCGCGGGCCGTGATGCTGGGTCTGCTGGTCGATCTTCTGCTGCTCGCGCTGCTGATCGCTCACCTGCAATGCCCGCTCGCTGTTCTCCTGCACGCTCTGGCGCATCGCGTCAGCGGTCGATACCGGCGCGGTATTGCGGTTCAACGCGCTTTCGTCGTGCAGCGCATTGGCCTGCACCGCGCGCGCCATCGAGCCATCCTGGTTCAGCTCAACGCGATCAACCCGGTACAGGCCGGCACGCGCAGCTTCCACGGTGAGGGCAGCGGCCAGCTTCTCGCTGTGCTCGCCGGAGGGCAGGCCACGCGCTTCCTCGGCGAACTTCACCTGCACCAGGGTCTCGGTGTACAGCCAGTTCTGCGGGCTGCGCGGGTCGGACATCGGGTACACCGTCTCGCGTGCAGGCTCGGCCGCTGCCTGCTGTTCCGGGGTGTTGCCCTGCGCCTGCGCACGCTGCTGCACGTCATTGGCCAGCGCCTGGCGGGTTTCCGCATCGGCAATGCCGGTCGCAGGCAGGCCATGCTGCTGCTGGAAAGCATTGATCGCATGGCGGCTGCCACCGCCCAGATAGCCATCGCTGCCGATGGCCTGGCCCTTGGCGTCGGTCAGCCCCAGCGCGGCCAGGTTGCCCTGCAGTTCGCGCGCGTCGCGGTCGATCGCGGCCAGCGTGGCTGGCCCGGCCTTGCCGTCCACCGGGTCCAGGTTGTGTGCGCGCTGGAAGTCTTCCACCGCCTTGCGGGTGGTGGCATCGAAGCGCCGGTCCGGATTCAGTGTCTGCTGGCCGTCAGCACTGGCATAGCCCAGCGTGACCAGGTTGCTTTCCAGCTTCAGCACGTCACGGCCGCTGGACCCTTCCTTCAACGTCTGCGAACCGGCCTGCTGGCGCGGTGCGCCGATCTGGTCCAGCGCCACCTTGATGTCCGCATCGTTGTGCTCACCGGCGGGCGAGTAGTCGCGGCTGCTGACCTTGGCATGGGCGCGGTCCATCGCGTCCTTGTTGTTGGCGTAGGCATTTTCGTAGCGCACGGCGATGTCGCCGGCCTTGGGCGCGTCGAAGTACTGGTAGGTCTCGCGGATCTGCCCGGCCTTCGCGCGCAGCGCCTCGTAGTCACCGCCTTCTTCCAGCACCTTCTGCAGCTTGGGCAGCTGGCTGGGCAACTGGTTGGCGGTCTTGGCGATCAGGCTGATCGCTTCGAAGCGGTTTTCCTCGGCGATGCCGCTGCCGTGTGCGTCCACCATCGCCATGCCGATCCGGGTGGCGTTGCGCACCTGCGGGTAGTCGATGTTCGCGTGGATCCACTGCTTGCCCTCGGCCGAACCGGCCCAGGCGTTGATGCTGTCGCGCGTGTTGGTATCGATGAACTGGATCGAGCTGCGCCCGCTCAGGCCATTGCCGTGGCTGAGCAGGTCGCGGCGCAGGTCGGCGTGGTCCTGGGTGAAGGGCAGGTTGTGCGCCTTGGCATAGGTGCTGGCCTGATCGATCACGGCGTCGACATAGGTCGTCTCGCCCGCCTTCAGTGCGTGGCCGTCGATGGCGCCCAGCGCCCACTCGCCGCGCTGGCCGAAGTCGACCTGGATCGCGCCCAGGCTGTAACCGCTGTTCTGCGCGACTTTGTTCACCGTGCCCCAGTGCGGTTCGGTCACGCCCTGGGTGATGCCGGCGATGGCCAGATGGTAGGAGGCGGGGCCACCTTCGGTACCACGGCCGACGGCGAAATACACGGCGCCGGAGGTGGCATCGAGATCATGGGTATCGATGTTGGTTGGCATGTCTTACATCCTTGTGCAGTCAGAGGGTCTGCCCCTCAAGGGTCAGTCCAGCAGCTGCAGATACTTCTGCAGCTGGTCGGCACGCGCGCTCAGGCGCATCACATCGTTCAGCTCGCCCTGCAGGTTGCCGGGCTGCGAATCGTCGTACAGCGCGGTATCCAGTTCGCCATCGCGGCTGCGCGACTGCAGCCACGCGCGCTGGGCATTCACCAGCTTGGTCTTCTTTGCGCCAGTCAGCTTTGCCTGCAGCTGGCGGTAGGCCTGGTTCAGGCGCTGGTCTTGGCGTGCGCTTTCCGAGGTCAGGCAGGCGGCCTGCTCGATCGCACCCTGTGCCTTGTCACGGCAGGTGGTGAAGGTCGGGCTCAGCCCGGTGGCAGCCGGTGCTGCGGTTGCCGTGCCGATGGCCAGTACGGCGACCGCCAGCGCGGTGGCGAGGGTCCTGCTCAAACGCTTGTGCTGCATCATCTGCTCCACACGTCCAATCCATTGCGAGCGACGGACTATAACGGCGTCAATATTTCGTCGTCGTCAACGAATCGCGACAACTGTGACCGGTTGCCCGTCATTGTGGGGTGGCGCCGCCCGGCTTGCGGACGGCCCTCGGGCCCGGGCGCCCCAGCGCTGTCCGGGCGCCAGCCGCCGCCATTCAGCCGAGCGGTGTAAACTATTGATCTCACTGGCAATGCCAGTCTCCATGATCAACACCCCGATGACGTCCGCCACCGCCCGTTACGCTGATTCCCTGCGCCTGTCCGTTGCGCCGATGATGGACTGGACCGACCGCCACTGCCGCGTGTTCCATCGCGTGCTGGCGCCGGGTGCACGCCTGTACACGGAGATGGTGCACGCCAACGCGGTCATCCACGGCGACCGCGAGCGCCTGCTCGGCTTCGACCGCAGCGAACAGCCGCTGGCGCTGCAGCTGGGTGGCAGCGATCCGGCCCTGCTGGCGCAGGCTGCGCGCATTGCCGCCGAGTGGGGATACGACGAGGTCAACCTCAACTGCGGCTGCCCGTCCGACCGCGTGCAGGCCGGGCGTTTCGGCGCTTGCCTGATGCGCGAGCCGGTGCTGGTGGCCGAGTGCGTGGCGGCGATGGTCGATGCGGTCGACATCCCGGTGACGGTGAAATGCCGCCTGGGCGTGGACGAGGACAACGATTACGACGTGTTCGTCGCCTTCGTCGACCGCCAGGTCGCCGCCGGTGCCGCAATGGTGGTGGTGCATGCGCGCAACGCGTGGCTGAAGGGCCTGTCGCCGAAGGAGAACCGCGAGGTTCCGCCGCTGAAGTACGACTGGGCCTACCGCCTCAAGCAGGAGCGCCCGGCACTGCCGGTGGTGATCAACGGCGGCCTGGCCAGCATCGAGGCGGTGCAGGCGCAGGCCGCGCACGTCGATGGCGTGATGCTGGGCCGCGCGGCCTACCACGACCCCTACCTGCTGCATCAGCTGGAGGCGCTGCACACCGGCGCCCCGCTGCAGGCCCGTGGTGACCTGTTGCGCGCGCTGCGCCCCTACGTCGAGGCGCGTCTGGGCGAAGGCCTGGCGCTGAAGCACATCACCCGCCACCTGCTCGGCCTGTTCCACGGCCAACCCGGCGGCCGCGCATTCCGTCAGGTGCTGAGCGAGGGCGCACACCGCCCGGGCGCCGACTGGAGCCTGGTCGAACAGGCCTTGGCGGTCACCGAACGCGAAGCTGATCGCGCCGCAGCGTGACGTCGGTCACAGTCCTGACTTGACAAGGGGCGGCGATTCGTCCCGAATGTTCACCTAGATGAACAACTCGCGGCATCGCCCGGAAAAGTTCAGATCGGATTCACTGCCCTAAACCAAGAATTTGCAAAGGAATTGTAAAGGCCGGGTCCCGCACCCGGCTTCCGGATTTACGACTTTTGAACGAATCGCCGTGCTCGGCTAGGATCGCATCGATGTCTTCCGCTCCCTTCCATCGCCGCATTGCCCTGGCCACCTGCGTGGCGCTGTCGGCTGTGCCGCTGTCGTCGGCGCTTGCGCAGCAGCCGCCGCGCGGCGACCAGGGGCGCGCGGAGATGATGGAGCGGGGCGAGCGCGGTGGCCGTGGCGACGAGCGCTCGCTGTCCGATGCCGTGCGCCGCGTGCAGCGCACCACCGGCGGCCACATCCTCGGCGCCGAGCGCGTGCCGTTCGATGGGCGTGACATCAACCGGGTGAAGTACATGGACGACCGGGGCCGGGTCCGCTACATGGACGACCCCGCACCGTCGCGTTCACAGCCGCGCACGCCGCGGTCGGATATGTCATCACTACGCGGCGATAACCCCTGAACAGGGATAGTTGTCGCTATCAACCCGTACCCCACAGGCCTCCGGGCCACACCCAGGACACTAGGGAGAGTTCATGCGTATCCTTCTGGTCGAAGACGAAGCCCCGCTGCGTGAGACCCTGGCAGCCCGGCTCAAGCGCGAAGGCTTTGCCGTCGATGCTGCGCAGGACGGCGAGGAAGGCCTCTACATGGGGCGCGAAGTTCCGTTCGATGTCGGCATCATCGACCTCGGCCTGCCCAAGATGTCGGGCATGGAGCTGATCAAGGCCCTGCGTGACGAAGGCAAGAAGTTCCCGGTGCTGATCCTGACCGCGCGTTCGAGCTGGCAGGACAAGGTCGAAGGCCTGAAGCAGGGCGCCGACGATTACCTGGTCAAGCCATTCCACGTCGAAGAGCTGCTTGCCCGCGTCAACGCGTTGCTGCGCCGCGCCGCCGGCTGGAGCAAGCCGACGCTGGAATGCGGTCCCGTTGCACTGGATCTCGCCGCCCAGACCGTCAGCGTCTCTGGCAGCAATGTGGACCTGACCAGCTACGAGTACAAGGTGCTGGAGTACCTGATGATGCACGCCGGTGAACTGGTCTCCAAGGCCGACCTCACCGAGCACATCTACCAGCAGGACTTCGACCGCGATTCGAACGTGCTGGAAGTGTTCATCGGTCGCCTGCGCAAGAAGCTGGATCCGGATGGCGAACTGAAGCCGATCGAGACCGTGCGCGGCCGCGGCTACCGTTTCGCGATTCCGCGCAACGAGGGCTGAGCCGGCTCACCCTGGCGATACCATGATGTCCGGCCGTCTGTGGTTCTTCCGACGCTGGCGGCCGCGCTCGCTGCAGGCGCGCCAGATGCTTGCCGCGTCCGTGGGCCTGGTCGCGTTCCTGGCCCTGGCCGGTTACGCGCTCGACGCCGCCTTCGCCGATACGGCGAAGGCCAACCTGCGTGAGCGCCTGAAGAACTACGCCACCGCCTACGCGGCCGGCATCGACTTCACCCGCGACCGCTCGCTGTACATCCGCGAGCAGCCGCCGGATTCGCGCTTCGACGTGCCGGGCAGTGGCCTGTACCTGCAGGTGGTGATGCCGCACGGCAAGGGCAATTCGATGTCCGCCGAAGGCCCGATGCTGCCCACCGTCGGCGGCGGCCTGCTGGCACCGCGCCAGGAAGTGTTCGAAGGCCCGCTGCCGATGATCCAGATCGACGGCAGCCAGGGCTCGGTGTACCGCTATGGCCTGGGCCTGGTGTGGGACGCCGACGCCGACCCGGCCACCGAATTCCCCTACACCATCTACGTGATGGAAGACTCGCGCGCGCTGGGCGCGCAGCTGCGCGTGTTCCGTGGCCGGGTCTGGTTCTACCTGGGCGGCATCGGCCTGATCCTGCTGCTGCTGCAGACCGTCATCCTGCAGTGGAGCCTGCGGCCGCTGCGTCGCGTGATCACCGAGCTGACCAAGGTGCAGCGCGGCGAGACCGAGCGCATGAGCGAGCGCCACCCGCGCGAGCTGGAGCCGCTGACCGACAGCATCAACGCCTTCATTGAAAGCGAGCGCGAGAACCTCGAGCGCCAGCGCAATACCCTGGCCGACCTGGCGCACAGCCTGAAGACGCCCATCGCCGTGCTGCGCACGCAGATGGACAGCGGTGCCGGCGATGGCGCCCTGCGCGAGGAGCTGGACGTGCAGCTGCAGCGCATGAACAACCTGGTCTCCTACCAGCTGGCACGTGCTGCATCGTCGGGCCACAAGCTGTTCTCCGCGCCGCTGCCGATTGAATCCAACGCCGAGGAGATCGTGCGCGGCCTGGAAAAGGTCTATGCCTCCAAGGGCGTGCTGTGCGAATTCGACATCGACCCGGCCGCGCGCTTCCACGGCGAACCGGGCGACCTGCAGGAACTGCTCGGCAACCTGCTGGAAAATGCCTTCAAGTGGGCCAACCGCCGCGTGTTGCTGACCGCGCAGCCGCTGCCGGCACCGAACGCGCGCCGCGCTGGCCTGCTGCTGGCGGTGGACGACGATGGCCCGGGCATTGCCCCGGACGACATCGGCAAAGTGCTACAGCGTGGCGTGCGTGGCGACGAGCGCGTGCAGGGCCACGGCATCGGCCTGTCGATCGTGCAGGACCTGATCAAGGATTACCGCGGCGAACTGGCCGTCGGCCGTTCCAGCGAACTGGGCGGCGCCCGTTTCGAAGTGCGCTTGCCGCCGGGGCCGTAAGCCCCGCAAACGGTAGTGCCGGCCGCTGGCGGCACCCTCATGATCTTCGGTGGCATTGCCAAGGTGCCGGCCAGCGGCCGGCACTACCGTGTTTCGATCGTCGGCGGCTCGCCATAGAACCGCCGCAGCTGCGCGGCCACCTCCGGCAACGCCTGCTGCAGCAGATCCGGTGCCGAGAAGTGATACTCGCTGGTCACCGCGAAGAATTCTTCCGGCGCTTCGGCCGCATACGGATCGATCAGCGTTTCTTCGCCCGCATCCACCTGCGCGCAGAACGCATCGTAGGCGCGCTGGAAGATGGCCGCCCACTCACGCTGCCATTCGCGCGGCAGCGGCGGCGTGCCGTCCATCGCGCCATCCAGTGCATCCAGCTTGTGCACCATCTCGTGCACCGCCACGCAGTAGCCCTCGTGCGGCGTCGCCAGGTCGGCCTGCACATCGGCCCACGACAGGATCAACGGACCGCTGTCCCACGATTCGCCAATCAGTTCGTCATCCCACTCATGCAGTACGCCGGCCGCATCCATGTGGCTGCGATGTACGCGGAATGCATCGGGGTAGACGATCAGCTGCGACCAGCCTTCCAGACCCACCTCGCCGAACTCCAGCAGCGGCAGGCAGCACAGCGCCGCCAGCAGCACGCCATCGCCGGCCTCCAGCTGCAGCTCGCCGATCGGCGTGATGGTCTTCTCGTGCAGGAAGCGCGTGGCCAGCACGCGCAGGCGTGCGCGGCGTTCGTCGTCCAGACCGCGCAGCCAGGCCGCACGGCGGCAGGCCTCATTCCACAGTACATCGTCGATCGGCCGCGGCGCAGGTCGCAGCCACTGCAGCAACGACTTGATCAGCGGAACATTCCCGGCAGGTAGCTGTGCCACTTCGGTGCGCGGATGCGCTGCAGCACGTCGTCGTCGCTGCCACCGCCGCCCGTGCTGGTGTTGGCTGCCGGGCGGACCGGTGCCGGCTTGGTGGTGGCGGCCGAAGCGGTCGCGGTCGGTGCACGCTGCGAGGCGGCATCGCCGTTGGAGGACACGCAGGCGCCGCGGCTGTCGTCCAGCGCTGCCGTCGCAGACGCCGCGAAGGGCATCGTCAGCAGGATCAGGCAATGGGCATAGCGGCGCATTGACGACATCCACGTTAAGGGAAGGTGAGTTCCCGATTCTAGCCCGAACCCGGCGCCCCGTTGGAAGCCCCCGCAGAACCCAGCGTGGCGGGCGCCGCTGGCGGCTTTCCCGCATAATTCCTTCCTGACTTCGTGGAAGCTGCCGTGGACGACCGCCAATTGCTGGCCAAACTCGCTGCCGGTCGCCTCTCCGGCGACGCCCTGGCCCGTGAGCTGGGCCAGACCCGGGCGGCCATTTGGAAGCGTATTCAAGGACTTAGAGCCGCCGGTGTGGACATCGAAGGCCGTGCAGGTGAGGGCTATGGCCTGACCCGCCCGGTCGACCTGCTGGACCCGGATGCGATCCGTGCCGGCCTGCCCGCCGAGGTGCTGCCGCTGCTGCACGACCTGCAGGTGGCCTGGACGGTGGACTCGACCAATGCCGAATTGCTGCGTTGCAGCGCGCCCCAGCGCGGGGTGAGCGTCCTGCTGGCCGAACGCCAGACCGGCGGCCGCGGCCGTCGCGGCCGTACGTGGGCGTCGCCGCTGGCCGCGCATGTGTACCTGTCGGTGCTGCGGCTGTTCTCCGGTGGCCTCGGCCGCCTGGCCGGGCTGAGCCTGGTGGCTGGCATCGCCGTGGCCGAAGCGCTGCACGACCTGGGCTATACCCAGGCGCAGCTGAAGTGGCCGAATGACCTGATCGTCGATGGCAAGCGCAAGCTGGTCGGCCTGCTGGCCGAGGGCGGTGGCGAATATGCCGGCCCGGCGCGCGCGGTGATCGGCATCGGCATCAACACGCACATGCCGCCATCCTTCGCCGAGCAGATCACCCAGCCGTGGGTGGACCTGGACACGCTGGCCGGCAAGCCGGTGGACCGCAACGTGGTGGTTGCTGCCGTGCTGGCGCGCCTGCTGCCGGCACTGGAAGAATTCGATCGCGAAGGCCTGGCGCCGTTCCTGCCGCGCTACGCCGCGTTCGACATGCTGGCCGGTCGCGAAGTACGGGTGGAACTGGAAGGGCAGTGGCAGCATGGCACCGCGCTCGGCCTGGCCGATGACGGCGCCTTGCGCGTGCGCATCGATGGCCGCGAGCGCCTGCTGCATGCCGGCGAAGTCAGCGTGAGGGCGGCATGAGCGATTGGTTGTTCGACCTCGGCAACTCGCGCTTCAAGTTCGCGCCGTTGCAGGGTGATCGTGCCGGTGACGTGCAGGCCTGGGCGCATGGCGCCGAAGGCATGGCCGGGCAGCCGCCGCACAGCCTGCCCAGCGGCACCACCGCGTTCGTGGCCAGCGTGGCCGCACCGTCGCTGACCAGCGCGATGCTGGACCAGCTGCAGCGTCGCTTCGAGCACGTGCACGTGGTGCGTACCAGCGCCGAATGCGCCGGTGTGCGCATTGCCTATGCCAAGCCGGAAAAGTTCGGCGTCGACCGCTTCCTGGCCCTGCTGGCCGCTGCCAAGGCGCAGCGCCCGGTGCTGGTGGTGGGCGTGGGCACCGCACTGACGATTGACCTGCTCGACGCTGACGGCCAGCACCACGGTGGCCGCATTTCCGCATCGCCGACCACCATGCGCGAAGCGCTGCATGCCCGCGCGGTGCAGCTGCCGGCTACCGGCGGTGACTACAGCGAATTCGCCAACGACACCGCCGACGCGCTGGCCTCCGGCTGCGATGGTGCGGCCGTGGCACTGATCGAACGCAGCGCACAGCAGGCGCACACGCTGCTGGGCGTGGCACCGTCGCTGCTGGTGCACGGTGGCGGCGCACCGGCGCTGATGCCGTTGCTGCCCGGCGCCGACTACCACCCCTCGCTGGTGCTGGATGGTCTCGCCCGCTGGGCGGTGCACCAGCCCGCAGGCTAGTATCCGCGCATGCTGACCCGTGCCCTGATCGTCGTACTGGCCATCCTCAACCTTGGCGTCGCCTGCTGGTGGCTGCTGCGCGATGCACCACAGAAGCCTGCGCCGCCACCGCAACCCGCGGGCGTGGCCGAGCTGCGCTGGGTGCCCGGTGGCGTGGATGCCGCCGCGGCCGCCGAAGCCACGGCTGCCGCGCCGACCGCGCCGTTGATGGAGCGCGAGCCGGCGGAGAAGACGGCCGTGGCTGTAACGCCGGCGCCCGCCGCCCCGGCCAAGCCGGAGATTGCCAAGCCGCAGGCGGCTGAGGCTACGCCGGTTGCTGCCGCTGCCAAGCCGGCAACACCGCCTGCACCGACCCCGACCCCGGCGCCGGAAAAGCCCGTAACCCCGCCCGTGGCTGCCGAACCGCCGCGCTGCGTCGCGCTGGGCCCGTTCGCCGATCGCGCCGCCGCTACCAGTGCGCAGGGCAAGGCCAGCACGCTGCTCAGCCAGGTGCGCCTGCGCGAACAGCCTGCTGCCAGCGGCAGTGCCCGTTACCGGGTGATGCTGCCGGCCGCCGCCAACCGCGAAGAAGCCCAGGCCACCGTGAAACGCATCGTCGCCGCTGGCCTGAGCGACTACTACATCATCAGCCAGGGCGAGGAGGCCAACGCGGTGGCGCTGGGCCAGTACCGCAACCGCGAAGGCGCGGAGCGGCGCATGGCGGCGGTGCAGGCCGCCGGCTTCCAGCCGCGCCTTGTCGCCAGCGGCGACGCCGGCCAGTGGTGGCTGGAAGGGCAGCTGGCGGCAGGCACGCAACCCGCCCAGGCCCAGCAGCGCAGCGGGGCGGCACAGAGCCGGTCGCTGGAATGCACGCGGTTGCGCTAGAATCCCCGGACCGCGGCGCTGCCGCCGGTGCACCACCCATGCCGCTTTAGCTCAGTTGGTAGAGCAACTGTCTTGTAACTCGGGCGCGGTTGTTGTGGCGGCAGGCAGGAAGGCTAAGCGCGGTAAGGCTTTAGGCCCGCCAGCGCGTAGACTGTGGGGCAAGCCGGACACGGTTTGAGCAAGAGAAGTACGACATCGCCGCTTTAGCTCAGTCGGTAGAGCAACTGATTTGTAATCAGTAGGTCGTCCGTTCGATTCGGACAAGCGGCACCAAACTCGGGCGGACCGTCAGTTCTCCCAGATCACCTCATAGCCTAAGTACTCGCTTAGAACGCCTCGGATCATGACGGCTTCTGCTCCAATGGCCATGTACCTGTACCGGCCTTCTTGGACGGTGATCCAGCCCATTGAATACGCTTCGTCTGCGATCAATAGGCGTTGCATGGCGTCCTCGTCGGGAACAGAGGTGCCACCCGAAGAGGGTGCCGGGCGATGCGTGGCTTCCAAGACCGGAAATCGATGAGCCGGCGGGCACAGGGTCCCCACGCACCGCCCGCCGTCGATCGGCGAACGGATTGCCAGCCGGCGCCGCTTTTGGAAAGACGGCGCCGGCTGGCAAGCGTATACAGCTTCGACTAAACGGGCTTGGAAGTCCCGACCACCTTTGCAGGTGGCGATTCATCATGCGCACGCGAAATCCCCGCCTGCCAGTCGTTTGTTTCGATGGCATCGGGTGATCTGAAAGGAAAAGTGAATTATCGCGTTTGGCCCGTTTCGAGCATCGCAATGCCAGAAGCGACATATAGAGCGGGGCTGCACTCCACCGCGAATCCGGCGCCGTCTTCGCTATCGCGCTGCCCATCACGACCCACGTGGTGAAGCTGGCTCAACTGCGTGACGCCGATCAAGCGGCGCTGAGTCTGTGTCCCATGATGGCAGTCAGGCATGTGGTTGCTCGCGTGTGAATTGACCTGCAGAAGCACGCCAATGGTGCTATCACGTGGTGCCATCAATCCTCCTGGGTGGGGAGGGACGGCTTGGCCGGCCCGACTGTGACTTTGCCGGAGCCTCCGCCGCCGCCTCCACCGTAGCTGCCGCCGCTGATGGGCCCGGTGTAACCGCCGCCGCCACCGCCATTGCCATTCCCGCCGCCGCGAGGGGGAGGGCTCGTTGTGATGGGCTCACGCGAAGTCCCATTCCAGTCCTGGCTATCGGTCATTTGGTAGGTCACGCAGTGGGACGCGTTGCAGACGATGACCTTGGATCCTGGTTGGATGGACTCATTGAAGGTTCCGGAATTTTTCTTGTTCGTCACCTGCGTGTATCTGGTCAGGAACGCTCTGGTAGCTGTGTCTGGAAGTGGGGTCTGCCCACGACACGGTGTGCAGGACGCTGGGCCGAACACGGTTGAAGGGTTGCCGAAAGGCTAGGTTGCATGCGCGAATGGAAGTGCGGCGAATGCTGCCAGGACCACGATTGCCGCAATAATTATCTTTGTTCTCATATTATTAAGCCGTTTGTCTATTTTTGGTTTGCAGGATTACCAATCGAACGTCATTGGCAGCATGATTGGTAGATTTCTCTTGAGATTTCCTGCGCACGAATGATCTGCTCTGCCTGCATGCTGCTGGACAGGCGACTTATCGATTCCGCCGAGTACTGGCTTGGATGCACGCGGTGCAGGGCCATCCAGTAGCCGAGGCTCCTGGTGTAGGAGCGCTCGGCGACTATTCCTCTGTCATAGATGTTTGCGAGCGCTTCGATGGAATCCAGGTTTCCTGAAGAAACAGATTCGTCCAGATACTCCACAGCGTTCCGGCGAAAGTCGATCAACCTGCTGGGATCAGAGAGGACTTCGGTGAGATTGCCGATGGCGGCGCGAGGGTTCTGGGCGTACATCAGTCGGGCTTCAATGGACCCTTGAGCGGCTGCCAGTGACAGCCAGTTTTCTCCCGTGATGTCGGTTCGTTGGGCAATCGCCTTGCAGTTCTCGATTTCTTCTTCGATACGCCTCGAGAACTGCTCGGCAAGTCCCATGGATGAGTACACCTTGTACTCACTGTCGTCGCCCGGATCGAGGGCTCGTTTGCAGCTGGCAAGCCTCGAGTGTATTTCGTAGCTTGCTTGGCCGTCGCCAGATTTTGATCGCTGCATTCTCTGGTCGATGTAGTTCGTGGCATCGCCTCTGTATTCGGGAGGCCTGATGTCGATCAGGAAAGCTCTGGGTCCCAACGCGATGCGCGCATTGACCGTCGCGGTGGATCGCTGTGCAGCGGTCCTTGCCGTACGCGGATCGGCTATTTCATGGGTTGAAGCTTCATCCGCCGACGCCAGAAGTGGCGCGTGCTCTGCCGAGGAGGTATCGGCGCCGGATACCGAGCAGGACGCGGTCAACACCGTGAGCGTGCCGATACACAGGTGCTTGCTGAGTGGCGCCAAGAAGCCGGCTGGGAGTCTACTTCGATTCAATGCGGGAACATCCGAGCCTCCAATTTGGGCGAGAACCTTCGCTGTACTGAAGGGAAAGCGATAGAGCCGTATCCGTCACTGTGGAGAACCCCATCACAGGCGGAAGAATTTCTGATCCATAAGGCCGGGGAATCCCTACGCATGGCTGCCTGTTGTCCATTTGCGCCATGGCGGCGCCAATGCCCTGCTGCACCGCCGCGAGTGGTGTCACACAGCTCTGGCTAGACTGTGCTTCTTTTTCCCCCGCAAGGAGGCACCCATGGCCCATCCCATTTCCGTATCCCTGATCGGCGTTCCCACCGATGTCGGTGCGGGCCATCGCGGTGCACGGCTGGGGCCGGAAGCGCTGCGCGTGGCGGGCCTGCCGGAGGCGCTGGAAGCGCGCGGCGTGGACGTGCGCGACCTGGGCAACCTGGATGGCCCGCGCAACCCGTGGACCGCGCCGGTGCAGGGCTACCGCCATCTGGAGGAAGTGGTGGCGTGGAATCATGCACTGATGGAAGCCAGCTATGCCGAACTGCAGGCCGGCCGCATGCCGATCATGCTCGGCGGCGACCACTGCCTGGGCATCGGTTCGATCACTGCCGTGGCACGCTGGTGCCGCGAGCAGGGCAAGACCCTGCGCGTGCTGTGGCTGGATGCACATTCCGATTTCAATACCAGCGATGTCACCCCCTCGGGCAACATCCACGGCATGCCGGTGGCCTGCCTGTGCGGCCTCGGCCCGGAGGCGCTGACCCACCTCGGCGGCAGCGCACCGGCGATCACTCCCACCCAGGTGCACCAGATCGGCATCCGTTCGGTGGACCCGGAAGAGAAGCGCCTGATCAAGACCCACAACGTGGATGTCTATGACATGCGCTACATCGATGAGAACGGCATGAAGCGCACGGTCGAAGCAGCACTGGCGGGCATCGACGAGAACACCCACCTGCATGTCAGCTTCGATGTGGATTTCCTCGACCCGAGCATCGCGCCGGGCGTGGGCACCACCGTGCCGGGTGGGGTGAACTACCGCGAGGCGCAGCTGGTGATGGAGATGATCGCTGACACCGGGTGCATGGGGTCGCTGGACATCGTCGAGCTCAACCCCTTGCTGGACAAGCAGAATGCCACCGCCGAACTGGCCGTGGACCTGGTCGAGAGCCTGTTCGGCAAGTCCACCCTGATGCGCGACTAAGGCAACCGCCTGAACGGATCGCCGATCCGTTCACACCCGCTCCACGCCCCTGCCGCCAGATTGCACTTCACGCGGCGGCGGCGGGCATTGGCCTTCTCCCGCTGAGCGAAAGAATCCCATCCGCGAATGAAGCGGTGTAGCGGCAAACCCAAGGAGAAGCCCATGAAGCGCGTAGTTGCCCTGATGCTGTTGTCGATGTTCTCGGTGGCCCTGCTGGCCGGTTGCAACACTGTGGCCGGTGCCGGCAAGGACGTGCAGAAGGCCGGTGAGAAGGTTGAGGATGCCGCCAAGGGCAACTGAGCCCGGCGCGGAACGGAAGAAAAAGGCCGGGGATCATCCCCGGCCTTTTTCTTGCACGCTGCCACGCACGGCTGTGCAAGCGGAGTGAACCATTCAAGCAGGTGAGCACGCATTTCATTGCTGGTTGACCGGTACTCAACAGCGACTGCGCGAAGCTGGAACCACGGTAAGAACGCCGTTGCAACCAAGGACTCCCAGCAATGAACAAAGACATCATTTCCGGCAAGTGGTCGCAGCTGAAGGGCAAGGCCCAGGCCAAGTGGGGCGATCTGACCAACGACGATTTCGATGTGGCCGAAGGCAATGCCGAATACCTGGCCGGTCGCCTGCAGGAGCGTTATGGCTGGGCCAAGGACCGCGCCGAGAAGGAAGTCCGGGATTTCGAAGACAGCGTGCGCAAGGATTACCCGGATTACAAGTAAGCCCCCGGGTTTCCCCCACGACACAACGCCCGCGCCGAAAGGTTGCGGGCGTTGTGTTGTCTGCGCGGAGGATCAGCGTGCCGGCGGGTCCGGCACGTAGCGGTTGGGGAACGCCTGCGGTTCGCGCGGCAGGCGTGACGGCGAATCGACCAGGATGCCGCGCGCGCGCAGGCTGCGGGCGCTGTCGTAGCGCAGCTGCAACACCTGCGCCGGGCTGCGGCTGGCGCGCTCGAACTCGGTATCGCGCACCGAGGACTGCTCGCGCGCGCCGTGGCCGGTGCCCAGCGCCGGCGCCTGCGGCTTGCTGGCGTAGCCCTCGATGCGGCTGGCGCTGGCATCGGCGGCCGCTTCGGCCTGTGCAGCCGGGGCCGGCGGTGGCAGGCCCCGGCGCAGGATCGGCTCAGGGCGCCAGCGGCGCGCTTCCTCGAACACGGCCACGCCCACCACGCCGATGTTGTCGGGGCGGCCGGTGCGGCTGGCATAGCTGCCGCTGGGGCTGCTGAAGACGAACTGCGCCACTTCGTCCTGGCTCTTGCGCCAGCCGGTGATGTCGGCGCGCTGTCCGGGGTTGAGCACGTAACCGGTCTGCGAGGGATCGGCATCTTCGCCGGAGATGGCGTTGACGCCGTCCACCGACAGCACCACCAGCACCCGGCGGGGGCTGTCGTTGTACAGGCGCACGGCGTAGCGGTGACCGCGCTCACCGGCCACCCAGCGCTGGCCCTCGGCGGGGTAGCTGCGCAGTTCGGTGCCGCGGTCGCGGTCGACCAGGGCCATGCGCACGGGGCCGCCCTCGTAGACCGGCGGCGGCATCGGGGCCGGGCGGAAGCCGCCCAGAGGCAGGATAAGCAGCAGGGGCAGCAGGCGTTTCATCGGGCGTCTCCAGCGGGGTTGCGTGAATGAACGCGCCGCGGGCCCTGACGGGGTTGGTGGCGTGCAAGGTAAACTGGCCCCGTTCATCGAAGGTTACCCCACGCAGTCATGACCACCCGAGTCCTTACCGGCATCACTCCCTCCGGCACGCCCCACCTGGGCAACTACGTTGGCGCCATCCGCCCGGCCATCGCGGCCAGCCGCGCGCCGGGGATCGAGAGCTTCTTCTTCCTGGCCGACCTGCACAGCCTGATCAAGTCACAGGACCCGCAGCGCACCCAGCGCGCGACCCTGGAGATCGCGGCCAGCTGGCTGGCCTGCGGCCTGGACCCGGAACACGTGTGGTTCTACCGGCAGAGCGACATCCGCGAGACCACCGAGCTGATGTGGTTCCTCACCGCGATCGCCAGCAAGGGCATCCTCAATCGCGCGCACGCCTACAAGGCGGCGGTGGACAAGAACCGCGAGGAAGGCGTGGACGAGGACGCAGGCGTCAGCGCCGGCCTGTTCATGTATCCGGTGCTGATGGCCGCCGACATCCTGATCTTCAAGGCCAACCAGGTGCCGGTGGGCCGCGACCAGATCCAGCACATCGAGATGGCGCGCGACTTCGCCCAGCGCTTCAACCACGTGTACGGCAAGGAGTACTTCCCGCTGCCGGACGTGGTGATCGACGAGCAGGTGGCGACGCTGGCGGGCCTGGATGGCCGCAAGATGAGCAAGAGCTACCACAACACCATTCCGCTGTTCGTGCCGCGCGAAGAGCTGAAGAAGCTGGTGTTCTCGATCCTGACCGATTCGCGCGCACCGGGTGAGCCGAAGGACACCGAGGGCTCGGCACTGTTCCAGATGTACCAGGCGTTCGCCACCCCGGAACAGACCGCGGAATTCGCGAAGGCGTTCGCTGCGGGCATCAGCTGGGGCGATGCCAAGCAGCAGCTGTTCGAGCGCATCGACAGCGAACTGTCGCCGCTGCGCGAGCGCTACAACGCGCTGATGGCCGAGCCGGAGAAAATCGAAGCGCTGCTCAAGCGCCGTGGCCAGCAGCTGCGCGAGCAGTTGGCGGCACCGCTGCTGGAAGAACTGCGCCACGCCGTGGGCCTGCGCGACCTGTCCACGGCGGGCGACATCGCCAGCGAAGATGCCGGCGTGGCCCGCGTGGCGCCGCCGCAGTTCAAGCAGTACCGTGAGAAGGACGGCCGGTTCTACTTCAAGCTGACCGCCGGTGACGGCACGCTGCTGATCCAGAGCGAAGGCTTCGATTCGCCGCGTGATGCCGGGCAGTTGATTGCCGTGATCAAGCAGGCCGAGCAGGGCGACCAGCTGCAGAGCGAGCTGTTCAAGCTTGAGGCCGAGGTGGACGCCGTGCTGGTTGCCCTGGCCATGCTGCGCGAAGAATAAAGGTCGTGCCGGCCGCTGGCCGGCAATTGCATGGGAAACGCCGGCCAGCGGCTGGCACTACCACGGTATTTGCATAGGGAATGCCGGCCAGCGGCCGGCACGACCGTGGCACAGCGCCCATGGCATGATGTCCGCGCGCCTCCGGCGCGATGACATGGAGTCTGCGATGGCCTGGTTGTCGCTGCTGCTGTTCCTGCCCTGGTTCCTGCTGCTGGGCAGCCTGTACTGGCTGTTCCCGCGCCAGCCGCGTACCCCGCGGCGGCGCCTGTTCGACAGCACCACCCTGGTGCTGGCCTTCGCCCTGAGCATCGTGTCGATGCTGTGGGGCTACCGCATCGGCGTGGTGCAGCCCGGCGCCGGACCCATCTGGCCACAGGTGCTGGCGGTGCTGTATGCCTACGGCGCGTTCCTGGCGGTGCTGGTGCTGGCGTTGCTGCTGCGGCCGCGATGGCTGGACCGGTAGTCCCGCCTTTGTAGAGTCGAGCCATGCTCGACTTCGCGTGCCGCTGTAGAGCCGAGCCTATGCTCGGCTGATGCCTGACAGAATGGCAGCCCAGCGTCGGCTAGGCTCTACAGAAGCGCCCCTCCGACCAAAGCCGCATCGAACCCGGGCCGCCTGCGCGCCTACCATGGGTATCTGTTCCCGATCCTGCCAGGTGCGTGCCGATGACCGCCGACCCCAGCATCCACACCATCGATACCGGCTTCCAGCGTCCCGATTTCGACGCGGCCTACCTGATCGTTGAAAACGGCCGCGCGGCCTTCGTCGACTGCGGCACCGGGCTGTCAGTACCGGCCATGCTGCAGGCGCTGGTGGACGCTGGCCTGGGCGTGGACGCGGTGGACTGGCTGCTGCTCACGCACGTGCACCTGGACCACGCCGGTGGCGCCGGCCTGCTGATGCAGCAGCTGCCGAACGCGAAAGCGGTGCTGCACCCGCGCGGTGCGCCGCACATGATCGACCCGACCCGGCTGATTGCGGGTGCGACGGCGGTGTACGGCGCCGAGGAGATCGCGCGCAGCTACGGCCACATCGAGCCGATTCCCGAACACCGCGTGGTGGTGGCCGAAGACGGCCACCGCATCGATCTCGCTGGCCGCGAGCTGGTGCTGCTGCACACGCCGGGCCACGCACTGCACCACTATTGCGTGTGGGATGCGCGCAGCCGCAGCTGGTTCACCGGCGATACCTTCGGCATTTCCTACCGCGAGCTGGACAGCGCGCAGGGGGCCTTCATCTTCCCGACGTCGTCGCCGGTACAGTTCGACCCGGAGGCGATGAAGGCCTCGATCCGGCGCATGCTGGGCTACGGCCCGCAGGCGATGTACCTGACCCACTACGGCCGTGTGGAACAGGTGGAGAAACTGGCCAACGACCTGTTCGAGCAGATCGATGCGATGGCCGCCATCGGCCGCCAGTGCGATGGCCGGCCGGACCGTCACCGCTGCCTGCTGGCTGCACTGCAGGCGCTGTACCTGGAACGTGCACAGCTGCATGGCTGTGCGCTGGACGATGCGGCAGTGACCGCCGTGCTGGCGATGGACATCGAACTCAACGCACAGGGCCTGGCCTGCTGGCTGGATCGCATCCGTCGGTAGCTCCACGCCATGCGTGGATGACGCAAGCTCACGCTGCACCGCGATGTCACGACCACGTTACACTCTGGTGACTTCCAAGCTAGCCGTGGTACTGCCGTGAATCCGATGCGCGTGTTGCTGCTGTCGTCCTGCCTGTTCGTCGGTGGCCTGGCCCATGCGGCCAATGACCTTCCCGGTGGCGGCATCGATCCGCAGGCACTGTCGCGCCACGTGCGCGTGCTGGCGTCGGATGAGTTCGAGGGCCGCGCACCGGCCACCGAGGGCGAAGAGCGAACGGTGCAGTACCTGATCGAGCAGTTCCGCAGCTATGGCCTGCAGCCGGGCGGCGTGGACGGCAGCTGGGTGCAGTCGGTGCCGCTGGTGCGTGCGCAGCTGGAGGGCGCGGCCAAGGCCAGCCTGTCGCTGAAGCAGGGCAAGCGTGCGCTGGCCAATGGCGTGGACGTAACCCTGCAGAGCCTGCAGCCGCGCAAGCGCGTGCAGATCAAGAATGCACCGTTGGTGTTCGTCGGTTACGGCATTGATGCGCCGGAACGCCACTGGAACGACTACAAGGACGTGGACCTGCACGGCAAGATCGCCGTGGTGCTGATCAACGACGCCGATTTCGAAGCCGATGCGCCGGGCGCGTTCGACGGCAAGGCGGTGACCTACTACGGCCGCTGGACCTACAAGTTCGAGGAAGCCGCACGCCGTGGCGCCGAGGGCGTGCTGATCGTGCACGAGACCGCGCCGGCCGCCTATGGCTGGGCCACGGTGAAGAGCTCGGGTACCTCGCCGCTGTTCGACATCGAACGCAGCCAGGCCGAGGCGATGGCGCAGCACACGCCGCTGCGCGGCTGGATGCAGCGCGAGCTGGCCGAGGCGATCTTCGCCGACGCCGGCCTCGATTTCGATGCGGAGAAGCGCAAGGCGATGCGTGCCGACTTCCGTCCGGTGGCGCTGGACAACGCCAAGCTGAGCGTGGATTTCGCGCTCAAGCGCGAGCAGGTGGTGACCCGCAACGTGGTGGCCAAGCTGCCCGGTGGCGAGCATGGCGACGAGGCGGTGATCTTCTCCGCGCACTGGGATGCGTTCGGTGTCGGCCAGCCCGACGCCAAGGGTGACCGCATCCGCCGCGGTGCGATCGACAACGCCACCGGCGTGGCCACGGTGCTGGAACTGGGCCGTGTGTTCGCCGCTGGCCCGCAGCCGCAGCGCACGCTGTACTTCGTGGCACTGACCGCCGAAGAGAAGGGCCTGCTGGGCGCCAGCTACTACGCCGCGCATCCGCTGGCGCCGCTGGACAAGACCGCTGCGGTGCTGAACATCGAGATGTTCAGCCCGGATGGCGCGACCCGCGACATCGCCTCGTGGGGCAAGGGCCGGGTGTCGCTGGAAGGCGACCTGGAACGCGTGGCCAAGGCCCGCGGCCGCAGCTACAGCCCGGATCCGAACCTGGAAGCCGGCTTCTTCTACCGCGCCGACCACTTCGCCTTTGCCCGCCTGGGCGTGCCGGCGATCACCATCGGCCCCGGTCTGGACAAGCTGGACGGCGGCGTAGAAGCCGGCCGCGCGCTGCGCGAGAAGTACTTCGCCGACTGCTACCACCAGGCCTGCGATGCCTGGACGCCGAGCTGGGACCCGAGCGGCCACGCTGCCGACACGCTGCTGGTCTACGACCTGGGCGCCGAGCTGGCCAACAGCCGCCGCTGGCCGACGTGGGAAAAGGAATCGGAGTTCCGCGGCGCGCGCGACAAGAGCGAAGCGGCCCGCCGTTGAGGATCGGAATCGGCGGGGTGTCATGTCATTCCGCCGGGGGTAGAGTCGACTGATAGTCGACTATCGCGCGCAGCGCGGGTTTTTCGGTGCCGACAGAGAGAGCAGTCGACTAACAGTCGACTCTACCGATTGCCGATTGCCGATTGCCGATTGCCGATTGCCGATTGCCGATTGCCGATTGTCGATTGTCGATCAGCGGCCGGCACTACCTGCGCCGGCGCAGCAGCTTCCATGCGCCCCAGCCGCCGGTGGCGAGCGCTGCCAGATAGCACGCCACCATCGTGCGCAGGCCGACCAGCGATCCGCCGTTGACGCCGCGATGCAGGCGCAGCTGCAGCGAGCTGTGGCCGCTGCCCAGGTCCACCGCCAGCTGCAGCGCCAGCGCGGCGCAGAACACCAGCAGGGCGACCCCGAACCCGGTGCGTGGCCATGCGGCCTGTGCGTTGGGGCGGCGCAGCAGCCAGGCCAGTGCCGTGGCTGCGGCCAGCGTCACCGCGATCCACATCAGTGGCGTGGCGGGAGATGCCGCGGCCACCGGCAGTGCACCGGTGGCCGCGATCAGGGCAACGCGCTTACTTGCGGGTGCCGTCGAGCCAGTTCGGGCCCTTGTTGGTGAGGAAGAACACATAGACCACCAACGATACCGCGATTGTTGCGGTCACGTAGATGGCGAACCAGTCGACGTGGCCGGTCTTCAGCGCGCCCTGGTACAGCAACGGGGCGGTGCCGCCGTACAGCGAGTTGGCCAGCGCGTAACCCAGGCCTACGCCCAGCGCACGCACGTGGGTGGGGAACAGCTCGGCCTTCACCACCGCGTTGATGGACGTGTAGCCGGTGAGGATGACGAAGGCCAGTGCCAGGGTCAGGAAGGCCAGGGTGGCGTCATGCTGGTGCGGTAGCTGGGTGATCAGGTACCAGCTGTACAGCACGCCGCCGGCGCCGAAGAACACCAGCAGGGTCTTGCGGCCGATGATGTCAGACAGCCAGCCGCCGACCGGCTGCAGCACCATCAGGAACGCCAGCACGCCCAGGTTGATCAGGGTGCCGGTCATCGGATCGTTGCCGGCGAAGGCGCTCTGGATCATCTTCGGGCCGTTCACCGAGTAGGTGTAGAAGGCCACGGTGCCACCGGCGGTGATCAGGAAGCACAGCAGCAGCGGCCGCCACTGGTGCACGAACAGTTCGTACATCGAACCGGATTTCTGTGCCTTGCCCTCGCGCGCGGCCTCGATCGACGACTCCGACAGCGATTCGTCCATGCCACGGCGCAGCCAGAACACCACCACCGCGGCGATGCCGCCGATGCCGAATGCGATGCGCCAGCCCCACTCGGAGATCTCCGGCTTGCCCCAGAAGGTCAGCATCAGCAGCAGGGTCAGCTGGGCCAGCACATGGCCGCCGACCAGGGTGACGTAGTGGAAGGAGGACAGGAAGCCGCGGCGGCCGGGAATGGCCGCCTCGGACATGTAGGTGGCGCTGGCGCCGTACTCGCCACCGGTGGCGAAGCCCTGCAGCAGGCGCGCGAACAGCAGGATCACGGCGGCCCAGATGCCGATGCTGGCGGCGGTGGGGGTGATGGCGATGAGGAACGAACACAGTGCCATCAGCGTGACCGAGACCGTCAGCGCCAGGCGACGGCCATGGCGGTCGGCGAAGCGGCCGAAGAACCAGGCACCAATCGGGCGCATCAGGAAGGTCGCGGCGAAGATCGCCCACACGTACAGGGTGGAGTTCTTGTCGTCCGGCGAGAAGAACTGCGATTCGAAGTACACGGCGAACACCGAGTACACGTAGACGTCGTACCACTCCACCAGGTTGCCGGCGGAGCCTTTGAGGGTGTTGGAGATCGAACGCCGCAGGGCGGCACGGTCGTTCGCGGGTACGGCAGGATGGGACGTGGTGCTCATCTGGGTGGGAATCCTCGATGCGGCGCGTCCGTGCGCAGGGAAAACGGCGCCCGGCCTTGGGGCGGCGCGGCCGGACAGCCCTCTTGGTACTGCATGGGCCGTCAACACGGGGTAGCAGACCAGAGCAGGGTGCATGGATGGATGACAGCGTGCCACCGTATGGGGTCCCGGACCATACTCAAAACGTCCTAGAATCCGCCTTCCCCCGGCTCCCTGGTGTGTCATGTCGGCTCCCCCCTCTTCGTCTGCGGCTGCCCCCCGGGGTGGCCTTGTTGCGCTGGCATTGCTGCTGGTCTACGTGGTCTGGGGCTCGACCTACCTGGGCATCGCCAAGGCCCTGCACGGCGGCGCGCTGCCGCTGACGATGGTGTCCGGCAGCCGGTTCATCATTGCCGGTGGCCTGATGTTCCTGGCCTTGCGCCTGTTCTGGAAGATGCCGAACCCGGCCCTGCGGCAGTGGCGCAACCTGGGCATCATGGGCGTGACCATGTTGGTGCTGGGCAACGGCATGGTGGTGCTGGCCGAGCGCGAGGTGTCCTCGGGACTGGCAGCCACTGCGGTGGCCTCGGTGCCGCTGTGGATGGCGCTGTTCTCGGCGCTGCGCGGCCAGCACGCCAGCCGCGGTGAGTGGCTGGGCATCGCCATCGGCTTCCTCGGCGTGGTCTGGCTCAACGCAGGCAGCAGCCTGACCGCCTCGCCGACCGGGCTGGTGCTGCTGCTGATCGCGCCGGTCGGCTGGGCATTCGGCTCGGTGTGGGCACGCGGACTGGACCTGCCGGGCCCGTTCATGACCGCCGCCGGGCAGATGATCTGTGGCGGTGTGCTGCTGGTGCTGATCGGCCTGGCGGTCGGCGAGCGCCCGACCACGCTGCCCGATACCGGTGGCCTGCTGGCGATGGCCTACCTGTGCGTGTTCGGCTCCATCGTCGCGTTCACCGCCTACGTGTGGCTGCTGCAGAACGTGCGCCCGGCGCTGGCTGGCAGCTATGCATACGTCAATCCGGTCATTGCGGTGCTGCTGGGCGCGCTGCTCAACGGTGAGCGCTTCGGCTGGCGCGACCTGCTGGCGATGGCGGTGATTCTCCTGGGTGTGGTGGTACTGACAATGGCAAGGACGCGCAAGAAATGAGCATGGACGAGAAAGAACAGCGCCGTGGCCTGCTGGTCACGGCTTCCACCTTCGTCATCTGGGGTCTGGTGCCGGTGTACTGGCACCTGCTCAATGAGGTGCCATCGTTCCAGATCATCGCCCACCGCATCATCTGGAGCACCGTGCTGGTGCTGGGCTGGCTGCTGCTCAGCGCACGCCTGGGCTGGTGGCGGAAGATCGCTGCGCAGCCGCGCGCGCTGCCGATTCTGCTGGTCTCGAGCCTGACCATCGCCTTCAACTGGGGCCTGTACATCTGGGCGGTCAACGCCGGCCATGTGATCGAGACCAGCCTGGGCTATTTCATCAACCCGCTGGTGAACGTGCTGCTGGGCGTGCTGGTGCTGAAGGAGCGGCTGCGCCGCCTGCAATGGGTGGCGGTGGCGATGGCGGCAGTGGGCGTGGCCTGGCTGACCATCGATGCCGGCACACCACCATGGATCGCGCTGGGCCTGGCCTGTTCGTTCGGCCTGTACGGCCTGCTGCGCAAGCTGGTTTCGGTCGACCCGGTGGCGGGCCTTGGCGTGGAGAGCATGTACCTGTTCCTGCCGGCGCTGGGCTTCGCGATCTGGGCCGAAAATGGTCATGGTGGCGCGTTCTTCCACGGCTGGGGCTGGCGCAACGACCTGCTGCTGATCTTCGGCGGTGTGGTGACGGCGGTACCGTTGATTGGCTTTGCCTACGGCGTGAAGCGCATTCCGTTGTCACTGGTCGGCATCCTGCAGTACATCGCGCCGAGCCTGCAGCTGCTGCTGGGCGTGTTCTTCTTCCACGAAGCCTTCGACGCCGGCAAGGCGATTGGCTTTGCCGCGATCTGGGCCGGCCTGATCCTGTTCGTCGGCGACAACATCCGCACGATGCGCGCCAAGCGGTAGCATCGGGCCGGATCGACTGGCACGCATGAAAAAAAGAGCGGCGCCCCGGGGGGCGCCGCCCTGCTTCCATCCACCGCCAGGAGAGAGATGGCGGTGGCGGGAACGCGGGTGCAGGCTCAGAAGCGCTGCTGGTACTTCATGTACATGAAACGACCGATGTCGAAGCCGCCGTAGTAGACGAAGCTGCTGTTGGGCTGGCTGTACATGATCGGACCCTGGTGGTCGAACACGTTGTTCAGGCCCAGCGAGACGGTGCCGTCCCACGGCAGGGCGTAACGCACCTGCAGGTCGTGGAAGGTGTTCGAACCCACCTTGTTGGTCGGCGAGGCATCGGTGTAGGCCGAGCTGAAGCCCGGCATGTTGCACTCGTCCATGTAGGAGCACTTCTCCTTCATGCTGGAGTAGTAGCGTGCAGTCCAGCCGATGCCCAGGTTGCCGTACTGCCAGTCCAGGTTGAGGGTAGAGCGCACACGGAAGTTGCCACCCCAGCTGGTCAGCTGTTCCACCGGCGTGGTCGCGGCGTTGTCGTTGCGCTGCTCCAGATAGTCGGTGTAGGTAGTGTTCCAGGTAACTGCGAACTTGCCGAACGCGGTTTCCGGCAGGCGGTAGCGCGCGCTGATGTCATAGCCGGCGGTTTCGCGGTAGCCGGCGTTGACCAGCGAACGGTCCAGCGCGTTGACCTGACCGTTGCTGCCACGGGTGAAGCGGCCGCAGGCGGCGTCCGAGCCCTGCACGTAGCACTGTTCCAGGATGTTGGTGGCCGACTCGCCAACGATGGCGTTGTCGATGCGGATCTTCCACCAGTCCAGGCTGACGTCCAGGCCCTGCACGAAGTCGGGGCTGTAGACCAGGCCCACGGTCCAGGTCTTGGCGGTTTCCGGCTTCAGGTTCGGGTTGGAACCGGAGTTGAAATCGGTGGTGGCCTGCTGGCCCGGCTTGCTGGCCACGCTGCCGTCGCTGTTGAGCTGGCGGAAGTTGGCCGGCACCTTCAGGGCCTTGCAGCGTGCGGCGACGGCGGCGCTGGTGGCGGCAGTGCCGAACGAGGTATCGCACGGGTCGGTGAACGAGTCACGGCTGCTGACAGTGCCGCCGTACAGGTCGTCCACGGTCGGCGCACGGAAGCCGGTGCCGTAGGTGGCGCGCACCAGCAGGCTGTCGATCGGCTTCCACTTCACGCCGAACTTGCTGTTGGTGGTGGAACCGAAATTGTTGTAGTCCGAGTAGCGACCGGCAACGTCCAGCGAAAGCTCGCGGGCGAAGGCCATGTCGGCCAGCAGCGGCACCTGCATTTCCAGGTAGACCTCGTTGAGCGAGTAGTCACCCTGGGTCGGCTTGCCGCTGGTGCCGGCAATCTGGCCGTTCTGCACCATCAGGTCCGGGGTGTAGCGTGCTTCTTCGGTGCGGTGCTCGAAGCCCATCGCAGCCATGATGTCGCCGGCCGGCAGCGAGAACAGCGAACCGGAGATGTTGGCGCTGGCCACCTTGGTGGTGGTCTGGCTCTTGTCCACGTAGCGGGCGAACAGGTAGTCCTGCACGTCCTGGTTGCTCAGCGAGCCCGGGCCGGTGTAGCCCATCGGCGCGGCCGGGTTCCACGGCACGCAGCCGGCGATCACCGCATCGCGGGTACCGCAGTAGGCCACGCCGTTCTCGATGAAGGACGGGCCGACGGCCAGGTTGACGTTCGGCTGGTACATGCTGCCGGTGCCGACGCGCTCGCCTTCATTGCGGTTGTAGGTGTAGCTGACGTTCCAGTCCCAGTAGCGCGAGCCGGTTTCGAAGCTGCCTTCCAGGCCCAGGCTGCCGCGCTTGGTTTCCAGGGTGTTCTCGGTGCCGCGCAGCATCTCTTCGGTGCGATGCGAGAACAGCACGTCCTGGCCCCACAGGTTGAATGCGCTGTCCTTGGACAGGGCGGCGCGGCTGCCGTTGCGCGCCTGCGTGGCGGTGACCGAGTACGGGTAGCCAGCCAGGTGCTTGGTCGATTCGCGCTTGCTGTACATGGCATCGGCAACGATGCGCAGGTCATCGGTGATCGAGAAGCCGCCGTTGGCGAACACCGAGGTGCGCTCCAGGCCGGTCAGCAGGCTCATGTTGGTCTTGGTGTTGGCACCATCGGCCGGGTTCGGCGCGTGGAAGTTGCCGGCGCTGGTCGGGTCGCCGCCCGGACCGACGGTCAGCGGCTTGCCGCCGACGGTGACGCTGCCCCACGGCGTGGTGCCGTTGAGGCCATCGTTCGGATGGCGCGGACCGTTGACGTAGCGGCTGAACTCGCGCGCGCCGCCCATCACTTCGTCTTCCTTGGTGCGCTCGGCACCGACGCTGAACCAGCCGCGGTCGAAGGTCTTGCCGAAGGTGGCACTGTAGGAGCGCTTCTGGCCGTCGCCTTCGCCGTACTGGCCGACGTAGACGCTGGCTTCGCCACCATCGAAGTTCTTGCGGGTGATGATGTTGACCACACCGGCGATGGCGTCCGAGCCGTACAGGGCCGAAGCACCGTCAGTCAGCACTTCCACGCGCTCGACGATGGCCGACGGGATCGAGGCCAGGTCGGAATAACCGCCGGCGCTGACGCCCATGCGGCGGCCGTCGATCAGCACCAGGCTGCGTTCCGGGCCCAGGTTGCGCAGGCTGACATACATTCCGCCGAAATCGCGCGATGAGGTCAGCGACGACGCGCGGCTCATGCTTGGCGAGCCGGCAGCGGTGACATCCTGCAGGATGTCGGCGACATTGACGTAGCCCTTCTTCTCGATCTCGGCGCGGTTGAGTGCGACCACCGGCTGGGCAGTTTCGACACTGGCCTGGCGGATGCGCGAGCCGGTGATTTCGATGCGGTCGAGGTTGGTGGTGTTGTCGCCCGCATCCTGTGCGAAGGCGGGGGTAGTGCAGCTGGCGGCCAGCACGATGACGATCGCGTTGCGCAGCGGGGTGGTCTTCAGGGACATCCGTGAAATCTCGTGTTTCAGAAAAAACATGCGCCCGTTCTGTGGGCGCGTGGGGTGCTGCAAACCAACGTGGGGGGGCCGGATTCTAGAGTGTTTTCATTCGCAACTGTTTGTCGCGATGCCGCGGAATGTGCGTGAACATGAATCGCAACCAACAATCCACAGATGCGCTGTGCGCGGCGTCACGCGCGCTGCGTTTGCGATGGGCAGAGGCATCGATAGCGGCACGAAGCTGGCACGCTTGAGTAGTTGCGACAACGCGTCGCAGTACGCGCTTGTATGCAGGCGCGCAGTCGTTGTGATGCATCTGCCCGCATGAAATGCTCTTCGCCTCGTCATCGAAGGCAGGAGATGAAGGAATGATCCAGCTTGAAGAAGCACGCCGTCGCGTGGAGGCTGCACTTGCCAGCGACGATGAGCCGGTTGCCATCACGCATGAGCACGAAGTGGTCGAAGGCTGGCTGTTCTGCTTCCAGTCGCTGCGCTACCTGCAATCCGGCGAAATCTCGGATGCATTGGCCGGCAATGGGCCGATCTTCGTCGACCGGCATACAGGCGAGCAGCACGCGCTGGGCACGGCGTATCCGCCCGAGGAAGTCCTTCGCCAGCATCTGGCCGCGCGCGGCCCCGCCGTTTGATGCTGCGGCGGCGGATGTCTGAGTTCGGCAACCTGAAAGGGACGGAGCCTTCGCTCCGTCCCTGCAGGATGCGCGAAATGCCGCTGCGTGATGCTCAGGTTTCGCGCAGCGCCGTGGTGATCGGCAAACGTGCCGCGCGCAGCGCCGGGAACAGGCCGCCGACCAGGCCGATGCCCAGCGCCCATTTCAGTCCGGTCCACAGCAGTTCCGGCGATACATGGAACTTGAACACCACCGCGCTGAAGTTGCTGCCGATGGTGGACACGCTGTAGCCGTTGAACACCAGCCACGCCACCGCACAGCCGAGCAGGCCACCCAGCAGCGCCAGCAGCATGGTTTCCAGCATCACCGCCGTCACCACCGGCAGGCCGCGGAAACCGATCGCGCGCATGGTGGCGATCTCGCGCGCACGGGTGGCCACTGCCGCATACATGGTGTTGAGTGCGCCGAACACTGCACCCACCGCCATGATCGTGCCGATCACCTTGCCGAGGATGTCGATCAGCTTGGTCAGCCCACCGCCCTGCTTGCTGTAGTAGACACGGGTGGTTTCCACGTCAAGCTTCAGGCGTGGGTCGGCGGCGACTGCTGCCTTGAACTGCTCGAAGCCGGCCTTGCCCTCGGTACGCACGCTGATCGACTGCCAGGCGCTGCGCTGGTAGGTGGTCGCCAGTGTATCGGCGTCGGTCCACAGCTCCGAATCGTGCGCATCGCCGGTGGCGAACACACCCACCACGGTCCAGGTCTGGTTGCCCAGGGTCAGCGTCCTGCCCACGTCCATGTCGCGGAACTGGCCCTTGGCACCCTGGCCGACCACGATCTCGCGCAGGCCGGTTGCGAACCTGCGGCCTTCGATGATCTTGACCTTGTCATGCACGGCCCAGGCCTGCGGACCGACGCCGCGGAACTGCGCGTTGACGTCGGTGCCGTCGGACTTGGACACCAGGTTGACCACCTGCGACAGTTCCGGTGACAGCAACGGCCGGCCCTGCGCATCGCGGCTGATGCCGGGCAGGGTGGACAGCATCGGTACCTGCTCGCGGGTGATCACCGAGTTGGTCTCGGCCTGCGAGCCACCGCGCAGCACGATGGCGGTGGTGTCATCGCCGGTGTTGTTGAGCGTGGCCTGGAAGCCTTCGCCCATCGCCAGCATCGCCACCAGCACGCCGACCACGCCGGCAATGCCGACCACGATCACCGACGATGCGCCCCAGCGTTGCGGCAGGCTGGCCACGCCGATGCGGGTGGCGGCCAACGCCAGCCGTCCGCCGCGGGTCAGCAGCAGCCACAGCGCCACCAGCACGGCCACGGTCAGCACGCCGATCCACGGCAGGCTGATCCACAGCACCAGGCCGATCGCAAGCAGCAGCACGGTTATGCCGTTGCCCAGCCACTTCTTGAGCTTGTTCATCTGCAATCCTCCTCAGCGGCCGGCCAGTGCATCGACGATTTTCAGGCGCTTGGCACGCAGCGCGGGCAGCAGCCCCACGATGATGCCGATCACCACGATCAGGCCCAGCCCCATCAGCCAGGTTGGTGTCGGTACGTGCGGCGGCAGCATGCCCATGCTCTTCGGGCCGATCGCCGGCAGGATCAGGGCGGCCAGGCCCATGCCGATCAGGCCGCCCAGGCCGATCAGCAGCACCGACTCCACCATCACCAGGGTCAGCACGGTGCCGTCCTTGAAGCCGAGTGTCTTCAGCGTGGCCAGCTCCGGCACGCGCTCACGCACCGCCTGCGCCATGGTGTTGCCGGTCAACAGCAGCAGGGTGAAGAACACCGCACCCATGATCGAGGTGACGATCATGCCGATATCCGCGAACTGCTTGACGAAGGCCTGCTGGAACGCCGATTCGGTCTGGGTCTTGGTCTCGTGGTCGGAGTTGGCCGAGATCGCGTCGATCGCCTGCGCCACCCGCGAAGAGTGGTCCGGGTTGTCCAGCGTCACCGTGTACCAGCTCACCTGGTTCTTGATGTAGTCGTTGGATTCATCGAAGTACTTCCAGTTCATCATCAGCTGGCGTTCTTCGTTGGCGGCCAGCGCACGGTCCTTGGAACGGTAGATGCCCTTGAGCACCAGCGGCCAGTCGTTGCTGCCGCCACGCGGGAAGATCGTGGCCTGCAGCGGGATGGTGTCGCCGATCTTCCAGCCGAACTGCTTGGCCAGGGTTTCGCCGACGATGGCGCCGGTACGGGTCTGCTTCCAGCCTTCCAGCTGTGCCGGGTCGATCTGAAGCTCGCGGTAGACATCGAAGTAGTTGGGGGACACCGAGAAGTTCGGGAAGAAGTTCTTCGGGTCCTGGTAGATGCCGCCGAACCACATGCCGTAGGCCACGTCGCGCACGCCGGCCACCTGGCGGACCTGGGTTTCCAGGCGGATCGGCAGCGACTGGGTGATCGACAGCCGCGATGCGACCACCAGGCGGTTGGCGCCTTCCACGCTGCCGCCGGAGGTGAATGCCACGCGCACCGAATCGAGCATGCCGAACAGCAGGAACGCGGCCACCACGGAGAGCAGGGTCAGCAACGTGCGGGTACGGCTGCGGAACAGCTGCGCCCACACCAACGAGAAGTATTTCATCGCCGTGGCCTCCGTCAGTGGGCCAGCGGCGCGTCGGCCAGCTCGCCCTTGTCCAGGTGCACCGTGTGCGTGGCGTACTCGGCGGCCTTCGGGTCATGGGTGACCATGATGATGGTCTTGCCGTGTTCGCGGTTGAGCTGCTGCAGCAGGCCGAGGATCTCCTCGGCCGACTGGCGGTCGAGGTCGCCGGTGGGTTCGTCGCAGATCAGGAAGGTCGGGTCGGAGACGATCGCCCGCGCGATCGCCACGCGCTGCTGCTGGCCGCCGGACAGTTCATTCGGGCGATGGCTGCGGCGATCGGCCAGGCCCACCAGGGTCAGCGCGATCTCCGCATTGCGGCGGCGCTGCGCCGCATTGAGGTGGGTCAGCAGCAGTGGCAGTTCCACGTTCTTCTGCGCGGTCAGCATCGGCATCAGGTTGTAGAACTGGAACACGAAGCCGACGTGGTGGCTGCGCCAGGTCGACAGCTGGCCGCCGCTCATCTGGTCGATGCGCTCGCCCTCGATGCTGATCTCGCCGCCGCTGGGGTTGTCCAGGCCGCCGATCAGGTTGAGCAGGGTGGACTTGCCCGAGCCGGACGGGCCCATCAGCGCGACGAAGTCGCCGCTGGCGATGTCCAGGTCGATGCCGTGCAGCACCTGCACTTTCTCGGGGCCACGCTGGTAGGTCTTGGTGATGTTGCGCAGTGAAACCAGGGTCGACATGGGTGGTTCTCCACGGAAGGCGGGAAACGGGGAAGCGCCACGGCAGGGGGCCGCAGGCGTGCGTCGAGCGGTGCTGCCGGCGGCGCCCGTGGGCGCCAGGCCGCTACTGCGCTTGTTTCTGTTGCACCTTGGCGCCATCGCGCAGGGTGTCCGGCGGGTTCAGCACCACCGATTCACCTGCGCTCACGCCCTTGAGGATCTGGCGGTCCTTGCCCATCGCCTGGCCAGCCTCGACCGTGCGCTGCTGCACGCGGTTCTCGTCACCCAGTACGAAGGCCACCGAGGCGCCCTCGCGCTGGACCACGGCGCCAGCCGGTACGCGCACGCCCTGCGGTTTGGTTGTGGCCTGCGGCTGTGCCTGTTCCAGGAAGCTGACCCGCACGCCCATTTCCGGCACGATGCGCGGGTCCTTCACCTTCAGCGCCACGCGCACCTTCACCGTGGCCTTGCCGCGGTCGGCGGTGGGGATGATGGCGATCACCTCGCCGGGAATCTTCCATTCGGGGTAGGCGTTGAGCGTGGCTTCCACCGGCATCTTCGGTTGCACGCGGCCGATGAAGGCCTCGCCGACCTCGACTTCGATCTCCAGCGAGTCCATGTCCACGATGGTGCCGATGCCGGTACGGGTGAACCCACCGCCCGCCGACAGCGGCGAGACGATTTCGCCGGGCTGCGCGGCCTTGGCAGTGACCACGCCGGAGAAGGGCGCGCGCACGATGTTGTTGTCCACACCCAGGTCGGCGATGGCCAGCTGGTCGTGGGCGACCTTGACGTTGCGCTGAGCCGTTTCCAGCTGCGCACGCAGGCTGTCGCGCTGGGCCACGGCCTGGTCGTACTGCGAACGTGACACCAGCTGCTGGCCGACCAGTGCCTGCAGGCGGCTGGCTTCGGCGGCGGCCTGCTGCTGCTGCGCCTCCAGCCCGGCCACCTGGCTGCGTGCGGCCTGCAGCTGCGAGGCATACAGGCTGCGCTGCGCATCGGCATCGATCGGGTCCAGCGTGGCCATCACCTGGCCGGCCTCGACCCGCATGCCTTCTTCGATCATCACCTCGCGCACCTTGCCGGTGATCTTGGCCGAGACCGTGGCCATGCGCCGGGCGACCACGTAGCCACTGGCGTCGAGCACCGAACTGCTGGCGCTACCCTGCTGGATGGCCACGGCCGGCGCGGTTTCCACCTCCACGGCCGGCGCACGGCCGAACAGGAACGCCACGGCAGCGGCGATCAGCAGCACGACCACGATGGTCGCGATCCACAACCAACGGCGACCACCGCCGTTGCTGCCACCACCGGAGGCGGGCGGCGGCGACTTGCGGTCGATACGGAGTTCCTTCAACAGCTCGGCAGAAGCGTTCATTCGTTCCATCACAGGCGTTCGGGCGGGTGTGGCCGGAAGCGCGGACGGCGGCGGTTCCGGCGGTGGAGCGTGCGGCACAGCATGAAGGCAGGCACAGCGATGACGGCAGTGACAGCTGTCACCCGATGACACTGACGGCGGCAACTGCGAAATGTGACCGCGGCGGCACAGGATGGCAACGTCCCCGCTGCCGGTACCGCTCATGGATCCGACCACCCCATCGCTGGCCCGCTGCAGCGGTACCGCCAAGCGTACCGTGATCTGCGGCGGGTTGCGCCGGTGCCATCTTGCCGGCGGTGGCGCCTGCGCGCAGCCAGCCGAACTGGCATGATCGGCGGCGATCATCCCCGCCTGGAACCGCCTGTGCCGTCCACCTGGCTTGCCTCCCTGCTGCGCCCCGCGCCGGACTCGGCGGTGGCCGAGACGCTGCGCCGGGGAAAATCACCCTGGAGCGAGGCGATCCACCTGCTGTGGTCGGTGTGGATCTTCCTGACGCCCTTGCTCGGCCATGGCTTCACCCTGCGCTGGCTGCTGCTTACAGTGGCCAGCTATCCGGTGTTCCTGCTGCTGTACGCCAAGGTGATGGTGGCGCCACGCCATCACGCGCCGCGCTATGCCCTGGGCCTGATCGGGATGTCGCTGGTGCTGCTGCCGTGGTACCCGTCCGGGTTGACCTACTTCGTGTTCGGCTGCGTGCTGCTGCGGGTGAGCGGACGCGGTGGCTGGTGGCAGTACCTGCTGCAGCTCACTGGCCTGAACCTCCTGTTCTGCGGCCTCGCACTGCTGTTCCAGTACCCGTGGCAGAGCCTGGTCTGGATCCCCGCCGTGTCCTATATCGTCGGGTTGGTCGTGAACGTGGAGGCACTCAACCAGCAGAAGGATGCGGCACTGCAGCTTTCGCAGGACGAGGTGCGGCGGCTCGCAGCCACCGCCGAGCGCGAACGCATCGGCCGCGACCTGCACGACCTGCTCGGCCACACCCTGTCGTTGATCACGTTGAAGCTGGAACTGGCCCGCAAGCTGCACGATCGTGGCGACGCGCGGGCGCGGCAGGAAATCGGCGAAGCCGAGGACATTGCCCGCGAAGCGCTGGCGCAGGTGCGCAGCGCGGTCACCGGTATCCGCGCCAGTGACCTGGCCGGTGAGCTGGCGTCGGCGCGGCTGCTGCTGGAGTGCCAGCAGGTCCACCTTCAATACGCACCACCACCGGCGATGCCGGTGGATGTCGAACGCGGTCTGGCGCTGGTGCTGCGCGAGGCCGCGACCAACATCGTGCGCCATGCACAGGCGACACAGGCACGGGTGGAATTCATGCTGGAAGGACGCATGCTGGCGATGCAGATCCGCGATGATGGTCGTGGCGGTGTGCAGGCCGAGGGCAACGGGTTGTGTGGCATGCGCGAACGCGTGGCCGCCCTGGGGGGCAACCTTCAGATTCAGTCCGCAAAGGGCGAGGGCACGCTGCTGACCGTGCGCGTGCCACTGGCTGCCGCGACCACACCGTTGCCGCCAGGCACGCCGTCGTCGCTGGTGCAGGACGGTGCCGCATGATCCGCATCCTGCTGGCCGAGGACCAGGCGATGGTGCGCGGTGCACTGTCGGCGTTGCTGGGCCTGGAGCCGGATATCGAGGTGCTGGGCAGCGCCGCCGACGGCGAAACCGCGTGGCGCATGCTGCAGCAGCTGCAGCCTGACATCCTGGTCACCGACATCGAGATGCCGGGCCTGTCCGGGCTCGAGCTTGCCCAGCGCATCGCGCGTCACGAGCTGCCGATCAAGGTGGTGATCGTGACCACCTTCGCCCGCGCCGGCTTCCTGCGCCGCGCGCTGGAAGCCGGCGTGCTGGGCTACCTGCTGAAGGATGCACCGGCCGAGAACCTGGCCGATGCACTGCACAAGGTGAAGCAGGGCATCCGCGCGATCGACCCGCAGCTGGCGCTGGATGCATGGTCGCAGGCCGACCCGCTGACCGACCGCGAGCGCCGTGTGCTGCGTCTGGCAGGGGAGGGCCGAACCGCCAGCGAGATTGCCGAGCAGCTGGGGTTGTCGCACGGTACGGTGCGCAATTACCTGTCCGAGTGCATCGGCAAGCTGGGCGTGGCCAACCGGATCGAGGCGTATCGGCTGGCGCGGCAGAAGGGATGGTTGTAGGGGCGTGCGCCGCCGCACTGGTAGCGCCGGGCGCTGCCCGGCGGATCATTTCCGCGACCGCGGAGGGGGTGTCACTTTCTTTGCGCGCAAAGAAAGTAACCAAAGAAACGCTCCGCCGGCCGCGAGCCGGTGTGCTTCGCACGCCGGTGCCCTGCGCTCCTCGGTCCGTCGAGGGACGGCGCGGGAACTCGCTGCGCTCAGACACCCGCACCTCTTCGCCCTCGCCGGACCTGCGGTGCTCGGCTCGCTCAAGGCGGACTGGAAGGTCAAGATCAACAGCATCCACGCATGGCGTGGATCTACTGGGTGCAGCTGTCGCTCTTGATGTTGGGTCCGCCTTGAGCGAGCCGAGCATCGCAGGGGAATCAGGGGCGAAGAGGCGCCGGTGTTTGAGCGTAGCGAGTTCGGCGCCGTCCCCTGATTCACCGAGAAGCACAGGGCACCGGTGCGCAGCACCGGCTCGCGCTCTGGCGGCGCGTTTCTTTTGGTTACTTTTCTTTTCGCGCGAAAAGAAAAGTGACACCCCCCGCGGTCGCGGAAACAATCCGCCGGGAACGCCCGGCGAACCCCATCAATCCTTCCCGCGCGCCATCGCCTGGAACACGCCATCCCGCCGCACCCACAAATGGAACAGCGCCGCCCCCACATGCATCAGCACCGTGGCGAACAACACATACGCCAACAAGCTGTGCGCATTACGCAGCGCGGCATACAACGCCGGGGTGTGCGGCACGATCGGCGGCAGGTGCAGGCCGCCCCACAGCACGATCGGGTAACCGCCTGCCGACAGCATCGCCCAGCCGATCAACGGCATCGCCAGCATCAGCGCATACAACATCCAGTGCGAGGCCTTGGCCGCCAGCACCTGCCAGGCGGGCAGGTCGGAAGGCAGCGGCGGCGGGCGATGGCGCAGCCGGTTGTACAGGCGCAGCAGCACCAGCACCAGGATGGCGATGCCCAGCGGGCGGTGCAGGTCGATCAGCATTGGCCGCAGGTGCAGTGAGGCGACCATGGTCACGCCGATGAACAGCATGGCGATGATCATCAGTGCCATGGACCAGTGCAGCACCCGCGCCAGCAGGTTGAAGTGGCCGTTGCCGATGCTCATCGTGCGGCCTCCTTCGGTTGTTCGACGTTGCCGGTGGCGCGCTCGCGTTCGCGGCGGTTGAAGGACTGCGAATACACCGCCGAGCGGGCGGCCAGGATCGGATCGTCACTGCCGCGCACGCCGCTGGGCAGGATCAGCGGATCGAAGTTGATCTGACCGCAGGCACCCTGTTCCTGCGACTGCATGCGGTCCACGCTGAGTACGCCCGCCACTACCTGGTCACGCGACTCGGGCCATGGCACCGACGGATCATCGATGGCATCGCCGGGCTCGGCGGTGGTCACGACCAGGTTCCAGCGCACCGGGCCGTTGGCCAGGCGCTGCTGCAGTTCCTGGCTGAGGAAATCGACGCTGGCCTGCTTGCGCGTTTCCGCATCCATCTCCACCACCGGCGCCTGCGGCTGCCAGCGCCAGCGCACCGCGCGCTTCTGGCCCTGCGCATTGGTGAACCAGAAGCTGTTGACGCTGTTGAAGGTGGTGTCGGCCCAGCTGCTGGTCCACGGCGCCGTCTTGGCCCACTGCTGGAAGGCCTGCGCACTGGGGTACTTCGCCAGCACCGCAGCCATCTTCTGCGGGTCGGGCTTGCCGGTGGCCGGGTCGGGAATGGAAGCGCGGGTCTGCTCGTAGAACGCCTCGGCGCTGGGCACCGCGAAGAACGGGAAGCTGTTCATCGCCATGCGCCATTCCTGCCCATCATCGCTGACCATCTGCACCGCGAGGCTGCGCACGCGTGCAGTGTTGTCGGCGCCGTACGGGTCGCCGCCGCCGATCGACAGGCGGCCCATCACCGGCACGCGGCGCTGCGAGAACACCCGTGCACTGGACAGGGTGCGGGCCTGCGCACTGGGTTCGAACCAGCCGCTCACGCAGATGCCCTTGCTGTGCGCGCGGCGGAAGCCCGGGTGGGCCGGGCCGGTGGCCTCGATGGTATCGGTGAAGCGCTGCGCGGTGAGGCGGTTTCCAATCCAGCCGGCCAGCCAGGCGAAGGCCAGCGCGACGGCACCCAGAATGAGCGCGATCAGTGCGATCCAGAGCAGCGGCGAATGCCTGCGCGGTGCGCCCGCCGTCTGGCCGGCACGGGTGTAGCGGAAGAGCGACATGGTCGGAGTCCTGCCTTCACGGAGCGTGTGGGTGGTCGACCCACACATCCTCGCAGAACCCTTCCAGGCCCGGTATTCAAATTTTCGTCAAGTTTGCCGGGGACGGCGTGCCGACCAAGGTCGGCACCCACCCGATCAGCTGTAGCGCGCCTTCAGCATCGCCCACGCCGAGCGCAACGCCAGCGCTTCGCCACCGGCCGGACGGCCCGGGCGTTCGCCGTCGTTCCAGGCGTACACGTCCAGATGCGCCCAGCGTTGGCCGTCTTCCAGGAAGCGCTCCAGGTACAGCGCGGCGGTCACCGAGCCGGCCATGCGCGAACCGGCGTTGGCCAGGTCGGCAATGCCGCTGCTCAGGTAGCGCAGGTAAGGGCGCCACAGCGGCATGCGCCAGACCGGGTCGCGGGTCGCGTCACCGGCCTGCAGCCACTGCTGGGCCACCGTGTCATCGTTGCTGAAGAGCGCTGGCAGATCCGGGCCCAGTGCGATGCGCGCGGCACCGGTGAGGGTGGCGAAGTCCAGCACCAGGTCCGGCTTCTGTTCACCGGCGAAGGTCAATGCGTCGCACAGGATCACGCGGCCTTCGGCGTCGGTGTTGTCGATCTCCACGCTCAGGCCCTTGCGGGTGGCGATCACTTCACCCGGGCGGAACGCGTCCGGACCGATCGCGTTTTCCACCGCCGGCACCAGCAGGGTCAAACGTACCGGCAGCCCGCGTGCCATCACCAGGCCGGCCAGGGCCAGCGCATGCGCGGCGCCGCCCATGTCCTTCTTCATGTTGCGCATGCCGTCGGCCGGCTTGATGTCCAGGCCGCCGGTGTCGAAGCAGACGCCCTTGCCGACCAGCACCAGCGACGGATCGGTGTCCTTGCCCCAGCGCAGCACCACCAGACGCGGCGCGCGGTGCGATGCGCGGCCCACGGCGTGGATGGCCGGGAAGTTGTGCTTCAGCAGTTCGTCACCGGTGATCGCCTCGACCTGCGCGCCGTGCGCAGCGGCCAAGGCGCGGGCAGCGTCTTCCAGCTGCTGCGGGCCCATATCTTCGGTGGGAGTGTTGACCCAGTCGCGCACGCGCAGGCTGGCGGTGATCAGGTCGGCCACCTCGCCGGTCGGCGCGGCTACCAGTTGCGCCGGTGCGCGGTGGCGCTTGCGGTAGCGGTCGAAGCGGTAGCTGCCCAAGCCCCAGCCCAGCTGCAGCAGCGCCTGTTCGGCGGCCGGCAGTTCGTTGGCCAGCTGCCACACGCTGCCTTCCGGCAGGGCGTGCGGGGCATGCGAATAGCTGTAGGCATCGGCGCGATCACCCACACCGATCACCGCTCCGGACAGGCCATCGGCGCCGGGCAGCAACGCCGTGGTGAAGGCACCGGCGGTGAAGCCCTGCGATGCCAGCCAGGCCTGGGTGGCGGCCGGTTGGCCGTCCTTCCAGGCGGCGAACTGCTCGCGGTCCAGCACGTACAGCGGCAGCGCTGCGGCGGTGTCGGCAGTGAAACCAGTGATCTCGCTCATGCGTCAGGTACTCCGGAGTGCGGCGGCGTCGAGGTTGGCATCCAACCAGTCGGCCAGGCCGGTGAGGGTGTCGAACTGCAGGTCCGGCTGCAGCTGCGGATGGGTCCAGGTGGCTGCCTCGCGGTTGATCCAGCACCCGCGCAGGCCGGCGGCAATCGCCCCGGCCACGTCCATGTCGGCATGATCGCCGACATGCAGTACCTGTGCCGGCGCGACACCCAGTCGGGTGCAGGCAGCGTGGAAGATGCTGGCTTCGGGCTTGGCCGCGCCGTGCTCGCGCGCACCCAGCTGGAAGGTGAAATGATGGGCCAGGCCGACCCGTTCCAGGTCGGCATTGCCATTGCTCAGCGCCGCCACCGGAACCCGCGCGGCAATCCGTGCCAGTGCATCGATCGCATCGGGATAGCACTCCACCTGGTTGCGTGCGGCGTAGAACACTTCATACGCAGGCTCCAGCAGATCGAGGCTGGCACCGCTGGTGTGCAGTGCTTCGTGCAGGGTCAGCCGGCGCAGCGCACTCAGGTCGTGGTGGAGGTGCGGATGGGCGTGGTACAGCCGCTCGCGCAGTTCGCGCATCGCCTCCACCGGATACATCGCGGCGGTAGCGGGGCTGTGTTCGCACATCCAGGTGTGCAGGACCTGTTCGATGCGGGCGCCGATCGGAGCGAACGGCCACAGCGTGTCGTCAAGGTCGAGGGTGATGGCTTGGACGGGGAAATTCACCCCGCCATTCTACCCCTGCCCGCGCGGGCTTTCATTCCAGCAGGCGTGCCCAGCCCTGCATGCCGTCCAGGCGTGCCAGCACCAGCTTGATGCACACCAGCAGCGGCACCGCCAGCAGCAGCCCGATCATGCCCCAGGCCCAGCCGAACACCATCAGCGCCAGGATCAGCACCAGCGGCGACAGCTTCATCCGACGGCCCAGCACGATCGGGGTCACCATCTGCCCTTCCAGTGTGTGCAGGCCCAGGTAGGCGGCTGCGGGCAGCAGGGCCTGCAGCGGGTCGCGGAACTCGACGAAGCCCATCAACAGCATCAGCGCCACGCCGATCAGCGGACCCACATACGGCGCAAAATTCAGCAGCGCGGCCACCGTGCCCCACAGCAGCGCTTCCTGCAGGCCGATACCGAGCAGCATCAGCACGCCGGCGAACACCAGCCCGACCAAGGTGTTGATCACGCTGATGGTCAGCACGTAACGCGAGACCTCGCGTTCGATCGAACGCAGGATGTCCGTAGTGAAGCGCTGCTGCTGGCGGTTGGGGAACAGGGCGATCGCCGCGCGCTGCAGGCTCTGCCCGTAGATCATGAAGAACAGCGTCAGCAGCACCACGGCCAACACCGAGGCAGCCAGCCGCGGTGCACGGGTCAGCATGCGGTAGGGGTCGTCGAGCTGGGTGCGGATCACCTGCACCTTGTGGTTGCTGTCACCGCCGGCCACACGGGCGAAGTTTTCCGCCGCCTGGTTGGCCTGCTGCACCGGCTTGGTCAGGTTCTGCACCTGGCGGGCGACCTTGCGCAGCTGCTGCGGTGCTTCCTGCGCCCATTCCATCGCCGGTCCGATCAGCTGCACGGCCAGAGAACCGGTCACGCCCAGGCCCGCACCGAGGATCAACAGCGCGCCCAGCGCGCGCGGGATCCACAGCTTCTGCAGCAGGCGCAGGATGGGATTGCCGACCAGCGCGAAGAACATCGCAAGCAGCACCGGCAGGATGATGTCCTGCGCCGCCCATAGCGTATAGCCCACGGCCAGGGTCGCCAGCACAACCAGCGACATCGGTCCGCGTGGGCGCGACGGGGGCGGCAGCGGTGCCTCGGATGCGTCGTGGCCGGCCGGTGACGGGGACAGGGAGGACTCGCTCATCGACGCATCAGCCGGAAAGGGGAGCGCATTATCCGCCGGCCGCGACCGGCGCGGCGGATTCCAGGGATCAACGTTCGGACAGCTCGGTGGCCGCCTCGGCCGGGCGCGGTCCGCGCAGGTCCGGTTCCGGCTCCGGCTCCGGCACAGCTCGCGCTGCCGCTGCGGGCCGTGCTTCAGCGGCGGAGGCCGCTGCGTGTGCCTGTTCGCTGGCATCGCCGGCTTCTTCGGCCGCATCGTCGGCGGTGGCCGCCGCCTGCGCCGCCATCGCCGTGGCGAACGCCGCCTGCGCACTGGCGAACAGGTTCGAGACCGAACCCACCATCTGCAGCCAGCGCGCACCGTTGACCTTGCCCGGCATTTCCAGCTTGCCGGCAATGAAGCCACCGGCCAGGCCCACTACCACGATGCGTAGTGGCGACCAGCCCTGGCGCCAGACCTGGCCGAGCGTCGACCAGTGGTCCTGGGTCTCGACCAGACGCACGGTTACCACCTGTTCGCAGCGCTTCACCCGACGCTGCAGCGCACCGAACTTCATGGCTTGCCCTCTGGCAGCTCCACATCGGCATCGGGGTCGTCTTCGCTGGGCTCGTCGAACAGGCCCAGGCGGGACAGCTGGCGCCGGGTGGCGTGCATGCCGGTGTGGTGGAAGAAGTAGGACACCCGCCAGATCGCATAACCGGTGACGGCCAGGCTCAGCAGCGAGGTGATCAGCAGTGCCTGCAGCCAGCTCAGGCCCCAGCTTTGCAGCAGCGCGATAAGGGTGGCGGCCATGAGCAGCCAGGCCGACGCACCAAATACGATCGCTACGCCGGCCCAGGCCAGCGCGCGGCCGAAGGCACTGCGTGCCAGCGCGAAGTCGGCCGAGGCCAACCGGCGCAGCGAACGCAGCGAGTGCTTGGCCGAGTCGGCAGCGGCACGACCGGCCGCGCCGACCTGGCGGATGCTCTCATCCAGCGGCGGGGTAGCCGCCGGATCAGGGGCTTGCGCGTTGTCTTCGCTCACGCCGCGGCTTACTTGTCGCTGCTGCCGCGGGCCAGCTTGGCGATGATCCAGCCGGCCGCGAAGGCAACACCGAACGAGGCCAGCGGACGCTCACGGATCAATTCGGCGGCGCTGTCGATCAGGTCCTTGCCCTTGTCCATCAGCGCATCGACCTGCTCCTTGGCGGCGGCACCACCAAACTCGGCAGCGGCCAGGCCGGACAGTGCGCTGTCGGACAGTTCAGCCTTGACGTTGGCCTTGCCGATGCGCAGTTCGTCGGTCGCGGCACCGGTGGCGCCCTTGATCGCACCGCCGGCGGCGCTGGCGGCCTGCTTCAGGTGGGAACCGGCTTCACCCAGGTGTTCCTTCAGGTTCTCGGTATTGGTGGGGCTCATCGAATCACTCCTGTTGCGATGGGGGAACGGCGTCGGCGGTGCCGACCTGGACTGACAGCAATAGCATTGCCGGGGTATAGGGGGTGTTACGGCAGGGCGATCAGCGCATCACGAGCTGGCCCTGCTGCTGGCCGTTGTTGCGCAGCACGCGCACCACCAGGGTCGGCGGGCGTTGCTGGAAGTTGGCGCGCCAACTGGCCAGGTCGGCGAATTCGCCCACGGTGGCGTCGGTGATGATGTCGCCCTGCTGCAGGCCGTTGCTGGCAGCGCGGCTGCCGCGCTTGACCTCGCTGACCAGCACGCCGCCGACACCGGATTGGCGCAGTGACTCGGGCAGGTCGACGAAGGTCGCACCGGTCAGGCGCGGGTCCAGGCTCTCACCGGTGACCGCGCGCGCCTGTTCCTTCAGTGTCGCCTTGATCTGCAGTGGCTTGCCTTCGCGGCGTACGTCCAGCGTCATCGCGCTGCCGACGGCCGCCAGGCCTTCCACGTTGTGCAGGGCCTCGGCGCTGTCCACGCGCTGGCCGTTGGCCGACACCACCACGTCGCCCGGCTTCAGCCCGGCTGCGGCGGCGGCCGAGCCGGCCAGCACGCGGGTGATCAGCGCACCGCGGGTTTCGCCCAGGCCCAGGCCCTGCGCGATCTGCGCGGTCAGGTTCTGGCTTTCCACGCCCAGCGTGCCGCGCACCACCACGCCGTGCTTGACCAGCTGGTCGACCACGCTGCGCGCCAGGTTGGAAGGAATCGCCAGGCCCAGGCCGATGTTGCCGGCCATGCTGCCCTGCGGGTTGAAGCTGGCGGTATTGATGCCGACCAGCTGGCCCTGCAGGTCGACCAGCGCGCCACCGGAGTTGCCCGGATTGATCGACGCATCGGTCTGGATGAAGTTCTGGTAGCCCAGCCCGCGGATGCCGCTGCGGCCCACCGCCGAAACGATACCCGAGGTAACGGTCTGGCTGAAGCCGAACGGGTTGCCGATGGCCACCACGAAGTCGCCTACGCGCAGCTGGTCGCTGTTGCCGAGCTTGATGTCGGTCAGGTTCTGCGCCGGGATGCGGATCAGCGCGATGTCGGTGTCGCGGTCCGAGCCGAGGAACTCGGCCTTGACCGTGCGCCCGTCCGCCAGTGTCACCTGTACGTCATCGGCGTTGTCGATGACATGGTGGTTGGTCAGCACCAGCCCCTCCTTGGCGTCGATGATCACGCCCGAGCCCAGCGATTCGTTGATGCGTTCCTGTGGGATATCCGGGAACAGGCGGCGGAAGAATGGGTCGTTGAAGAAGGGGTTGCGCACGCGCACCACCTGCTTGGTGTTGACACTGACCACCGCCGGCATTGCCTTTTCCAGCATCGGTGCCAGCGACGGCACCGCCTGACCGGCCACCGAAGCCGGCAAGGCCGCCGTGGTCGGCAACACCGCCGGCAGCGGCGCGGCGTCGGCACGGTTGTCCATGTGGGCATTGATGCCGGTGGCAACGAAGCCACCGAAGGCGGCGGCGATTGCGAGCGTGAGCAGGGTAGGAAGCGGTCGCATGGGAGTCGGTTCGCTGGCGTGGGTGGGGGCGGTACGGCCCTACGGTAGAACAAGCTGAATGAGTGTGTCGCGATATGGATAAATGCGCCATGAAAACGCCATGCCCGGAACCCGGTCCAGCATCGCTACCGTGGGCCGCAGGCGGCAACGCCGGAGGTTCCTCGCACTGTGCCGACGTCTGCCCAGGCGCGTGGGTATGCAGGCCGATGCTTGCGCAGTTCTGCGCATCCCGATGCCGCGATGCGCCATATCGCATGCCTTTCGCTACGTCCGGGCGGGTGTGCGCACGCAGCCCCTGCCGCTGCCCGCATCGTGCGGCGCAGCACTGAAAAAAAGGGGTTTCCCGTCAACACATCGTACTCGCGAGGGTACCCGACTACACCATTGCCGTCGCATCAGATGCGATTGCTCGTGCGTGCCCCGTTCCACGATCGTCAATGTCGGTATAGCATCGCCCCGTTTTGATACTTAAGGCCCCCAGGAGGGCAACATGAGCAACGGTAATGGTGTGTCGGTCGTGACCGACGCCGTCGAGAACGTCAAAGAAACCGCCACCAACGTTGGCGAGACCATCGCCCACGCTGCCGAAGACGCAGTGCAGTCGGTCAAGAAGACCGTCAAGCGCGCCACCAAGGCTGCCGGTACCCGCGTTGCCAAGGCCAAGAAGGCCGTGGCCAAGGTCGAGAAGACCGTTGCCAAGAAGGCCGAGAAGGCTGCCAAGTCGGTCGGCAAGACTGTTGCCAACGCCAAGAAGAAGCTGGAAGCCGCCAAGAAGAACGCCAAGGCCGAAGCCGCTGCGCTGAAGAATGAAGTGGCCAAGAAGAAGGCGGCTGCAGGCAAGGCTGTGACCAAGAAGGCCGCCGCTGCCAAGAAGACCACCAAGGCCGCCACCAAGGCTGCCGGCAAGAAGGTCGCCACCGCGAAGAAGGCCGCCACCAAGAAGGCTGCCGTCGCCAAGAAGGCCGTCGGCAAGAAGACCGCTGTTGCCAAGAAGGCAGTTGGCAAGAAGGTCGCTACCGCCAAGAAGGCCGTGGCCAAGAAGACCGTCGCCGCCAAGAAGGTTGCTGGCAAGAAGGCCGTGGCTGCGAAGAAGGTCGTCGGCAAGAAGGTTGCCGCCACCAGGAAGGTCGCCACCAGGAAGACCACGGCCGCCAAGAAGGCTGTCGGCAAGAAGGCTGCCGTCGCCAAGAAGGCCGTCGGCAAGAAGACCGCCGTTGCCAAGAAGGCAGTGGGCAAGAAGGTTGCCGCCACCCGCAAGACGGTTGCCAAGAAGGCTGCGCCGCTGAAGAAGGTCGCCGCCAAGAAGGCTCCGGCCAGGAAGGCCGTGCGCAAGGTCGCCAAGCGCAAGTAATCGCGCCGTGACCGAAGGCCCTGCCACCCCCGGGTGGTGGGGCCTTTCGCGTTTCAGGGACGCGGTCTGGAGCAGGATGCAGGTTCTTCCTGCTGGAGCCCGGGGCATGCGCGGTATTGACTTCAGTTCCTGGCAGGGCGTGCTGTCCACCTTGGCCGGCCTGGTCCTGATCACCCTGCTGGGCGTGGGCATCCGCCTGCTGGTGATGCAGACCCTGCAGCAGCGCCGCGAGCGCGAGAACCGGCAGATCAACGAACGGCTGCGCACGCTGATGGCGGCCTACAAGACCCTGGGCGGTTCGTTCACCGGCGAACTGGGTGTGGACCCCAGCCATCGCCGTGACCTTCGCCAGCGCGAGGATGCAGAGGGCATTGCCGAGCCCCGCTCGGATCGCGCGCGCCGCATCCGTGATGCCGTGGAAGCGGCGTTGTCGGACATCCTGCTGCTGGGCACCGACGAACAGGTGCGGCTGGCCGCGCGTGCCGCCAATGAACTGGCACAGGGGCGGCCGGTACATACCCATGAACTGGTGGTCTCGCTGCGCGACTTCGTGCGCGAAGCGCTGGATCTGGCGCCGATTCCGACCGACCTGCAGATACCGCCGCAGGGGCCGACCCGGCCGGGTGGCGCCAGTGTCGGCGGCAAGGGCGATGCCAAGGGCGGTCGTGCGGGTGGAGGAGGTGGCGGTGGCGGAATGGGCGCTGGGATGGGCGGTGTGGGCCTCGGCGCTGGCGCCGCACTGGGCGCCGGCCATGCCGCTGCCAGCGATGAAACGGACGCGCGCTGAGCACGTCCGCCCGGTTCAGCGGGTCAGTTCGTAGATCGGCACGAAGCCGCCGTAGATCATCCGCGCGCCGTCGAACGGCATCGGATTCGTCGCCGGATCAAACCTTGGGTCTTCCATCATCTTCTTCATACCGGCGTCGCGGGTCGGCTTGTCGGGCCATTCGATCCAGGAAAACACCACCGTCTCGTCCGGCGTGGCTTTCACCGCGCCGAAGAAGTCGGTGGTCTTGCCGTGCGGCACGTCATCGCCCCAGCACTCGACCACGCGCAGCGCGCCGTATTCGATGAAAACGTGATCTCCTGTGCGTGCGTGGGCGAGGAACCTCTCCTTGTTGGCGGTGGGCACCGCCAGGACGAAACCATCGATGTAGCTCATTGCCTGCCTCCGGATGGACCGTGCCGCATGCACGGCCTTCAAGTACCCGACGAACCAGGGCGTCGTGGATCGACATCCTGTGTGCGCCTGTTCAGCCCGGGCCACCGGGCAGCGGCGCCAGCACCGTATCCGGTGGCTGCTGGCCGGCCAGGTGGCGCACGAAGTAGTCCCACATGCGGTGCGTGTAGGTGGCGTCGTTGCGGAACAGTTCGTGGTCCTGCCGGGCCAGGTACAGCAGGTCGTAGCTGCGCTGGGCCTTGTTCAGGGCGGCGGCCAGCTGCAGGGTCAGCGCCGGTGGCGCGTTCTCGTCCAGTTCGCCATAGACCAGCAGCAGATGCCCGCGCAGGTTGCCGGCCAGTGCTGCATTGTCGAGCCCGGCAAAGGGCGCCGGCACGCCTTCGGCAGTGGGCGTGGCCGGCAGCACCCCACCGAACAGCCGGTCCATGCCGTGCAGGGCGCCGCCGTACATACCCTGGAAATTGTGGCTGCCAGCCGAGGCCACGCCCACCTTGTAGAACGTGGGATAGCGCAGCAGGGCGCGCGCTGCACTATAGCCGCCGAACGAATGCCCGTAGATGCCGACCCGCTCCAGGTCGATGCCCGGGTAGCGTTCGCCCAGCTGGCGCAGCGCAGCCACATGGTCATCCAGCTGCACATCGGCGGCGCGCAGGAAGCTGCTGTCATGGAACGCCTTGTTGCGGCCACCGGTGCCGCGCGCATCGATGCTGACCACCATGAAGCCGAGTTCGGCCAGGCTGGCGCGGGATACCGGATTCAGGGCAGACACCGCCTCGGCGTAGGTCACCGGCGCATTGCTGATGAAGGAACCACCGTACATCGCGTCGATCACCGGGAAGCTGCCATCATCGCGATAGTCGCGGGGCAGGTAGACGGTGGCGAAGATCGGCGTGCGTCCATCGGCGGCCAGCAGCCGTTCGCGCCGTGGTGCGCGCCAGCCGGCAGCAACGATCGCGCTGTCATCGGCTGTTTCCAGCACCATCACTTCACGTCCGTCATCGCTGGCCCGCAGCACGGTGCGTGGTGGCTGGTCGAGACGGGAAACGGTATCCACCAGATACCCACCGCCAGGCGACAGCGCCTGGGGAGCGCGCCCCCCGAACAGCGCGCCGGTACCGGCATCGGCCATGTGGTCGTTGCCATCGGCGGCCAGGCGCTGGATCGGACCGCCCTGCAGCGATACCCGGTACAGGCCGCGCACGTAGGGGTCGCCACCGTCGACGCCACCGGCGCTGAAGTACGCCCAGCCACCCGCAGCGTCCACACCCAGCAGGTCACGCACCACCCATTTGCCGCGGGTGAGCTGGCGCAGCACCTTGCCATCGGACAGGCGCACCCGGTACAGATGGCCCCAGCCATCGCGCTGCGAGAACCACACGGCGGTGTCCTGCCCGGGCAGGATGGCCACCGCGGGCCGGTTGTAGGAATACACGTTGAGCTGGAGGCGAGTGTCGCTGGCTTCTTCCACAACCGTGCGCAATGCACCGCTGTTGGCATCGATCTCCACCAGGCGCAGCCTGCGCGGCGTGCCGAAGTGCGCGATCACGGCATACAACCGATCGCCGTCCCAACCCAGGATGCCGGCCTCATTGAGCGTGTTCCAGCCCTCGGGCAGCGCGATGTCATGCTGCCTGCCGCTGGGGATATCGATCACATACAGGCTGTCGCATACCTGCTGTGCATCGCCCAGTACCCCCAGCTTCACGGTATGCACGCGCGGCCGCGCGCTGTGGGTCGGGCTGCTTTCCAGATAGGGATAGTCCTGCAGCGCGCGTTCGTCGTAGCGGATGCCGGCTGCGTAACGGCCATCGGGTGACCAGCTCACCGCAAACGGTCGTGCCGGCATCCGGCCCAGACGGCGTGGAATGCCGCGCAGGGTGAAGTCCGGCAGTACGCCATAGCCATGCCCAGCCTCACCGCCCTGGGTCAGTCGCTGCGGCGCCGCTCCAGAGCGCTGCAGCCACAGGTTGTGGTCGCGTACCTGCAGCCAGGCATCACCGCCGGGCGACGGCAGTGCATCAGCCGGCGGCAACGCCTGTTGTGCGGCCGTGCACTGCAGGCGTGGCCATTGGCAGTTGATCTCCGCCTCGCCGTTGAACTGCAGGCGCAGGCCATCATCCAGTACCTGCACGTTGTTCAAGCGCAGACGTGGCCCGCTGGCACCCAGAGGTGCAACTGCGGCGTCCAGCGCATCGGGTTCGAACAGGATCTGGCGCGTAGCCTGGATTGGATCGACCAGTATCGCCTGGCGCCGGCCCTGTGTGTCTTCGCGTTCGTACCAGAAGCGCCCATCGGCCACCCAGTGGGGCAGGACCGATGCATTGCGCAGCGCACCGCGCAGATGACTGTCATGCACGCGTTCGGCGCGCTGGTAGTCAGCCGCCTGCAGCGCGTGCGCGGCATGGATCGGAAACAGGGAAGCGCAGGCCAGGAGGGCGGCGCGAACAGGCATCAGCAGCGGATCGGAAACGTGCAAGGCAACCTCCTGTTGCAGTCGGTGCGGATGACAAATGCACGCGCGCCGCGCGCGTATGCCAGAGACAGCCTGAATCAAGCCAGAAAATTCAGCAATGCGAATACCGCTGTTTTCAGGGAGCGTTGTGGCGAATAACGGAGAATTTACATTCCCGATGCGATGGCGCTCTGGCGCTGCTGCACACCATAAGAAAGTAAAGGTGTACCCCCATGAAGAATTCGCTGATTGCTCTGGCCCTGGCCGCTGCCCTGCCGTTCACCGCCTCGGCTGCTGAGAACCTGTCGTACAACTATGCCGAAGCCGACTACGCCAAGACCGACATCGATGCGTTCAAGGCCGACGGCTGGGGCGTGAAGGGCTCGTACGGCTTCCTGCCGAACTTCCACGCTTTCGGTGATTACAGCCGCCAGGAAATCGACCACACCAACATCAAGCTGGACCAGTGGAAGATCGGCGCCGGCTACAACGTTGAAATCGCCCCGACCACCGACTTCGTTGCTCGCGTTGCCTACCAGAAGCGCGACCAGAAGCACGGCCTGGACTTCAACGGCTACAGCGCTGAAGCCGGTATCCGCACCGCCTTCGGTGCCCACGCCGAAGTCTACGGCATGGTCGGCTACGAAGATTTCTCGAAGAAGCACGGCATCAATCCGGAAGGCCAGTGGTACGGCCGCCTGGGTGGTCAGGTCAAGCTGAACCAGAACTGGGGCCTGAACGGCGAGCTGAAGATGAACCGCGACGGCGACAAGGAATACACCGTCGGCCCGCGCTTCAGCTGGTAATTGCTTCCTCGGCGCGCCTGCGCGCTGAAGATGCCTCGACAGGCCCGGCTCATGCCGGGCCTGTTGCGTTGTGACGACCCGAAACCGCAGCTGAGCATGTTCCGAGGCCGCTGCTGCGTTGCAATAAATTGGATTCCGCTGCTCCCGGCGCGGCCCTACGGTGGGCACTTCGTATCGTCGGATCCATGTGATGCCGCCTGCCGTTCCCGCTCTGCCCCTCGATCGGCCCCGCCGCCTGGCAATGCTGGCGCCGCATCCCGTGCTGCGTCTGGGGGTGGAGGTGGTGCTTTGCCAGCACGGTGGCGTGCAGGTCTGTGGCAGCTTCACCCGCGAAGCTGATCTGCTCGATCTGCTGCAGCGCCAGCCGGATGGCATCGACCTGCTGCTGATCGACCTGCTGGCGCCCTATGGTCCCGAACAGGGCCTGTCCCTGTTGCGGCTGTTGTCGCGGCGCTGGCCGCTGCTGCCGGTGCTGGTGCTGTCTGCGCACTGCAATGCCAGCATGGTGACCATGGCGATGCAGGCCGGCGCGCGCGGCTTCCTGTCAAAGGGAACCACGCCGGCGATGCTGCGGCGAGCGGTGGAGGTACTGGCCCGTGGCGGCCGCTTCGTGCCCCCGGAGCTGCGCACGCAGTTGAACCGATCACGCATGCGGCGCACACCGGCGCCGGTGCTGACGCCCTTGAGCCGACGTGAGCGCGAGGTGCTCCGGCTGGTCCTGCAGGGCTGCACCACCGGGGAGGTGGCGCGGCGCTTCGGGCGCACGGCCAGTACGATCAGCACGCAGAAGCGGACGGCGTACGAGAAGCTGGGCATCCACAGCGATGGTGAGCTGTTCCGCATCCGGCACCTGCTCGAATGCGGATGAGCGGGCTTACTCGCCCTGGTACTGCTTCTCTTCCACCAGGGCCGAACCGGCCACGCGGTTGATCTCGTTCTTCACCTGCACGCGCTCGCCATTGGTGCCGTAGACACCGCGTGCCAGCTGGATGAAGCCATCGTCGAACACCTGGGCCGCTTCCTTGTCGCGCAGCTGGTCCTGGATGTCCCACATGCGCTCGTTGATTGCCTTCAACTGCTGCTTCAGCACGGCCAGCGCCGGCTGAGCCTGCAGCTGCTGCTGCAGCAACGGCAGCAGGCCGTCCAGCTCGGTGCGCACGTTGCTCAGCTTGGCCGCATCGTCGATGCGTTCGGCCTTGATCTCGAGAATGGTGATCTTGTCGATCAGCTCGCCGATCGATACCGGGGTCAGGATGGCGTCCACGCGGTTGGTTCTCTGGAAACAGGGCACCATGATACCGCGCTGCAGGCATGTGGCCCCGATTCACGGGATTTACGCCGAATTTGCGCCACGGCCCCGGCAGCACCCTCGATCCGTTACGGCCACCGCCTCGACACTGCGTTCCCGGCGGCATAACCGCCTTCGACGAGGAACACAGTGCAGTGAACAGCAAGGGGATGATGGCGGCGGTGGTGGCCGCCCTGGCAGGGCTGCTCGGGATCGGCAGCGCGCAGGCACAGTTACAGGTCAGTGGCAGTGCGGCGTTGACCAGTGACTACGTGTGGCGTGGCAGCTCGCAGAGCGACGGCGACCCGGCGGTGCAGGCGGGTGCGAAGGTTTCGATCCCATCGGGTTGGTACGCCAGCGTGTGGGGCTCCAACGTTTCGTTCAAGCCGGACAATGGCGCGCGCAGCGAGTTCGATCTGGTGGCAGGCTGGTCCGGCGCGCTGGCACCGGACTGGACCCTGGATGCCAACCTGACCCGCTATGTGTACCCGGGCACCGGCCGCGCGCTGGACTGGACCGAGCTCAGCACCACCGCGACCTGGAAGCAGCGTGCCTGGCTGCAGGTCGCCCATTCCAACGATGCACTGGCCGGCGGACATCGCGGCACTTATGCCCAGCTGGGCGTGCGTGTGCCGCTGCATGAACGCTTCCGCCTGGAAGCGGCCGTGGGCCAGTACTGGGTGGCCACCGCGCAGGGCCCGGACTACCTGCATGGCCAGCTCAGTGCCATTGCCACGCTGACCCCGGCATGGGAGCTGCGGGCCACCGTGCATGACACCGACAACGCGGCCAAGCGCCTGTTCCCGGGCAATGCCGGTGGACGCTGGGAGCTGGCGCTGCAGGGCAGTTTCTAGTCGGCCACCGAGGCCTGGCGCGCACGCAGCGCGCCGGGCAGCCACAGCAGCAGGGCCAGCACCGCCACCGCAGCACCGGCTACGCAGACGCCGGTCCAGCCGAAGCGCTGGTAGACCTGCGCCGACAGCAGCGAACCCAGCGAACCGCCGATGAAGTAGCCGGTCATGTAGCCGGCATTGAGGCGGTTGCGCGCTGCCGGTTGCAGTGCATAGATCAGGTTCTGGTTGCTGACGTGCAACAGCTGCGCGGCCAGGTCCAGCACCACCACGCCGACCAGCAGCGCCAGCAACGAGTGGGCCGACAGCCCCAGTGGCAGCCACGAGAGCAGCAGCAGCGCCAGCGCGATGGCGGTAGCACGCCCGGTCTGGCCACGGTCGGACATGCGGCCGGCCAGGCCGGCCGCCAGCGTACCGGCCGCGCCGACCAGCCCGAACAGGCCGATGGTGGCGTCGCTGTAGGCATACGGCGGCTGTGCCAGCAGGAACGCCAGTGGCGTCCAGAAGATCGCGAACATGGCGAAGCTGCAGGCGCCCAGCAGCGTGCGCTGGCGCAGCACCGGTTCCTGCACGAACAGCACGCCGATCGAGCGCAGCAATGCGAAGTAGCCAAGGCCGGCGCTGTGGTGGAAGCGCGGCAGGCCGCGCTGCAATGCCAGTGCGGTCAGCACCAGGGTGGCAGCGGCGATCGCGTACACCAGGCGCCAGTCGCCCAGGCTGGAAAGCAGGCCGGCCACGGTACGTGCCAGCAGGATGCCCAGCAGCAGGCCGCTCATCAACGTGCCGACCACGCGACCGCGATGTTCCGGCGCGGCCAGCGTGGCCGCGAACGGCACCAGCACCTGGGCCACCACCGAGAACAGGCCGGTGATCGCGGTGCCCGCCAGCAGCCAGGCCAGCGACGGCGCACAGGCACTGATCACCAGCCCGCCGGCGGACAACAGGCTCATCACCACGATCAGGCGCCGGCGTTCGAACAGGTCTCCCAGCGGCACCAGCAGGATCAGTCCGGCGGCATAGCTCAGCTGCGCGGCGGTGACCACCATGCCGACCTGGCCGAACGGCACACCGAAGGCATCGGCAACGGTATGCAGCAGTGGCTGAGCATAGTAGTTGCTGGCCACGGCCACGCCGGTGGCGACCGACATCAGCAGCACCTGCCAGCGGTGCAGAGGGGGGAGGGACGGACTCACGCGGTATTCCACAAAGCGGGGTGCACAGTGTCCGCCTGCTGCGGTCATGATGGAAATGAATCATCATCATCCACGCCATCTGGAAACGAGATAGCTGGATGAATCTCAAGCAGCTCGAATTTGCCGTCGCCCTGGCCGAAGAGGGCAATTTCACCCGTGCCGCCGAACGCTGCCACGTGGTGCAGTCCGCGTTGAGCCACCAGATTGCCTACCTGGAGCAGGAACTGGGCACGCCGCTGTTTGAACGCCTGCCGCGCCAGGTACGGGCGACGGCGGCCGGTGAGGCGCTGCTGGTGCACGCACGCCAGGTGCTGGCCAGCCTGCGCCACCTGCGCGCCGACGTGGCCGCGGTGAGTGGCGAGGTGCGTGGCCTGCTGGCGATCGGGCAGATTTCCTCGCTGACCGGCATCGACGTGGTGGCGATGCTGGCAGCCTTCCAGCAGGCGCACCCGCAGGTGGAGTTCCAGCTGCGGGTGGACAAGAGCGAGGATCTGATCGCGCAGGTGCAGTCGCGTGAATTGGACGTGGCACTGGTGGGGTTGGCGCCCTCGGCCGGCCTGGACGGGGTCTGCCACCAGATGCTGCAGGAAGAAGACCTGGTGGCGGTGCTGGCGCCGTCGCACCGCTTGGCCCGGCGCAAGCGGATGCCCTTGACCGAACTGCAGGATGAAGCGCTGGTCGACTTCCCGCGAGGCACCGGTGCGCGGCGGCAGACCGACGATGCCTTCGCCGCCGCCGGCCTGCCGCACACGGTCCGCTTCGAGGTCAACCTGATGGAACTGGTCGAGCGCTTCGTCCGCCATGGGCTGGCGGTCGGCATCGTGCCGGCGTTGATCGCCGAAGGCTTTGAAGGCGTGGTGCGGATTCCGCTGCAGCCGACCCCGACCCGCCGCGTGCACCTGGTCTGGCAGCGGCTGCCGACACCGGCGGCGCGGGAGTTCGTCGAGGCCGTGCTCAGCCGCGCAGGCGCAGGCTCAGGCCCTTGAGGAAGTTGCGCAGCATCTGGTCCAGGCAACGCCGGTAGTTGGCGTGCCCGGGTTGGCGGAACAGTGCGCCCACTTCCGACTTGGAGACATTGAAACCGGCGCTGGCGAAGATCTCCATCAGATCGACGTCGCGCAGCTGGAACGCCACGCGCAGCTTCTTCAGCACCAGGTTGTTGTCGATGCGGGTCTCCACCGCGCGCTGCGGCTGGTTCTCGTCGCGACCGCGCAGGTGCACGATCAGGCCATCGAGGAAGTGCGCCAGCGCGCTGTCGCTCATCGCCTCGAAACCGGCTTCGTCCTCGCGGCGCAACCAAGCCTTCACCTGCTCGGTCTCCACGGCGAAGGCCGGGTCGGCCATCTGGCACAGGGCCACCACGTGGTGGTCGCCCAGGTCCAGGGAGTAGCGCACGCTGCGCAGGACATCATTGTTGATCATGGTCCAATTGTAGCGGCCCCTGGCGTGTCACCGGAGTGTCATCGAACTGCAGCATCGTGGGCACTCGTTCGCTGAGACCCTTGCATGCGCCGGTATCTGTTTTCCGCACTGCTGCTCGCCAGCAGCTTCGCTGCCTTCGCCCAGGACCGCTTCGTACCCGTCGAGCGGCGCCTCAGTGCATCCCAACTGGCCGAGGTCGGGCTCAATCCAGCGCAGTTGCAGGCACTGAACCGGGTACTGCGCGAGGCAGAGCGCGCGGCCACCGGGCCGACGGCAGCGGTGGCCCCCGCCGCTGCGCCGCTGCCTGCCAATGTGCCGGCACCGGCAGCAATGCATCTGGGCCTGGAAGAAGGACCGGTCAATGCACGCGTGGTCGGAGAGGTCGCAGGCTGGCAGCCCGGCACGCTGTTCGCCCTTGATAACGGCCAGCAATGGCAGGTGATGAAGGGGCAGATGAAGCTGCGCAAGGTGCTGCAGTCGCCGCAGATCGCCGTTGTTCCAGGAATTGCCGGGCGCTGGTTCCTGCAGGTCGACGAAGACCTGCCCAAGGCCCGGGTATTCCGCGTGCGCTGAGCCGCGCACGCCCCGGGCGTGGTCAGCCGGCATCGGCAACGCAGGGGCGGGCCGACGGTGCCAGAATGGGCGTCCGGTTTTTCCCCCTGGAGTTGCCTGATGACCCGCACTGTCCTGATTACCGGCGCCACGTCCGGCTTCGGCGCCGCCGCCGTCCACCGCTTCGCCCAGGCCGGGTGGAAGGTGATCGCCACCGGCCGCCGCGGCGAACGCCTGCAGCCGCTGGTCGAGCGCTACGGCAAGGACGTGGTTCACGCCGCCGCCTTCGACATCCGCGATCCGGTGGCAATGGAGGCGGCCCTGCTGGCACTGCCGCCTGCGTTCGGCCAGATCGATCTGCTGGTCAACAACGCGGGCCTGGCACAGGGCACCGCGCCGGCACAGAGCGCCAAGCTGTCGGACTGGACCACGATGATCGACACCAACATCACCGCGCTGGTGACCTTGACCCATCGCCTGCTGCCGCAGCTGGTGGAGCGCAAGGGCGCGATCATCAACATCTCGTCGGTGGCCGGCGTCTACCCGTACCCGGGTGGCAACGCCTACGGTGGCACCAAGGCCTTCGTCAGCCAGTTCTCGCTGGGCCTGCGTTCGGACCTGCACGGCACCGGCGTGCGCGTGACCACGATCGAGCCGGGTATGGCTGAAACCGAGTTCACCGTGGTGCGTACCCATGGCGACCAGGCGGCATCGGACAAGCTCTATACCGGCGCCAACCCGATGACCGCTGAAGACATCGCCGAACAGATCTTCTGGGTGGCCAGCCTGCCGCCGCACCTGAACATCAATCGCCTGGAGCTGATGCCGGTCAGCCAGTCCTTCGCCGGTTTTCAGGTCGCCCGCGAAGGCTGACGGTCGTCTGTAGAGTCGAGCCATGCTCGACTCTACAGAAACGAAAAAGCCGGGCATTGCCCGGCTTTTTCGTTCACAGCGGCAGGCTTATTGTGCCTTGATCGCCATCGCCTGCAGGCCAGTGCCATCCAGCTTCTGCTTGGCCTCGGACAGTTCGCCGGCGCTCCCATACGGTCCCATACGCACGCGGTACACGGTCTTGCCGTTGATCTGCGCCGATTCCACGCGTGCCGCCAGGCCCATCATCGCCAGCTTGGCCTTGGTCGCCTCGGCATCGCCGGAGGCACCGAACGCACCGGCCTGCAGGATGTAGCGGGCGTTGTCGGCGGCAGCCGGTGCAGCAGCTGCCGGAGTACCGGTCGCTGCCGGTGCGGCTTCCGCACGTGCTGCAGGCGTGGCCGCGGCGTTGCTGGTCGACGCCGTTGGGGTGCCGGCTGCAGGCGTTGCCGCCGCCGGGCGTTCGCTCAGCGGTGCCGGCAGCGGACGGCTGGTCGCGGTCACCGGGGCGGTGCTGGCCACGCTGGCCGTGGCTGTGGGTGCTGGCGCCGCGGGCGGCGGAACCGGCTTGCCTTCCAGTGCAGCCTGCGCGCGCTGCGCTTCGGCCCTGGCCCGGCGCTGGTCTTCGGCACGCGCGCTGGCGGCCAGTTCGGCGTCGGACATTTCAACTTCCTTGCCCGGCAGCAGGGTGTAGAAGTCGTACTGGGTCGCGGCCGGCTTTTCCGGCTCGGCCGGCTTCGGCGTAGCCGGCTGTGCGGCCGGCTGGGTGCCGACATCGCTGTCGGCGTCAGCGACCGGGGCCGGTTGCGCGTTCGGGTTCGGCTGCGGTCCGGCGCGAAGGAAGCCATCGCCTTCGCCCTTGAACAGGTTCGGCGCCGCCAGGAACACCACGGCCGCAATCGCCACGCCAGCGACCAGCCACACCCATCCGGGTGTGCCCTGGCTGCTGCTGTTGCGTCGTGCCTGGTTTTTGCCGCGTCGTGCTGCCATGGGTACTGCGTCTCCTGATGCTTACATTTTTTCCGGGGCGCTGACGCCCAGGAGGTCGAGGCCGTTGGCCAGCACCTGGCGGGCAGCGCAGGCCAGGGTCAGCTTGGCGTTGCGATCGGCGGCATCTTCCACCAGTACCGGCGTCCCGTGATACCACGTGTGGAACGCGTGCGCCAATTCACGCAGGTACTGCGCCACCAGATGCGGCTCCAGCGCCACGCCGGCCGCCTCCACCACTTCCGGGTACCGCGAGATCTCGTTCATCAGCAGCAGCGAAGCGTCGTCGGCCAGGCGGCCGAGGTTGGCCAGGCCATCAGCCTGTTCATACACCAGCCCCTTCTCCTGCGCCTGGCGCAGCAGGCTGCAGACGCGGGCATGCGCGTACTGCACGTAGAACACCGGGTTGTCGTTGCTCTGCTGGCGGGCCAGGTCGATGTCGAAGGTCAGCTGCGAATCGGGCTTGCGCGCGATCAGGAACCAGCGGGTGGCATCGCGGCCGGCTTCCTCGATCAGGTCACGCAGGGTGAAGTAGCTGCCGGCACGCTTGGACAGCTTCACTTCCTCGCCGCCACGCATGACGGTGACCATCTGGTGCAGCACGTACTCCGGCCAGCCCTGCGGAATGCCCACTTCCATCGCCTGCAGGCCGGCGCGCACACGCGCCAGCGAGCCGTGGTGGTCGGCACCGAGTTCGGTGATCGCGCGCTCGTAGCCGCGCTGCCACTTGGACAGGTGGTAGGCCACGTCCGGCACGAAGTAGGTGAAGGTGCCGTCGGACTTGCGCATCACGCGGTCCTTGTCGTCACCGAAGTCGGTGCTGCGCAGCCACAGCGCGCCACCTTCTTCATAGGTATGACCAGACGCCTGCAGCTTGGCCACCGCTTCGGCTACCTTGCCGTCGGCGTACAGCGAGCTTTCCAGGAAATAGATGTCGAAGTCGACGCCGAACGCGGCCAGGTCCAGGTTCTGCTCGTTGCGCAGGTAGGCCACGGCGAAGCGGCGGATCGCCTGCATGTCGTCCGGGTCCTTGGCGCCGACCACGGTGCTGCCTTCCAGGTCGACGCTGGCGCCGGCCATGTAGGCGCGTGCGACGTCGGCGATGTACTCACCGCGGTAGCCACCTTCCGGCCAGCCGTCCTGGTCCGGCGCGATGCCCTTGATCCGTGCCTGGGTGGACAGCGCCAGGTTCTCGATCTGCACGCCGGCGTCGTTGTAGTAGAACTCACGCTTGGCGTTCCAGCCGTTGGCATCGAGCACTCGCGCCACGCAGTCGCCAATGGCCGCCGCGCGGCCATGGCCGACATGCAGCGGGCCGGTCGGGTTGGCCGACACGTACTCCACGCCCACTGTGCGGCCATTGCCGGACAGGTTGCGGCCGTAGTCGTGGGCTTCCTTGATGACCGACGCGGCTTCGCGCTGGTACGCGGCCGGGGCCAGGTGGAAGTTGATGAAGCCGGGGCCGGCGATCTCGACCTTGCTGACGTCCTCGCTGCGCGGCAGCGCCTCGACCAGAGCCTGTGCCAGTGCGCGCGGATTGCTGCGCGCGGCCTTGGCCAGCAGCATCGCGGCGTTGGTGGCGAAGTCGCCGTGGTCGCGGGTCTTCGGGCGCTCGACCACGAAGTCCGGCGGCAGGGAGTCGGCGGGCAGGGTGCCATTGGCGCGCAAGGCTTCGATGCCTTGGCTGATCAGGGCGCGGAGGAGATTTTTCACGAGGCCTGCTGTGAGAATGAGCGGCGGAATCGCCCATTTTAGCGCATGTACCCGCGCCCACGCTGACCAGAACATGCCTGCGGGGGCGGCCGGTGGCGCCTGAAGGGGGCGCGCTCAGCCGAACAGCCGAGGCTGGGGCGGGGACAGCAGGCCCCGTTCAGCAAATGAAACGGGACGGCCCTCGCCGACCACGAAGTGGTCCAGCAGGCGCACGTCCACCATCGCCAGCGCCTGCTGCAGTTCATCGGTGATGCGGGTATCGGCGCTGGACGGTTCAGGGTCGCCCGAAGGATGGTTGTGGCTGAGGATCACCGCCGCCGCGTTGTGCAGCAGGGCACGCCGGACCACCTCGCGGGGGTAGACCGGCGCGGCGTTGATGGTGCCGTGGAACAGCTCTTCGCAGGCGATCAGGCGGTGGCGGTTGTCCAGGAACAGGGCCATGAAGACCTCGCGGGCCTGGCCACGCAGCCGGTGCTGCAGGTAGCGGCCGACCGCCGCCGGATTGTTGCCCACCGCCTCGCCGTGCTCCAGCTCAGCCGCCAGGTAGCGATGGGCCAGTTCCAGCCCGGCAGCCAGCGTACAGCTGCGCGCCGGGCCCAGCCCGGGCAAGCGGGCCAGTTCGCCCGCGGGACGGTCGAGCAGCACCCGCAAGGGGCCATGCGCCTGCAGCAGGTCGCGCGCGGTCTGCACGGCATCACGGCCGCCGAAGCCGGAGCCGAGGAACAGGGCCAGCAGCTCGGCGTCGGAAAGTGCCGTGGGCCCGCGCGCGATCAGCTTCTCGCGAGGGCGTTCCTGTTCGGGCCAGTCATGGATGGGCATGCCTGCATCATCGCCAGCTTCGGCGGCGTCTCCCATCGGGGCTTGCCGCGGGCCCGGGTCGGTCGATACCTCAGTCGCGCCGGGTCTGCAGGTAGTCGAACAGTTCCTGGTTGTTCTGCAGCCCCAGCTTGCGCTTGGCTTCGGCCTTCTGCCGGCTGATGGTCTTCGGGCTGCGCCCACAACGCTTGGCGACTTCGTTCACGTTGAGGCCGATCGCCAGCAGATCCAGCACTTCCTTCTCGCGTGCCGACAGCGGTGCCGGTTCGCGCGGGAACAGCAGGTCGCGGGCCTGCAGGTGATGGCGCAGCTGCTGGGAGACGAATACGTGCCCGGCCAATGCGGCGTTCAGCGCCTGGGGCAGCTCGGCAAAATCGGCGCACTTGTCGACCAGGCCACTGATGCCCTCCCGCAGCAGGCCGTCCAGCAGGCCGGGATGGCGGGCGCCGGTGAGCACCACCACCGGCAGGCCAGGGCGACGCACGCGCAGCGCGTCGATCAGCTCCGGACCGTCCGGGCCGGCACCCGGCATCGACAGGTCGGTCAGGACTGCATCGCAGACGTGGCGGTCCACCAGGTCCAGCAGCTGGGCGCCGTCACGCGCACTGCCGACGATGTCCATCAGGTAGGTCTGCAGCACGATGGCGATGCCATGCAGGACCACGGGATGGTCGTCGGCAATGATGATGCGTGGACGCACGCGGTTCCTCGAAGATCGAACAGGCCACGGCGGGCGGCAGCCAATGCCTGATTCTGCAAAAGCGCAGGCCCCTGGAGGTATAGGAAAGGTCCGAAACCGATACCGGGTGAATGCCGGGTCAATGCAGGCGGGCTCCATCTGCTGATAGCCGCCCGCTATGTGCACCGGGCACCGGGACATTACCGACCTTCGGGTAAGCTAGCGCCCTCGTTTGCACAGGAATTCCAGGTGGCTGACTCCCCCAACGCTTCTCCCGCGCCGGCCCGCGCGCTGGAAGGTCAGAAACTGCTGTTGTGCGTCGGAGGCGGGATCGCGGCCTACAAGGCCTTGGAACTGGTGCGGCGCCTGCGCGACGCCGGTGCCCAGGTGCAGGTGGCGATGACTGCCGGTGCCCAGCAGTTCGTCACTCCGCTCAGCTTCCAGGCGCTGTCCGGGCAGCCGACCCGCACCACGCTGTGGGACAGCGCCGCCGAACAGGCCATGGGCCATATCGAACTGGCGCGCTGGGCCGATCGCATCGTGGTCGCCCCAGGTACCGCCGATCTGCTCGCGCGGCTGGCCCAGGGCCACGCCGATGACCTGGTCAGCACCCTGTGCCTGGCCAGCACCGCGCCGCTGACGATCTGCCCGGCGATGAACCACCGCATGTGGCTGCATCCGGCCACCCAGGCCAACATCGCCCTGCTGCGCCAGCGCGGCGCGCAGGTGATCGGCCCGGTCGACGGTCCGCTGGCCGAAGGCGAATCCGGTCCGGGTCGTCTGGCCGAGCCCGGCGACATCGTCGCCGCGCTGGCGGCCAATGGCAGTGCTGCAGCGGCGGTTGCCGCACCGGAAACCCACGCGCTGCAGGGCCTGCGCCTGCTGATCAGCGCTGGCCCGACCTATGAAGACATCGATCCGGTGCGCTACGTCGGCAACCGCAGCAGCGGCAAGATGGGCTTTGCCCTGGCTGCGGCCGCCGCGACGATGGGCGCCCAGGTGGTGCTGGTCAGCGGCCCGGTGCAGCTGCCGACGCCTCCCGGCGTGCAGCGTGTGGACGTGCGCTCGGCCGCGCAGATGCGTGATGCCGTGCTGAAGTCGTTGCCGGCCGACATCTATATCGGTGCCGCTGCGGTGTCCGACTACACACCGCGCCAGGTTGCACCGCAGAAGCTGAAGAAGACCGCCGAGAGCCAGTCGCTGGTGATCGAGCTGGTGCGCACGCCGGACATCCTGGCCGAAGTTGCCGCGCAGACGCAGTCGCTGAAGCTGGTGGTCGGCTTTGCCGCCGAAACCCACGACGTGGAGAAGTATGCGCGTGGCAAGCTGGTCGACAAGCGCCTTGACCTGGTGATCGCCAACCAGGTCGGCATCAGCGGCGGTGGTTTCGAGAGCGACAACAATGCCGCCACTGCCTTCTGGCAGGACGGTGAACAGGTATTCCCGGCCACCTCCAAGCGCGAGCTGGCCGAACAACTGCTGGCGCTGATCGCGCGGAGACTCCAGGCATGACCCAGGCTTTCACTTCCCAACCCCTGCAGGTCAAGCTGCTCGATCCGCGCTTTGGCGACAGCTGGCCGCTGCCGGCCTACGCCACCGAAGCCAGCGCCGGCATGGACCTGCGCGCGGCGCTGGATACCGCGCTGACCCTGCAGCCGGGCGACACCGCGCTGGTGCCCAGTGGCCTGGCCATCCACATCGCCGACCCGCACCTGTGCGCGGTGATCCTGCCGCGTTCGGGGCTCGGCCACCGCCACGGCATCGTGCTCGGCAATGGCACCGGCCTGATCGACGCCGACTACCAGGGACCGCTGCTGATCAGCGTCTGGAACCGCGGCCGCGAGGCGTTCACCATCGAGCCGGGTGATCGCATCGCGCAGCTGGTGGTGGTGCCGATTGCCCGCGTCAGCCTGCAGGTGGTGGATACTTTCACCGACAGCGTGCGCGGAACGGGTGGATTCGGCCATACCGGGGTGCGTTGACAGGGGACATCGATGAGCGGCATCGGGGAAGGACAGCGGGGACGGTCGTTGGGACGCAGTGCACCACTACTGGGGGTGCTGCTGGTCCTGCTGGCCGGCTGGTTCGGATGGAGCGCGGTGCAGCAATGGCGCCAGGAGGCCAACGGCCAGGCGCTGGAAGCTGCGCGCGACCAGGCTGTGCAGGGCCTGCAGGAGGCCGCCGCCGGCCAGCTGAAGCAGCTGCAGCAGCAGCTGAAGAACGAGCGCGTGCAGCAGGCGCTGCAGGCCGGCGATGCCGCTGCGGCGGCACTCGCGGTCCGCGAGAGCTGGACCGGCGTCGAGCATGCTGAAGTGCTGACCGCCGATCTGGCCAATGCCTACGCCGACCCGGCCACGTTCGGCTATGCCCGCCTGGCGTTGCTGGAAGGAGCGCTTGCCGAGGCCGGCCCCAGCCTGCGCGTGGTCCGCGATGGGGGTGGCAATCGTCTTGGCCTGGCGGCACCGGTGCCGCTGGGCAGCCTGGGCCCGGCAGTGCTCTACGTGCGCCAGCCATTGCTGCGCCTGACCTCGCCGCTGGACCAGGTGAGTGCGCCATCGGCCGGTTTCCTTGGCCTGCGCCAGGGCGCGCATGACCTCGTCGCCCTGGGCGATGCCAGCCTGGCCGAAAGTGCCGAAGTCCTGGCGCGGCCGATCCCGGGTACCCCGTTGCGGCTGGTGGCCGCGGTACCCAATATCGAACCCGGTCCGCTGGGCCTGGGTTCGCTGGCCAGCGCCATCGTTGCGCTGCTGCTGGCGTTCATCGCCGTGCTGCTGGTGGTGGGTCGCGGCCGCCTGCCGAAGACGCTGCCGCTGCCGCGGCGTGCGGCCGTGGCGGAAGCGGATCATGGCCCGACCCTGAGCGAGAGCCTGCAGATGGCGCCGCCGCCGGTGGCCGGGGCCAGCACCACTGAAAGTGCACCGCCGCCCCCGCCGCCGGTTCCGGCCGAGGAACTGGCGGCCGGTATCTTCCGCGCCTACGACATCCGCGGCGTGGTGGGCAGCCAACTGACGCCGAAGACCGCCGCGCTGATCGGCCAGGCCATCGGTACCGTGGCACTGGAGCAGGGCCTGCGCGAGGTGGTGATCGGTCGCGATGGCCGCCTGTCCGGCCCGGAACTGGCCGCAGGATTGGCCGAGGGCCTGCGCCGCGCCGGTTGTGCGGTGATCGACATCGGCCTGGCGCCGACTCCGGTGGTGTACTACGCCGCCTTCCACCTGCGTACCGGCACCTGCGTGGCGGTGACCGGCAGTCATAACCCGCCCGAGTACAACGGTTTCAAGGTTGTCATCGGCGGCGAGACGCTGTCCGGCGATGCCATCACCGATCTCTACGCGCGCATCGTCGAGGGCCGCCTGGTACAGGCTGCGGAGCCGGGCGATTACCAGCAGAGCGATGTCAGTGCCGACTACATCCAGCGCATCGCCGACGACGTGCAGCTGGACCGTCCGCTGAAGGTCGTGGCCGATGCCGGCAACGGCGTGGCCGGCGCACTGGCACCGCAACTGCTGGAAGCCATCGGTGCTGAAGTCATTCCGCTGTACTGCGATGTCGACGGTACCTTCCCCAACCATCATCCCGACCCGAGCGAACCGGCCAACCTGGAAGACCTGGTGCAGACGGTCAAGCGCTTCGGGGCCGACCTCGGCGTCGCCTTCGATGGCGATGGCGACCGGTTGGGCGTGGTCAGTGCTGACGGCAAAATCATCTATGCCGACCGCCTGCTGATGCTTTTCGCCGCCGACGTGCTGATGCGCAACCCCGGCGCGATGGTGATCTACGACGTGAAGTGCACCGGCAAGCTGTCCGACCACGTGCTGCGCAATGGTGGCAGCCCGCTGATGTGGAAGACCGGGCATTCGCTGATGAAGGCGAAGATGCGCGAGACCGATGCCGAACTGGCTGGCGAGATGAGCGGCCACTTCTTCTTCAAGGAGCGCTGGTTCGGTTTCGACGATGGCCTGTATGCGGCGGCGCGCCTGCTGGAGATCCTGGCCCAGCGCGAGGAGACCCCGGACGAGGTACTGGGCGAGCTGCCGGAGATGGTGGCCACGCCGGAGCTGAAGGTGCCGGTGGCCGACGGCACGCCGCATGCGCTGGTGGCAATGCTGGTGGCGGCGGCGCAGTCGCCGGACAACCCGTATGTCGGCGGCCGATTGTCGACCATCGACGGCCTGCGCGTGGACTTCCCCGATGGCTGGGGCCTGGTGCGGGCCTCCAACACCACGCCGGTGCTGGTGCTGCGCTTCGAGGGCAACGACGAGGCCGCACTGGAACGCATCCAGGCGCTGTTCCGCAGCCAGCTGCAGCCGGTGCTGGGCGACACCCCGCTGGGGTTCTGACCCCTTTGGAAGCTGCAGCAGAATGGGTAGTGCCGCTGGCCGGCAAGCCGGCAAGCCCATGAACCTCACACACCCTGCAGTTGCCGGCCAGCGGCCGGCACTACCCCTTGAACCGCAATCCCACGCCCGGCTCGGTGAACAGGTAGCGCGAATCCAGCGCTGAATCACCCAGCTTGTGCCGCAGTTTGCCGACCAGGATGCGCAGGTAATGGGTGTCGTGCTGGTGGGTCGGCCCCCAGATCTCCTGCAGGATCTGCGGCTGGGTCACCACGCGCCCGGCATTGCGTAGCAGCAGCGACAGCAGCGCGTATTCCTTGCGGGTCAGCGCCACCGGTTCACCATCGAGTGCCACTTCACGGCGCACCAGGTCCACATGCAGATGGCCATCGTCGAACACCGGCGGTGTGCCATCGGTCGGCACGCTGCGCGTGCGCAGCAGCGCCCGCACGCGCGCCATCAGTTCCTGCGTGCCGAACGGCTTGGTCACGTAGTCGTTGGCGCCGGTATCCAGTGCGCGCACCTTCTCGGCTTCGCCGGCGCGCACGGTCAGCATGATCACCGGCACCTGGCTCCACTGCCGCAGCTGTTCCAGGACCTCGTGGCCTTCCATGTCCGGCAGGCCGATATCCAGGATCACCAGGTCCATGTCCTCGCTGGCGGCCAGCTGCAGGCCTTCCTGGCCGGTGGCGGCCTGCCGCACCTGGTAGCCTTGCGCGCGCAGGCTGATGTCCAGGAACCGGCGGATCTGGGTTTCATCATCGATCACCAGCACGCGTGCGGCCGGCACGCTGGCATCAATCGGGGTCGGGCTCATCGTGGGAGGCTGGCTTGAGCAGGGGCAGGGTGATGCGGATCAGGGTACCGCGACCGTCGCGTCCGGGCAGCGCCTGCACGCTGCCGCCATGTGCGCCGATCATGCCCTGGCAGATGGTCAGGCCCAGGCCGGTGCCGTGGCGGCCGCGGTCGCCGCGCTCGACGCTGTAGAACATGTCGAAGATGCGCGCGCGTTCGTCGTCGGGAATGCCGGGGCCGGCATCGATCACGTCGATGCGCAGCTGGCCGTCCAGTTCGCGCGCCTGCACCTGCACGGCGGCATCGGGCGGCGAGAACTTGGCCGCGTTCTCCATCACGTTGAACACCGCCTGCTCGACCAGCGCCGGGTGCACCCAGATCGGCGCCAGCGTGGCCGGGATGTCCAGTTCCAGCCGCACCTTCGGCTGGTAGCGCTGCAGGCGCCGCGCCGCCGAGCCGATCAGTTCGTCCACGCCGATCCAGTCGCGGTTGATTTTCAGCCCTTCGTGGCCGAGGCGGGTCATGTCCAGCAGGTTCTGGATGTAGCGATCCAGCCGTTCGCCTTCGACTAGGATGGTGTCCAGCAGAGCACGGCGATCGGCCGTATCCATCGCCGCGCCATAGCTGGCCAGGCTGTCGGCCGAACCGATCATCGCCGCCAGCGGTGAGCGCAGGTCGTGCGACACCGAAGAGAGCAGGGCCGAGCGCAACCGCTCGGTCTCGTTGCTGACGTGTGCCTGCTCCAGTTCCGCCACCAGCCGCGTGCGCAGCGCGGCCTGTGCGATGTCATCGACCATCGCTTCGGCCAGCTGCCGTTGTTCGGGCAGCAGGCGCGCCTGCGCGCCGGGCAGGTACAGGCCAGCCACGCCGATGGCGCGGTCTTCGCCATCCAGCAGGGGCAGGAACCACCACTGCGCACCGGCCAGGGTGTCGGTGAAGCGGCCGCTGGGCTGGCCGTGGCGCAGGGCCCAGTCGGCGGCGGCCAGATCGGTATCGCCCGGCTGCGAACGGCCACCGGTTGCGGTATCGGCGCCGATCCGCAGCCACGCAGGTACGTCCATGGCCTGTTCCAGTGCGTGCCGACCCGCCTGTGCCACCTCGCCATTGCCGGCCGCACTGGCCAGCTGCCGCCCCAGCTGCTGGCGCGCGCGCGCATGGCGGTTGGCCGCACGCAGCGCGATGACCTGCATGCGCAGGCGCGAGGCCAGGCGCCCGGCCACCAGTGCCGCGGCCAGGAACAGGAACACGGTGATCACGCCCTGGCGTGCACCGATGGCGAAGGTGAAGCGCGGCGCGATGAACAGGAAGTTGTAGGCGAGGAAACACAGGATCGCGGCCATCACCGCCACGCTGGCGCGCGTGCGTGCGGCCACCAGCACCACCGCCACGATGAACACCATCGACAGGTCGGCCATGCCCACCCAGTGTTCGGCCAGCCACGCCACCGCACAGGCCAATGCGGTCGCGATCAGGGCTTGTGCAGGCTCGTAGCTGATGCCGCGCATCGGCGGCAGCAGGCTCTCGCGGCGCGAGCGTGCGCGTGCCTGCGGCGTGCTGATGATGGTGATCTCGTAATGCGCGCCACGCTGGATCAGCTGCTGGGTCAGGGTGCGGTTGAACATCCGTGCCAGTGGACGTTCGCGGGTACGGCCCAGCACCAGGGTCGACACGCCATTGTGCGCGGCGTGGTCGAGCAGGGCATCGGCGATGCTCGATCCGTGCAGCAGTTCGGCGTCGCCGCCCAGGCGCCGTGCCAGCGCGAAGGCTGCATCGATCTCACGCCGGGTCGCCTCGTCCTGGCGTCGCCCCTGCACGGTCACCACCGTCCACGGTGCGTCGCGGCGCTCGGCGATGCGCCTCGCCACGCGCACCAGGTATTCACTCTGACCGCCGCCATCAATGGCCACCAGAACGCCGCGACGCAGGGGCAGATTGCCTTCGCCACGCGCGGCGCGGGTTTCGCGCAGGCTGCTGTCGACGCGGTCGGCGGCCTCCTGCATCGCCAGTTCGCGCAGCGCGGTCAGGTTGGCCGGTGAGAAGAACGCCTGCAGTGCCTGTGCGGCCTGTTCGGGCACATAGACCTTGCCCTGCTGCAGGCGCGCGATCAGTTCGCGCGGCGGCAGGTCCACCAGCACGATGTCGTGCAGTCGGTCCAGCACACCGTCCGGCACGGTCTCGCTGACGCGCACGCCGGTGATGCGCATCACCACATCGTTGAGGCTTTCCAGATGCTGGATGTTGACCGTGGTCCAGACGTCGATGCCGGCGTCCAGCAGCTCCATCACGTCCTGCCAGCGGCGCTCATGGCGGCTGCCCGGCGCGTTGCGATGGGCCAGTTCATCCACCAGTACCAGCGCTGGGTGCCGCGCGAGCACGGCATCCAGGTCCATCTCCTGCAGGGTGTGGCCGTGGTAGGCCACCGCTTTCAGCGACAGCTGCGGCAGGCCCTCCAGCAGCGCCTGGGTATCGGCGCGGCCGTGGGTTTCCACCAGCCCGACCACCAGGTCAACGCCGCGGCGCAGCTGTTCCTGCGCGCGGGTCAGCATGGTGTAGGTCTTGCCCACGCCCGGCGCCGCGCCGAGGAACACGGTCAGCTTGCCGCCGGCTTCGCGTTGCAGGCCTTCGACCAGGGCATCGGCCTGGCGGGTACGCGCATCAGTCATGGGTGCCGCTGTCATGGCCGCCATTGTGCGCGCAGCCGGTGTCGGCCGGCATCACGGCGCCTTGGCCGCGTGGTCCAGCGCGAAGTTCAGCGTCACTACGTTCACCCGCGGCTGGCCGAACAGGCCCCACTGGCGGCCTTCGGTATGCGCCTGCACCAGCGCTTGTACGCGCTCCACCGGCAGGCCACGGGCACGCGCTACGCGTGCCACCTGCAGCTGAGCCGCCGCCGGCGACAGCTGCGGATCCAGGCCGCCTGCGGACTGGGTGACCAGATCCGCAGGCACCTGCGCCGGCGCGACACCTTCGCGTGCGGCTACCGCAGCCGTGCTGGCGGCCACGCGCTCGGCCAGTGCCGGGTTGCTGCGCGCCAGGTTGGAACCGGCCGCGGCCATCGGATCGTAGTTGGCCGCTGACGGACGCGCCTGGAAGTAGCCGTCACCGGTGAACGGCTGCGACAGCCATGCCGAGCCGCGCACCTGGCCGCTGCCATCGCGCAGCAGGCTGCCTTCGGCCTGGGTCGGGTAGGCCAGCCCGGCAAAGCCGGTGGCGATGCCGGCGTAGACCGCGCCGGCCAGCAGCAGGGTGGCCAGGCCCAGGCCGATCGCCGGGCGCCAGCAGGCGCCATCCTGCAGGCTGGCGACGCGGGCCTCGGCCTTGGCGTCGCCCGGAAGGGAAGATGAGGTGGAAGCAGAACGGTTCATGCGCCGAATACCAGGACAAGGAAGAGGTCGATCAGCTTGATTGCCGCGAACGGCAACAGCACGCCGCCGAGGCCGTACACCAGCATGTTCCGGCGCAGCAGCGCGGTGGCGGTGGCCGGACGGAAGCGCACGCCACGCAGGGCGAGCGGGATCAGTGCGGGAATCACCAGGGCGTTGAAGATCAGCGCCGCCAGCACCGCATTGCGGGGGCTCGACAGCTGCATCACGTTCAATGCGGCCATGGTCGGAACGGCCGCGGCAAACAGCGCCGGCAGGATCGCGAAGTACTTGGACACGTCATTTGCCAGCGAGAAGGTGGTCAGCGCACCGCGGGTGATCAGCTGCTGCTTGCCCACTTCCACGACCGCCAGCAGCTTGGCCGGGTCTGAATCGAGGTCGACCATGTTGCCGGCCTCCTTCGCCGCCTGCGTGCCGGAGTTCATCGCCAGGCCGATGTCGGCCTGGGCCAGCGCCGGGGCGTCGTTGGTGCCGTCGCCGACCATCGCCACCAGGCGGCCACCGGCCTGCTCCTGGCGGATGCGCGCCAGCTTGTCTTCCGGCCGCGCTTCGGCGATGTAGTCGTCGACGCCGGCCTCGGCAGCGATGGCGGCGGCGGTCAGCGGGTTGTCACCGGTGATCATCACCGTGCGGATGCCCATCGCCCGCAGCTGCGCGAACTTCTCGCGCATGCCGTGCTTGACCACGTCCGACAGCTCGATCACGCCCAGCACGTGTCGCCCCTCGGCCACCACCAGCGGGGTGGCGCCGTTGCGTGCCACCTGCTCGACGCGACCTGCAAGTTCCGCAGGCACGTTGCCACCCAGCGCCTGCACGTGAGCACGGATCGCATCGGCGGCACCCTTGCGGATCTGCCGCCCATGTTCCAGGTCCACGCCGGACATCCGGGTCTGGGCAGTGAAGGCCAGGTAGTCGGCATGGTCCGGTTCGGCGGTGGCGCAGCCCTGTTCGCGCGCAAGGCGCACGATCGACTTGCCTTCCGGGGTCGGGTCGGCCAGCGAAGACAGCAGCGCCGCTTCACGCAGCTGGCTGGCGTCGATGCCGGCCAGCGGATGGAAATGGCTGGCCTGGCGGTCGCCGTAGGTGATGGTGCCGGTCTTGTCCAGCAGCAGCACATCCACGTCTCCAGCGACTTCCACCGCCTTGCCCGACTTGGCCAGCACGTTGGCGGCCAACGCACGGTTCATGCCGGCGATGCCGATGGCCGGCAGCAGCCCGCCGATGGTGGTCGGGATCAGGCAGACCAGCAGCGCGATCAGCAGCAGCGGATCGACCTGCACGCCTACCGCCGCGCCGATCGCCGGAAGCGTCGCCACCACCACCAGGAAGGTCAGCGTCATCGCCGCCAGCAGCAGGGTCAGCGCGATCTCGTTCGGCGTCTTCTGCCGGTTGGCACCCTCCACCAGGGCAATCATCCGGTCCAGGAAGCTGTGGCCCGGCTCGGCGGTCACCCGCACGATGATCTGGTCGGACAGCACCTTGGTGCCGCCGATCACGCCGGAACGGTCGGTACCGGCCTCGCGCAGCACCGGCGCGGACTCGCCGGTCACCGCCGCCTCGTTGATGGTGGCCAGGCCCTGCACGATCTCGCCATCGGCCGGCACCAGCTCACCGGCACTGACGATCACATGGTCGCCCGGGCGCAGCTCGGCGGCAGGTACCTGGGTTTCCGCAGCCCCCGGCTGCGGTGCGGCCAGGCGGCGCGCCACCAGGTCCTGGCGCGCGCGGCGCAGCGATGCGGCCTGGCCACGGCCACGTGCTTCGGCCACCGCTTCGGCGAAGTTGCCGAACAGCACGGTCACCAGCAGGATCGCGGTCACCGCCAGGCCAAAGCCCAGCGGCGCATTGCCGGTCAGGGTGACGATCGCGGCAACGATCGTACCGGCCATCACCACCGCCATCACCGGGCTGCGCACCAGGTGCATCGGCGACAGCTTGCGCACCGCCTCGATCAACGCACGGCGCAGGCCGGCGCCATCAAGCAGCGCAGGGCGCGGGGCAAGGGAACTACGGGTGGAACTTGCGTGGGTACTCATCGGGGTGTCCTCAGTGCAGTCCCAGGCTGAGGTGGTCGGCGATCGGGCCGAGTACCAGCGCCGGCATGAACTGCAGCACGGTCATGATGACGATCACCGAGACCAGGGTCAGGGCGAAGGTCGGGGTTTCGATCTGCAGGCTGCCGGCAGACTCCGGCGCTTGGCGCTTGGCGGCCAGCTGTGCGGCCACCACCAGCGGGATGATCAGCAGCGGGAAGCGGCCCAGCAGCAGCACCAGCGAGCAGCTCAGGTTCCACCACAGCGTGGCGTCGCCCAGCCCCTCGAAACCCGAGCCGTTGTTGGCGTAGGCCGAGACGTACTCGTAGAACACCTGGCTGATGCCATGGAAGCCAGGGTTGGAGGTACCGGCCAGCCCGGGCACGGCCAGGGTGATCGCGGTGAACACGAGAAGGGTGATCGGCTGCAGCAACACCAGCAGGGCCAGCAGGCGTACCTGTGGCGTTTCCAGCTTGCGGCCGAACAGTTCCGGCGTACGCCCGGTCATCAACCCGGCCAGGAACACGCCAAGCAGCAGGTACACGATGAACTGCTGCAGGCCACAGCCGATGCCGCCCCAGATCGCGCTGACCAGCATGTTGACCATCGCAATGCCGCCACTCAGCGGCGCCAGCGAGTCATGCATGCCGTTGACCGAGCCGTTGGAAACCTGGGTGGTCACCGCGGCCCACAGCGCCGTGCCGTCGGCGCCGAAGCGCACCTCCTTGCCTTCCATCAGCAGCGGCGTGGCGGCGCTGGCACTGTGCCCTTCACTCCACATCATCGCGCCGGTGGACAGCAGCGACATGCCCAGCATGCAGCTGAACACCAGAGCGCCGAACCGGCGCCGGCCGGTGAACGCACCGATCATGAAGATCACCGCCATCGGCACCAGCAGGATGCCAACGATCTCCAGCGCGTTCGACAGCGGGGTGGGGTTCTCCAGCGGGAAGCTGCTGTTCGGGCCGTACCAGCCGCCACCGTTGGCGCCAAGCTGCTTTGCCGCGACCATCGCTGCCACCGGGCCCAGCGGCAGTTTCTGCTGGGCCATGCCGGCGCTGGCATCGATCGGCGAGGCCTGCGGGCCACCGGCCATCGTCGAGGGCACGCCCTGGCTGGTCAGCAGCAGCGTCCACACCAGGCACAGCGGCAACAGGAAGCGCACGCACAGGCGCACCACATCCACATAGTAGTTGCCCACCGCCACTTGGCGGTCGTCGCCGGCACCGGTGGCCGCCGCAGCCTGCGGCGCGCGCGAGAACAACGCGCGCAGCGTGGCCACCGCCAGCGCCAGGCCCATCATCGGCGTCACCACCTGCAGGCCGGTGATGCCGGTCATCTGCGAGAGGTAAGACAGCTGCGCCTGGCCAGAATAGTGCTGCTGGTTGGTGTTGGTCAGGAACGAGATCATCGTATGCAGTGCGGTGTCCCAGCGCATGTTCGGGATCTGGTCCGGATTCAGCGGCAGCCAGGCCTGGGTCATGAACACCGCCTGGGTCAGTACCGCGACCACCACGTTGCTCAGCACGAAGGCCAGCACGTAGCCGCGCCAGGACATCGAACGTACCGGATCAACACCGAACATCCGATACAGCGGCTTCTCGATCCAGTGGAACAGCACGTCCACCTTCATCGGCGTGCCACGCATCACGCGGGCCAGGTACAGGCCCAGCGGCCACGCCAGCAGCAGGCTGGCGGCAATAATCACAAGCATCTCAGTCATGGCCGGCTCCGCTCAGAACGACTCGGGCCGCAGCACGACATAAAGAAGATAGGCGGCGGCGACCAGCACCAGCACGCCACACAACAACGACAGCCAGGGGGACATTGCAATAGCGTCCTGGTGGAACCCCTCCACCTCAGGTCGTCATCGTCGTCCTGCCGCCCATAAACGCACTACGCGCCGGACCGGGCCGACGCGTAAAGAGTGCATAAATTCCGTGGGCCAACCCGTAACCAGGCGCCGACTACTGTAGAGCCGAGCCCATGCTCGGCTGCTCTTTCCCAAGGTCACGCGGAGCCGAGCATGGGCTCGGCTCTACAAGCGAATCACGGGGCCTGGCTCGCCGGTGCCACGCCCTTCAGCTCGCGATAGCGCTGCAGGGTGCTTTCAATTTCGGCCTTCAACGCCTGCTGCTGCTGCAGGAACCCGGCCTGCAGGCGCTGCTGCGACTGCAGTTGTACATGCCGCTGGCGGATCGCCTCGGCCTGCTTGTCGGCCACCTTGCCACCGGCCAGTTCGCGGTCACCGGCGGCCGACAGCAGCGCCACCAGCGATTCGCGCAGGCTGGTGACGTTGTACTCGGCTGTCTTCAGGTTGTTGTCCAGCACTTCCTGGCGTTCGGCGAACACCCGGCGCAGGTCGTCCTCGCTGCCATAGGTGGTCAGCATCGCCTGCTCGGTGCGCTGGCGGGTCTGCGCAGCCATCAGGTCCAGCTGCTGCTGCGCGGCCACCGTGCTGGCGGCGGCACGCTCTTCGTCGGTCAACGCGCGCTGGACCTGCGCATTGCGCAGGCCGCTCTTCGCGTTGAACTCTTCGCGGGCGTGATTGACCGCATCGGCCGGCAGCGAATCACTGCAGATCCGCTCCTTGCCCTCGTTCCAGCAGTACAGCTTCTTCTCCACCTTGTCGCCACCCCGCGACTGCGCCGGCAGCGTGAACGGCATGGCCAGCAGCAGGCCGGCAAAGAGAACAGCAGGAACTCGGGACATGACCTTTCCCCTGGTCGGTCAGCGGATCGAACGGACGCCGTACTGGGCCCGGTAGGCTTCCAGCGGCTGCCGGTAGCCCACAAGTTCCGGGTTGCCGGAGGCGAAATCAAGCAGATCGGCCAGCGATGCCACGGCGATCACCGGAATGCCGGCCTCCTCGGCCACCGACTGCGCCGCCGAACGGCGATCGGTTTCCGAAGCGATCTCCTGGCGGTCAAGCGCCACCACGATGCCGGCCGGGGTGCCACCGGCAGCGCGAATGATGCCCAGCGCTTCGCGGATCGCGGTACCGGCGGTGATCACGTCGTCGACGATCAGCACGCGCTTGCCATTCATGTCCGCGCCGATCAGCTGGCCGCCTTCGCCATGGTCCTTGGCTTCCTTGCGGTTGAACGACAGCGGCAGGTCGCGGCCACGCTGGGCCAGCTCACAGGCCATCGCGGTGGCCAGCGGGATGCCCTTGTAGGCCGGGCCGAACACCACGTCGTACTTGATTCCGGTGGCATCGATGGCATCGGCGTAGCAGGCGCCAAGCTGCGACAGCAGCGAACCGGAGTCGAAACGACCGGCGTTGAAGAAATAGGGGCTCAGCCGGCCGGACTTGAGGGTGAACTGGCCGAAGCGCAGGGCGTCGGCGGTCAGGGCCAGCTGCAGGAAACGGTGGCGGTGGTCGCTCATCAAAACTCGATTCATCTTCATTTGGAGCATAAATCCTAATCCAGCTGGGCGTTTCGCGCTCGTCCGGACCCGTGTGAAGGGCGTCGCGGCCTGGCCGGGCAGACTGCGCAGCCCCGTGGGCAACCGGTATGCTTGCCCGGTTTCCTGTCGTAGGTCCCTTGCATGCGCATCATCAGTTTCAACGCCAATGGCATCCGTTCCGCCGCGACCAAGGGCTTCCTCGACTGGTTCCGTGCCCAGGACGCCGACGTCCTGTGCATCCAGGAGACCAAGGCCCAGGAAGACCAGCTGACCGACCCGATGTTCCGTCCGGATGGGCACCACTGCTTCTATCGCGATGCCATCACCAAGAAGGGCTACAGCGGCGTGGCGATCTACAGCAAGCGCGAACCGGACCAGGTCATCACCTCGCTGGGCTGGGCCCCGTTCGACGACGAAGGCCGCTATATCGAGGCACGCTACGGCAACCTCAGCGTGGTCTCCTTCTACATCCCGTCCGGCAGCTCGGGCGACCTGCGCCAGGGCTTCAAGTTCGAAGTGATGGAATGGCTGCGGCCGATCCTGGAGGAGTGGGCGCGCAGCGGCCGCGACTACGTGCTGTGCGGCGACTGGAACATCGTGCGTTCGGCGCTGGACATCAAGAACTGGAAGTCCAACCAGAAGAATTCCGGCTGCCTGCCGGAGGAGCGCGACTGGCTCAACGCCCTGTGCGCCGACCATGGCCAGGCCACCGATGTCGCCGCCGGCCGTGGCTGGGCCGATGCCTACCGCCTGCTCAACCCCACCGGCGAGGATTACACCTGGTGGAGCAACCGCGGCGCCGCCCGTGCCAACAATGTCGGTTGGCGTATCGACTACCAGTTCATCACCCCGGGCCTGCGCGACAAACTGCGTAGCTGTTCGATCTACCGCGACGAGCGCTTCTCCGACCACGCCCCGTTCACCGTGGACTACGACCTGTGACCGAGGCCGCCAAGCCGCGCCGACCGTGGCAGCAGGTGTTGTCCAACCTGAGCCAGCGCAAGGTGCTGGCGATGCTGCTGCTCGGTTTCAGTTCGGGCCTGCCCATCTATCTGGTGGGCAACACGCTCGGCTTCTGGATGCGCAAGGAAGGCATCGAGCTGAGCACGATCGGTTTCCTGTCATGGGTCGGGCTGGCCTACACCATGAAGTTCCTGTGGGCGCCGATCGTCGACAAGACCGACGTGCCTCTGTTCGGTCGTTTCGGCCGCCGCCGCGGCTGGATGCTGCTGTCGCAGCTGGTCGTGGTGGTGGGGCTGGTCGGCATGGCACTGGTCCAGCCCAAGGGCGGCCAGATCCAGTTCCTGGGTGTCGACTGGCAGCACATCGTCGTATTCGGCGTGATGGCCGTGATCGTGGCGTTTGCTTCGGCCACCCAGGACATCGTCATCGATGCCTGGCGCATCGAAAGCGCTGACAACAGCGAGCAGCTCGGCCTGCTGACCTCATCCTCGGCGCTGGGCTACCGCACTGCCTTGCTGGTCACCGATGCGCTGATCCTGATCATCGCGGCCCGTGTCGGCTGGCAGGTCTCCTACGAGATCATGGCCGTGCTGATGGCGCTTGGCGTGGCGGCCGTGCTCATGGCCCGCGAGCCCGCGCGGGAAGTGGCTGCCGTGCAGGCACAGGCGACCTCGCTGTGGACGCCACGCGGTCTGTTCGACGCCGTGGCCGGGCCGTTCATCGCCTTCGTCCGCGAACACCGCAGCGGCGCGATCCTGATCCTGGTGGCCATCAGCATCTATCGCATGGCCGACTTCGTCATGGGGCCGATGGCCAACCCCTTCTATGTCGATCTCGGCCTGGACGAGGACACCGTGGGCGCCGTGCGTGGCTCGGTGGGCCTGGTCGCGACCTTCGTCGGCATTGCTGCGGCGGGCCTGGTTTCGGTGCGCTGGGGCGTGCTGGCGGCGCTGATGGTGGGCGCCGTGCTGGGGCCGGCCTCCAACCTGGCGTTTGCCTGGCTGGCCTATTCCGGCCCGGACACAACCCATTTCGCCGTGGCCATGGCCATCGACAACTTCGCCAGCGGTTTCGCCGGTACGGCGCTGATCGCCTATATGTCGAGCCTGACCAGCATCGGATACACGGCAACCCAGTACGCGCTGCTGAGTTCGTTCTACGCGATGCCCGGCAAGGCGCTCAAGGGACTCTCGGGGTGGTCGGTACAGGCGCTCGCACAAGGCCGGACGCTGCTGGAAGGCTACGCGCTGTTCTTCGTCGGTACCGCGTTGGTGGCGATCCCGGTGGTGATCCTGTGCGCCCTGCTGATCCTGCAGCAGCGTCGTCGCCAGGCCGCCAGCTCGACCTGATTGCCTGCCCGTCCGGTCTGCGGGATCATCGCCCCGACGCGCCGAGGGGGCGGTGCCTTGCGAACGGGGAAGCGAGCATGGCCGACGTTGTGCTGCGGGACCTGGACCCGCTGCTGCTGGAACGCATCAAACGCGTCGCGGTCGCCCGCGGCTGGACTCACGAACAGACCTGCGCCGCCTTGCTGGAGCAGGGCCTGTTCAGCAGTGAACTGGAGGTCCGCTCCGGCTTCGGCGATCCCGAAGTGGACGCACTCTCCGACGCCATCGCCGCCCTGCAGGCCCTGCCGGCAGGGCAGGGCTTCGATTAGCGGCCGCGCCGCAATGCTGTAGAGCCGAGCCCACGCGCGGCTGCCCGGTAGATCCACGCCATGCGTATATGGCGCCACCTCACGCCAGGTGGATCGCCCCCAGGATCCGCGGCCCTTTGGCCCCGGTCACGCTCGGCAGGTTGCCGGCCAGTCCCTCCATGGTCCGCTGCGCCAGCCACGCAAAACCCATCGCCTCCACGTATTCCGGGTCCAGCCCGTGTACCGCGCTGGACTCCACCTGCACTCCCGGCAGCCGCGCCGCCAGGCGCGTCATCAGCTGCCGGTTGCGTACCCCGCCGCCACAGACCAGCAGGCGCCGGGTCTGCGGCTGCTGCGTCAGCAGCGCATCGGCCACGGTTGCCACGGTCAGCTCCAGCAGGGTGGCCTGCACATCGGCGGCGGCGTACTGGCCTTCCCCCATGTGCGCCTCGGCCCAGGTCAGGTGGAACTGCTCGCGCCCGGTGCTCTTCGGCGGCGGCAGCGCGAACCACGGGTCCGAACGCCAGCCGGCAAGCAGGCCCTCGTCCACCGCGCCGCTGGCGGCGTAGGCGCCGTCGGCATCAAAGGTGCGGCCGGTATGGCGCTGGCACCAGGCATCCATCAACGCGTTGGCCGGGCCGGTATCGAAGCCACGCACCGCACCTTCGCGCGGGATCAGGGTCAGGTTGGCGATGCCGCCCAGGTTGAGCACCGCGCGGTCCTCATCGGCGGTGCCCAGCATGCCCAGGTGGAAGGCCGGCATCAGCGGTGCGCCATGGCCACCGGCTGCCAGGTCGCGGCGGCGGAAGTCGGACACCGTGGTGATTCCGGTCAGCTCGGCGATGCGGTTGCCGTCGCCCAGCTGCACGGTGAACGCCGGATCGGCCAGCGGGCGGTGGCGCACGGTCTGGCCGTGCGAGCCGATCGCGCGCACCTGGCTGCGGTCCACGCCGGCTTCGGCCAGCAGCTGGTTGGCCGACTCGGCGAAGTTGATCGCGATGCGCGCATCCAGCTCGCCGAGCTCCTCCAGCGAGTCCAGCGGGCCGCCTTCACCCAGCGCCACCAGCCGCGCACGCAGCACCGGCTCCCAGCGGGCGGTCAACCCGTGCACGAAGCGGCAGCCACCGTCGGCGGGAAACTGCACCAGCGCGGCATCGATGCCGTCGGCGCTGGTGCCCGACATCAGGCCAAGGTACAGGGGAGCGTCAGCGTCGGCAGGTGTGTTCATGGCAGGCATAAAAAAAGGACGCGGCAAGCTTGTGCTGCCGCGTCCTTCTTCGTCAACGAAGGGGCTCAGCCGCGCTTGCGGCCGGTTGCCTGCTTGTCCTTGGCGCTGGCAACCTCGGTGGCGGCCTCGTCGCGGCTGGTCGGTGCCGGGCTGGCATCGGCGTAGATCAGCTTCTCCATGCCCTGGATGCGGGCCATCGCCGGCGCGGTCTGCGCGCGGAAGGCGACCAGCTCGGCGCCCTTCAGCGGCTCCGGCGGCGGCATGGTCACGGTCAGCGGGTTGCGGTGCTCGCCGTTGACGCGGAATTCGTAGTGCAGGTGCGGGCCGGTGGCCATGCCGGTCGAGCCGACGTAGCCGATCACCGTGCCCTGGGCCACGCGCTGGCCGGTCTTGATGTTCGCAAAGCGCGACATGTGCCCGTACAGGGTGGTATGGCCGCGGCCGTGATCGAGGATCACCACGTTGCCATAGCCGCGCTGCACGCCGGCGAACTGCACGCGGGCGTCGCCGGCGGCCATGATCGGGGTGCCGGTGCGCGCGGCGTAGTCCACCCCCTTGTGCATGCGCATCTTGCCCAGCACCGGGTGCTTGCGCGCGCCGAAGGTCGAGCTCAGCCGCGCGAACGGAATCGGCATGCGGATGAAGCTCTTCTTCAACGAACGGCCGTTGATGTCGTAGTACTCGGCCTTGCCGTTGCGGTCGAAACGGAAGCCGGAATAGGTCTTGCCGCCGGTGGTGAAGGTCGCCGCCAGGATCTTGCTGGTGTCCACCTTCTCGCCTTCGCGCCAGGTTTCATCCATCACCACGCTGAAGCGGTCGCCCGGCTGCAGGTCCTTGGAGAAGTCGATGTCGTACTTGAAGATCTCGTCGGTCATCGTCGCGATCGCCGAGGGCGACAGCCCGGCCCGCCGGGCCGCGGCATACAGCGAACTGGTGATCTCACCGCTGGTGACCACGGTGCGCGTGGAGGTCTCGCGTCGGGTCACCTTCTCCTTGATGTCATCGCCAACCAGGCTCAGTTCCACCCGGTTATCGGCATCGCGGTCGAAACGGATGCTGCGCAGGTCGCCGGACAGCGGCATGTCGAAGGCTATCTCGGCACCGGGGCGCAGCTTGGTCAGCGCCTCGCGCGCCCCCGGGTGGTCCAGTACCCGGTGCAGGGTGGTGGCCGGAATGCCGGCCTTGTCGAACAGGTCGCTCAGGGTCTGGCCACGCTGCACGCGCAGCACCTGCCAGCTGTCGCCCGGCACCTGCTGCTGGCGGGCCATGGTCAGCGGCGGCAACGGCAGTGCCAGGCTGGTATGGCTGTCGGCAAAGGGGGCGTCGATGGTGTGCGAGAAGCCCGGCACGATCGTCGCCACCAGGGCGCCGATGGTGGCAAACAGGCTGGCATGCACCCAGTGGCGGCGGGTCCAGCGCTCATTGAAGGCCGCGGGAAGGTGTTGCCTGAGCTTCCGATGCAGGGCGTTGTCGTGCAGGACGTGGAGGCGTTCCTGGAAGCGCTGCTTGCGTGCGCGCCCTTGTTCGGAGTTGTGCATCGGCGGTTCTTTCCTTGCAGCCCGGGAGCGCGGGCCTGATCGCCGGTTACCATAGACACCTGATAAAAGCGCGTCAAACCCTTGTGCCCATTGGCTTTTGTGAAGCCAATCGGGTTAACTTTGCTTTAACACCCCACACAAGAATCGGCGTTGCCGGGAGTAGTCACGTGTCCTCGATTGAAGAAGCCCTTGCCCTGATCGGCCGCGGTGCCGACGAGATCCTCAAGCTCGAGGATCTGCGTGCGCGCCTGCAGGAAGGCCGCCCGCTACGGATCAAGGCCGGCTTCGACCCCACCGCCCCCGACCTGCACCTTGGCCATACGGTGCTGCTGAACAAGATGCGCCAGTTCCAGGACCTCGGCCACCAGGTCATTTTCCTGATCGGCGACTTCACCGGCATGATCGGCGACCCTTCCGGCAAGAGCCTGACCCGCAAGCCGCTCAGCCGCGACGATGTGCTGGCCAACGCCCGCACCTACGAGGAGCAGGTCTTCAAGGTGCTGGACCGCAGCCGTACCGAAGTCCGCTTCAACTCGGAGTGGTTCGGCAAGATGGGCGCGGCCGACATGATCCGTCTGGCCGGCCAGCACACCGTGGCGCGCATGCTCGAGCGCGACGATTTCGCCAAGCGCTATGCCGCCCAGCAGTCCATCGCCATCCATGAGTTCCTGTACCCACTGGTGCAGGGCTACGACTCGGTGGCCCTGGAGGCCGACGTCGAACTCGGCGGCACCGACCAGAAGTTCAACCTGCTGATGGGCCGTGGCCTGCAGGAACACCACGGCCAGAAGCCGCAGGTGGTGCTGACCATGCCGCTGCTGGAAGGCCTGGACGGCGTCAACAAGATGTCCAAGTCGCTGGGCAACTACATTGGCATCAGCGAGCCGGCCATCGACATCGTCACCAAGACAATGAAGGTGGACGACACCCTGATGTGGCGCTGGATCGAGCTGCTGTCCTTCGACATCGGCCAGGCCGAGGCCGTGCAGCTGCGCGAGCAGGTGGCCAATGGCGGCCTGAACCCGCGCGTGGTCAAGCTGCGCCTGGCGCGTGAACTGGCCACCCGCTTCCATGACGCCGCGGCGGCCGAACAGGCGATCGCCGGTTGGGAAGCGGCGGTGACCGGGCAGGGCGACATCACCCAGCTGCCGCTGCAGGAGGTGGCGATTCCGGCCGAGGGCCTGCGCATCGCCGCGTTGCTGACCGCGGCCGGCCTGACTCCGAGCAACTCCGAAGCGAACCGCAAGCTCAAGGAGCGTGCGGTGAAGGTGGATGGCGAAGTGGTCGAAGACGGCCAGCAGGTGCTGCAGCCGGGCTTCGAAGGCCTGCTGCAGGTAGGCAAGCGCACCTTCGCCCGCGTACGCCTGATCGCTGGCTGACATCAAGGAAGGGCCGGCGCCAGCCGGCCCTTCCTTATGCTCTTGTAGAGCCAAGCCCACGCTCGGCTGCTCTTCACGGGTTCCTACCGCAGCGCGGCGCATGAACAGATGCAACATCCGGTGAAAAAAATCGCCACACCCCCTTCACAAATGATGGGAATGGGGACATACTTCTCCTCCCCCGTCGCAGGGGTCGCCACCAAGGGGCTTCAGCGACAACAGGGCGCCCACCACCGCCGAACGAGATGATCGAACGAAGGTGTTGACGGACTGAAAAAGTCTGGCATAATGGGCGGCTCGCTACGAAGGAAACTTCGCAGCACACGGGAACGGCGCTGAGGCCACTTCCCCGGATCTTTGAAAGTATGCGCAGGTATCTTGTGAAGGCGCCTGCAGGAAGGATGATTGTCCATCTTGCAGACGTTTGATCAAGCAACTATTAATTGTTTTAAAGCAAGCGATACGTTGCCAGCATCAATCATCTGCAGCTTTAAATTTTGATCT
>NZ_JAVSKH010000001.1:1055000-1057500 GCF_032025805.1 Stenotrophomonas maltophilia group sp. msm1
GAGGGAAAGGCGAAAAGAACCCCGGAGAGGGGAGTGAAATAGAACCTGAAACCGTGTGCGAAGCAGTAGGGAGCTCCGCAAGGAGTGACTGCGTACCTTTTGTATAATGGGTCAGCGACTTACTGTTCGTGGCAAGCTTAACCGTATAGGGGAGGCGAAGGGAAACCGAGTCTGATAAGGGCGCATAGTCGCGGGCAGTAGACCCGAAACCGGGTGATCTAGTCATGCCCAGGGTGAAGGTGCGGTAACACGCACTGGAGGCCCGAACCCACTCCCGTTGCAAAGGTAGGGGATGAGGTGTGATTAGGAGTGAAAAGCTAATCGAACCCGGAGATAGCTGGTTCTCCTCGAAAGCTATTTAGGTAGCGCCTCATATGTATCCTCTCGGGGGTAGAGCACTGTTATGGCTAGGGGTCATCGCGACTTACCAAACCATTGCAAACTCCGAATACCGAGACGGACTGTATGGGAGACACACGGCGGGTGCTAACGTCCGTCGTGAAAAGGGAAACAACCCAGACCCACAGCTAAGGTCCCAAATTTTGTGCTAAGTGGAAAACCATGTGGAAAGGCACAGACAGCCAGGAGGTTGGCTTAGAAGCAGCCACCCTTTAAAGAAAGCGTAATAGCTCACTGGTCGAGTCGGTCTGCGGGGAAGATTTAACGGGGCTAAGCACAGAACCGAAGCTTGGGGTGCATACTTTGTATGCGCGGTAGAGGAGCGTTCCGTAAGCCGTTGAAGGTGGATTGAGAAGTCTGCTGGAGGTATCGGAAGTGCGAATGCTGACATGAGTAACGATAATGCGGGTGAAAAACCCGCACGCCGAAAGCCCAAGGTTTCCTTGCGCAACGTTAATCGGCGCAGGGTGAGTCGGCCCCTAAGGCGAGGACGAAAGTCGTAGTCGATGGGAAGCAGGTTAATATTCCTGCACCTCGCGTAAGTGCGATGGAGGGACGGAGAAGGTTAGGTGTACCAGGCGTTGGTTGTCCTGGGGAAAGGCGGTAGGTTTGGATCTTTGGCAAATCCGGGATCCTCTAAGACCGAGCACCGAGACGAGCCTTTATGGCGAAGTCACTGATACCACGCTTCCAGGAAAAGCTCCTAAGCTTCAGCTTACGCAGACCGTACCGTAAACCGACACAGGTGGGTAGGATGAGAATTCTCAGGCGCTTGAGAGAACTCGGGTGAAGGAACTAGGCAACATGGCACCGTAACTTCGGGAGAAGGTGCACCCTTTTTGGCTCGTGCGAGCTATAGCTGAAGAGGGTCGCAGTAACCAGGCCGCTGCGACTGTTTATCAAAAACACAGCACTCTGCAAACACGAAAGTGGACGTATAGGGTGTGACGCCTGCCCGGTGCTGGAAGGTTAATTGATGGGGTCAGCCGCAAGGCGAAGCTCTTGATCGAAGCCCCAGTAAACGGCGGCCGTAACTATAACGGTCCTAAGGTAGCGAAATTCCTTGTCGGGTAAGTTCCGACCTGCACGAATGGCGTAACGACAGCGGCGCTGTCTCCACCCGAGACTCAGTGAAATTGAAATCGCTGTGAAGATGCAGCGTTCCCGTGGCAAGACGGAAAGACCCCGTGAACCTTTACTATAGCTTTACACTGAACGTTGAGTTCGTCTGTGTAGGATAGGTGGGAGGCTATGAAACTGTGGCGCCAGCTGCAGTGGAGCCATCCTTGAAATACCACCCTGTCGTGCTTGACGTTCTAACCTGGGCCCATTATCTGGGTCGGGGACCGTGTATGGTGGGTAGTTTGACTGGGGCGGTCTCCTCCTAAAGAGTAACGGAGGAGCTCGAAGGTACGCTCAGCGCGGTCGGACATCGCGCACTGTGTGCAAAGGCATAAGCGTGCTTGACTGCAAGATCGACGGATCAAGCAGGTAGGAAACTAGGACTTAGTGATCCGGTGGTTCTGTATGGAAGGGCCATCGCTCAACGGATAAAAGGTACTCCGGGGATAACAGGCTGATACCGCCCAAGAGTTCATATCGACGGCGGTGTTTGGCACCTCGATGTCGGCTCATCACATCCTGGGGCTGTAGTCGGTCCCAAGGGTATGGCTGTTCCATTTAAAGTGGTACGCGAGCTGGGTTCAGAACGTCGTGAGACAGTTCGGTCCCTATCTGCCATGGGCGTTGGAGATTTGAGAGGGGCTGCTCCTAGTACGAGAGGACCGGAGTGGACGAACCTCTGGTGTTCCGGTTGTCACGCCAGTGGCATTGCCGGGTAGCTATGTTCGGAAGCGATAACCGCTGAAAGCATCTAAGCGGGAAGCGCGCCTCAAGATGAGATCTCCCGGGGCACAAGCCCCCTGAAGGAACCATGTAGACTACGTGGTTGATAGGTCAGGTGTGTAAGTACAGCAATGTATTGAGCTAACTGATACTAATGATCCGTGCGGCTTGACCATATAACCTCAAGTTGCCTTGGCTTTACGACAGCGTCGTAAGAGCATCCAAGTGCACGCTACGTCACAAGAACTACGAGAGG